>CABPYL010000035.1 GCA_902461565.1 uncultured Porphyromonadaceae bacterium
CGAACCGGGTAAGGGAAGCTATGTCATCTATTTAGTTTTAAATGAAAGAGCCGTGTAAATTTTCCTAAACTGTGAAATTTTGTGATTTTACGATGTGGATTTTTTCGTATGGAGTGTTATTTAATAGAACGGTTGCTAAAAAGCCGTAACTGACCTTAAAAAAATTTACCTTGGAATTACCAATCATATTATACACTATGGAAACAACAAGTCCTATTCAATGTCATCCCCGATGGATTCGGGCACTAAGGCCATTTCTGGTCTTTGTGATGTTATGCATCGGGGTCTACGGCTATGCTGCCGATAACAAAGTAACCCTTGATGTCAGCAACGGTACACTCGAAAGCGTTCTGCGCGCTATAGAGAAACAGACAGATTACCGTTTTTTCTACAGTAAGGAAACAGTGAACGTAAAAGTCAGTGTCAGCGTCAAAGTCCAGAATGAACCTGTGGCAGCCGTGCTGGACAAACTTTTGCCTTCGCATGGAATAAGTTATGTGATAAACGACAAACGGATTGCGCTGAAACAGGCAACCCCTCAGTCTCGCTCCTCCAATCAAAAGGTTTCTAAAGGTAATAAAATAGTAGTTTTCGGCACTGTGTCCGATATTCATGGCGAGCCCCTGATTGGCGCGTCTGTAACAGTTGAGGGAGAACAGAGAGGTGTTACTACCGACGTAAACGGCAAGTACTCCATTGAAGTTCCGCAGGGAAGCCGTCTGAAATTTTCTTATATAGGTTATGCACCTGAGAAGAAGAAAGCGAATCAGGCAGGCAAACTTGACGTAACCTTAAACGAAGATTCAGAGTTGCTCAGTGAAGTCGTTGTTATCGGTTACGGCACCATCGACAAAAAGGAGCTGACCTCGGCAGTGTCGCATGTCAGTGCGAAAGACTTCCAGTCAGTAGCTACGACCGATGTGTCGATGCTTATCCAAGGCAAGGTTCCCGGCCTGTCGGTTGTAAACACCGCCGCCGCCGACCCTAACTCAGCGGCCAGTCTGCAGATACGCGGTGTATCGTCGCGCGAGGCTGGCCTTGGCCCTCTGATTGTGCTCGACGGTGTTCCGGGAGCAAGTCTGACCAATATCAATCCTAACGATATCGAATCGTTCGACGTACTTAAAGACGGTGCCGCTTCTGCCATATATGGTACACGCGGTTCCAACGGTGTGATTGTAATAACCACAAAGAAAGGCGCCCGCGACGGCCAGACACACACTACCTATGCCACTACCCTATCGTGGGACAAGGCAAACCGCGACCTCGACATGATGACAGCAGAGGACTACCGCATCCTGCGCATCCCTTCGGGCGATGTGGCTGTCGATCTTGGCGCGAGCGAAGACCTGTTCAACCTTGTTCAGCAGACTGCCTTCAAACAGCAGCACACACTCACCGTAAGCGGTGGCGGAACAAACTCCAACTATCGCGCGACTATCGACTACCGCAATGCCGACGGCATAGAGAAGACCGGCAACCGCGAGGAATACGGCGCACGCGCCTCTCTTAACCACACCACCAAGGGAGGCCTGTTCTCTATCAACCTTAATATAGCGCCGCGCGTGGTTTACCGCACTCTCGCCGACAATGATGTGTTCCGCCGTGCCCTGGAAGCCAACCCGACCACTCCGGTATGGAGCCCCGACGAGCCCGGACGCTATTACAATTTTTCCGACCACAACGGTTTCGAGAATCCTCTTGAGACAATGGCTCTTGTGAAGAACAAAAGCCATGAAAAGATTATCGACTGGGACGGCACCCTGAAACTCAATCTGCTTCCGCTCTTTATGCCGGATGCCAAGTACAATCAGACCCTTAATACACAAATCACATTCGCCGACCACCAATACAACAACGACGCCAACTATTTTGAGCCGTCGACAATGAACAAGCACCTGATGTCCAATACTAAAGGCTATGGCGCACGCACATCCAACAATGCCCGCAACCTCAGCCTTGAATGGCTTGGCAACTACAGCATCAGCCTCGACAAACACAATATCCGCGCAATGGTAGGTTACTCTTACCAGTACTGGCAGAACTCAGGCTTCAGCTGCGAGAACAAAGACTTCGCCAACGACGGTCTCGGCGCCGACAATATCGGCTCCGGCGACTGGATGAAGCAGGAAGGCGAGATAGGCATGAGCAGCTACAAGGAAGACAATAAGCTTATAGCTTTCTTCGGCCGAATCAGTTACGACTACGCCGGCCGCTATCTGTTTACGGCATCCATGCGTCGCGAAGGTTCCTCCAAATTCGGTAAAAACCACAAATGGGGTAACTTCCCTGCCGTTTCCGCCGGCTGGCGCATCTCTGAGGAAAGCTTCATGGAAGGCACCCGCCCGTGGCTGGATGACCTGAAGATACGCGCCGACTTCGGTGTTACAGGCAACCAGGAATTCGGCAACTACCTGTCGCTCGATACAATGGGCCCGTTCGGCTACAGCTACTATAACGGCCAGTGGGTACGAGTATGGGGCCCCGGCAAAAATGTAAACTCCGATCTGCACTGGGAACAGGGCAAAAACTGGAACGTCGGTCTTGACTTCTCTCTGTTCAAAGGCAGGCTCTACGGCTCTTTCAACTACTTCCGCCGCCGCCAGCAGGACCTGCTCGGCAACTACCGTGTTCCCATGCCTCCTTATCTGTTCACACACACCTATGTGAATGTGGGCACGATGGAAAACCAGGGCTTCGAATTCGACGTAACCTTCAACGCCGTAAAGACCCGTGATTTCTCATATACGATGAACTTTATCGGCACAGCCCAGACAAACAAATTCGTAGACTTCAGCAATTCCGAATTTGTCGGCAACGACTATTACGATGTAGCCTATACAGAAATACCGTATCCCAATATCCCCATCCAGCGTATAGAAAAGGGACGCTCTATCGGTAGCTTCCACATGTTCAAGTATGCAGGTGTCAGCACCGACGGAGAATGGCTCATCTACGACAAGGACGGAGATATAATCCAAGGCATTCAGGGAACCGAGGCCGACCGTCAGTATGTAGGCAACGGTCTGCCCAAATTCACGCTCTCTACAAACCATAGCTTCCGCTACAAGAATTTCGATCTTTCGCTCTTCTTCCGCGGCGCCTTCGGATTCGATATTTTCAATATCCACGATTTCTATTACGGCACGCGCAACTTCTCCGGCAACATGCTCCGCAAGGCATACGGAAAGAATATAGAAATATCGTCGACACAGAATCCTATCGTAAGCGATTTCTTCCTGCAGCGAGGCGATTATTTCAAGCTCGACCAGGTTACTCTCGGCTATACGCTGCCTTTGCAGAAGACCCGGTTCCTGGATTCGTTCCGCATCTACGGTACAGTACGCAATGTATTCACCATCACCAAATTCAGGGGCATGGATCCTTCCAATTACCAGGTGAACGGCCTCACTCCCGGTGCCACCGGCGCACGCAGCTACTATCCTACCACCCGTCAGTTCATCCTGGGCGTGCAGCTTGATTTTTAATCAACATTAAACAAGAAATAACTCACAATGAAAGCATATAAATATTTGATGTTCCTGGCTTTGTCCTCACTGTCGTTATCGTCATGCACAGATCTTGACGAGACAGTCTACAGCCAAGTCAGCTCCAACAACTATTTCAATACACGAGAAGATGTGGTTTCTATGGCATTCCGTTCATTCGAGCATGGCTACTGGACTATAGTTCCACGATTCAGAATAAATGAGCTTCCCGCCGACCAGCTTATCATCCCGCGCCGCGACGGCAGCTGGGATGATGGCGGCGTGTGGCGCCAGTTCCACTACCATACCTGGACGCCCGATATTTCGCGTCATGTGCACGACGAATGGGATTCGCAGTTCGCAGGTATCGCGCAGGCGAATTTCGCCATCGACCGCTTCAACGAACTTGATCCGAAAGAATTCGGCTTCGAGGAAGACGAATGGAATTCCCTAAGGACACAGAACAAGGTTCTCCGCTGCTGGTACTATCTGCGGTTACTGGACGCCTTCCGCAATGTTCCTTTCATCGTAAGCTATGACGACCAGACACAGAACACACTGTCGCAGGTTCCGCCGGAGCAGATCTTCAATTTCATAGAAAGCGAAATCAAGGAGGCCATTCCACTGCTATATAAGAAAGAAAACCTCGGCGACGGCTCGAGATATGCCAATCTATGGACACAGGCCGGCGCTGCCGCGTTGCTGGTACGCCTATATCTGAACGCAAAGGAATATATCGGTGTGGACCGCCTCGAAGACTGCGAGAAAGTTGCGCAGGATATCGTCGACGGCGTTTACGGAGCTTATAAGGTCGCCGACCGCTGGGATGCGCCCTTCGATTCCGACAACGACACCTGCGACGAGCTGGTATTCTTCTTCTCCGGCTCCTGCAACTACACGGCATGGCACTACAACCAGTTGTACAACTGGGGTGTACCGTCCTATTCGTACTATTACTTCGAAGACGACAAAGTTAAGCATGGCGGCCACAACGGTGAGTTCGTATGCTCTCCCAGCTATGACCCCACAGGGCAACTATACGACTACAAGCTCGGCATGACCGTACAGAAGTTCCGCAAATACCCCGGCGACTACCGCCTGGACAAATATGTAAACCTCGGCGGTGGCAAACGCAAGGGCATGTTTCTGTTCGGCTATCTCGAATATATGCAGAACGGTGTAAAACGCAAGCTGAAAGCGCCTGAAATGCCTTACGACCTGTGCATCCGCGATGCCGTCGGCCAGTTCCATTATCTCAAGGAAGGCAAATGGCTGTCCTCACCCGAAAGCAATATGACTACCGGCGACTATAACTCCGGATGGTACACTGTGAAGTATCCTATGTACAGCAACAACGATCCTGGTGCCGGCGAAAGCGATTTTGCAGAAATCCGTTTACCAGAAATCATATATACCCTCGCGGAATGCAAGCTGCGCAAGGGCGATGCCGAGACAGCAGGCAAACTGCTCAACAGTGTGCGCCGCCGCAACTACCCAAGCGACGTTCTCAAGGATGTACTTTATAAGCCCGAAGGCAACGTTACCCTGGACATGGACGAGATGCTCGACGAATGGGGCCGCGAGTTCCTGGCAGAAGGTCGCCGCCGCATCGACCTTATCCGCTTCGACAAATTCAACAAGGGCGTATGGTGGGACAAGAAGCCCGACGCCGACGACCACACCAAGATCTATCCTGTGCCGCGCGTGCAGATCACAACCAATTCGGCATTAGTACAGAATCCCGGTTACAATTGATAAACAACATTAACATATCTCAAAATGAAAATATATAAATTCATGGTCATTGCCGTAGCCCTCGTCATCGGGCTTATGGCAACAAGCTGCGAAGATGAAAAAGAGGTGCTTGTAATAGAGGGAAATATTCCCATCAAGACATCTACACTCTATATCGTCGGCGACGCCACTCCTGCAGGATGGGATGTAAACAACATGTACCTTCTGGATGTAAGCGAGGAGGACCATCTTGTATTTATCTACGACGGCAATCTGTCGAAGGGTGAAATGAAAGCATACCTTACCCAGGGCGACTGGGATCTTGCTCCGTGCGTGCGCCCTATGACAGCAGGCTCACCCATAAGCAAGGCCGACAATACCGAGCCTTTCCAGCTGTATACGGGTGGTGAAGACCTCAAGTGGTCTGTAAAGGATGCGGGACACTATCGCCTGGTGTTCGACCTTCGTAACTGGACTTTCACCACCACCTTCCTCGGATACTGATCCGGCGAGAGATCAATAAATTCATGCAATAGTTTCAAGATGTTTCTATAAGATTGGTTTTATGGTTTCATATGCGGTCTCCCGGCTTCGGATTCTATGCCGGAGCATGGGATACCACATAAATGAAACATAGAAAACAAGCAATATGACAAAACATTCGATTACATACAAATTGGCGGCCGCAGCATTCTCCTGCGCCATAGTATTTTCTTCAATAGCTTGCAGCGACAATAATTCCGACGGTCCTGGAAAAGACCCCGAACCTCCTGTCCCTACTCTTCCGGAACTCCCTGTTCCCGGCGACATTCACAACTACAAGGCCCCTCTTTACTGGAGTATCTATGAATATGCCCGCGAGATGGAGCTTGCCGGAGTGCCTTACGACCAGATGGATCTGAGTTCTGACGAATGGGACGCCGTCATAGACATGATGGCCACAAAGTTCAAGCCTTACGGCTACGACATGATCTGCACCGACGGTTTTCTCCCTCAGAAGGCGCGCGATGGCGGCATATATATGTCGCACTACGGATCTATGCCGCTCAAAGAGCTTGTCAGGCGTGCAAAAGCCAAGGGCCTGAAAGTGGGCGTCTACGACAACCCCTTGTGGATAAAGGGTAATCTCAACAGCAAGGTGCCCGGCACAAACTACGCCCTGCGCTCGCTGATCCGTAATCCCCAGGACAAGGTACTTTATCCAGAAGTAACAGACCGCACAGATTTCACCTGGCTTGTTACAGACCATCCCGGTGCCCGCGAATATATCGACGAATGGTTCAAGCATTACCATGATCTGGGTGTCGACTTCGTGCGTATGGACTTTATGTGCTGGTACGAGGACGGCGATCCGGGACGCGACTATCCGGTAACATGCGGATATGGACGCGAACGCTACGAGCGCGGCCTGGCCTACATTTGCGAGTCGGCCGAGAAATATGGCATTTTCACGTCTATAGTGATGCCCGAACTCTACAATGACGCCGAACTGGAACGTAAATACTGCAATATGACCCGAATAGTGCAGGATGCCAATATAGGCGGATGGCACCATTTCTCATCGTTCAACCGAGGTAAAATCTATGACCGCTGGCCTTATGCCGACAACCAGATGGATGGCTTCACACACTGGAGCCACATCGGAGGCCGTGGAAAGATTCTCCTCGACGGTGACTTCCTTCGTCTGAACAAATGTTCTTCCGACGACGAGCGTCGCTCTCAGGTTTCCCTGCAGCTTATTGCCGGCGGCCCGGTGGCTATCGCAGACACCCCCGAGACAATCCGCAATTACGACAAATTCTATACCAACGAGGAGCTGCTGGCTCTCAATGCAGACCGATTTGTAGGCAAGCCTGTTTCCGATATCGTGGACAGCGACGGCAGCTGCATATGGTGGGGGACTATGAGCAACGGTGATGTAGTAATTGCGATGTTCAACCGAGAGGAATCGGGAAAGAGAATGTCGGTAGACCTGTCGGACCTCAACCTCTCAGGCGAATTCAATGTCCGCGATCTGTGGAAGCACGCCGACGAGGGTACTGTATCCGGCACCTATGAGGCACCTGTTCCGAGGCACGGATGCAAAGTGGTGAAACTCACGAAATAATTAGACCAAATCTTATAATATTATGAAAAATCATTTATTTAAAAGTGCATTGGCAGGAGCTGCGATAATATTGAGCGCGGCGTCTATGTCTGCTGCCATCCCGGAGCATCTTTACATGGTAGGACCGGCATCGCCCGGACTATGGGTAATTGACGCCGCACAGGAAATGACCAACGAAGGCGATGGAGTATTCAGCTACCGCGGAAATCTCTATAAGGGAGAGCTGCAGTTTATCGATGCAAAAAACTGGGATAGCGGCGTTCGTTACGTTCCGGAGGTCTCGGGCTGGCATCTGACCGAAGCCGGAAGCGCTACAATTATTGGAGAGGTAAACAGCGACAGAAAATGGTATGTCTCGGACTTTGCTACATGGGAAGTGAAGGCATATTTCGCCGACGACGGCAATTCGGTGATGTTTACTGCCGAAAGAGTGGGCGACATCTCGCCGATGGTAATTCCTCTGGGAGGGGCTCCGGGCCAGTGGGACAGCGCATTCCCGAGTCCATACTCCACAATCTATCCTCAGGAAGGAACGACAGATGTTTTCGTATGGGAAGGTGTCATGCCCGCATCAGAGCGCAATCAGCTGAAGTTTATCGCTTATCCTACAAACTGGTGGGAAGCACAGTTCTATGTGCCGGAGTCGGTAGATGAAGGTCAGAGCTACAAGACTGTGAAGGTAGGAGAGAAATATCCGGTAAAGAAAGCCTGTCAGGCAAACGGGGACAACCTCGACTTCTTCTGGGGTTTTTCTGCCGAAGACTGCGCGTCTTACAGGAAATATCGCGCAACTCTGAATCTGACCGACATGACAATCGAATTCACCGGCGGCGAGGAGACATATGTTCCCGAACACCTCTATATGGTAGGTACGGCATCACCAAGTCTGTGGAATATCGAGCCCGCCCAGGAAATGGTCAACGAAGGCGACGGTGTTTTCAGCTACCGCGGCAATCTCTACAACGGTGAGTTGCAATTCGTTGATGTCCAGGAATGGAACAGTGCAATCCGCTATGTTCCTTTAGTAGGCGGATGGCATATCACAGATGCTTCCACCGCTACTGTGATCCAGCAGATCAATTGCGAGAACAAATGGTGGGTTCCCGATTACGGCGAGTGGAACGTCGTTGTCCGTTTTGCCGGCGACGGCAGAAGTGTAGACATTACCGCAGAACGTGTCGGCGACATGCTGCCGCAGGCAATCGCCTTAGGCGCCGCAACAGGTTCATGGGATTGTCAGTGGCCCGCACCGACGGCATATCTTCAGCCCAAAGAAGACGCAGAGAATGTTTTCGTATGGGAAGGCACACTTGCACCTATCGACAACTGCGCTCACTTTAAGTTTATCGCATATCCGAAAGCTTGGGATCAGGGTTGCATTTTTTATGTTCCCGAAAGTGTCGATTTCAACGACAATGTGAAACTGGTAGAAGTAGGCGACAAACTTCCTGTTCAGCAGACTACCAACGGCAACGGTCCACTTGACTGGTTCTGGGGATTTACGGCCGACAAATGCACTCCTGATAAAAAATATAGGGTTACGCTGGATCTCAACGAGAAGACCATCGAGTTTGCCGACGCCAACGGCGGCACAACCGGCATCTCCGATATTGGTGCCGGCGGTGTAAAAGCATCGTTTGTCGGAAACAATCTTGTGGTAGAGGGCAGCGATTCTGCAATCACCGTCTACGATATCGCCGGCCGTTGCATAGCCGCTTCGGCAAACGGCTCGCTTACCGTTCCCGATCTGCCCCGCGGTATATATGTGGTCAAGACCAAAGACACAGCAGTCAAGGTAGCAAAATAACACCGGACAATAATTTTCATGGTATGCCGGATTTCACCCCGGCATACCATGAAAAAAATTACAAAATATAAATCTCCAATTATCAACTTAAATTTAATCGTTATGAAACAAAATTTACTTAAAGCGATAGCGTTTGGCGGCGCTATGTTGCTGAGTGCGTTATCTCTTTCGGCAGCTATTCCCGAACATCTCTATATGGTCGGCGAGGCATCACCAAGTCTTTGGCACATCGACCTTGCTGTCGAGATGACTAACGAAGGCGACGGTGTGTTCAGCTATCGCGGCACACTCTACAAACAGAATCTCCAGTTTATCGACGCACGAAACTGGGACACCGGCGTCCGTTATGTTCCGGAGATATCCGGCTGGCATCTAACAGAAGCATACAATGCGACAATCCTCAGCGGTATAGGTAATGAAAACCGTTTTTGGGTTCCTGAAAACGGCACTTACGAAGTAAAAGTCTGCTTCGGCGACGACGGTAACTCTGTCATGATTACCGGCCAGTGGGTAGATGAAATGGCTCCTATGGTAGTTCCTCTCGGCGCTGCCTCAGGCCAGTGGGATTGCGCATCGGTTCCCTACCCCTATAATATCTATCCCGAGGAAGGAACAGACGATATCTTTGTATATGAGTGTACTGTACGCCCGGGAAGCGAAAACAAGCATCTGAAGTTCATCGAGGCTCCGAGCAACTACTGGGAAACGATGTTCTATGTGGCCGAGACGACAGACATTCCTAATGTGAAATTCGTAAAGATCGGCGACAAGCTGCCCGTTCACAGGGCATGGAACGACGGCACACTTGACCAGTTCTGGGGTTTCCGCGACGAGGACTGCACACCCGAACTGAAAGTCAGGGTTATTCTCAATCTCAGCGAGGACACCATTGAGTTTACCGAGCCCTCAGCCGGAGTAGATTCACCCGAGCTGAACGCCGCCGAACGTAGCGTTGTAGCCACATACAATCTTACCGGTGCACGCGTCAGCGACAAAAACCTTGACAAGGGAATCTACATTGTACGCTACAGCGACGGTTCCTCGGAAAAAATTATGAAGTAAAACATCTTGCAATAATCGGCAAAAATAATCTGATTACAACATGGTGCGCTTCGCTTCTGCTGGAGCGAAGCGCACTTTTCATATCGTATTACAAAATGAAACTTATATCTCAATTTTTCATTATCGGCATTGGGCTGACACTCTTTTCTTGTACGCAGCGGACAGGGGAAGACCGTTTTATAGATAATTTAATGGACAAGATGACCCTCGACGAAAAACTGGGTCAGCTGAATCTGCTGGTAGGCGGAGATATTGTTTCAGGAACAACACAGAACCAAGGTTGCGACAGCCTTTTTATCGATGGGAAAATAGGTGGAGTCTTTAACGTAAAGGGAGTAGAGTCTGTTTCTCGTCTTCAGCATCTTGCAGTAGAGCAAGGACCGCATGGAATACCGTTGCTCATAGGAGCCGACGTTGTTCACGGCTATGAAACCGTTTTTCCCATTCCGCTTGCTCTTTCATGCTCCTGGGATACAGCTGCCATAGAAAATATGGCACGCATTTCAGCCATCGAAGCTACTGCGGACGGTGTAAACTGGAATTACAGCCCTATGGTGGATATATGCCGCGACCCACGGTGGGGACGTATCGCCGAAGGCTCAGGAGAAGACCCGTGGCTCGGTAGCGTCATAGCCAAAGCATACGTACGTGGCTACCAGGGTGACAACATGAAATCCGACAGCACAATGATGGCTTGTGTCAAGCATTTTGCCCTTTATGGCGCCCCCGAGGGAGGACGCGACTACAACACAGTTGACATGAGCCTACAACGGATGTTCAACTACTATCTGGCGCCGTACAAGGCTGCCGTCGAAGCCGGTTGCGGCTCTCTGATGACATCTTTCAACCTAATCAACGGCATGCACGCCACTGCAGACAAGTGGCTGATAGAAGACGTTCTGCGCAAACAATGGAGATTCGACGGAATGACAGTAACCGATTTTAATTCTGTTCCCGAAATCTCGACATTCGGCATAACTGAAAAGAAGAACGCCGCAGCTCTTGCGCTCAAGGCAGGCACAGATATGGACATGGTATCCGGACTGTATCTCAAGACACTGAAAGACGCTATCCAGCGCGGGGAAGTAGACGAAGCTATGGTTGACAAGGCTTGCCGGCGCGTTCTTGAAGCAAAGATGCGGCTGGGCCTATTTGACGACCCCTACAAATACTGCAAGTCCGAACGTCTTGACCATGACATGTACACCGACGCCCACCGCACTACAGCCCGTGAGATTGCCGCAGAGACATTCGTACTGCTGAAAAACGATATTTCACTGCTTCCTCTGGCAAAAAAGGGCAAGATTGCCCTGATAGGACCGTTGGCTGACGCAGGCAACAATATGTGCGGATGCTGGAGCGGCTACTGTCGCGCCGAAAAGCATGAATCGCTATTGCAGGCGTTCAAAAATGCTGTCGGTGGCAATGCCGAGATAATCTATGCCAGAGGTGCAAATATATATTACGACGAAACTACCCAATGCAATGCCGCCGGCATGCGACAGCTCGAACGTGGCGACGACAACGCCATGCACAAAGAAGCACTGGCCGCCGCGGCAAAAGCCGACATCATTGTAGCCGCAATGGGCGAAAGCGCCGATATGAGCGGCGAATCGGCATCGCGTGCAGAACTGACGATACCCGATACTCAGCGCGACCTTCTGCGAAAACTCGCCGCCACAGGGAAACCTGTCGTTCTTCTGCTTTTTACCGGTCGTCCGCTTGTCCTTGACTGGGAAAACGACAATATCCCGGCGATACTGAACGTTTGGTTCGGAGGCTCGGAAGCCGCGGGAGCAATCGCCGACGTAGTTTTCGGAGAAAAGAACCCATGCGGAAAACTCACAACCACATTCCCCCGTTCTGTCGGACAGATTCCGTTGTACTACAATCATCTCATGTCCAGTCATCCCGACCCACAGGACGGAGTGTTCAACCGCTATTGCAGCAATTATATCGACATCAGCAACGAACCGCTCTATCCTTTCGGATACGGACTGAGCTATACCACATTTGAATACGGAACAGCGGAAATACAAAATAATGAAATCCGTGTAGACATCAAAAATACCGGAACAGTTGCCGGAACCGAAATCGTACAGCTATATATCCGCGACAAAGTCGCCAGGATTGCCCGTCCGGTAAAAGAACTCAAATCCTACCGGCGTGTTTCGCTCAATCCCGGAGAAACCAAACAGATCATATTTACAATCACTCCCGACATGCTCGGATACTATGACGCACAGCTGGACTATGTATGTGAGCCGGGGGCTTTTGAGATAATGATAGGGCCGAACAGCCGCGACCTTCAGAACTTAGAATATTCGTATAAAGAATAATTAATCATCATGAAGCGCTTTATCAATCTTCTGGCCTCTTTAGGCTTTGTATGCTCGTCGTTTGCACTGACTCTTGATGAAATCAACATTCGCGACCCGTTTATTCTCACCGACAATGCCAACCAGATTTACTACATGTACCGCACCTGCGACTCTATTACCGCCGATGGCAAAGTACGTGGTGGTGTTGAAGTGTTCACAAGCCGCGACTTGAAAAAATGGGACGGACCTCAGACCGTGATGCGTATTCCGGACGGCAATGGTCTTACCGGCACAGTATGGGCGCCCGAAGTACACAAATACAATGGGAAATACTACCTCCTCGCCACTATCAACAGCGACATTGTATGGAAAAAACGGAAAGAGGGCTGGCCCGACTACACATGGCGCGGCACCCAGATTTTCCATGCCGACAGTCCCGAAGGACCTTTCAAGCCTTTCAGCAAGTTCGTTACTACTCCGACCGACTGGATGGCTCTTGACGGAACACTGTGGGTGGAAGACGGTAAACCCTATATGGTATTCTGCCACGAATGGGTGCAGACCGAGGACGGTACGATGGAAGCCGCTGAACTGCTACCCGACCTTTCGGAAATGGCATCTCTGCCACAGACATTGTTCTATGGTTCAGCTCCCGACTGGTCGACCGGCATAGAGCCTTCGCCTGACTCCCCGAAAGGATATATTACTGACGGCTGCTTTCTCTACCGCACAAAAACAGGGAAATTGCTTATGATATGGTCGAGTTTCAGCAACGGCGACTATGCCATCGGCATCGCAGAATCGGCGACAGGAAGCGTGAAAGGTGCCTGGCGTCAGCAGGAAAAGCCCCTGTTTGTAAAAAACGGCGGACACGGAATGATTTTCAGGACTCTCGACGGCGCTCTGAAACTTATCCTGCATCAGCCCAACAGCCCACTCGGAGCCGAGCGGGCAAAAATTTATGACATAAACGATACTGGCGACACACTGATATTATGAGAACATATTTCTACGCACTCGCGGTTATGATGATACCGCTGGCCGGCAGTGCAGCTGAAAAAGAATACAGCCTGCAATCTCCCTCCGGAAAAATCACCACAGCTATCACCTGCGGTGATAAACTGAATTACTCAATATCATACGACGGCAAGGAAGTGCTTTCAAAGTCTCCGGTCTCGATGATGTTAGGCGACGGCACGGTCTGGGGGCCAGACGCCAGTATCTCAAAAGCTGTGCGCGGGTCAAACGAAAATATTGTCGAAAGTCCTTTTTCACAGTCTGCGACGATGCCCGACCGCTACAATTCGCTTACCTTGCGCATGAAAGGAAACTGGAGCATAGAATTCCGCGCTTATGACGACGGCGTAGCCTACCGCTTCGCGAGCACGCGTAAAAATCCATATGAAATAGTCTCCGAACAGGCCGAATTCAATTTCCCGGCAGACTATACAGCCTCGGTGCCTTATGTGCGCACCGGCACGGACGACGACATGCAATCGCAGTTTTTCAACTCGTTCGAGAACCTCTACACCGTCGGTCCGCTGTCGTCGCTCAATCCGCGCCGTCTGGCCTTCCTCCCCCTCTCGGTCGATGCCGACGGCGTCACCGTGGCAATCACGGAAACCGACCTCAACAACTATCCCGGTCTTTATCTCTATAACCCTGACGGCACACACTCGCTCAAAGGAAAGCATGCGCCCTATCCGACAAAAATCGTCGACGGCGGATATAACAATATCGAAGGCGTCGTGACCGAGACTGCCGGTTATATCGCACGTGTCGACGGAGCGCGCACATTCCCGTGGCGTATCATTGTCGTGGGCGATGACAAAGCTGTCGCATCAAGCAACCTGAGTTATCTGCTGGCTGAACCGTCGCGCATTACCGACACTTCGTGGATCAAGCCCGGCAAAGTGGCATGGGACTGGTGGAACAGCTGGAATATTACCGGAGTCGACTTCGAAGCCGGCATCAACACTCCCACTTACAAACATTATATCGATTTTGCATCGGACAACGGCATCGAATATGTAATTCTCGACGACGGCTGGGCTGCCGGCAAGGGCGAAGACCTGTTCATCCTCAATCCTGACATAGACCTCAAAGAAATAATATCATACGCCGACAAGAAGAATGTAGGAATCATACTGTGGGCAGGCTACCGCGCTTTCGAACGCGATCTCGAAAAGGTGTGCCGCCACTATTCGGAGATGGGTGTGAAAGGGTTCAAGGTCGATTTCGAAGACCGCGACGACCAGCTTATGACCGCCTTCAATCACCGTGCCGCCGAAACAGCTGCACGCTATCATCTGGTACTCGATCTTCATGGATCATATAAACCTGCAGGAATCAACCGCACATGGCCGAATGTGCTCAACGTAGAGGGTGTCAACGGTCTCGAAAACGTGAAATGGACTGAGTTGGCCGATTTCGACATCATACAGTACGACACAATGCTACCGTTTCTGCGTCAATTGGCTGGCCCGATGGACTATACACAGGGGGCTATGGTAAATGCCACCCCTCAGAACTTCCGTCCTATACACAGCCAGCCTATGGCACCAGGAACACGCGCACACCAACTGGCGCTTTATATGATTCTATATTCGCCGCTCAACATGCTTTGTGATTCGCCGAGCAACTACCGCCGCGAGCAGGAGTGCACCGATTTCATTGCATCTGTTCCGACTGTCTGGGATGAGACCATCGTACTCGACGGCAAAATGGGCGAGTATATCGTTACCGCACGCCGCAAAGGCAGCGAATGGTTTATCGGAGGCATAACCAACTGGACTCCGCGCGACCTGACCGTCGACCTTGCTCCGCTGAATCTGACCGGTACCGCACAGATGATACTTTTTACCGACGGTACCAATGCCCACCGCAACGGCAACGACTACCGCCGCGAGACTGCCGCAGTAGCACCAACAGATTCTCTGAACATTCATCTCGCTCCCGGCGGTGGATTTGCAGCACATATCCGAAGCAACTAATCAGTAATCCAACAATATATTTCAGTGATGATAAACTTAAAGACTTCTGCCGTCCTGGCATTCCTGCTACTGGCAATGACAGCGACCGCGGCAAACGACATCGCCAATTTCGGCAGATATGAGAAAGACAACAGACGCATAATGGAACTGCCAAACACGGGGACTCGTGTAGTATTCATGGGCAATTCCATTACGGATTTCTGGCCCACAAACCGTCCGGAATTCTTCGCTTTGAATGATTTTATAGGCAGGGGCATATCCGGACAGACCTCTTATGAGATGATTATGCGCTTCCGCGAGGATGTGGTGCGCCTCAATCCGGCCGGAGTAGTCATATGTGCCGGCACAAATGACATAGCTCAGAATCTTTATCCGTGGTACGATGAGGAACGCACATTCGGCAATATTCTTTCGATGGCTGAAATAGCGACCGCAAACGGCATACAAGTATTTCTCGCATCTGTGCTTCCTGTAACCAGTTTCGACTGGAATCCCAGCATCACAAATCATGAAGACAAAATCGAAAGTCTCAATGCGCGGATAAAAGAATATGCAGAGACACATGATATGCCTTACATCGACTATTATTCGGCAATGGTCTACGGCGACCGCGACCTCAATTACGCCCTGACCGGGGACGGGGTACATCCTAACGCCGAGGGTTACCGCATCATGGAAGGGATTGTACTGCCGATAATCCGCGAACGCATAAAATTCGAAAGCGCTGTTATTCCCGAGCAAGTGTCGTTGTCCGGCACTGCTTTGGCAGAAGCATATCCTGTCGCCTGTACAAAAGTTTCAATTACCGGATTTGAGGCATTCACAGAACTAAAAGCAGGAGGGAATCTCGAAATCAAGAATGAAAAAGGCGCACCGTTTTTCATAACCGACAATAAAATTTCCGAAAGCGGACAGCCCGTTCAAATATCTAAGAATGGCGTATACTGCATTTCTCTCGATTTCCTGACCAAAGAAGCCTCGGTGAAAGAGGTAACATCGATGTGTGTGCTCAATTGCTTTAGCAAAAAGAGCATGGCTGATCTGACATATTCCGGAGATGGTACATGGAGCGGCGACTGGAATGTCGATCTCAAGATGCCGTGGGGAGAAGAAAACCGATACCGTCTGATGATGACTGTCGGTGATGAAAAGGTAGACTGGGGTTATACCTTAGGAGCGACCAAGGATCCTGACGGTTCGGAAGAATATTACCATATGATGCGTGTCAAGCCGGCAAACACATGGGCTAATACATGGCGTATTCCGACAAGCTATAACGGAAAAACAGTGCATCTGACGGCTACTATGCGCGGCACTTATACCCACTATTACACAGAGGAATCATCTGTATCGCAGATAGAAACCGAAAAAGCCATGATAGTGAGACAAGGTACCGGCGATTATGTAAGTCTTGCCGACGGAGTGATTTATAATATGGCAGGAGTCCGTGTGTTGGTAGTGTCGAAAGGAGATGTCATCCGACTGCCCGACGGGATTTATGTTGTAAGCACAGGAGCGCTTACCAAAAAAATAGTCATTAAAAACTAAGCATACATAATACTCAATGAAACGTTTACTGAATTTCTTATCGTTACTTACAGCTACAGCAATTCTTATGAGTGCGGAACTTAATCCGGTGGCTAATCCCGAGGCTGTGGTAACCGAGGGAACCGTACGCTTTACTGTTCTCACTCCCGAGATGATACGTGTGGAGTACAGCCCATCGGAACAGTTCGAGGACCGGGCCACATTCACAGTCGTAAACCGTAATCTGCCGGTGCCGCACTTCACAAAATCGGAGGACAACGAATTCCTGTATATCAACACCGACAAGCTGAAACTGAAGTACCGGAAAGGCACAAATCCATATTTCGAACCCAATCCGCCGGGAAATCTTACCATAACGATGGAGCTTAACGGGCGTCCTGTAACATGGTTTCCCGGACAAGGCGACGGCAAGAATCTCAAGGGAACATGCCGTACTCTTGACCGATGCTTTGGCGACGGCTACCGCTCGCAACTGGAGAACGGCCTTGTATCCCGCTCGGGGTGGGCTGTAATAGATGACTCTCCGCAATGTGTGCGTGCCGACGGAAGCCGTTCGCTTGCCATCGTTCCGGATGAGACTGGCGTCGGTTGGGTCGCGCCACGCGACGACAAAGCATCTCTCGACCTGTATTTCCTCGGCTACGGCCACGACTACAAGCGTGCGCTGAAGGATTATACGCTTATCGCCGGCAAGATGCCTCTTCCACCCGACTATGCTTTCGGCTACTGGTACAGCAAATACGAGAACTATACTTCCGATGACTACCGTAATATCATCAAAAATCTTAAAGAGAATGATATCAACACCGATGTGCTGATTCTCGACATGGACTGGCACTGGAACGGCGATCCGGATCCGAACAAATCCAACGGCCGGGGCGGCTGGACGGGATGGAGCTGGAACACCAACCTGATTCCCGATCCGACGAATCTGCTCAAAGATATACATGACAGTAATCTGCATCTCGCGCTCAATCTACATCCGGCTTTGGGAGTGGATTCTTCTGAAGATATATTCCCTGGAATGGCAGCCGACATGGGGCTAAATGCCGACACCACAAAGGTTATTCCCTGGAAACTTGAGGACAAGGCTTTCTACAAGGCTTTCGCCAACAACTTCCTGCGCCCGTTCGAAAAACAGGGTGTAGACTTCTGGTGGCTCGACTGGCAGCAGCATCTCACAAGCCCCTATACCGACGGTCTCGGCGAGACATTCTGGTGCAACCATGTTTTCTACAACGACATGAAAGCGAACCGCACCGACCGCCGCCCCATTATATTCCACCGCTGGGGAGGTCTTGGAAGCCACCGGTATCAGATTGGATTTTCCGGCGACACATTCATCAACTATGCCTCTCTTGCTTTCCAGCCCTATTTCACGGCAACGGCATCAAACGTGTGCTACGGATACTGGGGCCATGATATCGGAGGACACATGTTTGACAGCAGTTACCCGGTAAACGATCCCGAACTCCTGCTGCGCTGGTTTCAGTTCGGTGTATTCACCCCGATATTCCGCAGCCATGCTACCATAGGCACATGGATAAACCGCCAGATATGGACGTACGATAATTTCGCACAACTCAATGCGACAGTAAAACTGCGCTATGCTCTGTTCCCCTATATCTATACAATGGCACGTAAAAGCTACGATACCGGTATCGGGCTGTGCCGTCCGATGTACTACGAATACCCGGAACAGGATGAAGCATATACATTCGAAGGCCAGTATTTCTTCGGCGACGACATTCTTGTGGCTCCTATTGTCGAACCGTCGGTCAACGGCATAAGCACCAAACGGATATGGTTCCCGGAAGGCAACTGGTGGTCGGTAGCCGGCAACAGGATGATCAAAGGAAACTGTATCGAGACACTTGATTTCACTCTCGATCAGACGCCATATTTCTTTCGAGAGGGAGCTATAATAATAAATAATCCTCCTGAAATAAAAAGCACTACAGAGCGCCCAGAAAAGCTGATAGTGAACATTATCGCCGGAAAAGACGGCGAAACGACTCTTTACGAGGATTCCGGCGACTCTAACGACTACGACACAAATTACGCCAACACGCGCTTCTCGCACAAGACAGACGGATCACAGGCAACATACACCATCGCAGCCCGCGAAGGCAAGAGCGACCGTCTGGCTTTGAAACGCGCATACGAGTTCCGTATCTATAACACCGGAGCGCCCGCCGACAATAAAGCGAAAGTCGACGGCAAAACTGTGAAAGCAGCCTACGACGCGGCTGCACGTTGCACAATTGTAAATGTTCCTGCTGCAAAATGCGATAAAACACGCGTAATAACCATTGAATATAAATGATGAACCGTTTTCTTTTAGCGGCGGTATTGTTCGTCGGGGCGATTGATTTCGCCTCCGCTTATGAACCCGTCGGAAACAATATTATGACAACATGGGGCGAAAATATC
Organism: uncultured Porphyromonadaceae bacterium; assembly: GCA_902461565.1. GTDB lineage: Bacteria > Bacteroidota > Bacteroidia > Bacteroidales > Muribaculaceae > CAG-873. Next base: position 19,494 of record CABPYL010000035.1, read on the forward strand.
AACCCTGCAGAAGTGTGGCAGGAATATCCCCGCCCCATCATGGAACGCAAAGAATGGAAGAATCTCAACGGATTGTGGGATTATGCCATTGTGGACGCCGACGACACAGCCCCGGCCCGGTATCAGGGTGAGATTCTTGTGCCATTCTGCGCCGAATCGGCTCTATCCGGAGTCGGAAAAGAGGTAGGCGCCTCCAAGGCTCTGTGGTATAAACGTAATTTCAATATTCCGAAATCATGGCGTGGGCGCGACATAATGCTCAACTTCGGCGCAGTCGACTGGCAGGCCGACATATGGGTGAATGGCGCTAAAATGGGAAGCCACACAGGCGGCTACACTCCTTTCAGCATCAATATCACCGCCGCGCTAAAAGATGCCGGCGACAACGAACTGGTGGTGCGTGTATGGGATCCTACCGATCTTGGTCCGCAGCCACGTGGCAAACAAGTATCTAAACCTGAAGTTATATGGTACACGCCTGTTACCGGCATATGGCAGACTGTGTGGCTCGAACCGGTAAACGACACACACATATCCGGACTTAAAATACTTCCGGACATAGACCGCAACACACTAAAGATCGATGTACAGGCAACCGGACAGGAGAAAGGATATCTGGCAGATGTCGCTGTAAAAGACGGCGGGAGAACCGTAGCCACGGGGAAGGCCGTCGCCGGCGAACCGATAGTTGTCTCTATGCCAGCCGACGTGAAACTATGGTCGCCCGACAGTCCTGATCTCTACGATATAGAAGTGAAGCTAACCGACGGTAACAAAGTTCTCGATAAAGTATACAGTTACGCGGCCATGCGCAAGTTCTCCACAAAGATGGGCGATAAAGGAATGGTGCGTCTCCAGCTCAACAACAAAGATCTTTTCCATTTCGGACTTCTTGATCAAGGCTGGTGGCCCGACGGACTATACACAGCTCCTTCATACGAGGCGATGATATATGACGTCGACAAGACCCTTGACTGGGGATATAACATGATACGCAAGCACATAAAAGTAGAACCGGCCGCATGGTACACCTACTGCGACCGCAAGGGAATAATCGTATGGCAGGATATGCCAAGCGGCGACAAAAACCCCGAATGGCAGGGGCGCAACTATTTCGACGGCGAGGAACTTGAACGCACGCCCGAAAGCGAGGCTACATACCGCAAGGAGTGGAAAGAAATCATCGACGCCCTATACAACTATCCGTGCATAGCAGTGTGGGTGCCTTTTAACGAAGCATGGGGGCAGTTCAAAACTAAAGAAATAGCAGACTGGACAAAAAGTTACGATCCCTCTCGCCTGGTGAATCCGGCCAGCGGAGGAAACCATTATCCCTGCGGAGACATGGTTGACGCACACAGCTATCCGTCGCCTCCTGTAACACATGTCTATGATGCCAAACGCGCCAATGTGCTCGGCGAATACGGCGGTATAGGAATGGTGGCCGAAGGACATATCTGGGCACCGGACCGCAACTGGGGCTATATCCAATATAAAACGCCGGCGGAGGTTACCGACGCCTACATAGGTTATGCCGACTATCTCGATCAGCTTGCCAACGACTGGTTCGTAGGTGCCGTCTATACGCAGACAACCGATGTCGAAATAGAGGTGAACGGACTGATGACATATGACCGGAAAGTAATAAAAATCGACGAGGACCGTATCAGAGAGAGAAACCGGCGGCTAATAAAGAACCACAGCAAATGAACAGGTTAACAGGAATCATATTATTGGCGGGGACAATCTCGGCAGCCTCCCAGCCCGCACACGGAGAAGTAAGGCTCCCTTCGTTTTTTTCAGACAATATGGTCGTGCAGCAAAACTCGGTCCTTACTGTTACCGGAAAAGCGGCTCCAATGTCGGCGGTTACATTCCATGCCGACTGGGACGGTGGAACCGGTGAGACACGGGCCGACAACACGGGCCGTTTCGAAATGAAAATCCCTACACCTCCCGCAGGAGGCCCATATACAATAATCATCGACGACAATTCTGGGCGCAAAGTGCTTCAGAATGTACTGTCGGGCGAAGTGTGGCTGTGCTCGGGTCAGTCGAACATGGAATTCCCGGTAAAAGGCGACTGGGCGCAACTGATGGATGCCGACGAAGTAGTTGCCACAATGCAGCGCCCCGCTCTGCGACTGCTGCAGATCAGAAATACCACATCTGTTACTCCGCTCGATGATGCTTCGGTTGAATTCGGTTGGGCGGAATGTTCGCCCGCCGCAGCTTCATTCTCGGCGATAGGTTATCTTTGTGGCAAAATGCTTCAGGACTCTCTGAATGTGCCGGTGGGTATAATCGACGCAACCTGGGGCGGTACTCCCGTCGAGGCATGGACTCCTCTGGAATCAATCAAAAACGTCCCATACATGGAATTCCGCTATAAACTGTTAGGGGAAGGTCTTGGAGAAAAAGCGATAAAAGAAAAGGAGATATTGCATGTATACGATACATACGACAGTTCCGATAAAATAGCTTACCCTTACGACCGGAATGTGATGCACACCGGAGCAGGGTGGGGCAAGATGCCGGTTCCTTCTGTGTGGGAGACAAACGTTTTGCCGGGATTCGACGGAATAGTGGCCATGCAGTACGAACTTGTTCTACCGTCCGACGCCGCCGGAAAACCTCTGAAATTATGCCTCGGGGCTATTGACGACTGGGACAACACCTGGTTCAACGGAGAATTCGTAGGCAGCGGCATGATTTTTGACCGTCAGCGCGATTACGAGGTAGACGGGCGGCTGGTGAAAGCCGGTAAGAACATAATTACCGTTGAAGTTGTCGACAACGCAGGAGGAGGCGGAATCTGGAAACCATCCTATGTCCTCTGCGAAGGCAAAAGATATAGTCTCGACGGAGACTGGAGCTATGCCGTAGTCGCTGATTTTGCAAAAACAGAGAAGCGCTGCGAATGGCCCGAAAGCCCTTATTATCCTACCGTTCTGTACAATGCGATGATACATCCGCTGAGAGCCATGCCCGTTGCAGGCGTATTCTGGTATCAGGGCTGTTCCAACGTAGGCAATGCGGAACGCTACGAAATATGTTTCAAAAACATGATTGCCGGCTGGCGTAAAGTATTTGACAACCCTGCTATGCCATTCTATTTCGTTCAGCTTGCCGGATTCCTTCAGCCTGTCGCTGTACAGCCCGAATCGGAGTGGGCAGCTCTGCGTCATGCTCAATCCAAAGCGCTTGAGCTACCCTATACCGGAATGGCCACAGCAATAGACCTTGGAAATCCAGTAGACATCCATCCGACCAACAAGGCTGAAGTGGCCAGACGCCTGTCTATGCTTGCTCTGGATAAGACATACGGGCATCCTCAGCTTTGCGATGCATCCCGATGCGTAGACATGCTCGCAACCGACGGCTATGTGGATCTGACATTCGACAATGACATAAACGCTGCCGGAGGGATTGTTACAGGATTCATTATCAAGGGGGCCGACGGTACGTGGGCATACGCTAACGCACGGCTAACCTCGTCCCGTACAATAAGACTGTCATCGCCGCTGACACCCGATCCTGTAGCTATAAGATACAGTTGGGCTGATTATCCCGGAGGCAATCTGACAGGAAGCCTGTCGGGGCTGCCTGTAGCCCCTTTTGCCACCGACAAATAAACCAATTATCCCGGAGGGTGTTGCTTGCTGCAGTTTGGCAACACCCTCATGTACAACTATGCCATAGAGCAACGACATATTGCTCGCCATAAACTCTGTAAAAGTCCGGGAATCCGGATTTTTATGTATAATAATCTATGCGTCGCGGAATCCTCGCGGATATAAAAATACAACAATAGGATTGAATAAGCGTTGTATATTTTAGAATCCTGTATAGCCTCTATGGACGATCTGTTTATAATCATCGCATTAATTCTTCTTAACGGAGTATTCTCCATGTCGGAAGTCGCACTTATTTCCGCACGAAAATCAAAACTGACAGCCGATGCAAAGAACGGCAACCGCAACGCCGCAACCGCACTGAAACTGCAGGGAGAACCGGACCGCTTCCTCTCCACCATACAGATCGGAATCACACTCATCGGTATACTTACCGGTCTGTTCTCGGGAGCTACCATAGCCACCGAAGTCGGAAACTATTTCGCGGGACTGGGCATTGAGCCGCATCTTGCACTGAATCTTTCCAGAATCACGATAGTTGTGTTTGTAACCTATCTGTCGATCGTGGTAGGCGAACTTGTACCGAAACGCATCGGTATGGGTAAAGCCGATACAATAGCCAAAATCGTGGCAGGACCGATGAGACTGCTGTCGTTGATCACATACCCTGCTGTGTGGCTGCTGTCGGCCTCTACGGGGCTTCTGGTAAAACTTCTGAACATCGGCGACACCACTACGAAAGTAACCGAAGAAGAAATTAAATCTCTTATTCGGGAAGGAACCGACGCCGGGGAAGTCAGGGCGGTAGAACAGGATATTATGGAACGCGCCCTGGTGATGGGCGACAGCCGTATTGATGCCATCATGACGAGCCGCAAAGATGTGGCATCGCTCACCGTAGGCATGGATGTGGAAAACATTCGCAAGGTAATTGCCAACGATTTGCATTCATCTTACCCGGTATTCGACTGCGACAATAAGGAGATATGCGGTGTGGTATCGCTCAAACGGCTCATTCTCACCCTCGACTCGCCCGGCTTCGATATCGAAAAAGAACTCACATCGGGATTGTGCCTGCCGGATACCATGACATTCTATGATGCTCTGGAGACCATCAGAAGTTCAAACGAGCACTCCGCGCTCATATACGATGAATATGGAAATTTCCAGGGTATCGTTACCCTACGCGACATTCTCGACGGCCTTACAGGCAATATGGCACAAGGCGATGACGGCCCTGTGATTGTAAAGCGGGCCGACAAAGAAGAATGGCTCGTAGACGGACAGTGTCCGGTATATGATTTTCTGGAATATTTCGATATGGAGGAACTGTATAAGCCGTCGGCTTACACAACCATAGGAGGATTAATAATCGAGACTATGCGAAAGGTGCCCAAAGAGGGCGATATCATATCCTGGAACTGTTTCCGCCTCGAAGTAGCGGACATGGACCGCGCCCGTGTCGACAAGGTCGCAGTGGCCATAACTTCACCCGACGCCTGAATCATTAATGGCCGTCGAGCAACGGAAGATATTCACCATAGCCCTCGGCTTCCATTTCGGATTGTGGAATGAATCGGAGCGAGGCACTGTTGATGCAATATCTCAGACCGCCTTTCTCACGGGGACCGTCGGGGAACACATGCCCTAAATGTGCATCTCCGACAGCGCTGCGCACCTCAACGCGCCTCATGCCATGTGAATTATCGGTATGTTCTGTCAATACCTCAGGCGATATCGGTCGGCTGAACGCCGGCCATCCGCATCCGGAGTCGTACTTATCCGTCGATACGAACAGCGGTTGCCCTGTAGTGATATCGACATATATACCCGGGCGAAATTCATGATCATACTCGTTCATGTATGGCCGTTCGGTGGCTCCCTGCTGGGTTACCGCATATTGTTCCGGCGTCAGCATTTTCCGCAGTTCATCGTCCGTATGCCTGCGATATCGTTCGCTCACCTCTGCGATTTTTTTAGTCTGCTCCAGATATGGATCTTTTGCTGCCGCGGCTAACTTCATCAGACCGGGACTGATATGACAGTATCCCGTCGGATTTTTCTCAAGATAACACTGATGATAATCCTCCGCGGCATAAAAATTCTCCAAAGGCCTGGTCTCCACTACTATGGGCCGCTTATACTGCTTTCTTTCCCGGTCTATCGCCTCATCGATAACCGCACGGTCGGCAGTATCGCTGTAGAATATCCCGGTGCGATACTGCGTGCCTACATCGTTACCCTGGCGATTCAGTACCGTCGGGTCAATAGTCTTGAAGTACAAATCGATAAGAAACGGCAGGGACACAATGTCCGGATCATAGACAACCTTTACAGTCTCTGCCGCTCCGGTTTCTCCGCTGCACACCTGGTGATAAGATGGCGACATCACCAGGCTATTTGCGTATCCGGCCTCAGTAGCCGTTACACCGCGCACCTGCGAAAAGAAATGCTCCGTACCCCAGAAGCATCCTCCGGCAAAGTATATTTCCTTCATATCCTTGTCATTTAAAGGACGGTCTGCCACACGGTCAGCGGCATTCCCCGCGCAACCGCACAGTAGCACACACGTTGTTATTATAAATATTATACGCATCAAACGTTTAACACCGTTCTCCTTCCTGCGGTTCGCCAGTGTTATAGTTGCAAAGATATATCTAAAATCATTTTAAATACAATCATTCCGGCAAGGACTCGAATAATATTATTGCATAAAAGGAACTTTTAATCCGATTTTGCTACTAACTTTATAAAATGAAGCATATGAAACACGATACCGATTACGCCGAATCTTTCACCGCTCTTGTTAAACGGCATGAAAAAATTATTTTCAGTGTCTGCTTTTTCTATGCTTCGAGCGAAGTGCCTTTTGAAGATTTGCGCCAGGAGGTCTTGATTTCGCTTTTCAACTCGTTCCGTAATTTCAAAAGACAATGTGCAGAATCCACATGGGTTTACCGCGTTTGCCTTAACACATGTATGTTTTCATTACGAAAACTCACTTCAAAAATAAAAATTCTTTCTTTGGAAGATCTGCCGCCACTAAACTTCTGGGACGACCCGGATAATGACTTGCGGGATAAACTAGAATCATTGTATTCATCAATATCCATGTTAAATCCGATGGACAAGGCACTGATTCTGATGTGGCTCGATGATCTCAGTTACGAAGAAATAGCGAATAATATGGGTATACCGCGTAACACTGTGGCCTCCCGTCTGTTCCGGATTAAAGAAAAAATATCATCAAAAATAGAAAAATAGTTATGGAACTACACGAACTCAGATCTACATGGAAATCTATCGAGCACCATCTTTCCCAACAGGAGCATACTGATATTTTGCCGACCGATACAGCCGACAACAGAATAAAACTATTACGCCGCATATACATCAGCATGGCTATTACTTTTGCTGGGCTGATTATTATGATTATTTCGATATTTTGGAGGCCCGGATATACCGCCACCTTGTGGACCGCCGCCTTCTGTGTTTTACTCGTTATCGGCATAGTGGCAGAACTACGCCTTGCAGGTATGGTTAGAAAAATCGACTTATGCAACTTCTCCCAAACAGAGATTCTGAACTATGTTATCCGTATTAAGAAGTATTACAGAGATATGGAACTATGGATTTCCGGGGGAGCCATTATGCTATTAGGCTATTTACCGTTTACGTCTCCCGTTTTCAACATGATGGACATGATTATTGTCTGGAGTTTAATGATTATCGGATTCACTCTCGAATATATTTGGTATCGGAAAAACACTAACTATATCAACCAGTTAAAAAACTGGTTATAATAATTAATAACATGAAAATTACAAATTCAATTGCTGCATTCATTGCAATAGCTGCCGCATTGGCATTTACTAGCTGTTCCAATAACCACCACAAACCCGACATAATCAAAATTAACGCTGAATTGCCAGTTGAATTATTTATAGCAGCGGAAATGGACGATTCGGTTATTGCTCTGCTCCCAGCACTTATGCGAGAGAACGTGCATATCTCGGAATTAATCCATTACCAAGGCGACAGCGTAATTACTGTGCCATTCTGTTTCTCAGATACCGGAAAGTACGCCCAAATTACAGAAGCCAATCTTGAGAAAAGAATAGCGATTAGTATCAATGGCGATATTGTCTCGACACCAATTGTAAAAATGAAAATTACAAATGGCGCCTGTTCTGTACACCTTTCAAAAAATCAGATTGCCAAACTTTTCCCGAGTACAGCAACCGATAATTTTTAGAGATTTTACGGGTTAAATCCAGGAATTCTGGCGCTTTTTCACGGCAAGCGACTCACTCAGCAGACGCACGAACTCTTTCATGGACTGCTTGTGATATGTGTCCTTGAGTATGTGTACACAACCTGTCATTTCATTGTCGGGCACATCAAGAGGAACTGCTTTTACATCGCGTTCGCTGTATATGGAATCCTCGGCAAGGACTGTTACAAGGCTGGTCTGCCGGATTAGTTTCAGCAGAATATTCACCTCGTTCAGTTCTATGCGGATATGAAAATCACTATAATCCGTTATGAGGTTATCAAGGGCATTACGCGCCTGCAGCCCCTTCGACGGCAATGCCAGTTCGTAGTTCATGAGTTCGGAGAGTGAAATTTTCTCCTTTGATGCGAGGGGATGTGTTGTCCTTACCACAGCCGACAGGCTATTCTGAAACAGAAAGTGCGACTCCACACCGACAACCGGCTGTGTGGGCTTGAAAGCCAATACGAAATCCAGTTCACGCTTGCCAAGGAGATCCATTAGTTCACTCATGGGTTTGTATATGATGTTGAGCTTTATGCGAGGGTACATCTTCATGAACGAAACCACAGTCTCGGTAAGTATCGGACTGAAAGAATACGTCACGCCGATGTTCAATGTTCCTGTAAGCAGTTTCTGCAGGTCGCGTATGCGATCGGCGCAGGTCTCGGCATCGTGTATGGTACGCAAGGCAAACGGCAATATCACCTCAGCGGCCTCTGTAAGGCGTATAGAATGGCTGTTGCGCATAAAAAGTTGCACACCTAATTCATCCTCCAGCTGCTTTATCTGCTGCGAAAGAGAGCTCTGCGCAATGTTCAGCGCTTTTGCCGCGTCGGAAAAATTCAGTGTCTCGGCGGCTTTGGCAAAATATCTTAACTGTCTTAACTCCATAGTCCTGCAAAATTATCAATAATAAATCTACCTCGTAGCGGTAAACGAAAGTTTTTTGAAAAGGAACACCGGAATTGTGGCTCCGACAACCATTCCCAGGATGATAAACGAACACGTAAGCCCGTTATATGCCAAAAGATAAAAATAATGGCCGAAGGTGTCCTCCCGTGTATGGTACAGACAGGCCAGCAATGCCTCTATCGTGCGGTAGGCATACATTCCCGGTATCATGGGAAGCAGCGCTGGAAAAAAACATACTTCGGCGGGGCACCTGATGTGCGAGGCAAACAATACCGCCAGCACACCTATGGCAAACGAAGCCAGTGTGCTGGCCGGAATGATGTGCATTCCTCCGAATTCGGGCAAAGTAAGCACATACCGTATGGCATGCCCGGCCGCTGCTATCAAAGCAAGTGTGAGATATGCACGCCTCGGCGTGTTGCTTATACTGGAGAATCCGATAGCCGCTATAGCCGCAAACAATCCGTCCTCAAAAATATTTATCAATATAGCGGTCCACATAAACTGTCTAAAACCATTTTAAATCAAGGATGAACATTCCCGCGCACAATCCTGCCGACAGACATACAGTGAGCACCGCGGCATCTATAAAGCGGCTGAACGCACACAGATAGTGGCGATATATAAGGTCGCTCACCGCATTTATGTACGGCACTCCCGGAATAAGATAGAGCACGCTTGTGCCAAGGGCTGTCTCGGGTGTTGTGCCGATATCGAAAACATGTCCTGCGGCACTCAGCGCCGCGGAGAAAAAGGACGCACACAGGAAGGTGAAGCGTACGTCGCGATGGTCCTCAAGCATTATCTGTTTCAGCCTATAGCCCGCAAGAGTTGATACAAATACAATGAGCATTGCAATTGTATCACCTCCGAAAAGACGGCAGAAAGAAGCATTGGCAAGGCTCGTAAGAATCAGCGCCTCGTATTTTCCTGTCGGTTTTGTCTCCCGAATAAGCATGAAACGTCTTGTGGCTGTCGTGAAATCGAGATGTTTATCGGCCACCTCCCAACTGAGTCGGCTCAGGCGTGCGTTAAGATTGAAACTGATGCCGCAATCGGCGATCTTGCGCACTGCCACGCCGCTGTCGGCGGCATTCCTGTTCCACACCGACACGTAAACATGAGTCGGCATAATGGAGATATCAGCCTGCATACCCAATGCCTCGGCAATGCGCCTGGTGTTTTTCTCGATACGTATACATGTTGCGCCGCATCCGGATAGCAGCGATGCGTAATCGGCGAGAAAAACAGCCGTTTTACGGACCTCGGCATCGCCCTGCCCACCATCAGACTTACAGATCCTCGAAGTCATCGTCGTCTACATCTCCCGGTACATAAAAAATCTCTTTTTCCCTGCCTATATCAAACACCCGCCCCCGCTTACGGCCGTTATTATGACAACTGCTATAATAAACCTCGACAGCTCTGAATACAAAGGCGAACAACAGCACTCCCGCTATCATGCACCATACAATCATTGGTTGACTCATAATCTTTCACTTTTATTTTGTGCCGCAAAAGTACAACCGTACCGTAGACCGCAGAAACTCTCAGCAAGGGATTTACCTATTGCCGTTATAGGCAAAAATGAATTGTCCAGTATCTGAAACGTTTTTTTGTAGAGAATATGACACTTTTTTAATTTTGTCGCGTCTAAAGGAGTAAAATAGTTATTATTCAACGATGACAATAGCACTCAAAGTTCCGGTTTCATTATCTCCGGGCCTGCGGATAAGGATGTTCGCGGGCCGCCTGGCTGCCGCAGCACGCCATAATCCGGACAAAAGCATAGAATCTGAAAGACAGTTCATGGACATAACCCGTAATCAGGGTAACCTCGTTGCAAGCATCTGTCTGTCGTTCGCCAGATCTAAAGAAGAATTTGAGGACCTCCGCCAAGACACGCTGCTCAACATCTGGCGTGGCATCGACAGTTTCCGCGAAGACAGCAGCATCTCCACATGGGTCTACAGGGTTACACTCAACACCTGCGTCAGTTCGCAGAGGAAAAACAAAAGAAGCGAAAAACAGATAGAGGCGCTCGATGAGTTCTATCGCGAGCTGTTCGACGATTCATCTTCCGAGGATTTGGAGCGCTACGAGATGATGTACCGCCTTATCGCAAAACTGTCGCCCCTCGACAAATCGGTACTGATAATGTGGCTCGACGACAAATCGTATGACGAAATAGCCGAAGTGATGGGTCTGAGCCGCAATGCTGTTGCCTCGCGCCTTAAACGCGCAAAAGACAGGCTGACAGCCATAGCAGCCGATACAAAGTTCTCAATCATCTAAATATAAGCAAAATGGAAATCGACGAAGTAAAATCTAACTGGCAGTCTGCAAAGAACAACATCCGACAGGACCTGGGACCGCATTCCGACAAAAACAAGACCGCACTCCAGCGCTTAGGCGACAAATATTGCCGTTTTTCGATAATGAGCCTGATAATTATGTTTATTGGCCCGAACGTACTGTTCAACGCCGGCATCAGATCGGTCTGGTTTATTGCCGGATATTTCATTCTTTTAGGAGCTGCATCGGTTATCGACCGCTATCTCGCCAACAGTATCCGCGCGATAGATCCGGCGCATATGTCGGTAACGGAAGTACTTCAACGCACAATGAAATGCCGCAGAATCCACGTGCGCTTTGTCGCAATGGCTGCGCCGTTCGCTATATTCTGGTGTGCGGGGGCTGCTTATATCATGCAGGCGAACATTTATATTTTCTACGGAATATGCACAGGAGGATTTGTCGGACTTATAGTCGGAATAAATGTACTGATGAACTTCCTCAACGACTACCGCGAAGCAATGCAGGAATAGCCATAATAAACTGTCGCTGACTTTTGGCGCGCAGGCTGCTTATAATTTATGCTTATAATTTAAAGCGTGTTCGTGGATTTTCGTGGCAAAAAGTTTGTGAATTGAAATATTTTGGATAAATTTGCGGCATGAAAAACTCTAAAGCATATTTCTATCAGACAAACATAACGGATTTCTCCGCTATGATGTCCATGATGATGCGCAGCCGACGAAGCCGGGTGTAGAGTTTTCATGTTCCCTAATGATTATTCGCAATCCGGCTTCAAGGCCGGATTTTTTATTTTAAAACAATTCAATAAAAACTACATATTATGGACTACAGCAAACTCAAATTCGCCACACGTCAGATTCACGCGGGCCTCGATCCCAAAGACAAAACAGGCTCCCGCGGAACACCCATTTACCCTACAGCCGCCTATCGTTTCGAGAGTTGCGACTATGCGGCCAATCTTTTCGAACTGAGCCAGCCCGGGAATATATATACCCGTCTGCAGAACCCCACAAACTCGGCCTACGAGGAGCGCATTGCCGCCCTATATGGAGGTGTTGGCGCCGTAGCCGTTTCGTCGGGCATGGCGGCAACCTTGGTTACAATCACCAACCTGGCATCGAAAGGCGACAATATCGTTGCCTCGCCATACCTCTACGGAGGCACCTACAATCTTTTCCGACACACAATAGGACGCCTCGGCATCGAGGTTCGCATCGCCGGCGGCGAGAAGCCAGAAGATTTCGAAAAACTTATCGACGACCACACCAAAGGCATATTTATCGAAAGCATGGGTAATCCCACATGTGCCGTGCTTGATATCGAGGCCATCGGCAAGGTCGCCGCACACCACAAAGTGCCGTTTATCGTAGACAATACCTTTGGCGCAGGAGGATACCTTTGCAATCCCTTCGACTGGGGCGCCGATATCGTCGTGGAATCGGCCACAAAATGGATTAACGGCCACGGCACGGCTATGGGCGGTGTTATCGTAGACAAGGGCAGCTTCGACTGGATCGGCTCGGGTCGCTTCCCCAACATTGCCGGACCCTCCGAAGGCTACCACGGCCTTGACCTGACAGAGGCTTTCGGACCGGCCGCGTTTATCGTGAAATGCCGTGTTGACGGTCTGCGCGATTTAGGTACATGTCCGTCGGCTTTCGACAGCTATCTGATGATGCTCGGTCTTGAGACACTCTCGCTGCGCGTGCGCCACGAGGTGGAATCCACACACCGGCTGGCCGAGTTCCTGCGCGAAAGCCCGTATGTGGAACGTGTGAGCTTCGTAGGATTCGAGGACAGCCCATATCATGAATTAGCAAAGAAATATTTCCGCTACGGCTCGTCGGCTGTGCTTAACGTGGAGCTGAAAGGCACTTTGGAAAGTACTGTCCGCTTTGTGGAAAGCCTTCAGCTTGCCGCGCACATGACCATGATAGGCGACTCTATCACTGTGGTAACACACCCGGCATCGACAACCCACAAACAGCTCAGCCATGCCGACCTGCGCGCCGCCGGCGTTACACCGACGCTACTGCGCATATCCCTCGGTCTGGAGGATGTAGAGGACATAATCGCCGATTTCAGCCAGGCATTTGAAAAAATCGACGCCTGATGCCAGAGTTCTTTCATACCGACAAACCTTTTGAGCCGGAGCAGGGCGGTGCTCTGCCCGGCTTCACAATCGCCTACCACACCTTCGGCAAGCTGAACGAAACGCGCGACAATGTAGTGTGGGTGTGCCATGCCCTGACGGCCAACAGCGACGTTGCCGACTGGTGGCCCCATACGGTTGAGGAAGGACGTTTTCTTGACCCAACCAAGTGGTTCGTGGTGTGCGCCAACATCCCCGGCTCGCACTACGGCAGCACAGGTCCGCTGAGCATTAATCCTGCCACCGGCACGCCCTGGTACGGCGATTTCCCGAAGCTGACTATACGCGACATGGCGCGCGCCCTGCGCTTGCTGGCCGAACACCTTGGTATAGGGCACATTCACGCTATGGTAGGCAGTTCTGTTGGCGGTTTTCAGGCACTTGAATGGGTGTGCGAGGAGCCGTGGCGCTTCGACAAGCTGATTCTTATAGCCACCGACGCAAAGGCATCGCCGTGGACCATAGCCATCTACGAGACACAGCGCATGGCTATAAA
>CABPYL010000036.1 GCA_902461565.1 uncultured Porphyromonadaceae bacterium
ACCAACGACCCCGAGATTACAAATCACGTGCTCTGGCCAACTGAGCTAAAGAGGCATTGTCAATTTTCTCTGCGTTGCGGTAGGAGCGCTCGTCTCTTCCCGTTTGCGGATGCAAAGTTAGGCACAATTTTTTAATCTCCAAAATCTTTTTGCTCTTTTTTTCAAAGAAAATTATCACTTTTTCAGAATACCGCTTATTATCAACAACTTACAACAATCATTCAATTTATCCACATACCGCCGAGTATCTATAAAATCCGTTAATTATAGGCGTATGTCATTTTTTTACCTTATCTTTGCCACACAATAACACCAATACATCCCATTATGAAACGTATTCCGGCACTCATAATTGCCTTTACAATACTTTTCGCAGCCTTGCCTGCGGCAGCTCAGTTCCGCTACGCCCCCGTAGCCGGCGTTACACTGAACAACCTCAAATTTCAGCAGGACTTATTTCCCGTCGACCAGACCGTAGGGTTTGAGGCTGGCGTTCAGGGCGAGCTTATGTTTCCCGGCATCGGTTTCGGCATCGATTTCGGTCTTATATATAATCTGATGGGTGCGAAAATTGACCTCGGCAACCGCGAGGTATGGGCGTCGGACGGCTTCGGTAAATACACCAACGCCTTGCACGTTCTCCAGATTCCATTCCACCTCCGTTTTAAATGGACACGCATGAACGGCGTCGAAGATTATATAGCGCCATTTGTATATGGCGGACCCGACTTTGGCATCCTCGTCGGCCACAGCAATATAAAAGGCAATCCAGGCGTTCCCAATCCCTTCAAATATTCCGGCGGCGACTTAGGCCTGTCGGTCGGTGGCGGTGCCGAGATATTCAAACGCTGGCAGGTGTCGGTACAGTATACCTGGGGCATGGGTTATCTTACCAAAACGCGAAAACTCGACAATCAGGCTGCCCGCAACCGCCAATGGGTATTCCGTGTGGCATACTTCCTGAAATAAAATATTCAAAATTTATACAGCGACCCGCTCTTCAAAGGAAAGCGGGTCGTTTTTTTATAGGCTTTCCGCCATTTGTCCGTACACAGGTATATCCGGCAAAAAAACGTAACCTTCTCCGTCGTAGCGGCAACAATAGTGGTGCATGCCATTGCTAACTATCAGAAAACGGGCATTCATCACAATATTATAGCGGGCAATCTGATCGAACACGCGTTGGGTTATCGCAACATCCGGCGCCTTGTATTCTATCACCGCCAATGGCCGGAGGGAGCGGGTATACACCATTGTGTCGGCGCGGCGCATAGTACCGTTCAGCCGCAAAGCCACTTCGTTAGCCATCAGTTCAGCCGGAAAATCGCGATGTTCTATTAAAAAGCGGGTGAAATGCTGACGCACCCACTCCTCGGGCGTAAGAGCCACCCAGCGGCGCCGCAACCCATCGTAAACATCCAGACCGCCGCGACGAGAGTCTGCATCGGCACGAAGCTGGAGGCGGCAAGGAGGCAAATTGAGTTGTGGAGGCAACATTCCGGTGTCTAATTTTTGAGTGCTTGAAAAATTTCCGTAAATTTACAAAATAAAACCACATCCGCAAAACCCACATGGCTCCACTACCCCAGCCCACCCCAGAAAGCATCTGCAAATCAATAAAATCCGGCGATATTGCGCCGGTTTACGTACTGCACGGCGAAGAGACATACCGCATCGACACCCTTGTGGCGCAATTCGAGAATATACTCACCGACGACGAGAAAGTTTTCGATCAATACATCCTCTATGCTCCGGATACCGAAACCTCTACCCTCCTCGGTATATGCCGGGGCATCCCTGCAATAGCCAGACACCAGGTAGTGATAGTCAAGGAAGTGCAGGCTCAGCGCGCCGGATGGGTAGACAAACTGGTCTCGTATATACAGAATCCGGTGCCTACGACAGTTCTGGTTCTGTGCTCGCGCGGAGCGGTAATCAAAGGCAAAGAGTTTAATGCCGCCCTCAAGAAAGGCGGCGCAGTGGTATTCGAGTCAAAAAAAATCCAGGAATACAACGCCGGGCCATACATCGCAGGGATAGTGAAAGAAAAAGGACTCTCAGCCGAGCCCAAGGCCCTTAGCATGCTTTTGGAATTTGTGGGCACAGACCTCAGCAGGATTCACAACGAGGTTGGCAAACTGGCAGCGCTACTGCCTCCGGGAGCCTGCATAACCCCCGAGGTGGTGGAGCGCAACATAGGCGTGAGCCGTGAATACAACAGCTTCGAACTCGTCGACGCCCTGGCGGAACACAATGTGGAGAAATGTTTCCGCATCGCCCGATATTTCCAGAGCAACCCCAAAGCGGCACCACTTGTGATGGTAGCGGCATCCATTTTCAACTTTTTCGCCGACCTGCTCACGGTCTTCTATCTGCCCGACCGTTCGGACAGCTCCATTGCCAACAAGCTTGGCATACGCAACCAGTTCGGTATAAAACGTGTGCGCAGCGGCATGGCCAACTATAACGCCGTGCAGGTAGTAGAGATAATTGGCGCCGTGCGCGACTTCGACATCCGCAGCAAGGGTGTGGAATCACGCCAGAACGAACACAAGCTGTTCAACGAGCTGATATACCACATTCTTTCGGCGCCCGGACGCGTGCGCTGAAGCGCAATCAGTCGAAAGCTCCCGAAATCGTTTCTTCCACGACTTCTTCCTCAGGTTCCGCGGAATAATCGCCCGAGCACAGGTCGATATTCGCGGGAAACTCAAAACGTGCGTCCTGCGAGTACGGCAGAGTGTCATCAGCATATACTTTGGTTATATACTTGCCGTAGATCGGGAGCGCCATCGACGCACCCTGGCCCTGTGCCATGTTGTTGAAGTGAATATAGCGGTCCTCGCCGCCTACCCAAGTGGCCGAAACAAGCTCGGGTGTGAAGCCCATGAACCAGCCGTCGGCGTTGTCGTTGGTTGTACCGGTCTTGCCGCCCATCTGCGCGACGATGTTGAAAGGCGCGCGGCGCAGACGGTTACCCGTACCACTGTCCACAACATTGAGCAGCACCGACAGAATGCGGTAGTAGCCTTTCTGGGTAATCACTTCGGTCTGCATGGGCGCGAAATCTGATATTATGTTACCATTGGCATCGGCGATAGCGGTAACATACACAGGATCGGAACGCATGCCGTTGTTGGCGAAGGCCGAGTATGCCGTAACCATTTCTTTTACCGATACCTCGCAGGGCCCCAGACACAGCGCCTTCACTGCCGGAAGCCTGTTGGTTATACCATAGCTGTGCATGCGCTTCACAAGCTCCGCGGGGCTAAGACGGTCCATTATACGTGCCGAAATCCAGTTATTGGAGTTCGTCAGCGCCCAGCGGAGGTCCACCATCTCGCCAACACGCGCTTTGCCGGCGTTGCGCGGCTGCCATACGCGGCCGTTTTCATCGTAGAGCGTGGGTTGCTCGTTAAGCATTTTCGTGCAAGGGGTAAAATCGTCGGTCTCGAAAGCATAGGTGTACAGGAACGGCTTTATGGTAGAGCCTATCTGCCGGCGCCCTGTCGAAACCATATCATACTGGAAGAAACGGAAGTTAGGACCGCCTACGTATGCCTTGACAAAGCCAGTGGTTGGATCCATCGACATGAAGCCAGCGCGGAGGAACGATTTTGTATATAGCAGCGAGTCCATAGGCGTCATTGTGGTATCCACGGGCCCGGCGTACGAGAACACCGTCATATCCACAGGGGTATCGAACTGCTCCCGCAGCTCCTCGTTGCTCAGCCCGGCGATACGTGCGATGCGGCCACGCTCGCTCTGCTTCATGGCATTGTGTATCAGTTTCTGACGCATGGCATCGCTGAGTTCGTTGCGGTTAGACGTGTACGGTGCTGCCGACGAGCCTTTTTTCTCCTTAAAAAACTGCTGCTGAAGCTGGCTCATATGCTCCTCTACGGCTTCTTCGGCATACTGCTGCATGCGCGAATCTATTGTTGTGTAGATACGCAGGCCATCGTTGTAGATATCATATTTGATGCCGTCGGGCTTGCGGGTCTTTTCAATCCACCCGAACAGAGGGTTGTTGTTCCATGCAATGGAGTCGTCCACATACCTCTGGCGGTCCCACGACGGATAGTCCGACGGTTTCGGTTTCTTGGCGGTGAGTATGCGGCGAAGTTCCTCGCGGAAGTAGGGAGCCAGGCCGTCCTTGTGGTCCACTCGCTGGAAATCAAGCGTAAGCGGCTCCTCCTTGAGCCTTTCAAGCTCAGCCTTGGAAAGCATATCGGCCTTGTACATCTGCTCCAGCACCACATTACGGCGCTGACGGGTGCGCTCGTTGTGGCGCACGGGATTGAAGTACGACGGATTTTTCACCATTCCCACAAGCGTGGCGGCCTCGAGGGTATCGAGCTCGGCGGCCGACTTGTTGAAATATACCTTAGCGGCCGACTTTATGCCCACGGCATTATAAAGGAAGTCGAACTGATTCAGATACATTTTCAGAATCTCCTCCTTGGAATAGTAGCGTTCGAGTTTAAGCGCTATCATCCACTCGATTGGTTTCTGCACGGCTCGCGACAGAAATCCCGAACTTGGCGGCGTATACAGCTGCTTGGCAAGCTGCTGAGTGATGGTAGAGCCGCCGCCGGCATTTTTCTGGCGCAGCAGAACCGTCTTTATCATCGCACGCACAATGGCGCGCATGTCAATGCCGGAATGATCGTTGAAACGGGCATCCTCGGTGGCTATAAGCGCGTCAACAACCTCGGGAGATATTTCGTCGAAGTCGGCATACACGCGGTTGCCGGTGTTGCGGAAATAGCGGCCCAATTCCTTGCCGTCGGCACTGTAAATCACTGTGGCGAACTTGTCCTGCGGATTCTTCAGCTCCTCGATGGGCGGCATATAGCCGATAACACCGTTATAAACCATAACAAAGAAGATTCCGACGAACACCACAAAGGCCACGAAGGCTATCCACATCCATTTTATAATGATGCCGTTGCGTCTTTTCTTTGGAGACGGGGCTGCATTTTGGTTCTGACTTCTCATTTTTCCGTTTTTATTGATAAAAACCAATTACAAAAGTAGTGATTTTTTGCCATATCGGCAAAAATGTGTAAATTTGCAACCAGATACCGCGCCCGAATGGTGGAATGGTAGACACGAGGGACTTAAAATCCCTTGACCATTGCGGTTGTGCGGGTTCGAGTCCCGCTTCGGGCACGTTTCCGGCCGGTAGTCGCGCAGATTACCGGTTTTTTTTAACCCGCCACAGCATATCCGATGAAACACTGCACCTACGCCACTTCGGGCACCTGCTCAAAGATGATTGAGTTCGATATCGACGAGCAGGGACGCCTCCACAATGTATCTTTTCTTGGCGGTTGCCCCGGCAACACGCACGGCATCGCCCTCATGGCAGAGGGCATGGACGCCGCCGCGCTGGCAGAACGGCTGCAGGGCGTGCCCTGCCGCGACAAGCACACCTCCTGCCCCGACCAGCTTTCGCGTGCAATCAGGGAAAACCTCTGATACCGGTCCCACAAAAATCGGCGCCGCGACCATGATGGCCACGGCGCCGATTTTTGTGGGGTGCGGTGCTTAGCGCACTACAATTTTCAGTGTCTTGCTGTTTGCTCCGGCCTTCACGGCAAGGATATACATGCCTGCCGACGGTGCCAGTACCGCAAGATTCTCGCCCTTGGCGGCAGATGCTGCCGCAAGCACACCGGAGGGAGTATAAAGCTGCGCTTCAACCTCATTGGCGCCTGATGCGAACACATTGATGCCGAGACCGTTGGAGCTGATAAATATTTCCGAGCCCTCTACATCCACGCCCTCAACAGCGCCCATACTACTGATTACACGCTTTATACCGTTGGTTGCCTGAAGTTTGCCGGCGCCCCAGGCCACTTCGGTGCCTACATAGTCGTCTACCGACGCTGTTTCTATCATAATCTCGCGTGCACGTGCTGCTGTAAGAGTAGGATCAGCCTCGAGCCACAGTGCCACGGTACCGGTAACATAAGGTGTTGCCATCGACGTACCGCTCATGCAGCCCCAGTAGTGAGTTGTCTCGCCCTCGGTCGCGCGGGCTACGATAGATGTGAAGTCTTTGGTGGAATTTACATACGGGCCACTGTACGACGAGTAGATGCCCGTGCCGGGAGCGCACAGATGCGGCATCTTGCGGCCGTCCACAAGGTTGCCCCACGACGAATAGTTTGCCAGGTTGCCTTCGCCGCCACCGGTGCTGAAGCTGTTGCCGTCGAGGTTGAGCAGCGATGCACGGGTGCCATAGGAACCCACAATGATAGTATTGAAGCCACAGCCCATGCTGTTGATGGAACCGTCGTTGTCGCCGCGGTCAAAACCCTGTGTGGCCGAGGTGGCGAAGCCGATGCCGCGGTTGCCGTTGCCGTAGGCATCCACGCGTACGCCCTCGTTACCTTCGATCATTATACCCAGACGTACATTGTTACCCGCCTTGAGCGACACATCGCTGTTGGCGGTAAGCGACACATTGTAACGGCCGTTGCTGCCGGCCACGCTTGTAATGACGATGGAACCGTCGAATGCATTGCGGAAAATGGAGTGGTCGGCACCGTCGCCGGTACCGCAGGTTACTGTCTTGCCTTCCTGGCCCGATATTTTCGCGGTTATCTCGCCGGCGGCGTTAACAACAATCACACTCACTGTTATCGGAGCAGAAGTGGAGCTCCATACGTCCATATATCCCGAGGGGAAGCGGTTGTCGCGCATCAGCACTTTCAGCTGTTTGTCGGCTGCAGTGAACGTCTTGCCGGCATGGATATAGTCGCTGCCTTCGTTGCCGGCGGCCACGCAGATAATAGTTTCTTTGGCCAGTTCGTCGAGTGCGCGGGAGAAAGCGTCGGTGCCGTCGTGAGGACCGTCGTTACCGCCGAGCGACAGATTGACAACCATAGGTTTGTCCTCGCTTGTGGCATAGTTTATCAGTCGGCGGATACCGGCAAGTATGTTGTTGTTGTACAGCGGACCTGCGCAGAGGGCCAGATCAGCCTCGGGTGCCACGCCGTACAGGGGAATCGAACCGCGGTCGGTTGTGCCGACGGCCGCAGGCTGCAGATAGTTGCCGGCGCCGTTGTATGCGCCGCCCATAATGCCCGCAACGTGTGTGCCGTGGCATTCATTTACATTATCGGTGGGAGCCGTACGCACCTGGTCGCCAGTATATACAGTAGGCGTAGTGCTTGTTCCGCTGAAGCGGGCATAGTATTTCAGGCGGCACTCGCTCTGGTCGTCACTCATAAAATTGATGTGCGAAGGGTCCAGACCAAGGTCGAACATACCCACGATAACACCTTTACCCTTGAATGGATGACGCGATACGCCCTGATAGGATATACCCAGACCGGTATGAATGGTATTGACACGCGATGCGCCGCGCGCCTTGTCCATCACAGGTTCCGCCTTGCCGCCGAACGACAGTGTAGCCACCGCCGGGCTCTGTGCCAGGACATCGATACCGTCGACCGGCATCGTTACAATGGAGAAACTTGGCGATATATATTCTATGTCGTAGCCGCAGGACTCAAGGGAATCCAGCACGGCAGAATCGCTTGTCTCAACAAGTACGTTCACAAGAGCCTCGCTGCCGCGGCTGGCCGGAACGGCCAGAAAACCGTCGGCGTCCTTCACACTGAGAGTACCGGCTTTATAGAGGTCGAGCAGCTGACGCCCGCGGGCATCTATTTTGCTCTGTGCGGAAGCCGTACCCGCGCCGATAAGCAATGCTGCGGAAAGGATGTATGCAATCTTCATAATTGTAATTACTGATTCTGTACCGGAAATAACGCAAATATCACGTGGATATTGCACTTTGCATAAATTCGACGCTAAGTTACGCAATTTTTTCTATATTTTCCGCAAAATAACATTCTTTTGCAACCAGTCTCAGCCGAATACGTAAAAAAGTGGCCTCCTGCCGAAAAAAAAGGCAGCCCTTCACTTGGGAAATTAGCGCCGGAGATGGTATGCAGCCCCGACTGCACAGATAACTATGAAGTGCCCGGAGGGCATCATCTAACTAACCGCGGGTGCTTGCCATCCGTGGAAAGCCGAAGGCCAGCCAATCAGTCCCGGATGGACCGCACGTTCCATCTTCAGCAAGATATCACTCCCAGTCTGCGGGATACCACGCAACGGAATATTTTTCGGCCAGATACCTCATCTCGTCGAGAAAATTGTTACGAGCATGGTGCGCTTCCTGATTCATAATATAATTTTTCACATTTTCCGCCTCTGATATGCCTATCGAGAAAGCATAGTATCCCTCACCCCAACTACGGAATTTGGGGAATTTACCGCTCGTCTTCATCCAATAGTTACTCGATTGCTTGATTTCTTTGACTAAATCGGCAATGGCGACAGTCGAGTGTATATTTACCAGAAGATGAATATGATCTTAGGTACCGTTCATCCTGATGAGGTCGCAATTGTGGTTTCGGATAATGCCATATATGTAGGCATACAGCTCTCTTCTATTCGCCTCCGCGATAGTCATTTCCCGATATTTCGTAGCGAAAACAATGTGATGAAGTGATTTAGTTTTGCTCATATCGCAAAGTTATCGAATCTTATTATGATATGCAAATAGATGTGAGGGCCGCTGAAGATAGTGTGCAGCCCCGTCCGGGGCTGAGAGGTCGTGGCGGTTACTTTCCACGGGCACAAATGCCCGCGGTTATGTAAATTAATGGCCTCCGGCCATCGCACCGACATACTATCATAGGTTATATGAAATTGATGTGCCCGGAGGGCGCCAATCTAACTAACCGCGGGTGCTTGCCACCCGTGGAAAGCCGAGGGCCAGCCAATCAGTCCCGGAGGGACTGCACACCGCTACTGCCCACCTGCATAGATAGCTATCGGGTACCCGGAGGGCATCATCTAACTAACTGCGGGAGCTTGCCACCCGTGGAAAGCCGATTGCCAACCAATTAGTCCCGGAGGGACTGTACACCGCTGCCACCCTTCCGCACAGATAGCTATGGTGTGCCCGATGGGCACCAATCTAACTAACCGCGGGTGCTTGCTATCCGTGGTTAGGATAGGTACTGCACATTGCAGCCAGGTAAGCAGAAGAGGATCGGACACAAAAAAAGCAGCGCCCCGGCGCTGCTTTTATGATGGAATTATGGATTATTTGCGGAGCTGAAGGTTACCGGCTGGGATACCGGTCTTGGGTGCCTTCTTCGAGGCGGGCTCCCAGGGAGTAACGTTCTTCAGGTCGAGAACCACGTCGGTGTAGGGTTCGGTCTGGTATATAATATCATCCGGCTTAGCGTTGTAGTAGCCCTGTACCTGATCGCCAGGGATGCGGATTATATCGTTCTCGAAAGTACCACCGATACCGGCTTCGATAAGCTCATCCTGAGTAACCTCGGTGTTCATCAGCTCGTAGTCGGCCACCGTGGTAGCCATGAACAGACCGTCGCGCATGCCGGAACCTTTCTTTCGTGCGGGAGTAGCGATACCGCCGCCTACGAGAACCAGTTTCGGGTTGGTTGCGTCGAAAGTGATATATTCTGCCACAGTAGAGCCAGTAGGAATAGTGTAACCGGATTCAGGACCGAACGGATCCACAATGCGGTACATACCCTCGGTCTTTTTGTGTTTCTCTACAAGCACCTTGTAGGTGTGGTTGCGCTGCGGAGTACCCATGAACGGACCGGCGAAGCCGTCGGTGTAGTCGCACATACCATAGGTTTCCCATTCGCTGACGGGTTTGAAGCCGGGCAGAGTGAGAACCATCTGCTGATTCTCGTTAGAGAAGCTCCATGCGCCGTTGTTATACAACTCCATAGCAATATGGAGAGTATTCACCGGCATAAAAATGTTACCTTCCTCAACATAACCGCAAAGACCTGCCTCCTTCTGTTCCTCGAGTGTGCCGCCGTCTTCCATATTAACATAGGCTTTCGAGGATACGAGCATGTTACCATACTGAGAGTTTGCGCTGAAACCGGTATTGGAGGTTTCTACATATACGCCTTCCTGGTCCTCGGCGTTGAAGGTGATAAAGTAGGTCTTGCTTTCATCATAGCCAGCACCGTTCAGCGGATAAGTACCCGGAGCATACGGATTCTTGATACGATAGAGGTCGGGATTATCGGGATGCTGCTGTACGGTTACATTGTACGTGTAAGGTTCAACATCGAATACCGAGCATACGATGGCATCGGTATAGATACCTGTACCAAGAGTGAGCCACGGATTGTACATGCAGGTAACAGCAAGCTCGCCAAGATAGTAGGGAGTAGACTGAATACCGTCGAGCTTGAGGTCGAGAACATATTCTTTCTTTCTCTCGAGCTTGGTCTCGTCGTAGGTGATGGTCATTGTCGCGGTACCCTCGCCGGCAGCGAAAGTTACTGATTCCGGAATCTCAAAGAAGGGATCCACTTCGGCATTGTGCTGCACTGCAACTGTCTGCTCGCCGGTGGTGTCGAGACGGCCCAGCAGAACCGTGAAGCTCTTCTGGCCTTCCTCAAGGTCTTGATAGTTGGGGTTGCCGGTGGAGAAATAGTATTCGGCAAGCGACACCGGTTCCGCAGGGGTGTACTTAACCTCGTCGATACAGGAGGAAACTCCGCCGACGAAAGCTCCGGCAAGAAGGAGGTGAAATATATTCGTAAATTTCATAGTTTAAATTTCTTACTGAGTTAGTGAACCGGATTATTCTTCGCCTTCCTCGCCTTCCTCACCTTCGTCCGTCTCCTTATAGCAGTCGGAGGGGTCGGGATTGTTCCAGCCCTTGTAAGCGGGATTGCCGTTTTCTTCCTGACGCACGATGCAGAGGTTCATCCATGCCGGGCGCCCTTTTGTGTTGAACGCGCAGGAGGCGTAGAAGTTTGTGCCTGGATAGTTACGGGTAACGGGCATATCCAGACGTTTGACATCGAAGAAGTTGATGCCTTCCAGGAAGAACTCGATACGCTTCTGGGTAATGATTTCGTTCACTACCTGGTCCTCTGTCGAGCCGAGAATGCTGAATGTGGGGCAACGATACTGCTGGATGAATTTTTCCATCATCTGTTTGCCTTCGGCGGGGTTGGAATGTGCGGCACTCTCTGCCTCGATGAAGTACATTTCCTCCACTCGCATAATGGGCACACCAACTGCACAGGCCACCTGATTGTCCGTCATGTTGCCCTGGCCCGGACGTATCTTGAGCGAGGAGTAGGCGGGAAGATTGATCTTAACGCCTTCGGCTGTCATCATGTTATTCTTGTTGATCCATTTTTCCTTGCCTTCCAGCGGATGGCCTTTGGGAGCGACGAAACAGAGCTTGCGGCAGTCGTCGTTACTGATGGAGTTGTAGAGATTGGCGTCGATCATCTGATAGGGACCTGCTGCCGCATATCCGGAGGTATACTCATTGGAAGCCCAGGAGGTATAGTTTACGATACCGGTACGCACGGCGTTGTCTTCGGCAACGAACTGCATACCCCACATCCATGCGTGGGAGTTGAGGTCGTTGAAGCCGGTGGTAGTGTCGGTCCACTCGTCGGGAGTAAGAGGAGTGCAGCCGGAAGCGTCGATAGCCTTGCGGGCATATTCGCGGGCCTTGGGATAGTCGAGGTTCCACATATATGCGCGGGCCATCAGACCATATACACAGCCGAGGTCGGGCATAACCTTGCTGGAGCGGGCCTCGGCGGTGATGAGCTGCTCAGCCTTTGTGAGGTCCTCCATGATAAAGTCGAACATCTGGGCATGGGGAACACGGGGATTGTTGCGGGCAAGTTCCTCGTTGATGTCGTCGGTAACGATGGAAACTGTCAGGCCGGTAACATTATTGCCGGAGCTGTTCACTGCATCGGTGCCATCGGTAGGCAGATACTCGTACATACGTGCGGCATCAAGATATGCCATCGCGCGGTAGGCATAAGCCTGACCGAGCAGAGCCTGCAGATGTTTGTCCTCGGTGGCCTTGTCGATAACGCCTATAGTCAGGTTGGTGGTCTGAATAAGCTTATAGAAGTACCACCAGGTAAACTGCGAGAAGATGTATTCGGGACCCTGGAGTGTGTTATCGCGCCAGTAGTTAAAGTGATCGTAACCGTCGGAAATAACGGGTTTGTCACCGGTCATGGTGTCGCGGATGTACATTATGGCGGGATAGCCGAAGTCGGTGTGGCGAAGGTCGCCGGGAAGAATACCTACCACATTCATGTAGGCCGGCATACCCTGGGCATATGAATCGGCACTGGTGGGTACCTCTTCAACCTGTCCCTGCGATACAACAGCGCCCGTAGGGAAGGTTTCTTCGACACACCCGGTAAGAGCTGCTGCCGGGAGAATGACAGCTGCCGCAAGGAGGGATTTATATATCTTGTTCATTGTTGTATTCGAATTAGAATGTTACGGAAAGACCGCCGGAAAGTGTACGGATGGTAGAATAATATGTGTTGCCGCTACCGCCGGAGATAGACTGACGGGGATCGAGACCCTGACGCTTGCTCCACAGCCATACATTGTCGGCATTGAAATAGATGCGGCAGCTCTTGAGATACATCTTGTGGCACCAGTTATCGGGCAGGCTGAAACCGAACACGATATTGGAGAGGCTCAGATAAGAGGAGGGAGTGAGCCAGCGGTCGGAAGCCATAGCGGTGTAGGTGTCGCCGTACTGGAAGCGCGGGATGTTGCTGTCGGGATTCTCGGGAGTCCATGCGTTCAGAATATCGGCGTGGTAATTGGTACCACGGTTGCTGGAGTCGGGGCTACCCATAAGAACGGCATAAGCGCCGTCGTAAGTCTGGCCACCGATAGCATAGTCAAAGCTGACAGAGAGGTCGAACCACTTGTAGCGCAGGCTGGTGCCGAAACCGCCGTAAACGTCGGGAAGGGCCGAGCCGCAAAGATACTGGGTAGCATCAGAATATTTCTTGGTTGTCTTGGTCAGGTAACCGTCTGAAATCTTCTGGCCGTTTTCATCGAGAAGAGGCTTACCATTGGCATCCTTCTTGAACTGCTCTTCTTCTCTGTACCACAGAGATTCACCGGTATTCTTGTCTACGCCGGCAAATTTGGGCAGATAGAAAGTATATGCACTGTGGCCTTCGGTGAAGAAGTAGTTGCCGCTGGAGTAACCGGCCTCGCCGGTAGGAATAGTTGTAGACTTGCGTTCCTCGGGCAGGTATGTTATTTCGTTCTTGTACCAGGTGAGGTTGGCGTTAACGGTCCATTCAAGATCTTTGCTCTTGAGAATAGTTCCGTGGAGGTCGAGTTCTATACCCCTGTTCTCCATATCGCCGACATTGGCGTAGTAACCGCTCCAGCCCATAGATGGCGGCAGAGGGAAGTAATAGAGCATATCCGAAGTCTTGCGGATGAAGCCTTCGAAGCTACCGGTAAGACGGTTGTCCAGCACACCGAATTCGAAGCCGGCGTTGAAGTTACCGTTGGTTTCCCAGGTAATGTTCTCGTTACCCATCTGGTTGGGTACAAGCGAGGGAGTACCGTTGTTGTTCTGGATTGCGTAGGTATTGATATAGTTGAAGTCGCCGATGTTGTCGTTACCCTGCGAACCGTAGGATACTTTCAGTTTCAGCATGTCTACCCAGGTGATTTCCTCCATGAAGCTCTCGTCGCTCAGAAGCCATGCGGCGGAAGCACTCCAGAAGTTACCCCAGCGGTGCTTGGGATGGAAACGGCTGGAAGCATCGCGACGGTAGGATACGGCAGCGAAGTAGCGGTCGGAGTAGTCATAGAGGGCACGGAAAATCCAGCCTTCGTTATTGTATTTGCCATAGCCCGATCCGGCGTTTACAACGTTGATATAACCGCCGAGTTCGGATGCGCCGGGATAGAACAGTGTGTTCTTGGAACCGCTGACACTGGTAGTTACATCTTTATAATATTCGTGTGCGGCAAGAACGCCTACCGAGTGATCACCATAATCGTGGTTCCAGTTGAGCATCTGCTGGAGAGTATATGCAACGTCGCGTGTATCGCCTTTGACGAGTGAGCCGCCGAGGCTGGCACTCTGGCCGTAATATGGATTACCGTAGCTTGTACCGTGGTTTGTGAATACCTCAACGGCGTTGTTGCTGGTAAAGGTGATATCGTAGGGGAACTTGATATCGAAGCCTGCATCGCCGGCGAAAGTGTCGCCGTTGGTCTTGGACCAGTCGAGGGCGCTCAGGCCGATAGCGTTGGAGTTGGCGAATATAGGACGCATCATGCCGGCGTTCAGGCCGCTGCCGAAGTCATATATAGTTATACCGTTGGAGTCGGTCATGATATTGCCCTGACCGTCACGTACGTACAGCGGATAGATAGGAGCAATACCGGTAACGGCCGCGAAGGGGTTTGCGGAGGATGCTGCATTACCTTCCTCATCGCCATAGCTCTCAATATCGTAGTGCGAGTAGCGGGCACCTGCCGAAATCTTGAGCCACGATTTTGCCTGGGTGCTGGCACGCAGGTTGGCTGTGATACGGCTGAATCCGGACTGCGGGGTGATACCGTCGTTGTTCAGGTAGCCGAGCGAGAAGTAGAACTGGTTGTTGTCGGTACCCTTGGAAACGGACATGTTGTATTCCTGCCGCAGGCTGTTGTGGTAAGCTGCGTCAATCCAGTTGTCGGGGGTAAGATAATACTGGGCGCCGTTATAGTCTACAGTGCGACCAAGAGTAGCATTGGGGTTCAGTTTACCGTTGAGACCGATAAGAGTCTGGCCGTTGGGAACGGTATATACATTGTAACCGAGGCTGTACTCGTTGCTGAACATATTGTTGTTTGCCCATGCGCTGGAGGACTCGTGGTTATAGCCGAGGCCATTTCTTGCGTAGTTATAGAGGCTCTTGTAATATGTCTCGTAGTACATCGCCGGGTTCTTGATATAGTCATAGTCTTTCTGAGCTCGGGAGTTGGAACCCAACTTCATGTCAAGCGACACTGTAGCGTCGCCGGCCTTTGCACGCTTGGTGGTGATAAGGATAACACCATTTGCACCGCGGGCACCGTAGAGGGCTGCGGAAGCTGCGTCCTTCAGCACGGTCATAGACTCGATATCGTTGGTGTTGATGGTCTGCATAGCACCGGAGAAGGGCGTGCCGTCCATAATGATCAGAGGGTCTTTGCCGGCGTTGAGCGAAGAGATACCGCGGATACGGATTGCGGGGTCGTCGCTACCGGGAGCACCGGAGGAATTGGACATCTGCACGCCTGCCACCTTACCCTTGATGGCGTTAAGAGGATTGGAAACCTGTGCATTTTCAATTTCTGCGGCACCAACAACCGCAGCGGAACCTGTAAAGGCTGCTCGTGTGGATTTACCGTAGGCCACTGTGATGACCTCGTTGAGCAAGTTGGATTCGGCGTGCATTCGAATCTTCATGTCGCCATCGGTAATCTTTACACTCTGCGCCTTGTAACCCACGTAGGAAAATTCGAGGTGGGTGGCAGACGCCGGAACCTTAAGGGAAAAGTTGCCGTCGACGTCGGTAGCGACGCCGTAGCCACTTCCTGCCGTAACGGAGACGCCAATCAGCGGCTCGTCGTTCTCGGCATCCACGACAGTACCATGAACCGTACGCGTCTGAGCCGACGCATACAAGCCGATGGAAATAACTGCCAGAAGTAATAGAAACAGCTTTTTCATACTTAGAATATATTTGACATAAAAGTTGATTATTTGCTCTTTTTTATATTTCTTTTGTTGCAAAAAGTACACAGCACCTCCCTCCGGAGATGGAATTAAGCGCAAAGTTACTATAAATATTTGAAACGAATACGCATTTGGAAAGAAAAAATGCCGAAAAATATGTTTTTAGGTAGCAAAATTCGATTATTTCTTCTGAATTGCTGATTTTAACAACTATTTTGTATTTAGGTTAGGAACCTGATCAGGCAAACTGCTTAATCCAGCATCAGGGTCATGTAGGGGCGACGGACGGGCAGCTCGAGCACCTTGCCTATGCGCTCGTTGCTGAACAGCACGGCCGCAAGGGTATCGATCCGCACCTCAAGGTCGGAATGCCCCCCAAAAGCCACTGGTTTGCGACACTCGCCGTCGCGAATGGTATAATAACCCGTATTGACCTCGATCATAGGGTCTTTAACATATATGGCATAGTTAAGGCCGGGGTGTTCGGCAGCAATGGCACCTAACAGCGGCATAGGGTCGACAATGCGAGCCATGCCATAAGGACGGAGGAAGCAATTCTCTCCGGACAGCGGAGGGCGCTCCACCATTATGGCAACCTCTCCTGCGAGGTCGCGCAGTTGCGCCAAAGCTGCTTCGGCGGCATCACAATTATCGGCAAGGAGACACTTCACACGCACCAGGCCATCGACCTCCGTAGCAAACAGAATAGCCTCGCTGCCATCGGTACTGCGGACGGCCACTATCCTCCCCTCGTCGAGATTGTTGTCGGCCAACAGGTTGGCGAAATTGGCTGCACTATGCAACACGCCGCATCCGTATGCCCGTTCAAGGCGGCTGAAAATAGCGTAGGAAGGTTCCACAGGAACAAAACCACCGGCCTCGAATGTGTGCAGCGACGTATATCGCTCGCGGTCGACATAGAATGTTGTGGCGAAACCGAGACGGTCGTAAAAGAAATACAGATGATCCGACGCCGGCACGAGGTGGCATACCGCCACGCCACGCTCGCGGGCGCTACGGAGAGCCTCGCGTATAAGCCCGCTGGCAATACCGCGGGCGCGCGCCTCCGGCCGCGTGGCAACACAGCTCATATACTCCGACGGCACAGTACGGCCGTGAAAAAGAAAATCGTAGGGCTGCATAAGCAGCGCGCCTGTGGCTTTGCCGGATGATTCGCGGCTCAGATAAATCTGACTGTCATCGGTAACGACATCGTCGAAGAACCAGCGCCGCCACTCGTTGCTGTCGTTAAAGACACTGCGGTATATATCCTCGAATTCTTTCTTTTTCATCTTTCCCAATATGTTCGTACAGGATAACGGTCGGGACGGAAAAGCAGTTTATAGCCGCCGGAGAATGTCCAGTAGTTCCAGATCCAGTTAAGGAGCACCATAGCGCGGTTGCGCATACCCAACAGCGACATCAGATGTACCGTTAGCCATGTGAACCATGCAAACCAGCCGCTTAGATGCATTTTGCCCATATCCACCACCGCGCGGTTGCGTCCAATTGTAGCCATAGAGCCTTTGTCGTGATAGACGAAAGGAGAGCGCCTTTCGGGGTTGCTGAGGTTACGCGCGAGCGCGGCGCCCATCTGCATGGCCACCTGAGCCACCTGAGGGTGCCCGTGAGGATATTTCTCTGTAGTCATCAGGGCGATGTCGCCTACAGCGTAGACGTCTTTCAGGCCCTCCACGGCGCAATATTCGTCCACAGCGAAACGTGCGCCTCGGCCCGGGCGGATATCGGTACCTCCGAGAGTGAAAGTCACACCGGTAACGCCTGCGGTCCAGATAACGGTACATACTTCTATCTCTGTGCCGTCGGCGAAGGTGATTCTGTTGCCGTCGAAGTTCTTCATCGTAACTCCCAGTCGCACATCCACCATCAGCTGCCGCAGCCCCTTGAGAGCATCGGCCGACGAACGCGGCCCCATAGCGCCGAGGAGCGCATTGCTGCCCTCAACAAGAACCACGCGCATTTCGTCGGGCCGGATAAGCGGATACTCGCGCCGCAGGGCAAAACGTTTAAGCTCGCCCAAAGCACCGGCAATCTCCACTCCGGCAGGGCCTCCGCCCACAACCACAAAGGTGAGCAGACGACAACGCTCGGCCGGGTCGGTGCTTAGCGATGCCCGCTCCAGATTGTTGATAACCTCGTTGCGCGTGCGTATTGCCTCGGTAGTACTTTTTATAGTGCAGACATGCTTCTGCAGGTCGGGGATACCGAAGAAATTATTTGTAGTGCCGGCAGCTATAACGAGGCTGTCGTAAGCCACGGTCTCGTAATCGGTATGCACTCTTTTGGCCGCAGTGTCGATACGTCTTACGGTGCCGATATGGAATGTGCAGCCGCTGTAGCGCCTGCCGCGCAACTCGCGCCGCAACGGAAAAGAGATACTGGCTGGCTCAAGCCCGGCCGAGGCAACCTGATAGAACAACGGCGGGAAACTGTGATAATTGTTTTTGTCGATTATCATTACCTCCCACTGCCGCTTGTCTATATCCCGCGCGATACGCAGACCGGCGAAACCGCCCCCTATTATAACAAGTTTTTTCCTGGAGTTCATTCAAGTTGGATTTACACAACTTTAACACCTGCGGGCAGGGAAAGGTTTATCGGTTCGCGCAGGAATGTATGATAATGACCGCACCGGAATAAAAATCCCCGCACGGGCTATGCCGGCGGGGACCGATACTGAATATTGTCGGAATCAGATTACACCCTGGCCCATCATGGCGTTTGCAACCTTCATGAAGCCGGCGATGTTGGCACCCTTCATATAGTTGATATATCCGTCGGGCTCTACACCGTAGCGCAGGCACTGCTCGTGGATATCGGTCATGATAGTGTGGAGCTTCTGGTCAACCTCGTCGGCGCCCCACTGCAGGTGCATGGCGTTCTGGCTCATTTCCAGGCCGGAGGTAGCCACGCCGCCGGCGTTCACAGCCTTGCCGGGAGCGTATGTTGTGCGGCTTGCGATAAAAGCGTCGATAGCCTCGGGAGTGCAGCCCATGTTGGATACCTCGGCAACCATTTCAACACCGTTGGCGATAAGCTGCTTGGCGTCGTCGCCGTTAAGCTCGTTCTGTGTGGCGCACGGGAGGGCGATATCAACTTTGCGCTCCCAGGGTTTCTTGCCTGCGAAGAATTCGGAGCCGGGGAAACGCTCGGCATAGGGAGCGACAACGTCGTTGCCAGATGCACGGAGTTCCAGCATGTAGTTGATCTTTTCTGCGTCCAGACCGGCTGGATCGTAAACATAGCCGTCGGGACCGGAGATTGTAACGACCTTGGCGCCGAGTTCTGTGGCCTTGAGGGCAGCACCCCATGCCACGTTACCGAAGCCGGAGATTGCGATTACCTTGCCCTTGATATCGTCGTTACGCTGCTTGAGCATGTTCTGAACGAAATAGAGAGCGCCGAAACCTGTAGCCTCGGGACGGATGCGGCTGCCGCCGAATTCCAGAGCCTTGCCGGTAAAGGTGCCGTCGTGCTGGTTTACCAGACGCTTGTACATGCCGAACATATAGCCAACCTCGCGGCCGCCTACGCCGATATCGCCTGCAGGAACGTCGCGGTCGGGACCGAGATTTTTCCACAAACCGAGTATGAAAGCCTGGCAGAAGCGCATGATTTCACGGTCGCTCTTGCCGCGGGGCGAGAAGTCGCTGCCGCCCTTGGCGCCGCCCATAGGCAGGGTGGTGAGGGCATTTTTGAAGGTCTGTTCGAAGCCGAGGAACTTGAGGATAGACAGGTTTACGGAAGCATGGAAACGGATACCGCCCTTGTACGGGCCGATAGCATTGTTGAACTGCACGCGGTAGCCGAGGTTGTTCTGTACCTCGCCCTTGTCGTCGATCCAGGTTACACGGAAGGTTACGATACGGTCGGGCTCGACCATACGCTCTATAATTTTATTGCGTTCGAATTCGGGATGCTGGTTGTAGACGTCCTCTACTGACATTAGAACTTCGCGGACGGCCTGAAGGTATTCCTTCTCGCCCGGATGCTTGGCCTCGAGAGCCGACATGAGGTTATTGATGTCCATAATTCTTAGTTTTAGTTAGGTGTGTTTTCCTGTAGGTGAAAAATTTGGTTATCTCCGGCAAAGATACTCTTTTTTCTGAAATGATGTATGTTTTTTGTAAAAATTAATCATTTTGCAAGCAAAATAGTGTCCGGCACCCCGATTTCGGCTCCGACAAAGGCTAAAAATCCCTGAAACGGAAGCCGTTTCAGGGATTTTTGTTATATCAGGCTTTATTTCACTGTTCCGTCTTGCGGTACCGCACCACTTTTGCGGGCACCCCTGCAACAATGGCGAACGGCGGCACATCCCTGGTAACCACCGCGCCGGCGCCTATCACCGCGCCGTGGCCAATGCGGACACCGGGCATAATGATTGCACGCGTGCCAATCCACACATCATCCTCTATCACCGTTTTGCCGGGATGCGGTGCCGCACCCTGCAAGCCCATAGGAATGTCGGTGCGCCCTATTTCGTGAGAACGTCCGAGTATAACGACCTCGGGACCCATCATCACGTAATCGCCTATCTCCAGCGGACCCCGCACACGACAGCGTATGCCAAGGCCAGAGTTACTGCCGATACTGATACCTTTGCCGGCGTTGAAGTTGGCAAGATGCTCGATATTGATGTTTTTGCCATGCGAATCCAGACACTTGCCGCCGATAAAGGAGCGGACCCTGCGCACAGGCTTACTCCAGGGTAAGGGCAGATCGGTTGCCGGCAGCCAGCGCGCGAACCCGAGGTACAATATCAGCCAGAAATATCTCATAATATATATGCGTTTCCGTTTATTTTATTCCGGTGAGGCGTCCGCCAACGCGGATAATCTCGCCAATCCATAGAACTAACGACGTTGCGCCTATAATTATTATCCAGTCGGCGAAGCTGAGAGGCATAACGGAGAAAAACGGACCGCCAAGCTCCACAATCAGTACCTGTCCGGCAAAAATCAGCGCGGCGATAAAAAGGAAACTGCGGCAGTGCGCCAGGTGGAACGCAGAACGGCCGGTCTCGAAAGCACGGGCGTTGAACATGTTCCAGAACTGCAGGAACACGAACACGGTGAAGAACAGCGACAGCTCGTAGGGTGAAAGGCCATGCATGGGAATAAACGGCTGTCCGAACATCTGCGTGAGCGATGTAATGTCGGTGTGTTCGAGATAATAGAGGAAGACGAGAAGAACGGCAGTAAACAGCATGCCCACGCCGATGATATCGCGCCACATTGTGCGCGTTACAATGAATGCCGAGCGTGAACGGGGCTTATCGCGCATCACAGTCTCGGACGGCGGCAGCGACGCGAGCGCCATTGCGGCAAAAGTATCCATTATCAGGTTCACCCAAAGCATCTGCGTAACTGTGAGCGGCGATTCTGTACCCATGAATGCGCCGGCAAGCACTATCAGGCACGCAACAACGTTCACCGTCATCTGGAACAGGAGGAAGCGCTGGATATTGCGGTACAGCGAGCGGCCCCACATTACGGCGCGGCCTATACTGGCGAAGGAATTGTCGATAATGGTAATATCCGACGCTTCTTTTGCCACCGACGTACCGTCGCCCATCGACAGGCCCACCTGGGCGGCCTTCAGAGCCGGAGCATCATTGGTGCCGTCGCCCGTAACGGCCACAACTTCGTTGTTTTTCTGCAGCGCCTCAACAAGGCGTTTCTTATCCATAGGTCGCGCGCGGGCGATAATCTTGAAGTCGCCTACCCTCTGCTGCAGCTCCGTATCGGATAGCGCGGCAAATTCCGTACCGGTGATAACATTGCGGTCTCCGTCGGCGGTATCGTTCCACAAGCCTATCTGGCGTGCTATTTCCTTTGCCGTGCCAACAGTATCGCCGGTAACAATCTTCACCTTGATTCCGGCATCGAGCACCTGCCGCACGGCATCGGGAACATCTGCACGCACGGGGTCGGATATAGCCACCACCCCGAGAAATACAAGTTTCTTTGCCACGATGCGTCCTCCGGCAATAGCCTCATCGCCAGGCTCCAACACCTGATATGCAAGTCCGAGTGTGCGCATGGCCTGATTCTGATAGCCGGTGAGCAACGCATCGATTTCCTTTTTGTCTACGCCGGAGGTATCGGCGCAAAGGCCGTAGATAATCTCTGGGGCTCCTTTGGCATAGAGTATCGTGCGTCCGTCGGCGGATTTCACCGCGGTAGCCATATATTTGCGCTCGGTGGAGAACGGCAATTCCTCTATTACGGAAACACGGCTTTTCAGCTCGGCATAGTCCACGCCTCGCTGACGCAGCCACAGCAGCAGTGCACCCTCGGTAGGATTGCCAAGCACTTCGGGCACATCCTTGGAGGTATCGAGCTGGGCTGTACTGTTAACAGCAATGCCCTCGAAAATAACACTATCGTCGGGGGTACCGAAAAAATCGGTCTTGTATACCTGCATGCGGTTCTGTGTAAGGGTGCCGGTCTTGTCGGTGCATATCACCGTAGTGGCGCCCATCGTCTCGCAGGCATGCAGTTTGCGCACAAGATTGTTGGTACGGAGCATAGACCGCATGGAATATGCCAGCGACAGCGTTACGGCCATCGGCAGACCTTCGGGCACGCTGACAACAATCAGCGCAACGGCTATCATCACAGTCTGAAGCATGTATGCCAGGAACGGCAGTAAATCGAACGGCTGGGAGAAAAGAAACATTGCCATACGGGCAAGCACGACAAGGACGGCCACCGTATAGGCAAAGCGGGAAATAAGGGTTCCGAGGCGCTCAAGTTGCTCGCTTAGGGGCGTTTTCACGCCGTCGTCTATCTGTGCGGCGGTAAACACCTTGCCATTTTCTGTGCTGTCGCCTACGGCGGTAACGCGCATAATGCCGTGGCCCTCCATCACCTTTGTGCCGCGCAGCACGTGATTGGACGGATATGTGTCCTCCGGATTGAACTCTGCCGGGTCGGTGGACTTGTGGCAGATAGGTTCGCCGGTAAGTGTGGATTCATCCACACTTAGGCTCACGGACTCCAGCAGTTCACCGTCGGCAGGGACTTCATTGCCGGTATTGAGCATAACCACATCGCCGACAACAACGTCCTTTTTCGGCACCTGTATCACATGTGCGTCGCGGATTACCTGTACAGGCTCGTCATCGTTAACGCGGTTAAGTATTGCAAACTCGCGTTCGGCCTTCTGCTCAAAGTAGAACGACAGCGCAGTGGCAAGAAGTATGGCGACGAAAATGCCGGCAGGTTCAAAAAAGACTTCTCCGCCCTGTCCCAATCCATAATACTCGTAAAACGAGATACCTACGGAAAGGACACCGGCCACCATAAGGATTATGATAAGCGGATCGGAGAATTTTGCCAAAAAAGTTTTCCACAGCGGCTGCCGCGCCGGAGGAGTGAGTACGTTCAGGCCATGTTCGGCCCTGCTTTTCTGTACTTCGGCATCGGAAAGCCCGCAAAACTGAGTATTCTGCATAATTACAATGTCTTACATTAGTAAAAACGCCCGCTTCGGACATAGAGTTTGTAAATTTCGGCAAAATTCTCTAAAAACGCCGCCACTAACGCATTAAATTTTTATTAAATAAACCTTGGAGGTCAGCTACAACTATTGTGATAACCATTCACTGCAACAAGGGCCACGCAGTGCGCAGCCCTTGTTGCAGTGAATGAAAAGGGAATCTTATGCTTTTGCTACAGCTACTTTCTTGCGACGGGCATCGGCAAGGTAAGCAACGGGGCAAGCTACGTAGATAGTAGCGAAAGTACCGATGATTACGCCGAAGGTCATTGCAAAGATGAAGCTGCGGATGGAATCGCCACCAAGAATGAAGATGCACAGCAGCACGAGCAGCGTAGAAGCCGATGTCATGATTGTACGGCTAAGTGTACTGTTGATGGATTTATTGATGGTGGTGAAGAAATCCTGCTTGGGATAGAGAGCTGTGTTCTCGCGCACGCGGTCAAATACTACCACGGTATCATTGATCTGATATCCGATTACTGTAAGGATTGCCGCAATAAATGTCTGGTCTACTTCCATTGCGAAAGGCAGCACGCCGTAGAACATCGAATAGAAACCGATGATGAAGAAAGCGGTGAACGCTACGGCAGCAAGCGCACCAAGCGAGAATGCCACGTTGCGGAAGCGGAGTAGAATGTAGAGGAACATAGCCATGAGGGCGATCGCAACGGCGATGTATGCGTCGGTACGCATGTCATCGGCTACGGAGGGACCTACTTTCTGCGAGCTTACGATACCCTGGGATGCGTCGGTTGTGGAGAACTCGGCAGGAGTCATGCCTTCGCGCAGATAGGGTTTCAGAGCCTGGTAGAGCTTGTCGGTGATTTCGCGCTCAGTATCGGCCTGTTCATCGTTGATCTTGTAGTTGGTTGAAACGCGTACCTGGTTGGAGCTCTCGATGGTGATAACCGAGGTGGAGGCGCCGGGGAACTGCTGGGCAAGTACTCCCTGCAGTTCGGTGGTGCTTACGGGTTTCTCGAACTTGACAATGTAGTTACGGCCGCCGGAGAAATCAATACCCTGGTTAAGGCCGCGGGCGAACAGCGATATAACAACAATTACCACAACAGCGAGTACAACAGTGAAGCTGATTTTACGCTGAGCCAGGAAGTTGATGTTCGGGTTAACGAACATCTTGCGGGCGATGGATGTGGAGAATGTGAGCTTGTTGAACGCCTTGGCCTTCGCATACCAGAGGAAGAACAGACGGCTCAGATATACTGCCGTGAAGAACGAGCATACAAGACCGATAATAAGGGTTGTAGCGAAGCCCTTGATAGGACCGGTACCGAACAGCAGGAGGATTACACCGGTGATAACCGAGGTGAGGTTGGAGTCGAAGATTGCGGAGAACGCGTTGCTGTAACCGTCGGCAAGTGCGTTGCGCACATTCTTGCCGGCGCGAAGCTCTTCCTTAGTACGCTCGAAGATAAGCACGTTGGCGTCGACAGCCATACCGAGCGACAGCACGATACCGGCGATACCGCTCATGGTGAGCACTGCCTGGAACGATGCCAGAATACCGATTGTAAAGAAGAGGTTGCACAGCAGGCAGACGTTGGCGATAAGGCCGGGGATAACGCCATAGAAGCCCATCATGAAAATCATGAGGAGGACGAGAGCCACGATGAACGATACAAAACCGTCATGGATGGCCTGTTTACCCAGCGAAGGACCGACAACCATATCGGAAATGATATGTACCTTGGCATCCATCTTACCGGACTTAAGCACGTTGGCAAGGTCTCGGGCTTCTTCGATGGAGAAGTCACCTGTGATGGACGACTGGCCGCCTTCGATCTTGTCGTTCACATTAGGAGCTGAGTAAACCTTGTCGTCAAGGACGATTGCTACCTGCTTTCCTACGTTCTGACCGGTGATGCGTGCCCAGTTGCGGGCGCCTTCGGCGTTCATGCGCATCGAAACCTCGTTACCGCGGAGCTGGTCATAGTTGGAGGATGCGTCGCTCACAGCTTTGCCGTCGAGAGCGGGCTTACCGCCGTTGGCACGGAGGGCGTAGAGAGCGAAACCGAAATTATGCTCGTTATTTTTCTCGTCAACACGCACGGTAGGCTTAACAGCCCAGCGGAGACGAAGGTCGGAGGGAAGAATATTTTTTGCGGCTGTTGTGGCGAGAACCTCGTCGATGGCCGACATTGTTTTTGCATCGGCAGCGTAACCTACGGTTGCACCATAACCTGCACCCTGCTGGAGAAGGCCCATCAGAGGAGCGGCGTTAACGGTGGTGTCGTTGGCAAGACGGTTGATGAGTGTGCTGAATGCGTTAGAAAGCTCTTCCGCACGGTATGTCTCGTAGAATTCGAGGTTTGCGGAACGCTGCAGGAGGTCGCGTACACGTTCGTGGTCCTTGACACCGGGAAGTTCCAGAAGAATCTGGCCGTCTTTACCCTGAAGTACCTGGATGTTGGGCGAAACAACGCCGAACTGGTCGATACGGTTGCGGAGGACGTTGGTTGCGGAGTTGTCCACACGGTCCTTAACCTGGCTTTTGAGGGTGGCACGTACAGCATCGTCGCTCATACCGGAGGAAATAACATCCTGAAAGAGGACCGAAAAGTCGGCCTGCGGTTTGGCCTGACGATAAAGCTGAATAAAACTGCTTACGAAATCATCGCTCTGGTGGCTTGTAACCATTTTGTTGGCACCGGCCAGAGCGGCTTCGAAAGTGGAGTCCGTGGCGCCTGATTTCATCGAGCGGAGCATGTCGGGCATATCCACCTGGAGGATTACGTTCATACCGCCTTTAAGGTCAAGGCCGAGGCCTACGCCCCATTTGCGGACATCATTGAGTTTGTAGTAGCCGAGATACACTTTCTTGTCGCCGAGCGAATCCATG
This sequence comes from uncultured Porphyromonadaceae bacterium, assembly GCA_902461565.1. Classification (GTDB taxonomy): domain Bacteria; phylum Bacteroidota; class Bacteroidia; order Bacteroidales; family Muribaculaceae; genus CAG-873. The sequence continues at coordinate 26,001 of CABPYL010000036.1, forward strand.
TAGTGTTTGTAGGCCTGGTTGTAGGCAGCGTCGTCGTTGTCGCCGGATTCTATGAGGGCATATTCGGCTGCCTTACTCTCGTACTTGTTCGAAATGAACGTGAACGAAAGATAAAACAGACAAACCAGCACCAAGAAAACGGCAATCACACCTGCTACGATGCTACCTAATTTTCCATTGCTTTGCATGTAGGTTTATGGTTTAATTATTAATGATTTTGTTGCAAGTTTTGAATTCAGTTTGCAAATATACGTATAATTCTACAAAATGGAGACATACGCGGGGCGTTTTTTTAATTTTAAGGCTCCCTGGGGCGGAAATCTGGGCCAATCATGCCTTCTTCTCTCGCTTCCGTCTGCATATTCAACGTTTAAAATATCAGGCGGACAATATAATATGTGGCGACTGTACCGAGTGTGAGCACAAAGCCGATTGCCGACTCATAGGGTATCAGCCGCAAACGCCGCGATACATCCAGCTCAACAACACCGCCTGTGGCATTGAAAAAAGAGCCGTGGGGCATGTGATCGAATACCGTCGATCCCGAATTCACCATTGCCGCGCCCCACACACCGCTTATACCGGCAGCGAGAATTATATCTGCAAAAGAGGCCGACGCTATTGTGGCTCCTGCCGTTGTAGATGCTGTGGCAGCAGACATAAGCATCCCCGAGACGGGAGCAAGAAATACATCGCCGAGGCCGAGACTGCTGATGCCTTGCAAAATAAAATCCTTGATGGTGGATGCCTTTATAATGCCCGCGATAGTACCCGTGCCTACCAGCAGTATCGCCACCGACGACATTTTCTCGAGGCCGAAACCCAGCCCTTTGAGCAGAAGTCGTTGGCGACGCATTATCAGCAAACCGGCCAATCCTCCTGCCGGAAGTGCAAGAAGCGGATCGATACTGATTCCGCAGAGTGGCCGAAGCGACAGCAATCCTATGGCTATCAGCGGACCAGACATAGCTGCCCAGAAACCAGGCAAATCGCTGCCGTCGGTGTCAAGACTACCACTGACTCCCCAGCTGTTCTTCTGCATGACGGCATCGCCCTCTGTGTGCGGAACAAATCGGCCTATTACATAAACGGTAAAAAGCAGACCGACTATCGACGCCCCGAGATTGGCATACATCACGGAGTACAATTCGGCGTTGAAGTTGCCGGCTGCAATGATGGTATTGGGGTTGGGCGATATTATATTGCCGCATTTGCCTCCGCCTATCATCATAAGCAACAGAGTACCTCGCGATATTTTGAGCGTGCGTGCAAGGTGCATGGCCACAGGCGCGATTGTTATTACGGCGACATCAATGAATACACCGATTGCCGTAAGCAGCATTGTGGCAAGCGCCAGCGCCAGATAAACACGTTTCTGTCCCAGGCGCCCGACAATTGTGTTAGCTATCGCATCTGCACCACCCGTAACAACAAGAACGCCGGACAGTACGCCTGCTGCGAGTACACGCACTATTGCCGGTGTTACATCGTTGACGCCGGAAATCATCAGACCTACAGTGTCGGTAATGCTTAGTCCGCCGATAAGTCCGCCGGCAACGGCGCCGGCTATAAGGGCGTAGGTAGGCTGTGTTTTCCTGATAATCAGCCATATTGCCAGACAAAGACCGATAATTGCTCCTATTCCGCTCATTTTTATATTGATGAATGTCTTTTATAAAGCTATTTGTGCCAGTCTTACAATCTGCTCGGCTGTGGCAGCCACGTTTCGGCGCGCAGTCTCGGCATTCATTGCTTCGGCAAGGGTGCAAGGGCCGGAAACTATGGGGAATACGGCCCTGAACCCTGCGTTTGTCAGAGTTCTGTATGTGCTGACAGCACCGCCAATGGCAACGACGGGAATATGCCGGCGCAAACCGTGCTGGAGCACCCCGTAAGGGGTCTTGCCGTGGACAGTCTGACTGTCGAGCTGACCCTCTCCGGTAATTATCATATCGGCGCCGGCAATAATGTCGTCGAAATGTATCGCATCCAGCATCAGTTCTATGCCCGGTTTTAGCGTGGCATTGAAAAAGGCGGCGAAACAGGCACCCAGACCACCGGCGGCTCCGGCCCCGGGCATGGAGGAAACATCACGGCCTATAGTCTGCTGTATCACGCGGGCATAGTTCCGCAAACCCTCGTCAAGATGTTTCACAGCGGCCTCGTCGGCACCTTTCTGTGGCGCGAATACATACGCGGCTCCATCAGGCCCGAAGAGCGGATTGTCCACATCGCATGCTATCATGAATTCGGCATCACGGGCGCGACGGTCCATACCACTCAAATCTATGGAATGTATCTCGCCAAGCGATTTGCCGCAAGGTTTCAGTTCTGTGCCGCGGACGTTGAGAAAACGCACGCCCAACGCTTCCAGCAGGCCCATGCCGCCGTCGTTGGTGGCACTGCCTCCTATGCCCATCAATATGGTGGTGCAGCCACGGTCGAGCGCGTCCTTTATCATCTGACCTGTACCGTAGGTGCTTGTATATAACGGATTGCGGCGTGATTCAGGTATAAGGGTCAGCCCGGAAGCCTGTGCCATTTCCATAATGGCCGTATGCCCGTCGCCCGATATGCCGTAGGTAGCGTCGACGGTATCGTCAAGCGGCCCGCGTACCTGGCAGCTTATATAGGTGCCTTCGAGGCCTGAGACGAGTGCCTGCACCGTGCCTTCGCCGCCATCGGCAACGGCAACTATGCGGGTCTCAACCGACGGGTCGACGCGATGTATACCTTCGGCAGCAGCCGTGCCTACATCTCCGGACGAAAGCGACCCTTTGAAAGAGTCGCACGCGATCACTATTTTTTTCATGGTATGATTTTTATCAGAATCGGAAATCAAGGCCAACGAGACCTCTTACGCCGGGTCCGGCCAGGCCGGGAATAATCTGCGGGCGGCTATTGAGCAAATTATCAATGCTCGCGAACAGCGACAGATTGCGGCGCAGTTTCCATGAGCCGTGAAGTTCAAGTTCACGGGCATCCCCGAGGCTTTGATTTCTCGTCGAGACCATATCCAGATATCTGCGCCCGGTGCGTAGGGTATATCGCAATCCGGCACTCCACACAGGGCTGATACGGAGGTCCGCGCAGGCGTCAAGGGCAAACTTGGGCCGGTCAACGTCATCGGCTATATTTTCCGGACCTGTATACAGGCGCAGCGAGGCATCAAGAAGCCGGTTATGTGTATATTTGAACTCGGCACCGAGTATCCAGCCCTTTACATCGCTCTGCACGCATGCGTAGCTGCTGCCGGTATAGGCAGGAAGCAACATATCGTTTATCCGGGCATAGCCTGCAAAAATATCGGCCGAAAAACCGCCGAAATCCCCCAGGCGCACGCCTGCTTTCACATTGTATGGCGAATGCGAAGGCGCAAAAGCGCTTTCCTGCACGGCAAAAGGTGAATAGGCATAGAGACGTGTAACGGGATTGAGCCTGCTGCCGCCTGTGGCACGAAGATATAGCCCGGCAACCGGGGCGATGTTCCAGCGTGCGCTTACATCGGGGGCCACATGGAAGCCGTTGCCGGGTACGGAAATACCTAAATCCATACGCACGCCAATATTAAACTCGACATTATCTTTACGATATGCCAGGCGCGGGGTAAGAGTAACAAGCCACTCCGAATCGGGACCATCGAGATACTTCGCCCCGAAATCAGCGCCACCCCATAGCAGGCTGTCCAGTAGCGACAACACATTCACGCCGAACGACGTAAGTTGCTGACTTATGTGGCTGTGTGAGGACTCATCATAAAAATTACTGTTTATAAATCCATAGCGCAACCAGGCGTCCATGCGCACGCCCGAAGTATAGCGTGCAAGTGTAGCGCCTGCGTTACCGTAATTCATTGTGCGGATGGCAAAAGGCAGTTTCGTAGGGTTGTGGGCAAAATCGGCATCGGCACTAAGCACATATCCATTCCAGAACACATGCGAACCATAGAGCGACGCCCGCAGCAGATTGCTGCGCACTGTATGGTCCGAAAACTTGTCTTTATAAGTGTATCCCTCGAAGCCGACCGAGGCGCCGGCCTGGGTAGCTGCGGTATTGACAATGCGATAGCCTGCCTGCGCCGCGGCATTGTATGCAGGGAAATACCCTGCCCACACGTATCCAGGGAGGGTATCGGGCTCTGCAAGACCGGTATATACAGGCGGACGAGAGTAATCCACAAGAGGCTTATAATCGGCATATTCGCTGTAATCGGCCCCGGGAAGCGAGAAATCGGGCGCCGGTGCAGGCAGCATTGCCGGCGTTACACTTTTGAGAGGCGAGGCCGCCGGCAGAGATGTATCCACGGTGCGGTCCACAACAACCTCGGTACTCATGTCCTGTGCGGCGGCAAACGGTGCCGAGAGCACAAGCGCCCCGAAGAGCACGAGCCTCAATATATTATTTTTCAGCATTCTTCGACATTGTTTTTAATCGTTCCTCAATCATGGTCTCGATATCGGTTTCCTTTCCGGGATAATTGTCGCGCAAAGCCTCAAGGTATTCGCGCGCCTCGAATTCTTTGCCGTCGGCATTGTATATATCGCTCAGCAGGATAAAACCGCGTGCCACCCAATATGCGTGCGGCGAGCCGGATTCCACAAATTTCTGGGCGGCCTCGCGTGCCTTTGCGCGTTTTCCGGCTGCAAACAGGGCCTCGGCAGCGCGGTAAGCGCTCTTGGCCCCGTTCAAGTCGGAGGTATTGGAGGCCATAGACTGCCATATATCCAGCGCTTCATCGGGCTTGCCTTCGGCGTCGAGTGCACACGCCTTTACATAGCGGGCCTCAGACACAAGCGCCGGAGAAGCCTGCGAGGCGATAATCTCGTCGGCCTTAGCAATTGCAGCATCGTTCTCGCCCATATCGCGGCGCGCACGCATAATGCCTGCGCGTACTTCGGCCACGCGATCGTTGTCGTCGGTGCGCCGTTCAATCTCTTCCCACAGTTTTATCGCCTCGGGGAGATTATCTTTCTTATAGCTGGCTTCGGCCAGCACAACCATCGCAGCTTCGGCGGCACGGCTGTCGGGATACTGCTCCACTATCCGGCGCGCTACCGATTCACTTCCGTCGGCATCTCCCTTGCCAACGGCGCTCTCGAGCATTGCCGCAAGCAGATCGGTATTATGGGTGGAGTTTGGATAGTCGCTTATAAACTTTTCTATCGCGCGAGAATCACCATTACGGCGAAAACGGTTAAGCGCTGTGGTATAGCTTATCTCCTCGGCCTCGGCAGAATCCACGGCGGGAGCGTTGCCGACCGATTGCACGAAGGCAAGATATTCATCGCCATTGCCATCCTCCATATACAGATTTTTCAACAGCTTCGAGGCCTGCGCGGCCTCCTCGGAGGTAGGATATTTGCTTATGAGCGTACGGTAGGCCTCGAAAGCCTCTCCCCGGCGGTTCATGTCTATCAGCGTCATGCCCATCTGGATGTAGGCACGGCGCCCGGCCGAGGTGGTGGGATAGTCGCGGATAAGACTGCGGTATGTTTCAACCGCATCGGAGTTTCGCCCGAGGCTGATCTGTGCCTGCGATGTCTCCAGCAGGGCGTCAGGCAAGAGTTTCGACTTGGGATAACTGCGGCGGAACTGCGCAAGTACCTGCAGTTTACCCTCATAATCACGCATATAACCCAGCATACGGGCTTTGTCGAGCAGTGCGCCGTCGCCACTGGCGGCATTGGCTTCCTGCGCATCGCCATAATAATCGGCAGCGGCAGCGAAGTCATCGGAAGCATAACGAAGGTCGCCCAGACGTTTCAGCACATCGGCACGTATTTCTTCCGATAGATCGCCGGCAGCGAGGCCGCGGAATATCTTCTCGGATTCGGTGGCCCGTCCGCAGGAATAGAGGGCGTAAGCCAGTCCGTACTGCGCCACAGTTCGGTTCTGTCCGTTGCGGGCGCGGTCAAGATAGCTGCGGAAGCAGTCGGCTGCATCGGCATTGCGTCCGCGCGCCGCAAGAATCTGTCCGCGCAGAAGGCTTATTTCGGCAGCAAGTTCCGCCGAATTTCCTTTTATGCCGGTAGCCTCGGTTATATATCTGTCGGCACTATGCATATCGCCTTGATTCATCGCCTGCCAAGCCAGGGCATACAGCGCACGCTGCTTGATTGCCAGTTCGGAAGAACCGGGAGAGGATATGCGGTTAATGCGTTCCAAGGCGGCAGCATAGTTCTTGTCGGCAAGATAACCTTCGGCAAGACATGCGGCCACACGCGATGTATAAGGACCGTCGGGGTAACGTTTCAGAAAATCCTCGAGCATGTCTGCCGACGATTTGAAAGGCATCGACGCTCCGGCCATGCTTGCCACAGCATAGTTATACATAGCGGCTTCCCGCACCGCCGGGTCGTTGTCGGCAGAGGCTGCCTTGTCCAGCGCGAGCAGAGCTGCGGAATAGTCGCCCTGCTGCATAAGCGCCTGACCGATATACAGATATGCCGACTGGCGCAGTACACCGTCAGCCTTTTCGGCCACCGGATTAAGATTTTTCAGGGCAGCATCGCTATCCCCGTTCTCATAATCGGCCAACCCGACTATATACTGCGCCGACGGCACAGGGGCTGCAGTCATCTTCAGATACTTGCGAAGTTCGGCCACACCTTCGGTCTGCTTGCCGATACGGCAAAGCGACTCGCCGGCTATGCGCGTCATTTCGGTACGGTCTGTAGCACTTCCCTGCTTGAGAATCTGGCGCGCAGCGCTCAATGCCTTCTGCCACTGCCCCCGGGCAAAATCTATCTGCGCCATATAATAAGGTACGCGCACGCCGGGCGCGCGCGATGTATTAACACCGGCAAACTCGGCGGCGGCTTTGTCGTACTCGCCTGCGTCGAAAGCCTTTACACCAAGATAAAAGCGTGCATCGGAACGCACCGACGGCTCGGAAGAAGCCTCGTTAAGCAATTTCTCGGCCAGAGCACCGTCGCCGCACTCGAATGCGCACACACCGCTGCGGTATGCCACTGCGGCACTCTCGGCGCCCGCAAGCGCACTACGGTCCAGCTCCATATATTCAGCAAGCGCGGCCCTATAGTCGCCTGCGGCAAAAAGACAGTCGGCAGCACCTGCTGCCGCAGCGACATACAACGGCGAAGCGACATCAAGCGAACGCAGTTTCATGAATTCATTGCGGGCCAGGGCATATTGGCCTTCGGCAAACAGCGCGCGCGCCCGCAGCCAAAGGCCAATAT
>CABPYL010000037.1 GCA_902461565.1 uncultured Porphyromonadaceae bacterium
ACAGCTCTTCCAATCCTTCAGGAAGGCACATCCATATTGTATCTGCGGTTTTCATTCTGCAAATTTAACACTTTTCCCAAAATCCATGCACCGGAATTTCGGCTTGAGCCTAAATAATCCGGATGTGCAAAATTATTTTTAATATTCCCCCAGACAACAGTTCCACCGGCGCCAGGAACTTCCGGCACAATAAAAACATAAAACAGCCATAAGAACAGAAGCCGCGAAGTACTTCGGTTCTTATGGCTGTCTTATGTTCTTTAGTCGTTGAGGTTGGTTTCCACAGAGCCGGCAGTGCTGCTCTTGATGGAGAAGTTGCGGGGGCAACGGATTTTGGCTGCGGTGCGGGCATTGGCACTGCCCTCCTTCACCTTGGCCCGGATATCGATTTTACCCGCAGTATAGGCATCGGCAATCAGTATATCGGCACTGCCGGAATAAACGTTTATTTCACCCGAACTATATGCTTTCAGCCTTGCTTCCGGAGTCTCGATGTACTGCATGTCAATACAGCCACTGCTCTGTGTCTGAGCCTCGAATTCCTTGGTGCAATATGCTTTCCACACTGTGATGTTGCCTGAGGTATATGTTTCGGCGTCTAATTCGCCAGTGCGGATTGTATCCACCGTAACCTTGGCGGAAGTGCGGGCATAGAGGCTTACTTCGTCGGCGGCCATACTGTTCACCTTCACTTTTGCCGAGGAGGTTGCCTCGATGGAACGGACCTTGCCCGAAAGTGTGAGCATGAAATCGTCGTTGTTCTTTAGCTTGATGGAGTTGTTCACCGAAATTTCAAGTTTTCCATCCTTGACGGCGATACTCACTTTGTCGATTTTGCTTGCCGGGGCCGAAAGAACGGCTTTGCCGTTACTCTCGCCATATGCAAGCTCTACACTGATACCGTGCGTAAGGATGGCATCGAAGTCGCCGACGGTAATCTCTCGGGTAACAATTTTTTCCTGCTCTTTCTTTGATACCCTCTCCTTCGCCATAGCGGCAAACGAAACAAGGAGGCAGGCAACGAGGGCTGCGATAAATCCAGTTTTCTTCATAATGCGATTAATACAGACTGTAGAATGTTGTAAATGCTTTGATTGTGCTGATGTGGTCGGCTGCGGACGCCGTCTCGCAGCACGAGTGCATCGCCCAAAGGAGCGCACCCATATCCACTCCACGCAGAGGCAGCTGCGAGGTAAGGATATTTCCGAGCGTAGAGCCGCCCGCCGAATCACTGTGGTTAACAAAGCTCTGGCAAGGCACTCCGGCGATCTCGCACACTCGGCGGAAAGCGGCGGCGCTGTCGGCATCGGTCATATACTTGCAGTTGGCGTTCACCTTTATGCACGGACCGCCGCCAAGCTCGGGATGATTGGTAGGATCGAATTTCTCGGGATAGTTCGGATGCAGCCCGTGGGCATTGTCGGCCGAAACCATGAACGATGCAGCCACCGAGCGCATGAAATCCTGCTCTTCACCACCTGCGCAGGCATTGATACGGCGAAAAATATGCTCTAAAATGGGCGAGCCTGCGCCCTGTTTGGTGCCGGAACCGGTTTCCTCGTTGTCGAACACGGCGAGTACGCGCGTGTGCTTCGATGGCTTGTCGGCGGCGGCAATCATCGCCATGAGACCGGCATGAACCATACTGAGATCGTCAAGGCGCCCGCTCATCACCATTTCATTCTCAAGGCCGGCTGTTGTGGCAGGCTGACAACTGTACAGCGACAAATCGTAATCAAGAATCTCCGCCGGATCAACGTCCAGGGCCTGCGAAATCAACGCGGGAACAAGACCGGCGGCATCGTTGCAGTCCAGCGCCACCACCGGCAGCATATCCTTCTGCCTGGAAAGCTTGTTGCCGTCGTTCACTGCCCGGTTGAAATGGATGGCGAGATGCGGAATCATCATCAGCGGACGGTTCACACGCATCAGCCTGAGCTGCGGACGCAGAGGGTCGGTGCTGCGCAGGGCCACTCGTCCGGCAACGGACAGGGGGCGATCGAACCACGTGTAGAGTATCGGGCCGCCGTACACTTCGGTGTTCAGCTTCACGGTTCCGCCCTCGCAACGGATTGCACAGTTGGGCTTGAGGCGGAATCCGGGAGAATCGCTGTGCGCGGCAATGATGTCGAAACCGGCGCCGGGACCACCGTCGCCGACGACAAACGCAAAAATGGCAGAGCCGTTCTGCACCACATAGCGGCGGTCGCCGGCAGCGAGCGCCCACCTATCGCGCATATCGAGTTCGCGGAAACCTGCGCTTTCGAGCAGATTGCGGCAGGTATCGACCGCCCAGAAATTCACGGGCGAGCGGTCCATAAAGTTCAAGAGGTCTGTGATATGGTTCATTCGTTCAGAAGTGCTTGCGATTGATAAAGCATATTGGCGGCGCGCAGTGCCGAACACAAGGTTTCGGAAAGATAGTTGCGGAAACGAGATTTCAGATCGGCGAGGATATCGGGCAGCGCCTCGGAATCGGCGGCACCAACGGTAGCGGCGAAGTTGCCGAGTGCCTGAAAGATATCGGCAAGCTGCTCGGCCAGCGATACACCGACGGGCGTGTCGCTGAAGCGCATGTCCTGCACGGGGGTATCGAGGTACACATCATATTCGCCGAGTACGGCGGCTATACCCTCGCGCACCATATCGTACTGCTCCTCGTTCACGCTGTCCATTATCGCTTCGGCGCCGTATTCGTCGTACGACTCGCCGTCGTCGCCTATGTAAGGCTTAACGTCGGCTATACCGATATATATTCTCGGGATATACCTCAGACACTCGCGCACGAACGCCTGAGGCTCGTGCTCGTGAGGCTGCGCAAGCACCTTGCAGAATTCTACCGAGAGTCCGGCAAGGCTAATGGCCTGCGGAGAGATGTTGCTGTCTTCCATATAATATTTGTCGCCGGCGTTTCTACTGGCGATACAGTTTGTTATCAATAATGTATTTGTACACACCGGCAGGCAGGAAATAACTCATGTTCTTTCCTTTGGCTATTGCCATGCGCACGAACGTGCTGGAAACGTAGGCCTGCGGCGCATCTATCACCTCCAGGCCCTCCACCGAACGCTTCTCCACGGGATATCCGGGACGGAGATACACCATTACGCCGTATTCATCGAGAATTCTGTGCGGGTCTTTCCAGCGCTCGAAAAGCTGCCAGTTGTCGCTGCCGATAACGAGCTTGAAACGCGCGTCCGGATAAAGGTCGCGCAGGGCGTCGAGAGTGTTGATGGTATACGACGGACGGGGCATGCTCAGTTCGATATCGCAAATATCGATATCGGGAGCGCCCTTTGCCGCAATCGAAAGCATAGCCAGGCGTTTGGTATCCGGCAGAAGATTTGCGGCGTCTTTCAAAGGATTCCTCGGCGAGAGAGTGAGCCACACCTTGTCCACGTATCCCCACTGGGTGAGATACGAAGCCAGCATCATGTGGCCGATGTGCACGGGGTTGAAAGAACCGCCCAAGATTCCTATGGTTTCCATACAGTTCAGCAAAGTTTGCCTAACTCGGTAAAGGCCTGCACAAGGTCATGCGTCTGTTGGACGGCTTCGGCGAGGTTGTCGTTTACTATACGGCGGTCGAATTCGGGCGCACGCGAGAGTTCGTATGCCGCGCGGTCGATGCGAACGTCTATCACCTCCGGACTTTCGGTACCGCGGCTTTCCAGACGGTTGCGCAGCTCCTCCAGGGACGGTGGTTCGATGAATATTGTTATGGCGTCATTGCCGTAAAGCTGTTTCACACCCAAAGCGCCGTTTACATCGATATCGAGAATAATGTTATGGCCTTCGGATGTGATGCGGTCCACCTCGCTGCGCAGAGTGCCGTAGAAACGTCCGGGATAGACTTCCTCGTATTCCACAAACTGATCCTCGGCGATAGCGTCGCGGAACGCTTCTTCGGTCATGAAATAATAGTTCACTCCGTCGGCCTCGCCGGGACGCGGCGGACGCGTGGTAGCCGAAACGGCAAAACCGAGGTTAAGGTCGCCCGGCTCCATTATGCCGTTTATGATAGTGGATTTGCCGCACCCGGACGGTGCGGCAATCACTATTATTTTTCCTTTATCCATCAGATAAATTTTGGTTATGAATAATCACTGGTGTGCGGGACGCAGAAGGTCGTTCACCGTCTTGACGGGGTTGAACGTAGAGGCGGGAACTTCCACAAACACGGTGTTCCAGTTGCTCATGGCTCCGTTCCACAAACCGGGCAGCTCCAGGGCTCGCAGGTCGCGGCCACCCGCCGACTTCGACGATATGAAACCCGTCTGCGGGTCCACATACTTGGGAAGGTCGTATGCATTGCCGGAGAAGTCCTTGAGGTAGCAAACCAGATCCACGGGGTTGAAGTAGCCTGCCTGCTTCATCATCTCGGCGTTCTCGGGCTTCGAAAGGTCAATCTGGGTGGATTCAAGAATCTGCGGAGCAACGGTAGTGCCGTCGGACGACCATGCGTTATACGGACCGCCGCCGGGTTCGCCTTCGTTGCGCACCATGCCGCACACGCGCAACGGACGACGGAAGATAGCCAGCAGGTTGTCGCGGCGGACGGCGGGATCGCAGGAAGGCTCGATGGCCTCGCAGCGGGTAAAGAGAATCTGCTCGCAGAAAGCCGTGGCGGCGTCGAGAGTGGCGGCGTCGGGACCGGAAGCAAGGGCAGCCTCCAGTTCGGCCATGCGGTCGCGCACAAGGAGCAGGAGACCGCCAACGAACTTTTTGTACTCGATGGTATCCTTGCGATGGGCGTCGCCCACGATATTGTCGATATTCTTGATAAATACAACGTCGGCGTTGACATCATTGAGGTTTTCGATAAGCGCACCGTGTCCACCGGGACGAAAAACGAGTTTGCCGGCGTCGTCGCGGAACAGTTCGTTGTCCGGGGTAACAGCGATAGTGTCGGTGGACGGTTTCTGCTCCGACAGCGATATATCGTACTTCACGCCGTAGCGTTTCTCCATTGCAGGCACAGCCTTGGAGATTTTCTCCTCGAACAGCTTGCGGTGGTTGGAGGAAACGGTGAAGTGCAGTTTCACTTTGCCTCCCTTGGAGGCTGCTGTCTGAGCGCCTTCGGCAAGCTGTTCCTCAAGAGCGGTGCGCACACCGTCGGTGTAGCGGTGGAAAGTGAGGAGCGCTTTGGGAAGCTGGCCGTAGTTCATGCCCTCGGGCAGAATTATAGCGCCCACGAGGTCTTTGAAACGACCTTCGGCTGTGAGTTCCTCGGGTGTTTTGCCGTAGAGCTTCGCGGTAACTTCCTTGAGCTGCCCGTAGAAGGCGAAATCTCCGATGTGCTCCACAAGCTGAGCCACAGGGCTGCCCTCGGCAGGCTTGTCCTCGGTGCCGTTGACAAAGGCAAAGAGGGCCTTGAACATGCGCGATGCCGCACCGGAAGCAGGCACAAACTTGAGCACATCGCCGCCGTCATTGAGGAAACGCTGCCAGCGCTCCAGGCACTGCTGCTTCATTGCGTCGTCGACAGGCAGAATGCCGTTGCCGACAGAAGCGGGCGAATCGATTGTGAGATACGGGAATCCGGTTTCGAAACGATGAAGCTGAGCTTCAACGGTTTCTTTGCTGATGCCTTTCGAACTGAGCTGTTCGAGATCGGCGGCGGTAAAGTTGGCCATGATATATGTGTTTTAGTGATTTTTCGTGATTTCAAAATTACAAAATATCCCCGCATAATGCAAATAAAAATGCGGAGACACATAAAAATCCCCGACGACGCAGAGCGCTGCCGGGGATGCATAAAGTTTATCAGTATCAGGTTTTATTTTGCCTGTTTGATCTTCAGATTGTCGAGGAACCAGCGGTAAGCAGGAGCCGAATCTACAACCGGCCACTGAGCGTCGCAGTTGCGGATAGTGATTTTGGTGCCTTTCTTAATCTTTCCGGCAGGAATCTGGAAGCTTGCGTGCAGCCAGGAGTATGCCTCGTTTTCAACGTATGCGTGTGTGGGGACATCGTATGTATCAGTTTCAGCACCGTTGGTGAGGATAACCACAAGCTGGGTCGCATCCCACTTGCCGGAACCCTGGCGCTGCGAGCACCAGTCGAATTCGAAGATGGTATTCACGTCGGCTGGAACATCGACGTCGACAGGGATAATGATACCTGAATAGTAGCCTGTAAGACCGAACTTGAGATAGTTGGTCTGGAGGTAGGTCTGTTTATCCGGCGTGCGTTCGCTCTTGGAAGGAGCATGCGTAGCAATGATTTCATAACCCTTGGCGAGGACAGCGTCGTAAGCGGATACGCCATCCTCTGTCTTGGGAGTGGCGAGCTGAGGAGCGTTCGCTTCGGCATTGTTTTCTTCTACAGTGCTGCCGCAAGCGGTACCATTACCTATTGCAGCCCACGGAGCAAGCCATTCGAAGTCCTCGCTCCAGTAGATTACCTCATTGATGCCGAGGTCCTCGAAGGAGGTAACGACGAGATGAACAGCAGGAGCTGCGGTACCGCCGTACACACCTGTAAGCTTGAGGATATGACCGTTCATTGTGGAAGCACTGAAGTCGGTTGTGGCATCGTCAATCATAACGGTGTACTTCTGATCGGCTACACTGAAGGTGGATCCGTCAAGAGCACCGGTAACAGTAACGTAGGTGCGCTTGGTAGATTTGTAGGTGTCGAGATTTGCTGTGATGTCCACAGGCTCGGGAGCTGCAGAAACCTTTGTGGCGGCAGTAACCTCGGTAGCCTCGATATAAGATGCTTCCTGAGCGTCGACATACTTTGTGCCAAGCACATTCACGGCAGCGCCTACAGCAGGAGCTTCGGCACCGGTAACGTAAGCGACGTCGGTTCCGTCGGTAACGACGAAAGCGTTGCCGGAAGTAATTGCGAGAACGGTAAGGTCGTTGGCGATTACAACAGCCTCTTCCTCGGCGGCTTCAGCCTGTGCGAGAGTCATGGGAGCCACATCGCGGAACTTGTCGCCGTCCTGACGGATAACAACAACAGCGCGGGAAGCCTGAGTATTACCGTGGAAAACGACTTCGCCTTTTCGGGGATTGTCGAGAGCGCCGTCGCGCATGTTATCGGAAACAGCGATTGTTACCATAAGGTCGCCGCTGCCGCTTGTCTGCGATACGGTTACCCAGTCGGGAGCGTCGACAGTCCAGGTTGCGTCGGAAACGACGCGTATTTCCTGAGCGGGAGCGTTCTGTCCGTCGTAGTTGAGAACCTGGGCGCTTGTCAGGACTGCCTTTGCCACATCGGGCTCGTCGTCATCGCAGGAGGTTGCGGTAAACCCGAGGAAAACGATCAGTGCGGCAAGGATAATGTTTATTTTCTTGTTCATGATTGTTCGTTATTGAAATTGAACATTATTACCAACCAGGGTTCTGTTTGAGGTTGGGATTGAGAGAGAGTTCGTTTGAAGGAATGGGATAGAAATAGTCGCGTGCTTCGTTCCAGCCGTTACGGTTAACCTTGCTGCCGGCATGGTAGTTGATGTATCCGTGGCTATCGGCACCGCCAGTCTTTGCGGCAGCATCGATGGTGAGGAACACATCCTTGCCTATTTCCAGATACTGGCAGTCATCGTAGGCATCCACCTTGGGAGCTTCGGTACCGTTTGCATAGAATACTACGCTGATTTTTCCGTCGCCTTTGAGGTCCATCTGGCAGGGCCCCTCGATATAAATACCGGAGAAGGCCTGATCGAGGCACTTGCCCTGGTGCCAGCGCATGAGGTCGTCGATGCGGAGAGCCTCCTGAGCGAGCTCGATTGTGCGCTCGCGACGGATTTCAAGGATAACGCCCTGGTTGGAACCGGTAACATTGTCGTAGCCGGTCTCGGAGGATGTCAGATAGGGGTCGGGATTAGCGTTAGCCGTAGCCATGTTCAGGCCGGGCATTCCGGCGCGGCTGCGGATGAGGTTGACACTCTTGTCGAGGTCGGCCTGTGCAAGAGTTCCAAGTTCAGCCTTAGCCTCGGCATAGCTGAGGAGGACTTCAGCGTAGCGCATAACGGGAATGTCGTTATTGCAACGGCCCTGTGTAGAATGGGGATCGCCGCAAACCCCCTTGCCCTGCGTCCACTTGATTGGCAAGTAACCGGTCGGTGTAACACCGTAGTTAACGGCGATTTTTGCGCTTTCACCTGGATAGGTGTAACCGGGAGTCATGATTGTCTGTGCAAAACGCGGGTCGCGGTCCTTCACTTCGTCGAGGAACGACATTGTCTGCCATCCGGGACGGTCGGTGAAGCGTGAGCCGTCTTTCATCAGGTAAGTATTGACGAACTTGCGGGTGAAACCGGGGCGTCCGTGTGTGCCAAGTTCGCAGTAGAGGGTAAGGCCATGCTGGTTATCGGCAATGTTCGACTTGTAGGAACGTGCGAGAATATACTCGTTGGGGTCTGCGTCGTCTTCAACGAAAAGCATCGAGTAGTCTTCCAGTGGCTTACCGGAGTTATGGAGCTGATACTTGCCGTATTTTCCGCTCATAAGTTCCTCGGCGGCGCTTACAGCCTGATTGAGATAGTAGTTGTAGTCGTTTCCTTCGAGGGTAATGTTGTGGTATTTTCGGAAAGTACCTTCGTAGAGACATACGCGGGCCTTGAGTGCAAGAGCTGCGCCTTTTGTAGCACGGAAAGCGGCTTCCTCCTTGTGCTGGTCGCGAGTGCGAAGATTCTCGACAGCATAGTCAAGGTCTTCGATCATGTGCGTCATGATAGTCTCGCGGTTGTCTCGCGGGGCGTATAGCTGCTCTTCATCGGAAGCGAGGGAATGGTCAACCCAGGGCACATCGCCGAAACGTTTGAGCTTTTCGAAGTAGAAATATGCGCGGAAGAAACGAGCAACGGCAGCATATTCCTCATAAGCCTCTGTATCGGACGAAAGCTGTCCATACTCGAGGAAGTCGTTGATACGGCGCAGGTTTGTCCAGGTCCATCCGCTGCCGCTTTTTGGGATTGAACGCTCGCCGCCACCGCGAACGAAAGCGGTGAGGTTTGCATTCACCATAACGTCGCTGATTTCTTTTGCGACATCGTCGGCAGCAGGCAGAAGGTTATTGTAGAGAGGGTTTGTGAACATTTCCATGTCCGAAGCCGTGGCATTGGTGAAGTAGGCAATGTATGTCGGCTTGTCCTTCGGCGTGAGATCGATGGCATCCTCACAGGAGCTCAACCCTGCGGCAGCCATAATCAGAGCGGGAATTATGTATTTTTTCATTGTATTACTCCTTATTAGAATGTGAGGTCAAGACCGAACATGAATGTCTTAGGCCAGGGATAGTAGCAGTTGTTCAGGTCGTTGTTGCTGCGGCTGAACGAAGCCTCGGGGTCGATATACTTGCTGTTCTTCTTGATGGGCGACCAGTAAGCGAGGTTCTCGCCGGAGAAGTATACTCTAACTTTGTCGATGCAAGCCTTCTTTGTCCATTTCTGCGGGAGAGTGTAACCCACGGTGAGGTTTTTCAGACGGCAGTAGCGGATGTTCTGCAGGTAACGGTCGTTGGTATACTGCAGAGGACCTTTCGACCATGCGTAGCGGCCCATAGGACGCGGGAAGTATGCGTCGGGATTGTCTACGCTCCAGACCTTGTCGAGGAAGTCGGCGGGAAGGAAGGATACATATTCATAGGAGTAGGAACCCCAGAAAGCATAGTTCTGTCCGTTGGGATACCAGTAATGGTTACCGGTGCCCTGGAAGAATACGGAAACGTCGAAGCCGCAGTACTGGAATCCGGCAGTAAGACCATAAGAGAGTGTGGGGAGTTCGTTGCCAATGCGACGGAGGTCGCCGTGGTTTTCGAGAGAGTTAACGGGAACATACTCGGAAGCTGTGGCTTTGTCCTTGTCGTTGAGGTGCGAGAGAGCTTCTTTGTAGATGTCGCCGTCTTCGGGGAGATAGATCTGTCCTTTCCAACGAATCATGTCGTCGCGACCGTCGTCAACGCGACCGTTTCCGTCGAGGTCGAGGAACTTAACGTCGCCAGCTTTCCAACCGCCGGGCAGACCGCCGCGAATCTTGGTGAGGTCGACCTCGGAAGCGTACTGAGCGGCTTCCTCGTCGGTTGCGAAGTACTTGTCGCCAACGGAATAGCCCCAGATTTCACCGATCTGCTGCCCCTCGTAGTACTGCGAGAGGAGCTTGTTGTTATTATTGAACTTGGTGATTTCCGAACGGTAGTCGGAGAGGTTGAATGTTACGTTGTAGTTGAACTTGTGGTTGAAGAGATTGAACGCGTCGTTCCACTGGAACGAGAGTTCGTAGCCTTTTGTGCGCATGTTGGCAATGTTCATATCGGGAACTTCGGCGCCATAAACAGCGGGGAGCTCGTTACCGAGGGTAAGCATGTTGTCGGTGTCGCGGATATAAACGTCGCCGGTAAATGTCAGCCTGTTGTTGAAGAAGCTCAGGTCGAGACCAAGGTCCCACTGCTTAGCAGTTTCCCAAGTAAGGTCGCCAGCGATAGGCTTGTCGAGAGAAGTGTACTTGGACGAACCGTTGCCGGTACCGAAGTTGAAACTTGCGAAGTTGTGAGAAGTAACGGCACGGAAGAAGTTGTAGAGCGAGCTTGTCTGCTGGTTGCCGAGGTGGCCGTAGGAGAAACGGATCTTGGAGTTGTTCCATACGGGGCGGAGGGGCTCCCAGAAGCTTTCCTCAGACATACGCCAGCCTACGGAACCGGAGGGGAAGAAACCCCAGCGGTGTCCTTCGCCGAAGCGCGAGGTACCGTCGTAGCGGCAGGAGAATTCAACAAGGTATTTGCCCTTGTAGTCGTAGTTTGCACGGCCGAAGATACCTTCGAGGGCATATTCGTTCTGGCCGCCCTGTACGGTATAGGTTACCTGAGACTGACCTTCCTGGGGAACGGCAAGGGAGATATCGTCGAGATCGGCGGAGCTGAGCGAGCTTACGTCAACGCCTACGCGCTTGTAGTCGTACTTCTCGTAGTTGTAACCGGCCATCACGGTAACGTTGTGAGCCTCGTTGAAGGTGTCGCGGTATGTACCGAAGGCGTTCACCGAGTAGTAGTTGCGTGTGGCGCTTACTTCGTTGAGGTGGGTAAGGCCGGCGCCGGTGGCGTAGGAGTCCATTTCAGCGTCGGGCGTCTGGCGATAGTAGAACGGATTGCCGCGGTGCATGTCGCGGTACTGATAGAAGCGATATGTGAAGTCGCCTGTGATTGTGAGCTGCTCGATAGGCTTGATGTTCATGCGGAAAGTATTCGCAAAGTCGGTCTTGCGCTCGATGTTGCGGTGTGAGCCACTGCCCTGAAGGATGTGGCGTCCGTTTGCAACTCGGTAGCTCTGCCAGGGCACAGTACCTACCCACGAACCGTCGGGGTTCTTGAGGGGGTAGCATGCGAGGGCATGACGGTTGGAGTATGCGAATGTGTCCTGAACGTCGCCGGATCCCTGATAGGAGTAGGACGAACCGTAGAACGAAGTGTTGTTGCTTACGTCGACCCACTTGTTGACAGCGAAGTCGATCTTCGAACGGAGATTGTACTTGTGGTATTTGTCGGGAGTGAGCTTGAGGATACCTTCGCGGAGGTCCATGCCACCGGATAGGAAGTAGCGGAACTTGTCCTTGCCACCGCTGAAGGAGATGTTGTACTGCTGAGTGGGGTGACGGTCGCGGTACTGCTCGTGGTACCAGTCAGTATTGTTATAGTATGCCCAGCGCTTCTGACCGTTGCGTTCGGTCTCAACGGTCCAGGGACGGAGTGGATTCTCGGTCTTGTCGTTTACACGAGCGAGGAGCTCCATCATGTCGTTGTTGTCATACTTGATGTACTTGTCGCCACCGTTGGCAGCCTGCCAGAATGTATTTACAGCGTAAACCGACCAGTAGCCCTGGGTGATGAAGTCGGTGGATGTAGTAGGTTCTTCCCAACCGGCACGACCATTGAAACGCACTGTAGCCACACCGTCTTTAGCCTGACCACTCTTGGTTGTTACAAGAATAACACCGTAGGCAGCGCGAGCACCGTAGACGGCAGAAGCGGAAGCGTCCTTGATAACGGAGATGGACTCCACGTCGTTGGGGTTTACCATGTCGATGTCGCCGATAGCGCCGTCGATAAGGACGAGTGGGCTACCGCCGTTGATAGACGTCTGGCCGCGGACGTTTAGAGTAGCGGACTGTCCGGGAACGCCGGAGCTGGTGGTTACATTAAGACCGGATACAGCGCCCTGCAGCATGTTGGAAACGGAAACAGCGGGACGGTTCTCGAGAGCCTTTCCGTCGACAGCGGCCACGGCGCCGGTGATGTTGGCCTTTTTCTGGCTGCCATAACCGATTACCACTGTACCTTCGAGGGCGATAGCGTTTTCGTGCAGCTGCACGTTAACGGTGTTCTGGGATGCGCCCACCTTTACGGTCTGAGGTGCATAACCCACATAGGAAATGAGGAGCGTTACAGGACCTTCGGGCACCTTCAGTTTGAAGTTACCGTCAACGTCTGTGGCGACAGCTATCTTCGTCGATTGGACTTGAACGCTGACACCGACCAAAGGTTCGTCCTGAGTGTCAGTAACGGTACCTTTAAGCTCTCGGTTGGCTGCGTATGCCGAGGTTACCCCCGTCAGCAACAGCGCAATGACGAAAAGCAGTCGTGTGATTACTTTCATAACAAAAATTGGTTGGTTATTGATTGGTATTAACTGGATTTCGTATCATGACGAAGCCTTATTTGTAGGCTTCGATGGAGAATGCCCTCGGGCGTTCCATGTTCTCGGTCCATACGTTGCCGAATTCATCCTCCACGCGAATTGTCAGGTCTACATCGGAATTATCGCAAGTAACCTGGAAGAAGTGGGGATAGTTCTGGGTAACGAATGAGGGAGCGCTCTTTATAGAGGAGCTGTTGAAACGCTTGACACTCATGGCTGCGATGTGCAGGGGGTCGTAGGCAGTAACGGGGGTGGGAGTGAGGGTGCGTCCGCCCTCCTCGGTTACAGTGATTTTCCACGAGGGATTATAGTTCCATATATTGATGAGCACCTTGTCGTTCTTGGTGCCGGGATATGCCTTGGCATATTTGGTCCAGTCCTTATAGGCGCTTGTGGACTTGTCGAGCTGGGGAACGTCGGCGTCGGAGAACTTCACCTCGTTGAGGTCGTAGGCGCGGAACTGCACGTCGGTGCTCTTGCCGGTAGGCTTGTAGATCCACTTCACGTCCTTGCCGTTGAAGTTCCAGATAGCGTAACCGCCGGGGGCACCGTCGGGAGCGAGGTGTACACCAGGAGTGAGATGTCCCGACCACCACCACGAACCGCATACAGCGGCCACGTTGTGCTCGCGGATATCCTTGCCACCCACGCA
The DNA here is from genome assembly GCA_902461565.1 of uncultured Porphyromonadaceae bacterium. Taxonomy (GTDB): domain Bacteria; phylum Bacteroidota; class Bacteroidia; order Bacteroidales; family Muribaculaceae; genus CAG-873. The sequence continues at coordinate 13,296 of CABPYL010000037.1, forward strand.
GGTGTGCGAGGGTGCCACGTTATAGTTCTTGTGGGTATGGCCGGTTACAATATTCAGACTGTAGCCGTCGAATATGCCGAGCACTTCGGATGCGTTACCCATGTGCAGGCGGAACTGCGACGCGCCGTTGGGGCCGTACATGGGGGCGTGCATGATAAGGATTACCGGGGTGCTCTTGTCTACGTAGCTCAGGTCTTTCTTCAGCCACGCAACCTGGTCGGCCAGGAGCTGTTCGCTATAGTTACGGCTTTCAGTGCCGTCGTATGCAGAGCAGTCGATATTATCCAACGCGATATAGTGATGGCCACCTATATTATATGAATAATAGTTGGGTGCGATAACCGAGCGGAAAGCAGTTTTTGCGTCGAAGTTATTCTTAGCCTTCATATCGTTGTCATGATTGCCAATGGTGTGGTAAATCATGATATCGTTGCCTGTTGCGGCTACCTGGGTATTGATTGTCTGTACATAGTTGCTCAGGCTGTAGTTGCGGCTGTACCAGTAAAGGTCCCAGCTCATGTCGCCAAGGGTGATACCGTAGATACGTTCACCGGTGTGCGTGCTGCAATAGCTGTTGAGGTCGCTGGTGAAATCACGGAACTGAGCGAGGTCGCCTGTGCGGTCGGCAAGGTGCATATCACCTAAGAAAAGTACTGTATACTTGCTCTGATCCACTTTCCTGAAAGTGAAGTTTGCCACTTCGGGGATGTCTTTATCGTAGCGCATAGCCTGCGATATTACGGGGAACACGCCGTTCTGGGCAGGTTCGTAGCCCGACGGTGTGATAACGAACACATAGCCGAGCGGTTTCTCGGACTGCATTTCATAGCGGCCCTCGGCATTGGTTTTTGCGAAGATTGTGCCGTCGCTCACAAGGACGTCGGCCAACGGACCTTCGTCGGTGGATATTGTTCCGTATACCGTTGTGCCAGGCTGGGGGTCGAAAGGCTTGTCAACAATGGCAATCTTTATCTGGCCGAGAGACTTGGTCTCGCCGTTGCGACGGAAAAACAGACGGTATGTGCCGTCGGAAAGGCTTTCGGGGAAAGCGAAACTGAACGATTCGGCTGTTATGTCCGATACCGCACAGGGTATGCTTGTTCCGGAGCCTTCGGTCTGCACGCTCACAATATCGGTGGTCTCAACCTTGCCGCTTTTGATTTTGAGCGTTACCACGCGGGCCTCGCCCTTGATTATATCATAAATTGCGGGAACCTCGATATCGGGGAACTGACCTGCATCAGGCGACGGTTCATCCGACGACGAGCACGACCACAAGAGCATCGCCAACAGCATAGGCATGGCGATTAAAAAGTACTTGCGAAATTTGTTTTGCATAAGACAAGTAGGTTAAATCTTTGCGTTAGATTGATTAATCTATTATTTTTTAAGGTTTAATGTTTCGTGATATAAGATTTCTAAGTTGTTGATGTTCTCACGGATAATTGTGTCCGTGTCCCGTAACGCTCTTTCGATATATTGCGGGATGTGCAAAGATAACACATTTGTTTTAAATATTCCGCATAAAAATGAACAATTTTTTACTAAATAAAATCAAAACGAAAACTATTTTGAAACCAAACGAAACAAAACCGCTTTCGTAAACATCTTTATATCCGCCGGCGACACTCACCCGCATAACGATATAACCACACAAAAAAAGCCCGCTGCGCAGAGCGGGCTTTATGTAAGGATACGGATAATCTGTTATTTCACAAGTATTTTGCGACCGCCGATGATATAAACACCGGGAGAAAGCGCTTTCAGGGTTTCGGCATCCGCGTTACGGTGGATAAGGATACCTTCGAGGGTGTAGACATCTACTGATTGCCCGGGCGCAAGGACATCTTCCATTCCTGCGGTGCCGTTGATGCTGCACGAAGCCTTCACACCGCTGCCGTCAAGAGCCTGAACGGTGATAATGGCGGAGCCTATGCTCTTCACGCTCACGTTACCGTCATTGTCCACTTCGGCCACACCGGTGTCGCTCGAAGTCCAGCTCACTCGTTTGTCGGTGGCGTCGTCGGGAAGAACGGTAGCAACGAGCCTGAATGAACTGCCGTGCACAATGCTATATTCGTAATGATCAAGCAAAATCGAGGCAACAGGAACTATTCCTTTGACAGTAACCCTGCACTCAGCCTTGGCACCGCTACCGTCATAGGCCACAGCTGTGATTGTCGCAGTGCCTTCAGCAACAGCCCTGACATTGCCTTTTGCGTCAACAGTGGCAACGGCCTCGTTGTCGCTTGCCCAGTTTACGCGCTTGTAGGAAGCGTTGGACGGGGCATAAGAGGGATTGATGGTAAATTGTTCACCTTCCATTACTGTTACATCCGTCTTGTCAAGCGTTATCTCTGTTACAGCTACATATTTTTCCACCGTAACAATAGCAGTAGCCTGAACGCTGCCGCACTGGGCATAGATAATGCTTGTGCCCGGCGAGCGCGCAATCACGTTGCCGTCGGCATCGACAGTAGCGACCTTCATGTTGTTTGAAGTCCAGGTAATGAACTTGTTGGATACATTTTCCGGTTCAACCGTAGCCGTGAAGGCTTGTTTTCTGCCCTGAATAAGTGTCATGGACGACGGCGTAATTGTAACTTTGGTCGCGGGCACACCCTTAGCGAGGACCTGCACCGTACATGTTGCCGTCTTGCCGTTGCTTGTGGCGACGGTTATCACAGTATTGCCGACACCGACGGCATTCAGTTCGCCTGACTGGCTTATAGTAGCAACAGAAACATTCGACGAAGTCCACGTAAACGTACTGTGTGCATTCTCGGGCATTACCACGGCGCGCAGATAGCGACGGTCGCTCACCTCAAGAATAAGATTTGTAAGGTTGAGCTCGATACTGTCGGGCTCAGGCAGCACCACAGCAATATTGCATGTCGCGGAGGCTCCGCCGGGCGATGCCGCGGTTATTACGGTATTGCCCTGACTCAAGGCAGTAACCTTACCGTTGGCGTCTACCGTTGCAACACTGGTGTTGGACGAACTCCAGTTAATAGTCTTGTCCTTTACATCGGCAGGTTCTATTGTTGCATTAAGCACCACAGTTTTGCCCATAGGCACAACCTGACTGTAGCTGTTAAGACTGATTCGAGTCGGATACTTCGGCTGCACCGTAAGGGCGCAAGCAGCCGTTTTTCCGTTGGCACTTGCAGCGGTAAGCGTGGCAGTACCGGCCTTTACGGCCGTAACAGTACCGTCGGCAGCGACCGTAGCCACAGCAGTGTTCGACGATGTCCACGTAAGAGTCTTTACCTCTACATTTGCGGGAGTATATGTAACATCTATACGCTGCGTTTCGCCTTCATAGAGTTTAAGCGACGAAATCATGGAAATGGCATCGGGATATTGAGGGCTCACGGTAATTGCACAGGTGGCCGTCTTGCCGTTGATGGTGGTAACGGTGATTGTCGCCGTGCCTTTTGCGACAGCGGTTACAACGCCTGCAGATGTAACAGTAGCCACGCCGTTGTTCGACGACGTCCAGGTCATGGACTTGTCCGAAGCATCCGCAGGAGCTATGGTTGCGTTGAGTTTCTTTGTACCGCCCACATAGAGGGTAGCCGATGTCGCGTCTAAAGCAATGGACGCAGGCAGTTTGGCGACTGCCGCGTCATACTCCGCACGGCTTACAATACGGATTTCCGCAGGCGAGCCTGCCGGAACCTTAAGATAGGACTGGTTTGCAGGGAGATACTCGATATTGCCCGTAACGAAGCCGAGCGTGCCGTCGGAGAGCTTCCCGAGCAGGCGCATGGTGGATTTGTTGTAGGCTGTCAGGTTAAGGTGCAGTGGCATGTGGTTCTCGAAGAACACTCCGCCGAGCTGATTATTTTTGACGGCCGTACCCGTACCTCCGATGTTGAGGCGGTTACCTGACGGCAATGTCGAGGGGCATTCCACATACACCGGAGTGTTTGCGGGTACAGTACCTTTTATTTCCTCGGCAACGGCCATGCCATAGCCATAAGTCGTAATGGCGTAGAATTTGACGCCGGCAGAAGCGGCGCTGTAAGGGAACGACGCATAGAACGGCGCATAGTTTTTGCCGCCCACAGAGAGCGTAGGCAAAACGCCAAAGTAATTGTCGCCGGTGGCAGAGATGGGTTTTATGTACCATTTGCGGCGTTCTCCGCCAACTTCCGAGGACATTGTACCCTCCTCGTCGTTGGTAGGATTGGCATCGCCAAGGTATTTTGCGCCTCCACTGGAGCGCCCATAGGCGTAATACGTGCCGTCCTTGTTTTCGAAGACAGACATATAATGGTCAATCATCTGGTAGATACCGGTTCCTTGTGCGGTAACGTCGTAGTCCCCGCCATTTATATGTTTGAAGTACAGTACGGTAGCAGGATTAGAAGATGCTTTTTCGAAACGTTTCCACAACTGAATGGCAAGGGCGTCTATCGATGTTGTAGACACATTCACGCTGCCCTTATTGTCCATAATGTAAGCATAGCGCTCGGTGATGGCATTCTGCACACGGTAGTAACCGTCGCCGTTGAGTTGTGCAAAAGAAGTAGTGGTGAGTGCCGTCACGGCTGCGATAGAAAGTAGATATTTCTTCATGCGCAATGAAAGAGATTAATTAATCAAACAAACACCTGCCTTGCCAACACTGTCATATTTGGTGACTTTGGCAAGACAGGTGTCGTTGCTTATTTAACGGAGGCGGACACATTATATTATCCGCCTCCGGATTTTAACATTTTCAGTCGGCAATACAGATTGCCACGCGGTTCTTCACTGCCTCGGCATAGGGCTGGTCTTCAGCCTCACCCATGCTCTTTACAATGATGCGGCCCGGATCAATCTGGTATTTACCGGTGAGAGCCTTGGCAACAGCCATAGCGCGCTCGTAGGACAGACGCAGGTTGATGGCCTTGGAGCCAGTGCCCTTGTCGGCATAACCGGTTACGACAACCTTTGCATCGGGATGGCTTGCCAGGTAGTTGGCCATTTCCTCTACCTTAGGCATTTCGGCTTTCGATACTACGGAGTTGGAGATGGTAAAGAACACGTCCACACGATAGGTATCGTTCTTCACGGGGGCAACTGCAGCAGCGTTGGTAACGGGCTGCTCTACGGGAACCTCCACAATCTTCTCCACAATTTTCTCCACGATCTTAACTTCGGGTTCAGGAGCCTTGCGGACAGTCTTTGTGTACTTGGGACCGAAGGTGTAACGAACACCCACCAGACCGTTGAAATACCAGTCGGCATTGTGAGCACGCTTGGAGTTGTATCCGTCGGGAAGGACGTTGGCTGCGAATTCTATACCGAGAGCAACATGTTCGCTGACGTTGAAATTCACATCGAAGCCGAACTTACCGAGGAAACGGGTCTTTGTACCGGACCAAAGAAGGGGAAGAGGCTGATAACCGTTGTTAGCGGCAGAATAAGCTGTTACCACCTTCTGTGCCTCATCGTTGTTGAAACCGAAGTTTGCACCGATACCGGCGAACACGTTAACGTCTACAAGACGGTTGGGATTGTAGCCTCCGAGGACATTGGTCATATCGAACACAGCTTCAACAGTAGGAGCCATGTAGTTCCATTTCCAGCGGTATGTGTCGGCGTTAACGTTGAGTATACCCTTGCTCTGCCAGCCATTGAGGGCCAGACGGGCACCGATATAGGGATTGAACTTGTATCCTACAGCCAGCTGGGCGTTGGGAGACAGGAGCTTGTCGAAGGCACCTTCGCCAAGTGTTTCCTGACCACCAATCTGAGCCTGCAGATACCAATAGGGATTGAATGTATATTCAGTCACCTCTTCCTGTGCCGGAGCCGTAAAGGCTGCGGTCAACAGAGCAGCAGACAGGATGATCTTATTGAGTTTCATGTTGATAATCTTTTTTGTTATGTACGGTTAAAGAACTCTGCTGCGATCACTTTACAGTTACGTAGTAGCGGGCGGTTGCAGTTGTGCCCTGGTAGTCGACTGCGGTGTAAAGGATTTCGTAGGTGTAACCGGGCTTCATGTTCTTTGTAGGAATAACGAAGCGCTTCTGGTAACCGGGAACAACTTCTGCCATGTACTTGGCATCACCGTTGATGGTAACGCACTGAGCCTGGGCATCGGCTGCTGGTGCACCGGTAGCATTGTCGATTACATTTGCAACTGCAACGAGTTTCCTGTACGAAGGAGCTGCAACTTCTGCTGTATAGGTGGTAGCGTAAGCGATAAAGCCATCACCGCCGTCTTTAACGAGTTCGGTAGGACGTGCGGGGTTGTTACTCATAAAGTAGTCGCCGCCGTTAGCGCCCTTGTAGAACATAGTGGGCTGCAGATAGTGGTTCGGGTCTTCGAGTACCTTGTTGATACGTTTTGCAATGTTGTTGTAACGGGTGATTACGTTGTTGAAACGGTTGATATAGCTGCCAACCTTACCGTTGATTTCGTCCTCGATGTCCTCAACCATGTCTTTAATCTGGTTGTTGATCTGGATTTCCATCTTGCTCAACATCTCATTAACTTCAGTATTAACTTGAGAGTAAACCTGCTTGATAGCATCCTGGAACTGACGCTGGATATCTTCGGTAAGAGTCTTACCGAACTGTGCTTCAAGCTGTTCATTAAGAGAGTTGAAGAGAGGCGCGAGGTCTTCACCGGTGAGTTTAGCTGTACCTTCGAGATGACCCTGTTCTACGCCGTCGATGATAACCTTGATATCATTGAGCTCAAGTTCGATATCCGCACCAGTATATGCCAGGTTGAAATCGCCGAAATCAATTGTAAAGCTGGGAGAACCCTTGAGTTCAAAATCGAAATCAAATGTGAATTTGAATTTGTCCTTATCAATGTTTATGATAGCATTGCTGATAGGATCGATGATGGGGAGCTTGCGGGGCGAGGACTGACCATAGAGGAAGCCGAAGGAAAGGGGCTTGAATGTTGTGGCAGCGATATTGTAGTTGGAGTAAACTGCATAGTCCTTGCCGTCTACATTCCAGCCAGCCTTGAGGCCGTATGCGGGGAGCATGCCGTTAACCTGATCATAAACAGCCTTCATAAGGGCGATTACGTTGCTGCGGAGGTTATTCCTCTTATCCTTAAGGATTTCCTTCATAGCGCTCTTGAGGTTGGCGTCGATGTGAACGGCGGCACCAGCAACAGCGTTGATGTCTTTTTCAAGAACAGCGTTGGCCTCATAGAAGCCATTGTTAGCGGAACGTGCGGAGTAGCCGAAAGTAAGAACCTCGTCGCTCTTGCGGAGGTTGGTCAGCTTAACAGTAGAAGCCTTGTCCTGGCTGTTTACGAGTTCGAGTGTCTTGCCTTCGAAGTTAACGTTGTTGGGGTTGATGGTAACGAATACGCGGCCGAGGCTGCCGTCCATAAGGAGTTCGCCGTTTTCGATGCGCTGGGGTTCCATACCGCAAGCAGCGAGGATAGCAGCTTCAGCTTCGGTGATGGTAGGTTCGTCGTTGAATACGGGAGCGTACGTATAAGAGGGGAAGTCGAAAGTCTGCTTGATATTCTGGCCGTAGTAGTTCACAAGCATATTGCTCTGAACACCGATGGGCAGCGAGAATGTACCGAACAGGGGGTTATAGGTGCCCTGTACAAGAATACCGGTGATAAGGGAGTTGAGGCGGTCTTCAAGTTTGAGGAGTTTCTTAACCTGCTCCTGAAGGGCCTTGATATCGCTCTCGTTCTTGGCAACACGCGCGGTAAGTTTAGAAACATCCTGCGTAAGAGTGCTGTTGTAGTTCTCAACTTTAAGGTCAAGATCTTTAAGTTTCTTTTCGAGTTCGGCATCTTTGGATTCGAGATTGCTCTTTAGGGCAGCATAGTCGGCCTTGAGAGTCTTTATCTCAGTTGCCAGATCCTGCAAGCCTGTGCAATCGCCGATAAGGCCTTCGAGGATGGTCAGTTTCAGGAAGTTGTCCTGAGCGAAATTGTAAGCCTGCAGAGCTTCGGCATAAGCAGCATCAGCCTTAGCATCAATGTTGTTGACTTTGTTTTCGAAACCGGCAAGCTGGGTCTGCAAAAGAGTGATTTCGTTTTTGAGGCCTTCGATCTTAGTCTCAAGCAGGGTGATCTGAGCGAGACTTGATTCAAGAGTCTGTACACGTGTCTGCAAATTCAGAATTTCGGCTTTCAGCAATGCGATATCAGCGGAGTGATTTGCCGATGTTTGCTCAAGCAGGGAAAGGCGATCAGAGAATCCGTCGATACGACCATCCAACCGGCTAACCTCTGTCTGGAGCAGAGTTTTTACATCTACAATCAAAGTATTGACGTTAACAATCTCGGCTCTGATAAGATCGCGGATCTGATCTTCTGTCAGAATGGTAGGCAGGTTGTTGAGGGCCTTCTGAATTTCAGCGTTAATCTTATCGGTAAGCTCCTGACTGTTCAGGATAGTTGTTTTCATATTGGCAACTTCGGTAGCAAGGCTTGCGATAGAAGCGAGATCGGCTTTGAGAGCGTCTACAGTAGCATAGCCGAGGTCTTTTGCCACGATGTCGGTAATATCACCTTTAAGATTATCAAGGTCATCCTGGGTAAGCAGACCAAGAGCCTTATAATAATCAATACCGAATTCGTTTTTAACAGTCGTTTCGATAAGGTTTATTAGCTCAGCCTCCGAAGGAATCTCACCTTCGACTCTGTTGATTTCAGCAATCAGTTTAGTGATTTCTTTAGTAAGGTCGGCACTAACTTTATTAATCTTGCTATCAAGATTGGTGTCGGCCGTTTTGTAGTCGCCTTCAACTTTCAGTATCTGAGTAAGAAGATCTGCAAGTTTGTTAGCACATGTTGTCTGGCATGTTTCCTGCGCATCTTTAAGCTGAGCGACAGTAGAGCTAAGCTCGTCAAGCTTAGTCTGAAGGTCTGCATTAGACTTGGTCCATTCAGCTCTCAAATCATCGTCAGTGTCCTTGCACGACGTGAACGTGCCACAGCCGGCTGCAGTGACGGCCAATAGCAGTAATCCGTTGATAAATTTTCTATTCATCTGTTTTAGATTTGATGTTATTAAATATTTGAGTAAAATTTTTCTATGTGGCGAATTGTATTATATAGAATGTGTTTATATAAATTAGAAAAGGTTTGTACAGTTTATATCATCAGAGAACAAGCGCAGGAAGATAAAGCGATGCTTTCCTTCCCTTCAATAATTGATTTAGAAAGACATATTGTAAAATCATTTTTACATTTGTTTACTAAAAAACTTTTATCTTACAAAGATAAGGGTTAATTCACTAAAAACGAAAATTAAAACAATATTTTAACATTTTTATACACTTATAGCACTTCTATTGTGACGTCGGCACAAAGTTAACTATCTTAAACCAATCTACGAAGACTTTCATAAAAAAAAGAACACCAGACAGACAATTTAGTTTTAAAAACGCAAAAAATCATCTGAATTAGGTTAAATTTTGACAAAACGGCAAAAAAATACAGCCGACCACGGGAGGAGCGAAGTCTCTACAAGCCCGTGCGGCAGTTGTGAAAAAGAAACATTGTGCCTACCGTACACCCCATACCCTCTGCCTTCCACTCTTTAACTATATAAAAATAGACAAAAATTATAGTTTTTTCAACTTATTATTGTAACTTTGCTCCTATTAAAGGTCTACGAACGGCCAACAGCCAATTTTTAACCGTAAAATCCACATTCTATTTATATAAGTATTATTAACACCAGTCAAAATGAAAATACTTCGCTTCTTAGCACCGGTACTAATGTTAACAGGCAGCCTTTGCATGCAGGCTGAGACTCCCGACACAAACACCTCGCCCAAAGAGAATCCGGGGTTCCTCCACCTACGCCAATTCGCAAACACCTGCAACACCCACGGAGTGCTGAACAAACTTGATCTCGGAGTAACCGTAGGTACCACAGGCATAGGCCTTGAGCTTGGCACCCCACTAACGAAATGGGCGCACCTGCGCGTAGGCGCAAGTTTTATTCCCCACGTAAACCTACCGCTTCATTTCGGCCTGATGGCATATACCGAAGGCACAAGTATAAGCACAGGAAATTTCGACAAAATCAAAGATATGATGTACGAAATTTCAGGTTACGAGATGGATGATGTTGTAAATGTCGACGCAGTCCCCAAAATGTGGAATCTGAAATGCCTTGTTGATATATATCCTATCCCGGACAATCACCACTGGCGTGTTACCGGCGGTGTATTCGTAGGCAACAATACCCTCGGCACGGCGCGCAACACAATGGAGGAAATGCCTACACTGTTGGCGATGAACATGTACGACAAGTTGTACGATGTGTTTATGAGTGATTATTTCTTCGACACTCCGCTTTTTGATGATGTATACATGGATCCCAATATTATTATGAAAGTGAGGAGCCGCCTCGAAGAATACGGCAGAATGGGTGTCCATCTCGGCGATTTCAAGAATGGGGAGCCCTACTTCATGAAACCGGATAAGGACGGCACAGTGAGCGCACGCGCTCTTGTAAACAAGGTGCGCTGGTACGGCGGCGTCGGATACGAGACAACCATCAGCAAGGACAAACGCTGGAACATAGGCGTGGACCTCGGCGCGATGTTCTGGGGCGGTGCTCCCACGGTTATGGCGCACGACGGCGTGAACATGTCGAAAGATCTTGTAAACATCCGCGGCAGCGTAGGCGACTACATGGAACTTATGAGCCATCTGAAAGTCTATCCCACCTTCGAATTCCGAATCGGCTACACATTCTTCTGATACATTCGGCCAGCACTCCCTCTCCGGAGTTAAATCTCCCCCTTTTTACAGTATCCCGTCATACAAAATCCTCCGCCACGCATTTATGACATGGCGGAGGATATAATTTTTTACCGACCTGTTATCGGCGGCTTTCCAACAAGAGTTCACCGAATTCGGCGATGCTCCCGGCAGTGATGGGAGGATTGGGGTCGTTGTTCATGGCCGTTTCCAGAGTTGTTTCGCCGGAAAGAACGAGAACACCGAGCGCACCGGCATTCTGGGCCATCTTGACGTCGGTGTAGATGCGGTCGCCGCACATGGCGATTTCGTCGGCCTGCAGGCCGTGGCGGTAACGTATGCCGGAAAGCATATCAGGATTCGGCTTGCCTATCACGAGGTCGGGCTGACGGCCTGTGGCATGCTCGATGCACTTGCACAGCGAGCCGCAGTCCACCAGCACTGTAGGCTGGTCGGTAGGACATACACGGTCGGGATTGGTGGCGATGTAAGGAATGCCTTGTGTTGCGAGATACGACGCACGGCACAGCTTGGGATATGTGAGCGTTGTATCGAAGGCCACCACGAGTGCGTCGGGATTCTCGGCGGCGTCCGGTTCGGTGAGCACGAAGCCGGCACGGCGGAATTCGGCCTCCATGCTCGGGGTGCCGACGACATAGAGTGTCTTTACCTGCGGCATGTTCTCCTTCAGGTAGTCGATAGTTGCTACGGCGGTGGTGTACATCTGGTCGCGGTCGGCCTCGATGCCGAGTTTGGCCAACTTGGCAAGATAATCGTCGATGCTTCGCGTGGGGTTGTTGGTAAGGAAGGAATAACCGATGCCGTTTGCGGTTAGCATGGCAAGAAAATCCTTTGTAAATGGGAAGAGAGTGGACCCCATGTATATTGTGCCGTCCATATCCAGGGCCACGTGGCGGATTTTACGGCAAGCCGCCATGAGCTCGTCGTGGCTCATGGGGCTTACATATTTATCGATTTTTTTAGTCATAGGAGTATGATTAAATATCGGTGTCGTTGAGGTCGCCAGCCTTCGCAAGCGCCTCTTCGTTCTCATAGAAGTTGTTGGAGCGTTCGTAGCCGTCGCGCGGAGCTTTCCACATGGTGATGAATGTGATAGCGCCGAGGATACCTACACAGATGATAAGGACAAAAACAGTGTTCCAGCCGTACTTGTCGGAAATGATACCGATGCCGATAGCCGAGAGGAAAGAACCCACATAGCCGAAAATTCCGGCCAGACCGTTTGCGGTTGCGGAGGCGTCCTTGGTGGCCTGATTGGCGGATGCGATGCCGATAAGCGCCTGCGGGCCGTAGATAAAGAAGCCGGCCATAGCGAGCAAGGCGACAGACAGCGCGGTGGGAATACCAGTGAGGAAGATGAACATGGTCATGAAAAGAACGGCGCCGAACATGCAGACGAGGCACATGCGGTGTGCCTTACCCTTGAAAATATGGTCGGTGGCCCAGCCGGCAGCGATTGTTCCGACGATGGCGCACATCTCGAAGATAGCCACGGTGAGCGCAGCCATTTCTATGGACATGCCACGTGCTTCGGTGAGGAACTTGGGCCCCCAGTCGAGTATACCCATGCGCATCACATATACAAATACGTTGGCGATGCAGAGAGTCCAGATCCAGCGGTTGGTCCATACCATGACCTTGAGGAACTTGGAGTGCGAGGCCGACTTTTTACCGTCTTTCTTGCCGGTGCTTGTACCGGGGAGTTCGGGGAGGCCGACGGAACGGGGGTCGTCGCGAAGGCCTATATAGAGCCACAGCGCGCCGCCGAGGGCGATGATTGCGGGAATCCAGAAGCACCAGCGCCATGCGTCCCAATGGGATGCGTAGCTCATGATCTGTTTGAGATTGTCAGCGTTGTCAGGATCGAGGTTGAGGTTATGCGCTATACGGCTGATTATTTCGGGATCGGCGCTATAGTCCTGACCCATCGAGCCCATGATGATACCGCAGAAGAATACTGCGGCACCGGCACCAATGGAATGCGAGGTGTTCCAGATAGACATCTTAGTGGCAAGTTCCGACGGATGAATCCACGTGGGCAGCAGTCGCGCGCATGGAGGATATCCGATGCCCTGGAAATACTGGTTGAACACGATGGTAACAGCCATCACGAGGACGAGCATGTTAAGGAAGTCGGGACCGGCGTCGACACCCGTAATCCACGAACTGATATTGACGCCGAAGCCGAAGGCAAAGTTACATGCCGCGCAGAGCAGCAGGCCAACCGCCATTACCAGGCGCGAGCTGGCCTTATCCACTACAAAGCCGTTGATAAAGCGCGAAAGGCCATAAATGAGTGAGCTGATACCGATAATGATACCGAAACTTGTGTTGGAAATGCCATACTGCGCCGTAAGACCGGGCATAGCCACGGAAAAGTTTTTGCGGACAAAGTAGTAGATGGCGTAGCCGATCATCGACACAAGGATGGTCCGGAACTGCCAGCTTTTGAATTTCTTTACGACGTCCGGAGCCCAGTCGCCGTAGATATTTTCTTTTGCCATTAGTTTATGTGATTGGTTTAGACGTGTTTATTTCGTAGCGGGGGTGATAGTCATTGCAAAACCGCCGCCGGCGGCCTCGTAGACCTTGAGTTTGCTTTTGTCTGTTATCTTTTTGCTCTCGATAACATAGCTCTGCGGATTGTTGCGGTAATGGGCATCCTTGCCGTCGCGGTAAACGGTTACGTTGTACTTTCCTTTGGGCAGGAAGGAGAAATCCACAACGGCCTCGCGTGGAGCTTCACCGTTAGTTCCGCCCACAAACCAACGGTCGGCGCCTTTTTCCTTACGGGCCACTGTGAGGTATTCCATCGGTTCGGCCTCTAGATAGTAACTCTTATCCCAGTCAAGAGCCACGTCCTTGATAAACTGGAAGGCATCCATAAACTTCTCGTAGTGTTCGGGGAAATCGGCCGCCATCTGGAGCGGGCTTGACATTGTAACGTACAGCGAGAGCTGATTGGAGAGCGTGGTGTTCACCCACGATTTTTTTGGAGCGAACTTGGATATGTCATTTTCAAAAATGCCGGGAGTATAGTCCATCGGGCCACCTATCAGACGGGTGAAAGGCAGAATGGTGGTATGGCTGGGCTTGCTGCCGCCGAACGCCTGGTATTCCGTACCACGAGCACTTTCGTTGCCTATAAGGTTAGGCCATGTGCGGCACAGACCGGTGGGGCGCACGGCCTCGTGGGCGTTAACCATAATCTTGTAGTCGGCAGCTTTCTCGACGGCATACTGGTAGTGGTTTACGCTCCACTGGCTGAAGTGCTTGCTGCCGCGTGGAAGAATGAAACCCACATAACCGCTCTTGACGGCATTGTAGCCGTTGTCCTTCATGAACTTATAGGCTTCGTCGAGGCGACGCTCGTAGTTGCGGATGCTGCTGGAGGTTTCGTGGTGCATAATCATCTCGACGCCTTTCGCCTTTGCATAGTCGCGTATGCCGGGAAGGTCGAAATCAGGATAGGGTGTAACGAAATCGAACACATCGTCCTTGAATTTGTTTGACCAGTCCTCCCAGCCGATATTCCAGCCTTCCACGAGCACGCCGTCGAAACCATGCTCAGCGGCGAAATCGATGTATCGCTTCACATTCTCGGTCGTGGCACCGTGCTTGCCGTGAGGCTTCACGTTCTTATATTCCTCAGGACGGCTGATGTGCACGTTGGGCAGATCGTTGGTATAGCTCCATTTGCTCTTGCCGGTGATCATCTCCCACCATACGCCCACATATTTCATGGGCTTAATCCAGGAGGTATCCTCTATCTTGCACGGCTCGTTGAGGTTGAGCGTTATACGGGATGCAAGAATGTCGGCTGGATCGTATGAAGCTATCACCGTACGCCAGGGAGTGTTGAAATCGGTATGGATGTCGGCCATATAGCCGTCGGCATCGGGATTGAGCAGAGCCTTGAAGGTGTTTGTGGTGTCGTTCAGCTCGAGGTGCATCGCGGGATAATCCACCAGAGCAGCCTCGTGAAGGTTCATATACAGACCGTCGTCGCTGCGTAGCATAAGCGCCGTCTGCACGCCCGTAGGTGATACAAGTCCCTCCCAGTTGTTGTGATGCGTCCAGGCCTGATCCATAAGACCTCGAATTTCCGACATGCGGCTGCGGGTATAGTCGTACTCCTGTGTTTCGTAGTCGGCCGGAATCCAGTAAGCCTCATGGTCGCCCGTCATGGCGAATTCCGTAAGTTCGTCGGATACGGTAAAGTGCGCGAGTTTCTTCTGGCGGGGGAACTCATACCGGAAGCCCATACCGTCGTCGAAAACGCGGAAGCAGATGTCCATACACCGTTTTGTGGCGGGCTGTTCCAGCCTAACGGTCATTTCGTTGTAGTGGTTGCGAATATCCGATTCCTCACCCCATACAGGCTTCCAGGTTTCGTCGAACGAGGCCGTATCCACCTTCACGATGCGAAAACCGTCGGAAAGATCGCCTTTACCTTTGATTTTGAAGCCCATCTTGCTTGGGGCAACGATGGTTTTACCGTCAAGACCAAGCGAATACTCAGGCGCTCCGGCATCGGTAAGGTTGAAATCCACCTTGAACTTGCCGTCGGGCGACGTTACTGTTTCCGTAGCCCCAGCGGTGAATGCAGAGGCAAGAAGAAGCGATAGTACGATTGTTTTTTTCATGGTCTGTAGCAGTTATTTTCTATTCAGCTTGATTGTCGCTTCCACGTCGAGTGCCTCGGCAAGAACTTCAATGGGATTGAAAACCGGAAGCCCCGTACCCATTTCTATCTGCCATTTGCAGGTTTCACAGTCGGTGGCGACAAAGTCGGGTGCCTCGGCCTTGATGATATCGAACAGCGGCTGTCCGATAGCCTGCGACACCGGGAACATCTCTTTTTTGAAGCCATATGTGCCCGCGATGCCGCAGCACTGCGATTCGAGCTTCACAAAGTCGACGCCTGGAATCATTTTCAGCATTTCTATGGAATATACCGCCCATCCAAGCTTCTGCATGTGGCAGGGAGTATGGTAGGCGATACGCTTCCTGTAATCTTTGCGGAACGCGAGTTTAATCTTACCCTGCTCTATCATGCGGTAGAGGAAAACGGTGGCAAGCATCATCTTCTCGCGGACATCTTCGTTGTCGATACCCAAAAGGTGAGGATACTCGTCGCGCATGGTGAACATACACGTGGAGCTTGTACCCAGCAAGGGCATTTCTTGCTCCAGGACAGCCTTGCGGATGGAGGAGATATTAATCTCGGCATCGTGTTTGGCACGGTCGATAAGACGGTTGGCAATTTTTGCAACGCCGCAGCATTTCTCTTTCTCGAGCAATGTAACACCATATCCCACGGCATTCATAATTTTTACAAATGCTTTGCCGAGCGCGGGATAGTTGTAGTTCACATAGCAGCCGTGGAAGTATGCCACCTGTTTCGGGAAAGCCTTCTGGGCGGCTTCCTGCTTTTTGAACCATGAGACAAATTTCTCGCCGGAGTATTTGGGGAATGTACGGTGTTTGTCGATTGCAAATGTGGCGTCGAGGACGGCCTTTACCGGTTTCAGCCCGAGGGTAAAGTTTGTAATGGGTGCGAAGGCGGATGCCATTGTTCCCACAAAATCGGTCTCGGCCAGCATACGGTCGCGCAACTTCACCGGCTTGCGGTCGTATGTAATTCGCGCGCGCTGTATAATATCGCCGATACGCACGTTCGACGGGCAAGCAACCTCGCACCGCTTGCAGTTGAGGCAATATTTGAGAGCGTAGTCGTAGAATTCGGGATTTTTCAGGCGGTAGCGTTCGCCATCGGGGCCGGCCTGTTTCGGACCGGGATAATCGGGATTCACGGCGAGCACCGGGCAATAAACCGTGCAGACAGTACATTTTATGCACTGTTCGAAATTGTCGCGGCTGTGGTTCTTTATCTGATATTCTTCCATCGTCTTAGTTGTTTTTGAGAATCATTGCGGCAACGTGCATGGCTGTGAGAACGGCCGTGCCTGCGCCGGACTCTTCTTTAAGGGCGTCATGTCCGCCAATTACCGCACCCACTGCATAAAGGTTGTCTATCGTCCTGCCGTTTTTGCGGGGGTGGAAATTCTTATCGGCGGCGACACCGAATTTCATATACGGCTGTTCGGCAAAGAAATAGTTATTGAACCATTTGTCGCGGTCGCCGTCTACATCCACATCAAGGCCGAACACCGGCTCGTAAATCCTATGTGGCTCGGCAATGATGCCACGGCTGAAGAAACCGCCGCTGGCAAGGATATAATTATCGGCTACCAGTTTTTCCTCGCCCATATTCTGGGTGAGGATATACTCTACCCTGCCGCTTTCGGACACACGACCACCGGTAACGGTATCGCCAAGCAGATATGTGCCGCCAAGTTTCTCGAAACGGCGGCGCAGCTGTGTCTGCATGCGCTGGCCGGCGACGCTCATGGGCGTGGTGGCAACACAAAACAGCGGTTTGCCCACACGCGAACGCAAAACTTTGAGCGGGTCCTCGTCGTCCATACCGACCACACATGGAATAAGGATGGCTTCGGCATCGGCGGAAGCGACCTTTACAGCCTCTGCGAATTCCTCAAGAGCTTTGCCGTGGAGCTGACGGCCGATACTCGTTGCACGCATCTCGGCGGTGCTTCGGCGCAGACGGTCGATTTCCGGAGTAGTTATATAGGATACCGTCGATTCGATACCGAGATTCTTCAGACCAGTCTGAATAAAATCGGGATAGAAATCGAGGAACGAGAGCACACTCACAACAGAAATCTTCTTATATTTCTTAAGATCTTCGCGGGTAATGAAATCATCGAGAGTGAGCCAGCAGCGCTTGAATTCACCCATCGGGGTCATTCTTTCATTATTGCGGTTGTCGGCTCCGCGCAGGGTTATGCCAGCGTCGGCAAAGAAGGGTTTAACCGTAGCAGCAAGTTCCTTTACACGTGCGGCGCCTATAAGGCTATAGGGATGCTCCGCAGGCAGGGAGGCGATTGCTTCCAAGGGGTCCTCTACGGCTTTGCCGTCTACCGTACCCAACAGACCGAGGGAACCGGAACTGAAATGGAGCGCACTCTGGCCGAGCGATATCACAGCCACACGTTTGTTTTTCGCGGCAAGCGAAAGTCCGGCAACAAGGCCGCTCAATCCGCCACCTATTATAATAGTATCGTATTTCATTTGTTAGTGCAGATTGTTTTTTCGTTGTTGATATTGCCAAGACCGCATACGCCCTCGTAGATCCATGCCGAGAACTCGGCCTCCACAAGTGTCTGGCCCCATGCCACCGGGCGCATACCTTTCCAGCGCTCGTTCACAAAGCTCTCCAGATCTGCGAGAGCGGCAGTCTGTCCGAAACGTTTGGACATGATGGCCGAAGCGCGGCAGGCACATATACTGCCCTGGCATGTACCCATGCCGAGGCGTGTGCGACGGCGCAGATTCACAAGATTATTTACATGCAGCTTATCGATGGCATATTTTATCTCGCCTACGGATACTTTCTCGCATTCGCACACCATTGCGTCGTCGTTTACGTCGTTAGGAATCTGATACGACAGCGAACCGTGGCGTCCTTCGATGGCGAGCTGTTCGGTACTAAGCGATATGATATGGGATTTTTCCTGTTTTTCAGGAGCTTCGGGTTCAGAACCGGGCAACGGAAGTTCGGAGGTTCGGCACGGTGCATTCACTCCCAACTTTTCGCAGGCCATATTCGTAGCCCACTCAGCCATCAGACGGTAGGTCATCAGCTTGCCGCCTGTAATGGTGATGAATCCTTCCATCCCATCGCGTTTTGCATGATCCAGACATACGATACCGCGACTGATGCTTCGGCCGGAAGGATCGTTGTCGGCTGCGACAAGAGGACGCACGCCGGCATAGGCACGCAGAATACGTGTGTATGCCAGTGCCGGAGCAATCTGCATGCCTTCTCGCAGCAGAATATCAACCTCATCCTGTGTAACCTCCATGTTGTCCACACTATCGTAAGGCACACGGCTGGATGTAGTTCCGATAAGCGAAATAGTATCGCCGGGCACAAGAATGTCGGCATCGGCAGGCTTTCGGCAACGGTTGATAACGATATTGTTCACACGATGCCCGAATATAAGCAAAGCGCCCTTGGCTGGAAACATGTTGATTCTGATACCGGCCTTTGCCGCTATTTCATGGCCCCATATACCGCCGGCATTGATAACAAGGCGAGCCTCAATATCCCTGAGTTCGCCTGTGCGTGCGTCGCGCACCCTGACGCCATGCACACGGGTGCCGTCTACAAGGAGGTCTTCAACTTTGTGGTATGTGAGTACGTCGGCACCATGACGCTGTGCGTCCAGCACATTGGCCGTTGTAAGGCGGAAAGGATCCACGGCACCGTCGGGTACCTTCACGGCACCGATAATATCCTTGTTTATAGCCGGCTCCATAGCTATGGCCTGTGCCGGGTCCACTATCTCGGCATTGATACCGGCCTTGTGGCACGATTCAACAAAAAGCTTCTGATAATCGAGATCGTCCTCGGGTAATGTTACAAAAAAACCTCCGGTATCCTCCACACAGTTGCGTGCGATACGGCGAAGAATCATATTTTCTTTGATACATTCTGATGCCGACTCTCCGTCGGTTACAGCATATCGGGCACCGCTGTGCAGCAGGCCGTGATTGCGGCCGGTAGCCCCCGCAGTGAAATCGAGACGTTCGACAAGCAACGTCGAAAGTCCGCGCATGGAACAGTCGCGTGCCGTACCTGCGCCGGTTGCACCTGCGCCTATGATAATGACATCATAGATTTTTGTGGTGTGCTGGTTGTTCATTTGGCCAAAGGCAATAAGGTTAAGGATTATTGTGTTTCAAAGTATGGATACCGACAAAGGGCATTTCGGAACAGAGCTTCCGAGCTGCCGGAGATGCCGTGGCTTATTTCGATACAAAAGTATATATTTTTTCACATATAACAAAGTGGTTTTGTATAATATTTTTATAACAACTGAAGCATTAAATTAGTTACAATATTATATATTAATAAATTACATACTCTATATAAAAATTATAATATTTTAAACCAGTTTCGAAACGAAAGCT
>CABPYL010000038.1 GCA_902461565.1 uncultured Porphyromonadaceae bacterium
CATTACAAAGGTACGTTTTCTATCTTATCCTCGTTTGCCGCTGCAAATCTAAGGTAATCGTTTGTTTATATTTATTATAAAACATCCGAACTTCTTAAAAGTTTACACTTCGTCGACCGGAAGCCAGCGGAACAGCCTGTCGGCCGGACGAATCTTGCCGGGCACCCGGATGCTTATGGCGTCGCCTTTCACTGCTTTTTGCGCAGGTTTGCCGTCTACTCGCAACTCGTCTATTTTAAGAATTACGGCGCCGGTAGTAGGTCCCGTTATCACTATCTCGTCGCCAACACATAGCTCGTGTCCTTCCATAAGGAACTCGCCTACGCCGAGTTTCGAGAACCACTTCACACCCTTTGCCACGTATTGCTTCACACGCGTGGCGCTGGAACCGTACTTGCCCGACCACTCGCCTAAGCGCTGGCCAAGATAATAGCCGTCCCAGAAACCGCGGTTAAAAATTTTTGCGAGGCGCGCATCCCAGTCCGCAATCTTTTCGGCGCCGTACGTACCGTCGCAGATTGCCTGCAGAGCCTCCGAGTAACATTCCACAGCGGTGGCCACATACTCGGGCCCGCGGGCGCGCCCCTCTATTTTGAACACACGCACACCGGCGTCAACCACACGGTCAAGGAAATGAATAGTCTTGAGATCCTTGGGCGACATTATGTATTTGTTGTCGATGTTCAGTTTGTCGCCCGTCTCGAGGTCGGTAACCTCGTAGCCGCGCCGGCAAATCTGCGTGCAGGCTCCGCGGTTGGCGCTGCTGTTCATCTGGTGCAGGCTAAGGTAGCATTTGCCGCTCACGGCCATACACAGGGCACCGTGGCAGAACATTTCCAGGCCCACAGGCTTTCCAGCAGGACCCGTGATACCCTCTGCGTGAATAGCATCATATATGTGGCGCACCTGCTCCATATTAAGCTCGCGGGCAAGCACCATCACATCGGCAAACTGCGCGTAGAAGCGCACAGCCTCTATGTTGGATATGTTGCACTGAGTGGAGATATGCACCTCCACACCGTGGCGGCGGCAGCATTGGATTACGGCAATGTCGGAAGCGATGATTGCCGACACACCCGCGGCAGCAGCGGCGCCGACGATGGCCTCGATATGTTCGAGGTCGTTGTCGTATACGATAGTATTGACAGTAAGATATGTACGCACCCCGGCTACCGTACACTGCGCTACAATGGAACGGAGGTCGTCCAAAGTAAAATTGGCACTCGAGCGCGAACGCATGTTAAGACCCTCCACACCGAAGTAAACTGCATCGGCACCGGCATTTATAGCAGCCGCGAGGGAGTCGAAACTGCCTACGGGCGCCATTATCTCGAAATCGCTTCTTTTATATGACATAATTTCACAGCAAATCATACCCCGCTGATGTGCGGGATATGACCGTATAATTTATTCAGAAAAAAAGTATCTGTTATTCCTGAGCGGGGTTCTCGGCGGGAGCTTCCGCGGGAGTAGCCGAAGGAATTTCGGCAGCGGGAGTATCGAACTGGCCTGCGGGAGCTGCTGCGGGAGCGGGAGCAGCAGTCTGCTGGGTACGGATTACAGCGCCGGTGGAAACCTTAGGCATAGTGAAAGCCGAAATAATAGAAAGGACAACCAGAAGGCTGATAAGGGTCCAGGTAGCTTTCTCAAGGAAGCTGTTTGTTTGACGGACGCCCATCACAGCGCCTGCGCCGCCGAACTGCGATGACAGACCGCCGCCTTTGGATTTCTGGATTAAAACGATGCCGATAAGAAGCACGGCAACGATAACTGTCAGGATAATTATGACAATGTGCATAGTATAAATTATTTTTTGCTTGTGTCGGCCTGCGATAACTCTTGCAGACGACGTTGATTTATAATCAATTTTTGCAGGAAACGCAATTGGTCTGCAAAGTAAGCACTTTTTTTTGGAAATTTCAAGGATAAACCCGATATAATTTCAAAAGCGCGCTCATATCTCTGCTTTCTGATGAACATACGTGCCAGACTTTCGGAGAGGAGACTGTCATCCTGCACCTCGGGCCGTGTTGCCGGAGTTTCCGAACCGTAGTTTTCTTCGGGCTCGGCCGGGACTTCCACTACGGGTTGCGTAATCGGGTGCTGACTGCGGATAAATGCGTTTATCAGGGCGTCCTGCGTTCCTTCCGGGGCCTCGTTCTCGGCCGGCACCTCGGACTGCTCCTGGCGCGCGAGCAACTCGGCATAGTCAGGGGTTGGATTGAAAATCATGCGTTCCAGCTGCCGTTCCTCCTCGGGGGTGCAGGAACCGTAGGTACGCAGAAACGTGTCAATAACATCCTCCGTGGCTTTCCCGGGCTCTACATCAGGTTCGGGATAGAAATGCGCCCACTCGTCGCCGTACTTGGCGAATACAAGGCTGCGCCGGTCGCTCACGCCCAAGGCAAGGAGGTCCTGCAACGCTTTGCGTCGTATGTCGTCAAGCAGATCGCCTCCGTGGCGAAGAAGGAGAACGCCCGCAGCAGTAAAATACGGGGCGTGCTCAAGCGCCTGCGTTAGCGCGTCGGCATCGGCGGCTTCCATCTGCTGTTCGTCGGCCAGGGCGAACACTCGCGCGAGTACCCCGTCAAGCGATATCTGTCCTGTTTCCGCTTCCATTACCAATTGCCGAGAGTAGCGTTGAAAATAAGTTCCACAAGTTCTTCGGAAATTTCCTCGCACAGCTGGTCCTGCACATCTGTAAGCATTTCCGTGGCTGGAAAGTCGCGGTAGGCGCTGAAACTCTGGTCTACATCGTTGTTCTCGGCCTTATTGTCGGTATACTTCACGCGCACCGTAATTGTGAGGCGCGTCATGGATGCGTAGGCGTCCTCGGTAACTGCCTGGGGAGTGAGGTTATAACCGGTAATCTCGCCTTCTATCTGCAAGTCGGAGTTTCCGTCGGTGGTCTGTAGGCGGGTGTTCTTGTCGATATAGTCCAGCAACTTGTTCTCAAACAACTGTTGCAGCGGCGGATACACCAGCGCCGCACGTATGGGAAACTCGGAAACGTGTATCGTCCGGTATATATTATAGTCCAGAGCCGAGCCGTTGAAGGTGAAACTCACCCTACAGCCCGTAAGAGCGAGGATAGCCGCCGTAACAGCCAACAGAATGCAGTGTTTCCTAATCCATTCCATATTCCTTGATTTTCCGGTAAAGAGTGCGCTCCGATATGCCTAACTCGGATGCGGCAGCCTTGCGATGTCCTTCGTTGCGTTCGAGGGCACGGCGGATAGCTTCCCGTTCTTTTTCCTCAAGAGATTCCGGCACATCCACAACTTCGGAATAGCTGACCTCACTCGGGGATACTGCATTGCCCTTTGGCTCGTGCCGCACTACAAGGCTCGTGGGAAAATGTTCTTCCATATTGGCGGCGTGGGGGTCTGCAAGCAACGCGCCCTTCCCTGGGCGGGGAGAGCCGTGATCCATGTCAAGGCGTTCCTGAAGTTGGTCGATACGCGATTGCAGATTAAAAATCATCCCGAACAGCATCTCGCGCTCGCGTTGGTAGTCGTGCGTCTCTGGATTCAGGGCCGGAATGTACGACGACATGATATTCGGCAGATACTGGGCGAGCACCTCGGACGTGATTTCCTTGCCGGCCTCGAAAAGCGCTATCTGCTCCACCACATTCTTGAGCTGACGCACGTTTCCGGGCCAGCGGTAATGGCGCATGGTGTCGTCGGCCTCGGCGGTGAACGTTACGGCGGGCATGCGGTAGCGTTCGGAGAAATCGGAAGCGAACTTGCGGGTGAGCAGGCGGATGTCGGCGCCACGGTCGCGCAACGGCGGTATGTGAATCTGCACGGTAGAGAGGCGGTAGTACAGATCCTCGCGGAAGCGGCCGTCGGCAACGGCTCCCACAAGGTCGACGTTAGTAGCGGCGACAATGCGGATATTGGTTTTCTGAACGGTGCTGGAGCCTACTTTCAGAAACTCACCGCTCTCAAGCACACGCAGCAGGCGCGCCTGGGTGGTAAGAGGCAGCTCCGCCACTTCGTCAAGAAAAATCGTACCTCCGTTGGCCTCTTCGAAATAACCCTTCCTGGAATCCACTGCACCGGTAAAAGCGCCTTTCTCATGTCCGAACAGTTCGGAATCGATAGTACCTTCCGGTATCGCGCCGCAGTTCACAGCAATATATTTGGCATGCTTGCGCGCACTGAACGCATGAATAATCTGCGGGAAAAACTCCTTGCCCGTTCCGCTCTCGCCCGTAACGAGAACCGACAAATCTATAGGAGCAACACGAATGGCTCGCTCCACAGCCGCCACAAGGGCCGGAGCGTTACCTATGATTCCGAAACGTTGCTTTGCCTGGAGCACCTGCGGAGATGCTGCCGGCAGATTCTGACTGGTGGGCATGGTTTAAATCTTAAAAGGGCACAATGCCGAAAGTAAATACAAAATTACACAAAAATCCCCGAACCCGCAAACCCGCAGATGGCATCATTAGAAATATGTTAAAACAACACCAGAGATATGTTAAAATAATGTGAATATTTGCTTCGCAAGCGGCTTATTTTGAAACGCAATCAAAATCTTTCGCTCCAAAAATTTTGCTGTAAGCATTTTTGTGTTTACCTTTGTGCATCTATCCGATGCAAGAACAAAAAATACCTTAACAATATCACAAACCTAAAAATCTTTTTTATGAAAAAAACTTTACTCACAGCTCTTTGTTTAGGCGCAGCGATGTTCGCTTCCGCACAGGTAACTGTTTTTGAAGATGACTTCGAGTGGCTCGAACCGTGGTCAAGCCAGAAACCCGCCGGCCAGACCGTAGAGACCGACAATCCCGACGCCACAGCACAGCAGCTCGGCACCAACAAGGTTGACGAAGTGTCCACTTACGACGCTCTTCTCGCCAAGGGCTATGAATTCATTGCCGTGCATGCCGATGGCAAAGACGAACGCAAACCGCAGGCTCAGGCATATCTGCAGCGCAACTATCTGAAATTCGGCCTCACCGGCTATCAGACCGGTCTGGTACTCCCCGCCCTTACCGCCGGTTTCGACAACGTAACCCTTACTTTCGACTGGTGCTCCCAGCGTCAGGGTTCCGGCAAATGGGATCCCACGAAACTTGTTGTAATGATCGGCGATAAGATTGTTGAAGTTCCGGAATATGTGCGCGAAGACAATTCCGCCTACTCCTGGGTAAATACATCCGTAGCCCTCGGCAACCTCAAGGCCGGCGACAAGATTACCATCCGCAACTGCGACGAACAGTGGCCCACCGCAAGCGCAATGCGCTGGTTCATCGACAACATCAAAGTTACCGCAAACAGCACTGGCGCAGTAGAGAACCTCGAAGTTGAGAACAACGCCGCTCCCGAATACTTCAATCTTCAGGGCGTACGCGTGGCCAACCCCGAGAACGGTCTTTACATCGTTCGCCGCGGCACCACCGTCAGCAAAGTCATGGTAAAATAATACTCCAAACAATAAGCAAAAGCCTTTCGGCACTCGCCGGAAGGCTTTTTATTTTGTCGCAGAAAAAGAGCGTTTACTGTTTTTCGATGAGGGCGGTGGCCTGGGCGGCGATGCCTTCGGCACGGCCTGTAAAGCCGAGGCCTTCGGTGGTGGTGGCTTTCACGCTAACGCAATCAATGGGCAGGCCGAGGTCGACGGCAACATTGGCACGCATGGCATCGATGTGCGGGCGCATCTTCGGCGCCTGGGCGATGATGGTTATATCCACGTTGGCAGGGCGGAAACCCTTGTCGGCGAGCAGGCGCACCACGGCGCGGAGCAGGTCGCGGGAATCTGCGTCTTTCCACTCGACGGCGGTGTCGGGGAAGTGCATGCCTATGTCGCCGAGAGCGGCGGCGCCGAGAAGGGCGTCGGTGAGGGCGTGGAGGGCCACATCGGCGTCGCTGTGGCCGAGCAGGCCCTTGGAGTGGGGAATATCGACACCGCAAATGACGCAGCGGCGTCCCTCAACAAGACGGTGTACGTCGTAACCGTTTCCGATTCTGAAATTCATAGCTTCAGCGGCGTCCGCCGAGGAGGTCGCGCAGACCGTCCATGTCAAAGGTTAATGAAAAACGGAGTGTCTGGTCGAGAGGGGATGTCTGGGCCGTTGCGAGCATATAAGACGCATCCAGGCGCACGACGTTGAGCGAGAAACCGGCGCCCATGCCGAAATACTGGCGGTTACCCTTGAACTCATTCTCGTAATAGTAACCGGCGCGAAGAAAGAACTGGTTATTGTAGGCGTACTCGGCGCCGAACGACCACATTATCTCGCGCAGCTCCTCCTTGGCTCCTCCAGGCGCATCGGTGAACGATTTGAATATACCCGTGATTGGCGACATGTCTTTCCATTCCTCGAGTTTCTCTATATATTCGGTTTCGCCCTCGATACCGTCGGGATAGTCGGTGCGGCGTGGACGTGCAGGCACGAGCAGCTTGTTGAGGTCAAGGCTGAGCGCCAGGGTGTGATAATCGGCGAGAGGGAAGGTAAAAGTGGTACCTAAACGCAAATTTGTAGGCAGGAACGCAGGATTCTCGCCGCCGTTATAGCTCACTTTTGTACCAATGTTGGAAATGTTCCAGCCCCACGACCACTGGCATTCGTTACGGCCAATAATAGGATACGTGGTGTAGAAACCTGATATGTCGGCCGAAAATGCCGATGCACCGGTATTCTGATCGCCGGCATAGGAATCGGAGAAGCCGAGAGCCGAATAAATGTAACGAAACACAACGCCCATCGAGAATTTCTCGGACAATTTGCGGGAGTATCCGAGATCGAAGGACAACTCGTAAGGATTCAGCGTCTGCCCGACTATACCTTCCTCCTGCGAAGTTGTAACCTCGCCGAGCGAGAAATAACGCAGCGAGGCGCTTATGGCCTGATTGTCGTCGGAACCGATTTTATAATAGCCCGAGAGATCGGCCAGGAATATGTCGTTTACAAGTTTTCGTAGCCAGGGGGTGTAGCTGAGCGACACGGCAGCCTGACTGTAGGCAAAAGCATACTTCGACGGGTTCCAGAACTGTGAATAGGCATCGGGATCGGTTGCGGCACCAAGGTCGCCCATAGACGCGCCTCGGGCATCGGGAGCGATGGAAAGCGATGTAACACCCGTCTCGATGGGGTTGAATTCATTCTTTCCCTGTGCCATCGCGCTGCCTGCACCAAGGGCAAAGACAAACACTGCAAGTATTATTCTGTCGAGATATTTCATTTTATATATAGCAGGGCATCCGGACATAAACAGGCTACGGACGCCAAATATATAACTCCAAAAATATTATTTTATTGCGCCGCCCTATCGAGTTACCACAATTTCGGCCTTGGGGGTGCTTCCGTAGCCCGATTCATTTGCAAGAATGACCCATGCCTGATACGGTCCCGGAAAAAGCCGGCGTCCTTCGCTATCGGTAACGTCCCACGAGTAAGGGAAAGCACACCCATCCTTGCGGAACACAGTATTGCCGGTGCGGTCCACAACCACAAGCGTTCCGGTGCTCTCGGATGAATCAAGACGGAACACGAGCTGGCTGCCGGCAGGATTGCCGCCCTCCACTTCGAGAGTTCCCTCGATACCAGGAGTACCGACAAGCGCCACAAGCGTCCGGGACGCACTTTCGCCACCATTGCTCATCGCATCGACACGGATTTCATGACGTCCGAGCAGCATATTGCTCATAGGAATTTCCAGACGCGCGAGGCCGTCATCGCCAAAACGGAGAGCACCACGCAGGTCGGGTCGGCGGTCGTTGCCATCGACAGTTACGGAGAGGCCTCCGCGAATACCGGCGTTACCTGTAGCGATACCAGTAGCGGGCTGACGGAGGGTCAGCATGACGGTAAAATCAGGTCCGACTGTGCCTGGAGCGATATAATCTTCGGGACTGATGCAGAAATCGACAATCTCGGGCGCGGAAAGATCGGTAGTATTGTTCTCTGGTGCTGTATCGGCCAGATTTACGGTAAGCAACGGCGCAGCGGCGCAACTGAATGTCTCAGCATCTGTAGCGGTAACAACAACACGTTTGGCGCCGCCTTCTAAAGGTTCGGGGAGCACAATTTCACCCGAGAACTCTCCGTTTACCACTGTCAGACCATATTCGGCAAGAAGATTCTCGTCGCACGAAACTTCAACCGACTTGCCGTCCTCAGCGCTGCGCGTAAAAGTTTTCAGAACCGACGGACTGTCGTACACCTCCACAAGCACACTGCCGTTAAAACCCTCTACGGCGTTGCCGTCGGCATCGCGCACAGCACCTGATATTTTCGTAGAGACAAGAGGCTGTATAGCACTACTATCCATGCTTATATCAATAGTGTAGCCGGGAACTGCAAGAGGCAATGCGGGATCGCCACAATAGTTATAACAGAGGGTGTTATTGCCCAAAGTTCCGCCCATTCCGTTGAAGCACAAAGCATTGCGCGCATCGCGCAGCAGGTCGGCGCCTGTGGTTCCGGGCTTTGCATTGCAATAACTTCCGGCAAGGGCGATACTGAAAAGCCTGTTGGGGTCGATGTATACCTTACGCGAAGATGTTATCACACCCATACCGCCACCGTCGGCCTTCATTATAAGTTTTTCGGCCATAGAATGACGCTCGCGGTCGAAAGGAAAAATCTCGCACGAGGCAAACACTATCAGCGGAAGGTTATCGTATGTATGCGAGTCTATAAAACTGGTGGTATACAGATATTCGCCTGTAAGACTGGACGGCGTACCGTGCCCGGCATAATAGAACAGCCCCTGACCGCGGGCAAGTGCCCGCGATATTTTTCTTGTGGCCTCCTTCTCGGGATAGCCCTCCCAGGGATAGAGAAGATTATCGGCGCGCGATATTGTAACAGCTCTGTTTACAGCAGAGATGGTATTTACAAAATCCTCGCTGTGGTCGAAATGCAGACGGTAATCGCCGTCGTCGCTAAACTTAAGCACGCGCATAAAAGCCGCGGCAGAGGGCGCCTTGAGCAACCACGCACGCGACTTTTCATTTATGCGGCGCGCTATTCCTGCGTCGGTAGCGGGAATACGGCCGACGCTTACATTCATTCGCGCACTTGTGATACGGGCCGGATCGAAATCATCGGCCAGCATGCCGAAGTATTGGTCGGAAACGTAGTTGGACGATACTTCGCGGGCTTGCTCGTAACTTTCGCACTCGTAGCACACAAGATTGTCGGCAGGATCATTGACCAGAAAGCGGTTGTCGTAGGACGACGGGCCGTAGAGGAGTACATATTTCAGTCGACCTGGCTGACGGTCATACAGCATCTTGATGAACCGGCGCAGAGCCGCCGGCGTACGCACGCCCGACGAAAATTCGTTGAATATCAAATCCTGGCATACCACCGATACATCAAGACCCTGGAGGTCGCGATGGATTTCGGCAAGTTCTCCGGCAGGCTCAAGGAGCGACTGAGTGGTAATTATCAGCATTTCCGGAGTATCATGGCCATGCAGATTCTGCGGCGGCACCTCGCCTGCATAACGCACACTCCGGTGCGCGGCGGCGGCATTGAAAGCAACAACGCGCGGCACAGTTGTATGGCCGGCAAGAGTACCACGGGCAGAACCTTCCTCAGCATCAAGTTCAAGAACGATGTTCCGCGCATCTGTCGGATCGGTTATATCCCAGACGACGGTATTTTCGTCCGCACCAGTAAGACGGAACCCGTACGATGCCGCAGATCCCGGCATATTCATTATCAGTTCACTGCCTGAAAGCGTATTATATCGTGGATATATCACATAAACCTTATCTATGGCGGCATAAGAACCCGCGAACGCTTCCGGAAGAATAATATCCACCGACACAAGTGCATCGGAAAGAGAGCCCTCGGCGGCTGCCGTAAAACGGGCGTCGCCGTAGGCATCCACAAACAGACGGGTGGAAATGGAATTGGTAGCGCTTGAGCGTGGATTGGAGTTTATAACGTTCACGCAGGATGGAAATTCCATGCCTAAGCGCACCGAGGCCGAAGTATTCACCGCCGCATCGTAGCGCAGAAAAACCATAGCCGAAGGTCTATCCTCGGCATAATCCTTGACATGAAACGTAAATGTCTCTCGTTCTCCGGACTTTAATTGTTTACCGTGGTAGAATACACTTCCCTGGCCTGGGTTCTGCACCTCACGTTCTATAAGATGCAGTGCATAGTGGGTGGTGGAAAATGTCTGACCTTCGGTATAAGGCACCGTAGCCATAGTGCGGTCTTCACCGGTGGCTGCAAGAAAATATACGCCTTTGGTATCGTAATAGCAACGCTCGAGATCAGCCGAAGTACTGCTATTCACAGTCGCGCGCACGTCGCTTTCGGCATAGAAAAGAATACGGCCGTCTGCTGACACCATCGACGGTGCCTGCACAAGGTCATCGGGAAATACGCCGAAAAGATTTGTGGATGCAGCAACAGCACCCGTACCGTATACCCGTACGGCCGAGGCATCGGGAAAACCCCATTGCGCAAGCTCATCGGGAGTAATCTGGTAAATACCGGTTGTATCGGCTTCGATCTTCACCCAGTGGCCCGATGCCAACCTGGATTCACCGGCATAATACGATACGACTAACGCCTGCGCCGAAAAGGCAGCAGACACTACCGCGGCAGATGCCAAAAGGAGAGACTTATACATTCATCGGTTTATTTTATTCTTACTGACAAGGAAGGTATATCTGAAAAGGTGGCGACGACTGTTGTGTTCGGCACAGGGGCGCCAAGCTCAACGGCAGCGTCGCGGAGGATGATTATATCACCGTTTTTCAGCGTCATTGACTGGGATACGTACGACACGATTTCGTTTAACCGCAATTTATCGAGGCAGACAGCTATCTCGCCGTCCAGCGACACCGATTCATCGCCGCGGAGCGGGCGACGCGTTACGTTCAGGGTAAATTCGTTTCCTGCCTGTTCCACCTGCACCCATTCTCCCGGAGCGACGGCACGGTCGCGGAAAAGGGGCGGCATGCAATCGGAAGCAGGATGCGCAGGTGTAAGCAGATGAACAGCGGCTATGGCATCATAATGGCGGGAGGCATGTACCACGGGAATATGAAGTCCCAGACGGCTTATGCGCACTGCCACAGTTACGCAGGTGATCCATTCATCAACAGGCTGCTGTATAAACACCGGTTCTCCTACGCGCAGAATAGCAGAATCGGCTCCGGGCGATATGCAGGGACGTTCGTCGATACCTGCGCGTATACTCAGAATCTTCATTCGTCCAATGCGCTCAGGCGGTTGTACATAACCGCAAGATGTGAGTATATGGATGTATTTGCTATAACCATGCCTTCCGGCACACGGATGTGCGAGGGAGTGAAATTCCAGATGGCCTTCACACCAGCGTCGGCCAGCCGGTCGCTCACACTCTGCGCACTCTCGAAAGGAACGGCAAGAATGCCGATGCGCGCTCCAAAACGTGCTACGAGTTCAGCGGCGCAGTCGGGATGAAAAATTTCCACACCGCAGATTTTTGTGCCTATCAGAGACGGATTATTGTCGATGCCGGCAACGATGTTGAGGCCGTAGCGCTGCAGACCTGAATCGGCAATCAGGGCCGCACCGAGGCTACCCACCCCCACAATTATGGCATTGTGGCGAGATCGGAACCCGAGAAACGACGAGAGCTTGTCCTCCAGAGCCACAACGAGGTACCCTATGCGCGTTTTCCCGCGGATACCCAAGAACGAAAGGTCCTTGGCAATCTGAGAGGTATCCACATTCAGGGCCTCGGCTATGCGTGTTGTGGAAACATACTCCACGCCGGATGCAACGAGCGTGGAAACATAAGCGAGGTACCAGGGCAGGCGCCTTAGCGTAGGTTCGGGAAGTTGTGGTTTATCTATGGGAGAATTCTTATCTGTCATTGCGGATGCAAAGATACGAATTCTCTGCGAGAAAACGCTGAAGAAATGCTATTTTTAGTCGCCATATTCAATTCGGAACTTATCCAAACAGTTTGATAAAACGTGGCGGCCCGTGAGTGATCCGGCAGCTTCCGACATGATTGGAAGTGCGACAGGCAATAGAGACACAGCCAATTCGTAGGATGATGTATACTCCACTCTACTGTGCGCTTACGGCGATGCGGCGCGAGGCCGTCTCGAAGCTGTTGCCGTCGCTGGTGATTGTGGCGCGGTACAGATAAATTCCCCGGCCCACACGACAGCCGGAGCCGTCGGTAAGGTCCCAGGTTACGGGCATCGTAAGGAACATATCGCTGCGTCCCTCTACTGTGCGGCTCCATATCGGGCGTCCCAGCAGATTGTATATGGAAATTGTTACGGTTACCATATTGTCGGGCTGATTGTGACGCAGATAGAAGTTGGCCGTGGTGGATGCCGGGTTGGCATCGGAATACACATCGTAGATTTTCGGTGCAAGCGATTCCGCCACATTGAAATCAATGGATTGTTCGGCGGAATTGCCGGAGATATCCCATATACGGAAGGTGAGGCTGTGTGCACCGGGCTGCAGATCGTCCATCGGATAGTTCACCACACCGGACGGGCTGCCGTCCGACGCCGGGGTGTAGTAATTGGCAATACCGGTAAAAGTCTGTTTGCCGTCGAGGATAGCTATCATCTGATGGCCCACACCGGCATTTGACACATTTATGCCCTCGTTGTCGCTTATGGCGGCGATGAGCATGGGGGACGTGTTTACAAAATCGCCGTTGCGGAAGTCTTCATGATTAAGAACAAGACTCTCGATAGCCGGCGCTACGGTATCGGGCACCTCTGGTTCGTGGAATCCATAGGCATAGAAACTGTTGCACAGACCGGTTGCCTCGGTATCGTCGTTGATGTCGTAGGCAAAGAGCGCCAGCGTGGCGGGCCGGAAGTTCTGCGAAATCTCCTGAGGCATGGCAACCTCGAGAGTGAAGCGGCCGTCCTTCACGATTGCCGAACCGGTGAAAATGCGTTCGCCATGCGTCTCGTAAGTATCTTCCTTGCCGTCATCACCGTTGGCACGGGTGGTAACAGAATATTCCGCATCAAAAATATCGGCAAGTAGCACGCCGTTGAATCCGGTGAGAATTTCTCCGAGGGGAGAGGTTACCACACCTGTGAACTTGCCTTTGCCGAGAGCCTCGAGGGTAGGCTGGGCGTCATCGGAAACCGATATGCCGTTAATGGAATCTATGCGGACCATATTGGAAGGCATGGCAAGAGGCAGGGCCGGGTCGCCGACAAAAACATAGCGCAGGCGGTTTTCGTCGGGATACGGACGGCTTGATTCGGTATAGCGGAGGTCGTTCTTGGCACGGCGGCAAATCTCGCCGGGCGTGAGCAGGCGCCCCTTGTCGTCGCGCTGAGCCAAAGCCCTGCCAAGAGCAAGCGACAGATAGCTGTTTTTGGCAATGAATACCGGGCGGACAGCGCTGAGCATGCCTATGGCTCCGCCGTAACGCTCCTTAAAAAGAATCTCGCCGCCGCTGACGTCGCTGCCGTCCAGTCGCAGGAAATCGCATGTGGCGGCATAGATGAAGGGCCAGTGCCGCAGATACATGTTGTTGAGGTCTACATACGACAGCTGATGCTCGTGCGTCCAACCGGTAGTGCTGGCATGGCCGATAAAGTTCCACCACACAACACCTTCTTCCAGATAACGGAACATATCGGCGCGGGCCTGCGGATACTCG
The DNA here is from genome assembly GCA_902461565.1 of uncultured Porphyromonadaceae bacterium. GTDB lineage: Bacteria > Bacteroidota > Bacteroidia > Bacteroidales > Muribaculaceae > CAG-873. The sequence continues at coordinate 13,629 of CABPYL010000038.1, forward strand.
GAGCCTACAAGTTCGTAGGAATCCATGTACACTTTATTCACTAAGAACGGGTTATGCCCGGTAAAGCCTTTGATTATATTCTCGCTGTCGGAAAGATGAACTCCCTGGTTGCCGTCATCGGCAAGAAACATGAAGCGCTGCTTCCAGCCGGTACGCAGAGCGCCCTTGGAATATTGGATAAGCTTGTCCACCACCTCACGGGCCTCGGTAACGCTCGTAACCGGGATACGGCCTATGGCGATACTCAGTTTGTCTATATCTGGACTGGATCCGGAATTATCTTCGAGCATTGCTGTGAAGTCGTCGGTAGTATAACCGGTATTGTCGGACACAGAAGTAGCCTCGGCTCGCGGCATCCACGACGGAATGGTGGGATACGACGGTGCTCCTGCCGTAAGGCGACGGTTGTCGAGCGTCGTCCGGGCCATCAGAATGGCATAACGCAACGGGCGTATACTGTCGGAACCTCGGTCATAAAGCATTTTAAAGAAGCGCCTTATACCGCCGGGATCAAGCGTACCCGAAGAAAATTCATTATATATGGCATCGGGCGTAACCACAGCCACCTTGAGGGAGTCCGGTCCGGAAGCGTGCATGTCGGCGATACGCCGGGCATCGTCGGTATACGCCGACGGAGCCACAATGACCATATCGAGGTCGCTCAGTGCATGAAGATTCTGATTGGATACCGTGCCGATAAGGGTCGGTTCGGGAATGGAAGCACCAGGAATCCAGGCGGCGTAACTGCGGCGACGGGTCGTCAAAGCCGTCCACGACGCCTTGGAACCGGCAAGTGCGCCGTAATCCACCTCCACAATATCCATCGGATCGGTAACATCCCAGACAACAGGCGTCTTACCGCCGACATCAAGACTCAGACTGCGGTCAGCGGTACTGAAACACAGATAACCCGAAGAGGGTATGCGCAGATACCGCTCGTAGTTTAGCGCGAGGTAGTTGAGATATGCCGCTTTTGGTGTCGTGCTCGCATTAAGAGTTATTGCGATATCCAGACGCGCCCCGGGTGTTTCGGGCATAGAAAATGAAGCGCGCCCGAGATTCACAGAGCCATTTACGTGTTCGCCGGTGGTGGCGCTGATGCGGAACGATGAGTTTGTGGGTATCGCCTCGGAACCCACAGTAAAGGAAAGCGAAGCCCCGGCGGAGGACATGTTGCTGACAAAAGACGACAAGAACCATCCACGTCCGCCACCGACAGCATCGGTGATATCAAATGATATTGTGCGGCTGCGGTCATATCGGAAATCCTCGCCCAGCAGCAGCGGACCGGCCTCGCCCGGAACGGGCACGCGCTCCAGCTCGTGCTGTGCAAAAGCCATATACGTCTCGGAAGGCGTCCCGTTTAGCGGCAGCGATTGCTTTTCGATACCGTTGAAAACCTCGCCGTCCTCAGCGATACCTATAAAGTAGTAACCGGCCGAAGAATAGTCGTTCTGGCGGTAATAATAGTATCCTGCCTGACTGCTTTCGGTCCACACGCCTGCGCCGACACCATAGAAAACGATACCGCGGTCAGTTGTAACAGTCTGCACTATCGGCAGATCGTCGATATAATTGGAACGGGACAGGATGTCGCTCTGCCGGCGGCCTCCGTAACCGCGTACAACAACTTTAGACACATCCGTGAACCCCCACGAACGCAGACGCGACGGTGTAAGGATGTAAAGGCCATCTTCGGGCACTAAAATCTTTACCCAGCGTCCCGATGCCAGCACACTGTTTTCTGCATATGTATCTGCGGGAAAAGCCAAAGACCTTTCCGGAAACACGATCAGGATTAAAAGTGATAATATGAGGTAGAAATGCTTCATAATGAGGAGTCTCCCAGCATTGCAGCACAAAATGCGCGCAATCGGACATTATATTAACGCCCCACGCCACGTATTATTGTGCCACCGATGCTGTCGAGCCACTGGTTCCATCGGTCGCGGCTGCCGTTGAAAGTGTTCATGTCCACGTTGCCTTTCACACCCGGCACACTCGCACAGTGGCTGTGTTGCCACATAAGCCATTTGCGGCGCGACACAGGCGGATCGGTGAACGAACATACCCACAGCGGAATATCGCTGAAGTGTCCGCGCAGAAAACGGGCCTCGCCGTTCTTGTTGGTATATATCATCACCGGGCCATAGAACGCAGCGAGCATGGCCACCATACTTTCCAGACGCTCCCTTATCAGCTCGGTGGACAATTCGGCAGTATTGCCCCACTCCTCTACATCAACGGCGACGGGTAGATCCAGGCTACAGCCGGATATATCGTCGAGAAACAAAGCGGCCTGCCGGGTGCCGTCGCAGTCGAACCGGAAGAAATGATATGCCCCCACCTTCAGACCCGCGCGCTTTGCGGCCAGATAGTTGCGCATGAAAGCCGGATCGTGGAAACTTGTACCCTCTGTAGCTTTCAGATATACAAAGTCCACACCCGCGGCAGCGATACTGTCAAAATCAGGCACGCCGTTATGCGAGGAAATATCCAGCCCGACGACAGGATAGCGACTTCGATCGACATCGACATGCGACCGACGGTCGCCAAGCACCCTCATGCCGGCAACGGCAAGCACCAGAAGTCCCGTGGCCGCCACAATCGCAATAGCAAAGCTCTTCGCCGTCGAGTTATTCATATCAGAGACAAAGATAACCAAAAACCGCGAAACAGCAACGTATTATTATTTTTTCCTCTAAATTTTTACATTCTGCAAGAATTTATTAATTTTGCAATCCGTTATGAAATACGGCTTTGACAACGAGAAATATCTCAAAATCCAGTCCGAACACATAAAGGCTCGCATCGCCCAGTTCGGAAACAAACTTTACCTCGAATTAGGAGGAAAACTCTTCGACGACCATCACGCCAGCCGCGTTCTTCCGGGGTTCCAGCCCGACAGCAAACTGCGGATGCTGAGCCAGCTCAGCGATCAGGCGGAAATCGTTATCGTAATCAGCGCACTCGACATCGAACGCAACAAAATCCGCAACGACCTCGGCATAACCTACGACATGGACGTACTGCGTCTGCGCGAGGAATTCATGAAACGCGGATTTCTGGTCGGCTCGGTTGTGATAACGCACTACAACGGCCAGAGCAGCGCCGACGCGTTCCGCCAGAAACTCGAGCGCCTCGGAATCACAACCTACTATCATTACACCATCGAGGGATATCCCACAAACGTAGACCTTATCGACTCCGACGAAGGCTTCGGTAAGAACGACTATGTGCAGACTTCTCGCCCCCTGGTAATAGTTACAGCTCCGGGCCCCGGCAGCGGCAAAATGGCCGTATGTCTGAGCCAGCTGTACAACGAGCACAAACGCGGAATAGAGGCCGGATACGCCAAATTCGAAACCTTCCCGGTGTGGAGCCTCCCGCTGAAGCATCCCGTTAACATAGCCTACGAAGCCGCCACCGCCGACCTTAACGACGTAAACATGATCGACCCCTTCCATCTCGAGGCCTACGGCAAGACAGCGATAAACTACAACCGCGACATCGAGATATTCCCGGTTCTCAACGCGCTTTTCGAGGGCATCTACGGACACAATCCCTATAAATCGCCAACCGATATGGGAGTGAACATGGTCGGCTTCTGCATCAACGACGACGAAGTGTGCTGCCGTGCGTCAAAGGACGAGATTATCCGCCGCTACTACACCGCCCTGAACCGCTTCGCACAAGGCGACAACAACGAGAGCGAGGTAAACAAGATTTCCCTGCTGATGAAACAGGCCAAAATCGACACCTCATACCGCCCCGCAATACAGGCAGCCCGCAACCGCGCCGAAAAGAGCGGCGTTCCATGCTCCGCCATCCAGCTTTCCGACGGCACCATTATCACCGCAGAGACGAGCGAGCTGCTCGGCACAAGTGCAGCCCTCATCCTCAACTCCATCAAACACCTCGCAGGCATAGACCATTCCGTGAAACTGATACCGCAGCACATGATAGAGCCTATACAGTACACCAAAATAAACTACTTGCGCAGCCGCAACCCGCGTCTGCACACCGATGAAGTGCTTGTAGCGCTGTCGGTACTCAGCACCGAGGACGAGAACTGCCGCCGCGCACTCGCGAAACTTCCCGAACTCTACGGCTGCCAGATGCACTCCACCGTCATGCTCGGCGAAGTAGACCGCAAGATATTCAACAAGCTCGGCGTAGGCCTCACCTGCGACCCCGCCAAAAAGCGCCGCTGAATCCCCGTTTACAGAATCAGAAAGTTGTAAAACTCCACGTAATGGCCGGAGGCCATAAATCTATTTAACCGAGGGCGCTTGCCGCCCCCGGAAATCCATCAATCCAATACACAATCCCGGAGGGATTGCACAGGAACAGATAGTGGATACAGCACCGTCCGGGGCGGTATATCAAGGTTTTCGGCAATATGGCGTCCGGCCATTGTAACTGCTGTATAAAAACCGTTTTATCTATCAAGCAACTTATATTTAAACAGCAAGAGAGGGCGCGTGGCGTCCTCTCTTGATATATGCCGGTCCGGATTATTCTGCTGCGGGTGCTTCGGTTGCAGGTGCCTCGGCTGCAGGTGCTTCGGCAGCGGGAGCGGCCGATTTGCGGCGGCTGCGGCGAGTCTTGCTCTTGGGAGCGGCTTCCTTCAGCATGGCCTCGTTGTAGTCAACGAGTTCTATGAAGCAGGTCTGGGCGTTGTCGCCGAGACGGTTGCCGGTTTTAAGAATACGGGTGTAACCGCCGGGGCGGTTGGCAATCTTTTCGGCGATTTCCTGGAAGAGTACCTTAACGGCGTCTTTGCTCTGCAGGTGGCTGAACACGAGACGGCGGTTGGCCATAGAATCTTCCTTTGCGCGGTTGATCAGAGGCTCGGCATATACGCGGAGAGCCTTGGCCTTTGCCAGCGTTGTGAAGATACGCTTGTGCAGGATAAGCGAGATTGTCATATTAGCCAGAAGGCTGTCGCGGTGAGCTTTCTTACGGCTAAGGTGATTGAATTTTTTATTGTGTCGCATCGAAGTTATTCTTTATCGAGTTTGTACTTTGAGATGTCCATGCCGAAGGAGAGGTTGAGGCTGGTGAGCAGGCTCTCGAGTTCGACCAGGGACTTTTTACCGAAGTTGCGGAACTTGAGAAGATCGGTCTTGTTGAACACAACCAGTTCTGCAAGTGTCTCAACTTCTGCGCTCTTCAGGCAGTTTAATGCGCGGACAGACAGCTGCATGTCTACCAGCTTCGATTTCAGAAGCTGACGCATGTGGAGTACTTCTTCATCGAATTCCTCACCCGGATCGGTTTCGGTGGTCTCGAGGGTAATCTTCTCGTCGGAGAAGAGCATGAAGTGATAGATGAGGATTTTTGCGGCCTCTTTCACTGCATCCTTCGGAAGTATGGAACCGTTGGTGGTGATTTCGAGAGTGAGTTTGTCGTAGTCGGTTTTCTGGTCTACGCGGTAGTTTTCGACGGTGTATTTGACGTTCTTGATGGGCGTGTAGATAGAGTCAATGGCGATGGTGTTGATATCGTCCTGAGGAGTTACATTCTCCTCGGCAGGAACCCATCCGCGGCCCTTGTTGATTGTCAGTACGATAGTGAAACTTGCGTCGGGATCCAAATGACAAATCACCAGTTCGGGGTTCATAACCTCGAAGCCCGAGAGAGCACTGGCGATGTCGCCGGCCGTGAACACTTCTTTGCCCGAAACATTGATGGTGGCACGCTCGTTCTCGGTGTCCTCCGTCTTCTGTTTCAGGTCAACCTGCTTAAGATTGAGTATGATGTTTGTTACATCCTCCTTTACGCCGGGCACGGCATCAAATTCGCTTTTCACCCCGTCGATTTTTATCGACGAAATCGCATAGCCTTCGAGAGAAGACAGAAGTACGCGACGGAGGGCGTTTCCGACAGTGATGCCATAGCCAGGTTCCAAAGGCTTGAATTCAAACTTGCCGTAGAAGTTGGATGCTTCCACCATTACAACCTCTTCAGGTTTCTGGAATGCTAATATAGCCATGGATCTTTAATTAAACGGGTTAGTTCTTGGAGTAGAGCTCGACGATAAGCTGCTCCTTGATGTTCTCGGGGATGTCTTCACGGGCGGGTACATGGAGGAACTTGCCGCTCTTGGTGGCTTCGTCCCATTCGATCCAGGGGTACTTGCTGTGGTTGAATCCTGCGAGAGCATCGGCAACGACTTCCAGCGACTTGCTGCGTTCGCGTACGCCGATTACGTCGCCGGGCTTAACGGCATAGGAGGGGATATTTACCACCTGGCCGTTTACAACGATGTGGCGGTGCAGAACAAGCTGGCGCGCTGCTGCGCGGGTGGGGGCGATGCCCAGACGGAACACTACGTTGTCCAGACGGCCTTCGAGAAGCTGCAGAAGAATCTCACCGGTAATACCTTTGAGGCTCGATGCTTTCTTGAAGAGGTTGCGGAACTGACGTTCGAGAACGCCGTAGGTATATTTGGCTTTCTGCTTTTCGCGAAGCTGTACGCCGTATTCAGATGTTTTGCCGCGACGGTTGGCGCCGTGCTGGCCCGGCGGGAAGTTGCGACGGGCGAGAACTTTGTCTTCGCCAAAGATGGGTTCGCCGAATTTGCGGGCTATTTTGGTCTTGGGACCTGTGTATCTTGCCATTTTTGAATAATCAGTTTAACGGGTTTCTCCTTCTGTCCGGCGGAACGCAGCCGCGACCATAGAGAGGTGATTGAATGTATGGTCTTTCGCCCCGGCGGACGGGAAAACCGTGTGTTGATGTAGTTGTGTGTTTACTAAAAGCGAAAGTCGAGCGCGGCGCCGCAGGGCGCCCGCGTCTGTTTCGGAGGGTGTGTTATACGCGGCGCCTTTTGGGAGGACGGCAACCGTTGTGCGGCAGCGGGGTAACGTCGATAATCTCTGTTACCTTGATGCCGGCGCCGTCGACAAAGCGTACGGCGGCCTCACGGCCGTTGCCCGGGCCCTTGAGATAGGCCTTTACTTTGCGCAGACCCAGGTCGTATGCAACCTTGGCGCAATCCTGAGCTGCCATCTGGGCGGCGTACGGCGTATTCTTCTTGGAACCGCGGAAGCCCATCTTGCCGGCGCTGGACCAGCTGATGATCTGACCTTCGCTGTTGGCTAAGCAGACAATGATATTGTTGAACGAGGAATGTACGTGAAGCTGACCTTCTGCGCCAACCTTGACGTTACGTTTCTTAGCTGCGACTGTTTTCTTTGCCATGTCTGTATGTTATTTAGTTGCTTTCTTCTTGTTTGCAACGGTTTTCTTACGGCCCTTGCGTGTGCGGGCGTTGTTCTTGGTGCTCTGGCCGCGGACGGGAAGACCGTTGCGGTGACGGATGCCACGGTAGCAACCGATATCCATGAGGCGTTTGATGTTCAGCTGGATTTCGCTGCGGAGGTCACCTTCTACCTTGTAATCGGAACCGATCACTTCGCGTACTTTGGCGGCTTCCACATCGGTCCAGTCCTGTACTTTCTTGCTGGGGTCGATTTCAGCTTTGGCCAGGATGCTCTTGGCTGCGCTGCGGCCGATGCCGAAGATATAGGTCAAGGCGATATCACCTCTTTTGTTCTGGGGGAGGTCAACTCCCACTATACGTACTGCCATATATTTTTATCCTTGACGTTGTTTGTATTTAGGGTTTTTCTTGTTGATGACGTACAGACGTCCCTTGCGGCGGACAATCTTGCTGTCCGGAGTGCGTTTCTTCACAGATGCTCTTACTTTCATATCTTTTAGTTTGTTTTTATTTATAGCGGAAAGCAATGCGGCCTTTGGAAAGGTCGTAGGGCGACATTTCCACGCGCACTTTGTCGCCGGGAAGAATCTTGATGTAGTGCATCCTCATCTTACCCGAGATGTGAGCGGTTATTTCGTGGCCGTTCTCCAGTTCAACGCGGAACATGGCGTTGGAAAGAGCTTCCACGATGGTGCCGTCCTGTTCTATTGCTGATTGTTTTGCCATAGATGTCTAAATAAATTTATCCGGTATTGCTTGCTGGATGTAATCGAAGGTTGTGAGAATTTGGATTTTGTCGTCCACCATTGCCAGGGTGTGCTCGTAATGTGCGGAGGGCTTGCCGTCACGGGTACGGCATTCCCAGCCGTCGGAACCGATAACGATGTTGCGGCTACCCATGTTAACCATAGGTTCGATGCAGATGCACATGCCGTTCTGCAGGCGGGGGCCTATGCCGCGGCGACCGTAGTTGGGTACCTCGGGAGCCTCATGCATGCGGCGCCCGATGCCGTGGCCGGTCATTTCCCGTACGAGGGAATAGTTGCGGTGCTCGCAGTACGTCTGTATCGCGTTGGAGATGTCTCCGATGCGCGCGCCTATCTTGGCAGCCTCGATGCCTACATAGAGTGATTCCTTGGTGGTGCGGAGAAGCTTCATTTTATCTTCGGACACGTTGCCTACCGCGAACGTATAGCAGCTGTCGCCCATAAAACCGTCCTTCTCGACAACAGTGTCGATGCCGACGATATCGCCCTCCTGAAGGACGCGGTCCGACGGGAAACCGTGAACGACGGTGTCGTTCACCTCTATGCACAACGTTCCGGGAAAGCCTTCGTAGCCGAGGCAGGCTGGCTTGCCACCATTGTCAAGGATAAACTCCCTGGCAATGGTGTCGAGCTTGCGTGTGGTAACTCCCGGCTCTATCCAGCGCGCCACCTCGCCGAGCACCCGGCTTACCAGGTCCGACGACGAGCGCATTGTCTCGATTTCTTCCGGTGTTTTCAGATAAATCATTTAATCGAATTTTGCTTGGCTTTCTATTCCATCAATAGGCCTGACCGGTGGTGCGGCCCTTGATCTTGCCTTCTTTCATCAGACCGTCGTAGTGGTGCATCATCAGGTGCGACTCAATCTGCTGGAGGGTATCCAGCACAACGCCTACCATAATCAGCAGCGATGTGCCGCCGAAGAACTGGGCGAAGTTCTGGCTGATGCCGAAGAAACGGGCAAAAGCGGGAAGGATTGCCACAATAGCCAGGAAGAACGATCCGGGAAGTGTGATGCGCGACATGATGGTATCCAAGTACTCGGCGGTCTTCTTGCCGGGTTTAACACCGGGGATAAAGCCGTTGTTGCGTTTCATATCCTCTGCCATCTGGGTGGGACGCACCGTAATGGCCGTATAGAAGTATGTGAACGCTACAATTAGCCAGAAGAAGATAAAGTTGTACCAGAAGCCGTTGATATCGGTGAAGGCACGCAGGAAGCCGCTCTCGCCGCCACGGAAGCCGGCAAGTGTCATGGGGATGAACATGATGGCCTGGGCGAAGATAATAGGCATTACGCCTGCAGCATTCACTTTCAGAGGGATGTACTGGCGTGCGCCTCCGTACTGGCGGTTTCCGACAATACGCTTTGCATACTGCACGGGCACTTTGCGTGTACCCTGTACAAGAAGCACGGCGCCGACGGTTACGGCGAAGAGAAGCACGATTTCAACAATGAACATCACCAGACCGCCCTGGCTGCCGCTGGCACCCGGGAGACGGCTGACGAATTCATAGTACAGAGCTCCCGGGAGACGGGCAATGATACCTACAAGAATGATGAAGGAGATACCATTGCCGATGCCGCGGTCCGTGATACGCTCGCCCAGCCACATGATGAACATTGCACCTGCGGTGAGGATGATTGTAAGATATACCGTGGTCCAGAAGCCGAAGGAGAGAGCGGTGCCGTTGGCGGCGCCGTTAACCTGCACCTGCAGGTTTACAAGATATGCGGGAGCCTGCAGGAACAGAATCAGCACGGTAAGGTAACGCGTGTACTGGTTCAGTTTCTGCCTGCCGCTTTCACCCTCGCGCTGCATCTTCTGGAACGAAGGTAGAATCATGCCGCACAGCTGGATCACGATGGATGCCGTGATATAGGGCATGATACCCAGCGCGAAGATGGAGGCCTGCGAGAAAGCCCCGCCGGAGAACATATCGAGAAGCTGCATCAGACCGCTCTTGTTGGTAAAGTTAGCAAGAGCGTCGATGTCAGAAGGAGAGATACCCGGAAGCACTACATAACAGCCCACGCGGTAGATGAACACCAGCAGAAGGGTTATGAGAAGGCGCTTGCGGAGCTCCTCGATAGTCCAGATATTTTTAAGTGTTTCAATAAATCTCATGATCAGACAGTTTTGGCAGTACCGCCGGCAGCTTCGATAGCTGCCTTTGCTGCTGCTGAGAATGCGTTAGCTTCCACGGTGAGAGCCTGGGAAAGAGTGCCGCCCGCAAGAACTTTGGCAAGCTGGCCACGACGGAGGTAGCCGGCCTGGCGAAGATCGGCCAGAGACACACTCTGAAGCTTCGCTGCTTCAGCAAGCTGTGAGATCAACGTAAGGTTTATAGCTTTGTATTCCACACGGTTGATATTCTTGAAACCGAACTTGGGCAGACGACGCTGCAGAGGCATCTGACCGCCTTCGAAACCAATCTTGCGCTTGTAGCCCGAACGGGACTTTGCGCCTTTGTGGCCACGTGTGGATGTACCGCCTTTGCCGGAGCCGGGGCCGCGGCCAATACGGGTATTGTGTTTAACCGAACCGGGGGCCGGCTGTAAATTACTTAGGTCCATTGTCTTTTGTTTTATGCGTTGGTCACTTCAACGAGGTGACGGACTTTGTTAACCATTCCCAGCACAGAAGGAGTGTTTTCCTTTACTACTGTGTGGTTCATTTTCTTGAGGCCGAGCGCATCCAGGGTGCGCTTCTCTACTGCGGGGCAGTTGATGCGGCTCTTGATCTGTTTGATTTTAATCTGTGCCATTGTGCTTGCGGTTTAATTAGCCTTTGAAGACCTGTTCTACAGAAATACCGCGGTTCTGGGCTATCATGGCGGGCGAGCGCATTTCGTCCAGAGCGGCAATGGTTGCCTTTACAAGGTTGTGGGGGTTGGACGAACCCTTGCTCTTTGCAAGAACGTCGGTAACACCCACACTCTCAAGCACTGCGCGCATAGCGCCACCGGCCTTTACACCGGTACCGTGGCTGGCGGGCTTGAGGATGATGCGCGAGCCGCCGAACTTGGCTACCTGCTCGTGAGGAATGGTGCCTTTGTGCACCGGCACGCGGATAAGGTTCTTCTTTGCTGCCTCCACGCCCTTGGCGATGGCTGCCTGCACTTCGTTGGCTTTACCCAGGCCCCAGCCTACAACACCGTCTTCGTTGCCGACAACTACGATGGCTGCGAAGGTGAAGGTGCGGCCGCCTTTGGTAACTTTGGTTACTCGGTTGATTGCCACGAGACGGTCCTTGAGTTCGAGGTCGCCGGTGGTTTTTACTCTATTGTTTCTTTTAGCCATAGTGAGTATCAGAATTTGAGACCGGCTGTGCGGGCGGCGTCAGCCAGGGATTTAACACGGCCGTGGAAGAGATAACCGTTACGGTCGAAAACTACCTCGGTAATACCTGCCTCGAGGGCTTTTGCAGCTACGGCAGCGCCTACGAGGGCTGCGATCTCGCTCTTGGTGCCCTTGCCTTCCAGCCCCTTGGACGAGCTGGCGCACAGTGTGCGGCCCGCCAGGTCGTCGATAAGCTGTACGTAGATCTGCTTGTTGCTGCGGAACACTGTCATGCGGGGACGTGCCGCAGTGCCCGAGATTTTGCCGCGGATGCGGGTCTTGATTTTATTACGTCTTTGAATCTTTGATATCATGGTTGCCTGCGTATTATGTTATTTAGCGCCGGCCTTCTTGCCGGACTTGCGGCGGATAACTTCGCCGACGAACTTAATACCTTTGCCCTTGTAAGGTTCGGGCTTGCGGAGCGAACGGATTTTGGCGCATACCTGGCCAAGAAGCTGCTTGTCGCGGCTCTCGAGGATGATCAGCGGGTTTTTGTTGCGTTCCGACTTGGCCTCCACGCTCACTTCAGCGGGAAGCTTGATATATATAGCGTGGGAGTAGCCCAGGGCGAGTTCCAGAACCTGTCCGGTTGCCGAGGCGCGATAACCCACACCTACTAATTCCATTTCCTTGCGGTAGCGTTTGTGCACGCCTTCCACCATGTTGTGGATAAGAGCGCGGTAGAGGCCGTGCTGGGCGCGGTGCTCGATATCGTCGCTCGGGCGGGTGATTACTACATGGTTGCCCTCAACCTTGACGGTAAGGTCCGGGTTAACCTTCTGCGAGAGTTCGCCAAACGCTCCCTTTACAGTTACTACGTTGGTCTTTTCATCAACCGTTACAGTAACTCCTGCGGGAATCTCGATGGGTGCTTTACCTATTCTTGACATTTTTCAGAGGTTTTTGGTTGATTAATATACGTAGCATAATACTTCGCCGCCGATTTTGAGGTCGGCAGCCTTCTTGTTGGTCATTACGCCCTGCGACGTGCTCAGGATTGCGATGCCCAGGCCGTTGAGTACGCGGGGCATGTCCTTGTAGCCGGTGTAGTGGCGCAGACCGGGACGCGATACGCGCTTGAGACCCTTGATTGCGTTGACGCGGTCGGCGGGGTCGTATTTGAGGGCGATCTTGATGGTGCCCTGGGGATTCTCCTCTCCTTCGATGAATTTGTAGTTGAGGATATAGCCCTGTTCAAAAAGAATCTTTGTGATTTCTTTTTTCAAGTTTGAGGCGGGAATCTCAACAACGCGGTGGTTGGCTTTGATTGCGTTCCTCAATCTTGTGAGAAAATCTGCTATAGGATCTGTCATTTTTTCTTTTGTTAAATTGATTGGGCCGGAGTGCCCAACAATATTTAAATCTCGGTGTTGGGCGCCTGCCGATGTCGGCTGTTGCCGATTGCGGGGCTGCCCTTAAAAGGGAGTTGAGGGTTACCAGCTTGCTTTTTTAACGCCGGGAATCAGACCGGAGGAGGCCATTTCGCGGAACTGGATACGCGAGATGCCGAAAAGGCGGATATAGCCTTTGGGACGGCCGGTGATGCTGCAGCGGTTGTGCTGGCGGATGGGAGAAGCGTTCTTGGGAAGACGCTGGAGCTTCTGGGCTGCCTCGTAGGCGGCCTGGAGTGCTTCCTCGGTGCCTTCGCTACCCTTGTTCACGATTGCCTTGAGAGCCTTGCGGCGCTCTTCGTACTTGGCGGCGAGACGGGCGCGCTTCACCTCGCGGGCTTTCATTGATTCTTTAGCCATATTCTGGATCAGTTTTTAGCGTTCTTGAAAGGAAGGCCGAAAGCTTTGAGCAGTGCGTAGCCCTCTTCGTCGGTGGGTGCGCTGGTTACGAACGTAATGTTCATGCCCATCAGCTTGTTGATGTTGTCGATGTTGATTTCCGGGAAGATAATCTGCTCGGTGATGCCGAGGGTATAGTTGCCGCGGCCGTCGAGTTTGCCTTCGATGCCCTTGAAGTCGCGGATACGCGGCAGAGCCACGCGTACCAGACGCTCCAGGAATTCATACATTTTTTCGCGGCGCAGAGTAACGCGTACGCCTACGGGCATTTTCTTACGGAGCTTGAAGTTCGAGATATCCTTGCGCGAAAGAGTTGCAACAGCCTTCTGACCGGTGATGGCGGTGAGTTCGTTGATTGCGGTGTCGATCAGCTTCTTGTCCTGTGTTGCCTCGCCGATACCCTGGTTGATAACGATTTTCTCCAGGCGGGGGATCTGCATCACAGTGTGGTAGTTGAACTGCTCTTTCAGGGCAGGCATGATGCGCTCCTTGTAGTCTTTTTGCAGTGTGGTGACCATTATTTGATTTCCTGATTGGATTTTTTAGAGATACGAACAACCTTGCCGTCCTCGCGCTTGATGGCGATACGGGTGGGCTTGCCTGTCTTGGGGTCCACAAGGTTGAGGTTGGAGATATGGATGGGGGCCTCTTTCTTTACCAGACCGCCCTGGGGATACTGGGCGGTGGGCTTGGTAGCTTTCGTAACCATGTTGATGCCCTCTACGATGGCTGTGCCCTTGTCGCGAAGCACTTCAAGCACGCGGCCGGTCTTGCCTTTGTCCTCGCCGGCGAGAACGCAAACGTTGTCGCCTTTCTTGATATAAATTTTGCTCATTTGCCTGTCTCAATTAAAGCACTTCGGGTGCAAGTGAAACAATCTTCATGTTCTTGGCGCGGAGCTCGCGGGCAACGGGACCGAAGATACGGGTGCCGCGAAGCTCGCCGTCGTTCTTGAGAAGAACGCAGGCGTTGTCGTCGAAACGGATGTAGGAGCCGTCCGGACGGCGTACTTCTTTCTTGGTGCGCACAACCATTGCGCGGGATACGGTGCCTTTCTTGACATCGGTGCCGGGGATTGCGCTCTTGACCGTAACGACGATGATGTCGCCTACGGAAGCGTAGCGGCGTCCGGTACCGCCGAGCACGTGGATGCACAGGCATTCCTTGGCGCCGGAGTTGTCGGCAACGGTAAGACGTGATTCTGTCTGTATCATTGTTACTTAACTTTTTCGATAATTTCTACTAATCTCCAGTGCTTGGTCTTGCTCAGGGGACGTGTTTCCATCAGACGTACGGTATCGCCTACAGAGCATTCGTTGTTCTCGTCGTGTGCGTGATATTTCTTGCTCTTGTTTACGAACTTGCCGTAGATGGGATGTTTTTCTTTCCAGCGTACGGTAACGGTAATGGTCTTGTCACCCTTGTTGCTGGATACTATGCCGATACGCTCTTTGCGTAAATTGCGTGTTTCTTCCATTTTTCGCGGTGCTTGTTATTTGTTAAGTTCGCGCCGGCGGAGCTCCGTTTTTACGCGGGCAATCATACGGCGGTCGGCTGTAAGCTGGGCAGGGTTGTCCAGAGGGGTTACTGCGTGGTTCATGCGGCTCTGGAGATATTCCTTCTCCATCTGCTGCAGACGCTCACTCAGGTCGGCGGTGGACATTTCGCGGATTTCTTCTTTCTTCATAACTTATTTACACGTTTTGAGTGGGATCGTAGTCGCGACGGACAACGAATTTAGTTACCACGGGAAGTTTCTGTGCTGCCAGGCGCAGTGCTTCTTTGGCAATATCGTAGCTTACTCCTTCCACTTCGATGATTATACGGCCGGGAGTAACGGGAGCCACGAAACCTTCGGGCGAACCTTTACCTTTACCCATGCGGACTTCTGCAGGTTTCTTGGTGATGGGCTTGTCCGGGAAAATACGGATCCAGATCTGACCCTGACGCTGCATATAACGTGTCACCGCGATACGGGCTGCTTCGATCTGACGGCCGGTAATCCACTTGGACTCGAGGGTCTTGATACCGAAGGAGCCGAAGGCCAGAGAATTGCCGCGCTGGGCATTTCCCTTCATGCGGCCTTTTTGCATGCGGCGGAATTTGGTTTTCTTAGGCTGTAACATTGTTTATAGCTTTGCAGAATTGTTAACGGTTGTTGTTGGATTTGCGGAAACCGCCGCGACGTTCGCGGTTGCCTTTTCCGGCAGGGCGTCCTTCTTTCTGGTTGTTGGTGAACTGGGGGGCGAGATCACGCTTGCCGTAAACTTCGCCGCGGCAGATCCACACTTTCACGCCTACCACGCCAACTTTGGTGTGAGCCTCAACGAGTGCATAGTCAATATCGGCGCGGAGTGTGTGCAGGGGTGTACGGCCTTCCTTGAACATCTCGGAACGCGCCATTTCGGCGCCGTTGAGACGGCCGCTAACCTGAATCTTCACGCCCTCGGCACCGGCACGCATGGTAGAAGCAACAGCCATCTTCACGGCACGGCGGTATGCCACCTTGCCTTCGATCTGGCGTGCGATGTTCGCTGCCACGATAACCGCGTCGAGTTCGGGACGCTTAACTTCGTAGATATTGATCTGCACGTCTTTGCCGGTGAGTTTCTTCAGCTCGTCCTTGAGCTTCTCCACTTCGGCACCCTGCGGGCCGATAATCTTGCCCGGACGGGATGTGCATACTGTAATTGTGATAAGCTTGAGCGTGCGCTCGATAACGATACGCGAGACACTGCTGTTTGCCAGGCGAACGTTGAGGTATTCACGAAGCTTGTGGTCTTCGAGAATGTTTTCGGGGAATTTGCCTTTTTCTGACCAGTTGGAGTCCCAGCCACGGATGACGCCCAGGCGATTGCTGATAGGATTTACTTTCTGTCCCATTTTTAAGCCTCGGTATTGTTGTTGTTGATAGTGTCTACAATCACGGTAACATGGTTGGAGCGCTTGCGGATGCGGTAGCCGCGGCCCTGAGGAGCGGTGCGGAGACGCTTGAGCATGGGAGCGCAGTTAACATAGATTGTGGAAATATAGAGCTGGCCTGCATCGGCTTTCTGCTCGTTCTTCTGTTCCCAGTTGGCAACGGCGCTGCGGACGAGTTTCTCCAGAGCTGCTGCTGCCTGCTTGTTGGAAAACTTGAGGATGCCGAGTGCGCGGAACACTTCTTTGCCGCGCACCATGTCGGCTACCAGACGCATTTTGCGGGGGGAGGAGGGCACATTGGTAAGCTTTGCAAAAGCGGTGTGGCGTGCTGTCTCCTTGTGCTGGTTGGCTGATAATCGTTTTCTTTCACCCATATTTTTGTCGTCTTTATATTCGATGATTAATGATTGTCAGGCCCTTATTTCTTCTTGTTGCCGGCGTGGCCGCGGAAAGTACGTGTGGGGGCGAACTCACCAAGCTTGTGGCCTACCATGTTCTCGGTAACGTATACGGGAATGAATTTGTTACCGTTGTGAACTGCGAAAGTATGGCCTACGAATTCGGGAGCGATCATGGATGCGCGGCTCCACGTCTTGATGACGTTCTTCTTGCCGGAGGCTTCCATGTCGGCTACTTTCTTCTCAAGCTTAACGCTGATGAAGGGACCTTTTTTTAATGAACGGCTCATATTGCTAATTTGTCAGATTACTTCTTTTTACTTCTCTCAATGATATACTTCGAAGAGGGCTTCTTGGGCGAGCGAGTCTTGAGACCCTTGCTGTACAGACCCTTGCGCGAACGGGGATGACCGCCGGATGCGCGGCCTTCACCACCGCCCATCGGGTGGTCAACAGGGTTCATAACAACACCGCGGTTGTGGGGACGCTTGCCGAGCCAGCGGCTGCGTCCTGCCTTGCCGGAGCTTTCCAGCGAGTGCTCGCTGTTGCCGACAACACCCACCGTAGCCTTGCAGGTGGCAAGGATTTTGCGGGTTTCGCCAGAAGGTAATTTGATGATGGCGTAATTGCCTTCGCGGGATATGAGCTGGGCGAAAGTACCGGCGGAACGTGCCATAAAGGCACCCTGGCCGGGACGTAGTTCAATGCAGTGGATAAGGGTGCCGACAGGAATTTTGCTCAGAGGAAGAGCGTTTCCAACTTCAGGAGCTGCCTCAGGGCCGCTCACTACAGTTGTACCTACCTCAAGGCCGTTGGGGGCGATGATATAAGCCTTTGCACCGTCGACATAGTAAAGGAGCGCGATACGGGCCGAACGGTTCGGATCGTACTCGATGGATTTTACTACTGCGGGAATGCCGTCGCGATTTCTCTTGAAGTCGATAACGCGGTATTTGCGCTTGTGGCCGCCACCCATGTAGCGGTTTGTGAGGTGGCCCTCGTTATTGCGGCCACCTGTAGAGCGCTTGCCGACTGTAAGAGACTTTTCCGGTGTGGTAGCAGTGATTGTTCCTTTGAACACACCGATAATTTTGTGACGCTGCCCAGGAGTTGTGGGCTTGAATTTTCTTACTGCCATTGTTGTTAGATGTTGCTGAAGAATTCGATGGTGTCGCCGTTGGCAACAGTTACGTAAGCCTTCTTCCAGGCGGCTGTCTTGCCGCGGAGAAGACCGCTCTTAGTCCAGCGCGACTTGTTTTTGCCGCGTACTACTGCCGTATTGACGCTTGCCACCTTTACGCCGTAGAGCTGCTCTACAAGAGTTTTGATCTGGTATTTGTTTGCGTCCGGCGAAACACGGAAAGTGTAGCAATTGCGCTTTTCGGAAAGCTTGGTTGCCCTTTCGGTGATAATCGGTTTGATAGAAATATCCATAGCGGTGGAGCGTTAGAATTTGTTGACGACTTCAACGCTACCTTCACTCAGGAGGATAGCGTTTGTATTGAGCACGGCATAAGTGTTAACGTCACCAGCTGTCATCATGGTGGCGTTAGGCACATTGCGCATGGACAAATATACGTTATTATTTTTAGACGGTAAAACTAAAAGTACTTTTTTGCCTTCAACTTTAAGGTTTTTAGCAAAATTTACAAAATCTTTAGTTTTAGGAGCTTCAAAAACGGGCTCTTCCACCACGATAATCTCGCCGGCGGCAGCCTTGAGGCTCAGAGCCGAACGGCGTGCAAGTTCTTTGAGCTTACGGTTGAGCTTGAAGCGGTAGTCACGGGGACGGGGACCGAAAACACGGCCGCCGCCAACAAGTACGGGCGAATTGATATCGCCGATACGGCTGCCGCCGCCACCTTTCTGCTTGTGCAGTTTGCGGGTTGAACCGCTCACTTCGCTGCGTTCTTTCGATTTGTGTGTGCCCTGACGCTGGTTGGCAAGGTACTGCTTAACGTCGAGATAAAGGGCATGCTCGTTGGGCTCGATGGCGAAAACCTCATCGTTGAGGGTTACGCGACGGCCGGTATCCTGGCCTTGCTGATTATATACTGCGAGTTCCATATTATTTCTCAATTAAGACGATTGAACCTTTGCTTCCGGGTATGGAGCCCTTGATCATGATCAGGTTGTGCTCGGGGATAACTTTAATAATCTGAAGATTCTGCACGGTAACGCGCTCGTTGCCTGTCTGGCCGGCCATACGCATGCCTTTGAATACCTTTGCGGGGTACGAGCAGGCACCTACCGAACCGGGTGCGCGCAGACGGTCGTCCTGGCCATGAGTAGCCTGGCCTACACCGCCGAAACCGTGGCGCTTAACAACGCCCTGATAGCCCTTACCTTTGCTGGTGCCGATAACATCGACAAAGTCAGCTTCTGTGAAGAAGTCGGCGCCGATGGTATCGCCGAGGGCATACTGCGTTCCAAAACCTTTGAACTCGGCCAAGTGTCGCTTGGGAGTAACGCCGGCTTTTTTAAAGTGGCCGATTTCGGGCTGTGTTAGGTGCTTCTCCTTCTGCTCTTCAAAACCGAGCTGGAGTGCATCGTAGCCGTCTTTCTCAGCTGTCTTCACCTGAGTTACCACGCAAGGACCTACTTCGATAACAGTGCACGGAACATTGCGTCCGTCGGCACTGAAAACGGATGTCATTCCGATTTTCTTTCCAATTAATCCTGGCATTTCT
>CABPYL010000039.1 GCA_902461565.1 uncultured Porphyromonadaceae bacterium
GATACCGTCGGTCTGGCGTCGGTGCTCGGCGTTGATAAGATCGAAAATGTCTGTGTCCTTAACCATTGTTATGTGATATTATTCTGATGTTATTTCTTTTTTACACTGAAACCGAATGTGCCTAACTGTTCGCCCTGCGCGTAATATGCACCGTGGCTGTAGCTCATCAGCCCTGCGCGGCGCAGGTCGAAGCGGCCGTCTTCCTCGAAATACTTTTCATCGGCAAGAACGTTCACAACTTCGGCGATAAACATGTCGTGGCTACCCAGGGGCATTATTGTTTTTACACGGCACTCAATCGAAATGGGCGATTCTGCTACAGCGGGACATTCCACAGCCACGCCGGGGTAGGGCGTAAGGCCGGTCAGCTTCCACTTGTCGTTGTCGGCGCCGCTTTTCACACCGCACAGATCCGTAGCCCTGGCCATGTCGGCAGTCGTAAGGTTGACAGTAAACTGCATGTTGGCTTTGATAAGGCCATAGGAATAACGCTCGGGCCGGATTGAAACATACAGCATGGCCGGATTGGTGCATATAGTACCTGTCCACGCCACGGTGAGCATGTTCGACTTCTGGGCGTTGCCGCACGAAACAAGAACGGCAGGGGCCGGGTATACAAGAGTGCCGGGCTTCCAGTTCTGCTTCATTATATTATTATATTATTATATTATTTCGGCGTCGGGGCCGCTTACGCAGTGATTGCAGTAGTGGCAGCGGAGGATGGGGATCGTGGTTTCCTCGACGTTGAAGCGCGTGTTCATGGGTTCGTTGTTGGTGATGCACTTGGGATTGGGGCATCGCACCGTTCCAACAAGAGTACCCGGTAGTTCCACGGGATGCTTTTCCGCAACGGCATAGTCGCGGATGATATTGATAGTGGCCGTAGGAGCCACTACTGCTATGCGGTTAAGCACGTCGCGGTCGAATTCCACACCTTCTATCTTGATTATACCTTTCGGGCCCATGTGCGAGCCGGGTAGGTTGTAGCCGATGGTAACAGCATTGGGCATGTTTTCTATACCGAGAATATGTACTGCGCGGAACAGGGCGCTGGAGGGTATATGATCTATTACGGTGCCGTTGCGCAGCGCTGCTACGGCAAGTTCTTTCTTCTGTGTCATTTTGCGAGAGGGTCTATGCCAAGAGCGTTTGTAATAATAGCCTGTCGGGCGAAAACACCGTTGCGGGCCTGTTCGAAATAATATGCGTGCGGGCTGTCATCCACGTCGCGGTCTATCTCGTTTACGCGGGGCAGCGGATGTAGGATGCGCATATTCGGTTTGGCCACATCCAGCATATTTCGGCGCAGGGTGTACAGGTTCTTCACCTTTTCGTACTCGGCGAGGTCCGGGAAGCGTTCGCGCTGCACGCGTGTCATATAGATGATGTCGCTCGCGGCGATTACCTCGGGCGAGAAATCCGTATGCTCATAATACTCTATGCCGTTTTCCTCGCACAGCCGTATATATTCGCGGGGCATCTCCAGCTCCT
The DNA here is from genome assembly GCA_902461565.1 of uncultured Porphyromonadaceae bacterium. Taxonomy (GTDB): domain Bacteria; phylum Bacteroidota; class Bacteroidia; order Bacteroidales; family Muribaculaceae; genus CAG-873. The sequence continues at coordinate 1,492 of CABPYL010000039.1, forward strand.
TGGAAGCCACAAAGTGCATTACCGGTTTGAAGAAACGAAGAGCCTGTAGCAACGAGTGAACTGTGCGGCCGTACTTGAGGTCGCCGACCATAGTAATTGTCAGACCTTCGAGTTTGCCCTGGGTCTTGAGAATGGAGTAGAGGTCGAGCATCGTCTGCGATGGATGCTGGTTGGCACCGTCGCCGGCGTTGACGATAGGAACACCGCCTATTTCCGAGGCGTATCGCGCAGCACCTTCAAGGTGGTGGCGCATCACGATAAGGTCGGCATAGTTGGATACCATCTTGATGGTGTCGTTAAGCGTCTCGCCCTTCGATGTGCTCGAAGTCGCGGCATCGGAGAAGCCGATTACACGGCCGCCCAGACGGTTGACTGCTGTTTCGAAACTAAGACGTGTACGGGTGGAAGGTTCAAAGAATAGCGTTGCCACCACGCGGCCTTCAAGAAGGTGGCTGTTTGGATGCTGCTCGAAATACCGGGCTCGTTCGAGCAGTGCGAGAATCTGTTCCCGGCTAAGGTCGTCGATTGCGACCAGGCTGTTATTTTTCATAAATCCGGAGTGGGTTTAGGCTTTGCAAAATTACGCAATAATTCAACAAAAGAAAAATTAATCGAAAGAAAATTACCGGACGAAAAATTTGAAGTGTCTGGCGTGCGGCTGCCATGCTGGTTGTCTCGATGTGGCTGCACTCTCTATTTTGCAAGAAGGTCGTGAATTATTATTTTGTCGGATATTTCGCGGGTGCGCCTAAGGTGTTCTATACGTTGGGGTGCTATGCCCGTTGTGTCGCCGTACAACTGCTGCGGAACGGAAGTATATGCGGCCGGAATGTGCGTCGGGCTGATTATGCTCGTTCCCATTCCGCGCCATCCGTTATCAGGCACGCCAAGAAGGTCGAGAAGGGTGGAGTACACATCCACCTGCCCCACAATGCAGTCGTGTCGTCCGGCTACAGGCGAGTTGAGTATTATTAATGGAGTGAACGGGCCGTCGGCCACAATAGCGCGGGCGTCGGCGGATTCGTCGCGCATCTTCGCGCGGTCTATGCCGAGGGCCTCGTGGTCGCCAGCAATGACAATCAGAATGTCTTTATAATCGCTTCGGCTTTTCAGGTAGTTGATAAGCACGGGCAGCTGCGAATCCACATAGTGCGTTGTCGTGATGTAATCGCGCAGGCGCTGAGGCATATCGGTGGCGTCAGCACTGAAATCAGGATCCTTCTGCTCGTCGTTGAGTTTGAAAGGATTATGGCCGGTATAAGTGATGAATGTGAACATTGCCGGTTCTCCTTCGGGCCAGAGTTCGCCTTTCTGCAGCATCCCGACACTCTGCCTGAGGAATGAGCCGTCCGACAGTTTGCGTAGTATAGTCTCGTCCATAATCCAGTCTTTGCGCCATACGATGCTGTCGTAGCCGAAAGTGCGCGCTATTGTGCCCTGGTTCCATGTGAATATCTTGTCGGGCGTCATCATAACGCTTTTCGCGTCTCTGTCAGCCTTGAGTGCTTTATTTAGGGTAGGATATGTTACCGTTGGATATTTCATGCTGTACACGCTGTTTATTGTCGGCATCATTCCGGCAGTGTATAGCAACTGGGCGTCGATGGAATGTCCCGCGCCCACCTGCGTGAGAACTCGCGGCGCATAGAGGGTTGTGGAATCGTTTATTAGGCAACGGAGATAAGGGGCGATGGGCTTGCCGTTTACATCGCTCTCAATAGGCCAGCTCTCAAGCGACTCACAATAGATGAAAACAAGGCTTCGGCGGTTTTCGATACTGTCAGGAATCACAACGCTTGCCTTGTGTTCCTCCAGCCAGCTGTCTATCTGCTGCCGGTCGGCATCGCTCAGTGTCTCGTTGCGCTTGTGGTCCATTATGTTATATGCGATATGCCCTGCCACAGTATATGTAGGTGTTCCGCAGGTGAAGTAGTAGCACGACTGTATCAGACTGTCGTATGCCTTGTAGAACCCTCCGCGTGCCGTTATCATAATACCCGCAACGGCAGCGAATAACGCTGTGCACGACATCCATCTGAGCACCAACCGCGGTGAACACTCGCGTTTCCGGCGGTAAGTGAGGTATGCGCCTAAAGCTAAGATGACCGGGAAACCTATGTCGGCAATGCGGAAGCTGTCGGCTATACTGTCTGTGAAATCCGCCATGTTTCCGGCAAGTCCGTAACTGGAAGCCGGTATGGCCGTGAGATATGTGCGGTTATACATCAAATTGGCTTCCAGTAGGATATCGAGCAGTGCGATAACCGTTAACTGCAGCCATGCCTTGTGCGAAGCAATCCACGGCGACAGAAGAACAAGGGCTGCAAGAATGTTAACAACGTAGAGCATCGGGTCGCTGTACGAGCGAAAGGTTGTGTCGAGATTCCATGCGAAGGTAAACCATAACAGCGACATCAATGTGGTGAGGCATAGCGGCGCCGTGCGGCCACTGAACCATCCGAAAAGCCATCTGACAGACTGCCGCAAATATTTTGAAAGGTTCATAATAATATATTCTGCCGTTAAACGCTACAAAGTTACAGAAATACTCTGACATTCGCGGCTTCCCCCGCTACAACTTTTGCCGCTTATGTAATTCTACCAAAAGGCAACAAACACCGATAACTTTTTCGCAGGAGTATTTGCATAGAAGCCGTCAAAATTCTATATTTGCGAGCATTCGGCAATCGGTCGTTTTTTTTGCATTAGCCAGAATGAGAAAAATAAAATTCCCTTAAATCCAGTCAAAGAGTTGTAGCCAAAACAATATATTCCACGCTCTTATATTTTATTGAAAGATGTGCATATGAGACTTATTTACGCATATATTGATAACTTCCGTAATATCCGTAATCAGGAATTCTATTTCTCGGATGATTACCAATGTTCATATTTGGATGGTGATTTAGAAATAGCTAAGAAAGATTCGGATCCTGTTAAAGATGCGGTATTTGGAGATTCTGTACTGAGAGGCTTGTCTTTAATCGTCGGAGAGACTGGCTCCGGAAAGACAAACCTTCTCCAACTCATTGGAATGGATGAATACGGACGTCGAGAAATCAAAAACAATAGTTCGTATTTATTATTATTCGCAGACGGGGCACAAAGATATATTGTAGAAGTCTGCAATCTCTGTCCAAAATCGTTTGGTATTGAACTTAATGATTTTGAAAGAAAGTACGGTATATTAAGCTTGTTTGAAATTGTTACGGATAATAATTGTAGGATTAAATCTGTAACACGTCTAAATAGAGGATACAATCCAAAAACATATATAATCAATTGCTTCGACCGAACCGCATTTGCTTCATCACCTTGTGATGATGTGCACCAGGAAGGAATACGGACCGAAGAATATTTTCCTCGCATAGTTTCCCCATATGGACGTACTAATATTGGCATAGCCTGCGAAGTACTTTATGAATTTATAAACAAACTTCCTGCGAATAATTTCAAAAGAAATACATTCTTAAAAATATCGGCCTGGAATTGGAGATATAAACTTCCTGTCGAGCTACCGGAGGAACTTGAAAAGGAGCAATATTGGACATATCAGGACAAGAGATTCCAAAAGATTGGATTAAGTAAGAGTAAGAAAATAAAAAAGTCTCCGAAGTTTCAGTTCCTTCATGACTTGGTCGCTGATTATGCAATATATCTTCGTAAGTGGGCAGAAACTATATATGATCCCGATTTTGGTGACATATTGGAGGGTCTTGAAAGCGGTCTTATAAAACCGGAACCACGATATATATTGCCGGATATAATGGGCGGAGGTGGCTCTATTGATGAAATGCTCAGGAGGATAAAATGGCTTGGTAGTTATATAGACTCCCATTCAGATGAACTTTTGGGAGAACATGGCCTTGTATGGCAGATTACGGATGACATAAAAGATATTTATAATCTGCTTAATAAGTTCGACGATAAATATTTCACAGAGGATACCTTTTCGTTGCCTATAGTTGAAATGGATTTCGAGAGCCCGGTATTGCGAGACCTGTTTGAGAGAATGACAGGATATCGGCCGGATGAATTCGGGGTATTTACCAAAGAGTTGCTGCCCTACGAAATTGTCGGAGTGAGTTCCGGTGAATATCAGTACGCAAAGACTCTTGGCGCTATAGATGAATTCTGCATTAATTTGAAAATTTCAGATCACAATAATGGAGGGTACTATCAACCTGATTTTATACTGCTCCTTGACGAACCGGAGGTTTACATGCATCCCGAGATGTGCCGTCGCTTTCTTGCGACCGCGAATGAGATACTGAAGAGGCGTTCTGCTGAGTCAAGGATTCAAATAATAATGACGACACACTCTCCTTTTATGCTCTCTGATGTCGTCTCAAGTCAGGTTATTCGTCTAAAGCAAGATGAGTTTGGATATTGCAAGGTCCTTCAAGAAGATGTCGGGTCTACTTTTGCTGCGGGCATACATTCAATCATGGCAAGGGATTTCTTTCTGGACTATACCATAGGAGAGTATAGCCGTCAATTACTGACTGATTTGTTGGAAAAAGTCAGGCCCCTGATTTTAAGAGAATGTTATACGGAAGAGGACAGAAACCTTATACATCGTGCAAAAATAATAGCCCCGGTTATTGGTGATAAAATTTTGAGACAATATTTTGAATCATTGCTTGAAAGACTGTAAAAATGGTACATTTGGACTTTATAAATATACAAGAGTGTAAGTCGGCTCATTATATCGCAGTAGAGGACTATGTAAAATCCAAAGGAGCAGATGTTGCCGATTTGCTGTATAAAGATATAGCAAAAATTTTAGGTGATATGTCGCCTTTTAGGCCCGATGATTATAATTGGCTGAAAAAGTTCATACTTGCCGATGTGGAGACTCTTGAAAAATGGGTACAGCGGAAAGAAAAAGAACTGCAAATTGGGTTTTTTAAAGAGTTATATACTAAACGTTTTTCTACAAACGACAAATATGTAGACAGTGCCCGGACTTATAATGCCTATACTCTTTTGAGAATGATGGATTTCAAGGTCTGTCCTTATTGTGATGATGAATATTTCGATATCCTGCATCCCGAACAAGGGTTACGAAGAACCAGTGAATTTGATCATTTTTATCCTGAGGGTAAATATCCGGGTCTTGCAATGTGCTTCTATAATCTTATTCCGAGCGGAAAATGTTGTAACCAGTTGATGAATAAATATCCTGTTTCAGCCAATCCATACCATCCCGATATTGAGGATTGGAGCATGTTTGAGTCGAATATTCCTTTCGGTTCGAATCTGGAAAGCCTTCCTCTTTCAGATTTTTCTGCAACCTTACGGGTTACAGGCCGTATGATTCAAAATAATAAAACATTAGCACTCGAAGAGCATTATAATAATAGAAAAGAGATAATCCGGAAGTTCCTCCTGGCAGCGCGGGATTATGAACCGGAAAAAGTGGAAGAATTAATTAGGTTGGGTGTGCCAATCGAATGGATTCAGAGACAAAAACAGCAGATATTGGGGGCGCCATATCCACAAGCGAGAGGGAAAGAGTTTCATCAGAAATTAAGACATGATTTAACTGGTTATTAATATGAAAGTAGTTTAAATTCAAAGTCTGAGGAATACGAAAGCCAAATAGACGACAATATGGGAGAAATCGGAAAATTTTGCATGATAAATTTTCGGGAGGGCGAACCAAATACGGGGAAAAAACATTAACTTTGCAGGAAATTCATCAATTACAACCAAAATATGGCAGAGATCAAGTGTATAGGCATTCTAACTTCCGGAGGTGATGCTCCCGGCATGAACGCAGCCATCCGTGCCGTAACCCGTTCGGCTATTTATAACGGTCTAAAGGTAAAGGGTATTTATCGTGGTTATCGCGGCCTTATTGCCGACGAGATTGCCGACTTCCGTACACAAAACGTTTCCAATATCATCCAGCAGGGCGGTACAATCCTGAAAACGGCACGCTGTAAGGAGTTTGAAACTCCCGAAGGCCGTCAGCTGGCCTATGATGTACTTCGTCGTCATGAAATTGACGCGCTTGTTGTTATCGGCGGCGATGGTTCCCTTACCGGTGCGCGCATTTTTGCAAACGAGTTCAATTTCCCTATTATCGGTCTGCCCGGTACTATCGATAACGACCTCTACGGTACCGATACCACCATTGGATACGACACCGCGCTGAACACTATTATGGAGTGTGTGGATAAGATTCGCGATACCGCTACGAGCCACGAGCGTCTTTTCTTTATTGAGGTCATGGGTCGCGACGCCGGCTTCCTTGCGCTGAATGGCGCAATCGCTTCCGGTGCCGAAGCTGCCATTATCCCCGAAATCTCCACCGAGGTCGACCAGTTGGCCGAACTGATTCAGAATGGTTTCCGCAAGAGTAAAAACTCGTCAATAGTACTTGTTGCCGAAAGCCCGGTTACAGGTGGTGCTATCGGTTTGGCCGAACGCGTGAAAAATGAATATCCGTCGTACGATGTGCGCGTGTCTATCCTTGGACACCTGCAGCGCGGTGGTTCGCCTACAGCGCACGACCGTATCCTTGCATCGCGCATGGGTGCAGCTGCCATCGACGCGCTGATGGAGGATCAGCGCAATGTGATGATCGGCATCAAAAACGACGAAATTGTTTATGTGCCTTTCTCTAAGGCCATCAAGAACGACAAACCTATCAACCGCGAGTTGCTGAACACGCTGCGCCGCCTTTCCATCTAAGCGTGAAGATAAAACTTGTGTGCGTCGGCGCTGTGCGCGATGCAACTGTAGCATCGGCGATAGAGCGCTATGCGAAACGTATTCCGCATTACTGGCCGTTTGGAATTGTGGAGTTGCCTGATGTGAAACTCGGGCGCTCTGCCGATTCCGAGCGTCAGAAAGAGCTTGAAGGAGAAAAAATTCTCGCCGAGATTACTCCCGGCGATTTTCTGATGTTGCTTGACGAGCGCGGAAAGGAGCTTACTTCCCGCGAGTTTTCTGACATGATTGTCAGAAAGGCAGTGGACCTGCCAAAAAATCTTGTATTGCTTGTCGGAGGACCGTATGGGTTCAGCAAGGCTGTATACAACCGTGCTGACGGTATGCTGTCGCTATCGAAAATGACATTCCCGCACGAACTTGTGCGCCTGTTCGTGGTGGAACAGCTATATCGTGCAGGCACGATAATGCGCGGCGAGCCGTACCATCACGATTGAATTGGCCTAATTAAATTCTTTCAATAGAATTGCCCTGCCGCCGGAAAGGCTTGCGGGTACGTCGATTATGCGCTGGTTGGCCGAGCCGCGGAAAAGTAGAGATGTGTCGCGCTGCGCCAATATGAAAGGCCCGTCGACGAGGACGTCGATGAACTTCAACAAGTCAGCAGTGCCCTCAACGGGTTCTTGCATCAGCTCTTCGAACGTAAAACCTGTGTAGCACCACAGTTGCAGACCCTCGGCCTTGATGGCGCGCGCAAGAGGGATAAGGGCCTTGGCCTGGTATATCGGGTCTCCTCCCGAGAAGGTTACTCCGAACCCGTTATAACGGATTGTATCCATCAGTTCACCGACGCTTGTTTCGTGTCCGGACATGAAATCCCATGTCGGTTCGTTGTGGCAGCCGGGGCAGCGGTGAGCACAGCCAGCAAAGTATATGGACGTGCGCAGTCCTGGACCGTCGACACTTGTGCCTTCGACGGTCCGGACAACGCGGATTTTATCATTCATGAACTACGCGGTCGTTTAGTTCGGCAAGTTTGGCCTTGTTCCAGCGATCGGTGGTGCCTACGAGGTATCCGGTAATACGCTGAAGTTTGTCGATTGCTTTGCTGTGGCATACGGGACATTCGTCAAGGTTTTCGGAAGCATCCTCGTATCCGCATTCCATGCAGCGGTTGCGGTTGTGGTTTACCGAGCAGTAGCCGATGTTGTACTTGTCCATCAGATCCACTATGTTGCAGATAGCCTCGGGATTGTGCGTGGCATCACCATCAATCTCCACATAAAATATATGTCCGCCGCCTGTTAGGGCATGGTACGGCGCTTCCACTTCGGCTTTGTGGCGAGGAGAGCAGTGGTAGTATACAGGCACGTGATTGGAATTGGTGTAATATATTTTGTCTGTAACCCCCGGAATTTCGCCGAAAGTCTTGCGGTCGCGGGCGGTGAAACGGCCAGAGAGGCCCTCGGCCGGTGTTGCCAGGACGGAATAATTGTGCTGGTACTGTTCGCAGTAGTCGTTCACACGGCTGCGCATGTGGCTTACAATGCGCAGGCCCAATGCCTGGGCTTCTTCGCTTTCGCCGTGGTGTTTGCCAACAAGCGCGATAAGACATTCTGCCAGACCGATGAATCCTATGCCCAGGGTGCCCTGATTGATCACCGGCTCTATTGTGTCTTCGGGCTTGAGCTTTTCGCCGCCGATCCACAGCTTGCTCATTAATAGGGGGAACTGCTTTGCAAGCGCTGTTTTCTGAAATTCGAAGCGGTCGTTCAGCTGGCGTGCGGTAATATCAAGCACATCGTCAAGTTTATGGAAGAACATGTCTATGCGCTCCTGCTTGTCTTTTATCGGCATACATTCGATAGCCAGACGCACGATATTGATGGTGGAGAAGGAAAGATTGCCGCGGCCCACGGATGTTTTTTCTCCGTAGCGGTTCTCGAACACGCGGGTGCGGCAGCCCATAGTAGCTACCTCGTAGAGGTAACGCTTGGGGTCGTCGGCACGCCACTTCTCGTGATGGTTGAAGGTAGCGTCGAGGTTTACAAAGTTAGGGAAGAAACGGCGGGCAGTAACTTTGCAGGCGAGTTTATATAGGTCGTAGTTGGGATCTTCGGGCAGATAGCTTACACCGCGTTTCTTTTTCCATATCTGGATTGGGAAGATTGCGGTGGAACCGTTTCCGACGCCTTCGTATGTCGAATGAAGAAGTTCGCGAATAATGCAGCGACCCTCTGCCGAGGTGTCGGTACCGTAGTTTATTGAACTGAATACAACTTGGTTGCCGCCGCGGCTGTGGATGGTGTTCATGTTGTGGATAAAGGCCTCCATCGACTGATGAACACGCGCGGCAGTGCGGTTTATCGCATGCTGTAGCAGGCGCTCGTCGCCTTCCAGGCTATCGAGTGGCTTCATAATGTAGTCTTTTATAACAGCGTTATGAAGTGCGGGAAGTTCGCGGCCTGTCAGTTTTTCAAGTGTCTGTACTTCCTCTTCGAATGAAGAACGGACAAAAGGAGCGAGGTAGAAGTCGAATGCCGGAATGGCCTGTCCTCCGTGCATTTCGTTCTGTGCCGTTTCCAATGATATACATGCGAGTACACTGGCGGTTTCGATGCGTTTTGCGGGGCGCGATTCACCGTGGCCGGCAATGAAACCGTGCTGCACAATATTGTCAAGAGGGTGCTGGACGCATGTAAGGCTCTTTGTGGGGTAGTAGTCTTTGTCGTGAATGTGCAGGTAGTTGTGGCGTACGGCCTCGCGGGCTTCTGATGAAAGCAGATAGTCGTCGACGAACGGTTTGGTAGTCTCGCTGGCAAACTTCATCATCATTCCTGCGGGCGAATCGGTGTTCATGTTGGCGTTTTCGCGGGTGATGTCGTTGTTTTTTGCCTGGATGATTTCCAGAAACATATCGTGCGTTTTGGATTTGCGGGCGATGTTGCGTTTGTCGCGATAGGCGATATAGCGCTTTGCCACTTCCTTTCGCGGGCTGTTCATCAGTTCAAATTCCACCAGGTCCTGAATCTGTTCGACACTCATGGTTTCCGAACCGGAGGCGCCTATGCGGTCGGCTATGCGCTGTATCAGTGCCTCGTCCTCGCCTAGCTCGGTTGTGAGCATGGCTTTCCTGATGGCTCCTTTGATTTTTTCTTCGTTGTACCCGACAACTCGGCCATCGCGTTTAACTACTACCTGTATCATTGAAAGTTATATTTAATCGTGTGTTTTTAAGTTGTTATTCTGTCTGCAAATCTACATAGAAGTTTTTGATTCTGCAAATTTTGTAGATTGAAATTATGTATCAGCTATTCAAAACCGGACAACTTTTCAGGTATGTTTAAAATGTAATATGCTTATTATTAGTATGATAAAAAATAAACCGGAAAACTTTGAAAATTTTCCGGCTAAAATAATTTTCAAAAACAGTATTTTGTTGCTGTTTATGCTTTGCCGAGAAAGAGCATGTCGAAGAATTCCCAGTACATAGTTTCTTCGGCCGGATGACGCTCCATCTTGTCAATGAAAGTGAGCAGACAGCGTATTGTCATGCGCACTGGCAGAGGAACCATTTTTATGGCTCCTTCGTAGAACGGCTGTAAGGATTTTACATAGGACAGCGCCTGATCGTAATGCCCGGTTTTGATAAGCGATACTGCCAAGGCATAAACGGCTGCCGGCCCGTGCAGGGGATCATGGACAAGACCGTCGAGCATCAGCGCATTGTTCCTGCATACTTCAATCACCTGCCCGTAATGTGCCAGGTGGATTTCTACTTCTATGATTCGGCTCAGTTGAAACGGGTCGTCGCAACTGTTTATGTTCAGGCAACGGGCCAGCACGATTTCGGCAGCGGCAAAGTCGCCGTGTGAGCAGAGTGTGTGCGACATGGTGTCGTAGTCAGCATCAGCCAGGGCGCCGCTGTCGGTGGATTCGAAAAATTTGTTTATTATTTCGATTTTGTCGGGCACATTCAGATTGAGATACTGGGCGAGGGCGGTGGCATTTTCGGGATGCACAAGAAGGAAATCCCGCAATGTCTTGCGTACGACTGCTTCGTTATAATTCAGTTTATTGTATATGGCACAGAGGCTTTCTACAATATAGAATTCATCCGAATTGGCTGTGGCAAGGCGCTTAAGCGGCTCTATAAGGTCGCGCAGTAATTCCGGTTCGAAATTATAGGCGATATCTATTAGCGCAAAAAGTGTTTCCTGATCGTCTTCGGCCAAAGCGCGCGCATATTCGAATGTCTGTCTTGCGTCGTCGTGCCGTGCCAGGCGGCATTGTCCGCGCAGAAGCATAAGCCAGTATGCCGGGGCGAATGGTTCGGTCTCTATAAGCGCATCGGCTAATCGTATAAGAGTTTCATTATCGCCGGCTTTGTCGGCCTCGCGCGCCACTTCGTACTGAAACGACGGTTTATAAGGGACTTTGGCTGATATGCTTTCGAAGTTCGCGATAAGCCATTTATAGCAGTCCAGGTCAACTGCAAGGTCGACAAAACGGATTATTTCTTCATCATCGAATTCGCTGTATTGGTTCAGCAGGAATTCAAGCGCTTCCTCGGGATTCTGGGGAGGATTCACTTCCATACGCGCGATGTCGAAAAGAATCGAGGACGCTTCCGGATTGTCGGCAAGGTATTGCTGTGCGGCTTTTGTGCGTTCGTCGGTTTCGTCGTCGGTAGTATCGAGATATAGAAGGGCCTTGCGCTCGGCCAGCCGTTCGCTCTCGGGGTAGAGGCGCGCGCCGCAAAGCAGGACTTCTAACTGGACGTAATCGTCGTTATAGTCGCCGGCGTAGTCGTAGATGTCTATCAGTTCGTCTTCGTCGAAGAAACGTTCACCCACGGGGCGTGTCAGTGCTTTGCGGAAGCGCCGGTAGAGTTCTTCGCGAGGATTATTGTCATTTTCCATGTGGCACATATTAAATGCGGCCGGAGTAGTGTCTTCGGCCGCACATTGTTATGTAAGATGCAATCAACCGTTCTTCTGAACTTTTTCCCATGTATCCTTCAGGGCGATGGTGCGGTTGAAAATCGGTTTTTCGGGGGTGGAATCGTAGTCCGGAGTGAAATAGCCCACACGCTGGAACTGGAATTTGGCGAACTTGGTGGCGTTTTCGATAATGTACGGTTCAAGTTTGGCATGTTCCACGACTTTTAGCGATTCAGGATTCAGCATTTCGCGGAAATCGCGGTCGGGCTCGGCTGCAGGGTTTTCTACGTCGAACAGACGGTCGTACAGGCGCACTTCAGCGTCAACCGCATGCTGTGCGGAAACCCAATGCAGGGTGCCTTTCACCTTGCGGGCAGCGCCGGGCATACCGCTGCGGCTTTCGGGGTCGTAGCTGCAGTGCAGTTCGGTGATGTTGCCGTCGGCGTCCTTAACCACTTCGTCGCACTTGATGATATACGCGCCTTTCAGGCGGACTTCCGAGCCGGGCGCGAGGCGGAAGAACTTTTTGGGAGGATTCTCCATAAAATCGTCGCGCTCGATGTATATCTTGCGGCTGAACGGCATTTCGTGAACACCGTTTTCGGGATCCTCGGGATTGTTCTCCATTGTAACAGTTTCAACCTGACCTTCAGGATAGTTGGTGATAACGACCTTAAGCGGGTTCAGAACAGCCATTACGCGGGTGGCAATCCTATTAAGGTCGTCGCGTACGGCGTGTTCAAGCAGGCTGACGCTGTTCAGAGCCTCATATTTGGTGTAACCGATAGTGTTGATGAAGTTACGGATGGATCCCGGGGTGTAGCCTCGGCGACGCATACCCGAGATGGTGGGCATGCGCGGGTCATCCCAGCCTGCCACAAGGCCTTCCTTGACGAGCTGCAGCAGTTTGCGCTTGCTCATCACAGTGTATGTCAGGTTGAGGCGGTTGAACTCGATCTGACGCGGGCAATAGCTTTCGTCGGCAAGCTCGTGCACGAAATGTTCATACAGCGGACGGTGTACTACGAATTCGAGGGTACAGATGGAATGGGTAACGCCTTCGAAGTAGTCGCTCTGGCCGTGGGCGAAGTCGTACATGGGATAAACTTTCCATGTAGTACCGGTGCGGTGATGCGGTGTCTTGATGATGCGGTACATGATAGGGTCGCGGAAGTGCATGTTCGGCGAAGCCATATCTATCTTCGCGCGGAGCACGCGGCTGCCTTCTTCAAACTCGCCGGCGTTCATGCGGGTGAACAGATCGAGATTCTCCTCGACAGAACGGTTGCGGTACGGGCTTTCCTCTCCGGGCGTTGTGGGAGTGCCTTTCTGGCGCGCGATTTCCTCGCTGCTCTGGTCGTCCACATACGCCTTGCCTTCCTTGATAAGGCGGACAGCCAGATCGTAGAGTTGGGGGAAATAGTCGGAAGCATAGTATTCGCGGTTACCCCAGTCGAAGCCAAGCCAGTGAATATCTTCGCGAATAGAATCTACGTATTCAACATCCTCCTTCACGGGGTTGGTATCATCGAAGCGAAGGTTGCAAGTGCCGCCGAACTTCTCAGCCACACCGAAATCCATGCAGATTGCTTTTGCATGGCCTATATGAAGGTAGCCGTTTGGCTCAGGTGGAAAACGGGTGCTTAACCGTCCGCCGTTTTTACCGGCACGGAGGTCGTTGTACACTTCTTCTTCCACAAAGTTGAGGCCTTTGGCCTGTTCATTGTCAAGGGTTGCGTTTTCTTCTGACATATTATGATATGTGTTACTGTTTGTATTTTTTATCCGAGGCGTTTGCGATAGAACACGAAGTCGCGGCCAAGATATTTCTCGCGCACCACAGGGTTCTCGGCGAGTTCTTCGCTGGTGCCCTGAAATAATATACGGCCTTCGAAAAGAAGGTAGGCGCGGTCTGTGATTCGCAGCGTTTCCTGAGCGTTATGGTCGGTTATGAGGATTCCGATGTTCTTGTCCTTGAGTTTGTACACCACTTTCTGGATATCTTCAACGGCTATAGGGTCCACACCGGCAAATGGTTCGTCGAGCATGATAAAACTCGGATTGATGGCGAGGCATCGCGCTATTTCGGTTCTGCGTCGCTCGCCGCCCGAGAGTTGGTCGCCGAGATTCTTGCGCACTTTCTGCAGGTTGAATTCGTCGATAAGGCTCTCAAGTTTGTCGGCTTGTTGTTCCTTGGTCATGTCGGTCATCTGGAGTACAGCGCGAATGTTGTCCTCTACGCTCAGTTTACGGAATACGGACGCTTCCTGTGCAAGGTAGCCGATACCGTTCTGAGCCCTTTTGTATACCGGATATTTGGTGATGTTCAGGTCGTTGAGGAATATATTGCCTTCGTTGGGTTGTATCAGCCCCACGGTCATGTAGAACGTGGTTGTCTTTCCCGCGCCGTTTGGTCCGAGTAGCCCTACGATTTCACCTTGCGTAACATCGATGGAAACATGGTTTACCACGGTACGCTTGCCGTAGCGTTTTACAAGGTTATCGGTGCGCAAAACCAGCGGTTTGGTCTTTTCTGTAGGTATGGTTTCTGGTTCGCCTGTAATAATGGTAGCGCTTTCGGTTATCTGGTCCGTAGCGTCGTCTATTGTTTCAAGGATAGTATCCTCTCCTTCGGGAACTTCGAAAGGCTGAGGAATGTTGCGTTCCTCGTCGTTCTTGTTTCTATGAAGCCAGCTCAGCGCCATATCTCAAATTGCAGGGTTCGACACTCCGCGCACGGTGCATCCTTTATGCAGCCGGCTCTCGATATAATCGGTGAGCAGATTAATAGCCACTGTGTTACTGCCGCCCTGAGGGACAATAAGGTCGGCATAGCGTTTACTCGGTTCGATGTACTGGCAGTGCATGGGCTTGAGTACATCCTGATACCGGTTTATCACGATTTCGGGCGTGCGGCCTCGTTCGATGCAGTCGCGGGCGATAACGCGGATAAGACGGTCGTCGGCATCGGCGTCAACAAACACTTTGATGTCAAGCATATTGCGGATGGTGGGGTCGGTAAGCACCAGAATACCCTCTACAATAACCACGTCGGCCGGTTTCACCTCTACGGTCTCGCTCTGGCGGGTACACGTAAGATAGGAATATGTGGGCATCTGTATTGTGTGGCCTTTTTTGAGTTCGGCGAGATGTTCCACAAGCAGTGTCCACTCGATAGCGTTAGGCTCGTCGAAGTTGATTTTGGAGCGCTCCTCCGGCGGAATATGGCTGGAGTCTTTGTAATAAGAGTCCTGTGGCATCACCGCAACCTCACCCGGGGGCAGGCTGTTTATGATTTTGTTTACCACTGTAGTCTTGCCGGAACCGGTACCGCCGGCTATTCCTATTATTAACATGAGCTATGCTTGGTTTTATTTGCGTTCAACGCTTCAAAACAATGTGCAAAGTTACACATTGCGCATAAAACTGCCAAATTTATTTTATGCGGTTTCAGCGGCAAAGAGCGGCGGCTGCACCCGGCAGGAGTTCAGACAGGGTAGGATGTGCATGTATGCTTTTGCATAGTTCTCGGGCTGTGATATTTTTCGAAATGGCAAGCGCAGCCTCCGCCACAATGTCGGCGGCGTGAGGGCCGAGGACAGAGCAGGCTGTAAGGATACCGCTTTCCGCTTCACATTCCAACTTGAGCAAACCGTCCTGACCTGAGGCAAGAGCCTTGCCGTTGCTGGCATAGGGTAGCTTGACTGCGCGTGTCTCACAATCTACAGCACGCTTTACAAAGGCGCATTCGGGAATGGTGAAGACTACGGAGGGAACTACATCAAGGTTCACTGTTTGGCCGAGAACGCAGCGACCTTGCGCGCTTGCGGCATGGGCGAGCATGTATTTGCCGTTTACATCGCCGATGGCATATATTCCAGGAACCGATGTCCGGAAACTATCGTCGGTAGCGATGAATCCTCGTTCGTTTATGGCAATGCCGGTTTCCTCGCATCCATCGGGCAGAGCAGGACGGCGGCCGACAGCGGCGAGAACGTAGTCGCTTTCAACGGTGAATTCTTTGTCTTTCTTCGTGTATCGCACTGTACTGTCAGCATCGATTCCGGTAACTCTTGCATCGGTTACGATGTTTATGCCTCTTTTCCCCAAGGCGTTGCGCAGACGTTTGGCGATATCGGCGTCCATGCCCGGAAGAATCTCCTTGCAGAATTCCAGCACGGTAACGTCGGAGCCGTATGCGGCGGCTACCGAGGCCATTTCAAGGCCTATTACGCCTCCGCCCACAACAGTGATGTGCCGTGGCAGTTCGGTGAGGCTCAGAAAATCGTCGCTGCTGTGATAGAGCGACGGGTCAATTCCTCTGATTGTCGCCGGACACGAACCGGTAGCGATTATGATGCGCTGAGCGGTGTATTCTTCGCCATCGGCTATAACTCGAGGACCTTCGGCAAGACGAGCCTCGGCGTTTATCACTCTTACGGCGCCAAGCATATCGGCAATGCCGCATCGCAATTCGCCTATTACCACTGCTGCGCGCTCAACGGCAGAGGCGTAGCTTGCGGTGGCCGTTGCCTCGATGCCGAAGCGGGAGGAGTTCCGTATTGTTTCGAGTATTTCCGCTCCTGCGCACAGGCATTTGGTAGGTATACAGCCTCGGTTAAGGCATGTTCCCCCCAGGTGGCCTTTTTCGAACAGGATAACGTCGAGGCTGGAAGCGGCAGCCTCGGCGGCAGTTTCATAACCGCCGGGGCCGCCTCCAATAATAATCAGATCAGCTTTTTGCATAGTTCTATGTAGGAGGTAACAGGATTCATCGCTGCCTCGTCCTCGTCGGGATGCGATATGGGCGTGGTATATGGAGCGTTCTTAATCTTGTCGGGGTAGCGCACGGCATCTTCGGCAATAGACCGCATCACGGCAATGAATTTGTCGAGTGTCTCGAGCGATTCCGTCTCCGTGGGTTCTATCATCAGGCTCTCGTGGAACAGGAGCGGGAAATAGATGGTAGGTGCGTGGAAACCGTAGTCAAGCAAGGCTTTGGCGATGTTCAGAGTGGTTACACCAATGGATTTGTCGCGCAGACCGTCGAATACGAATTCATGTTTGCATGGCCCGGGGATGGGTTGCAGATACAGGTCGGAGAGGGAGTGCATTATGTAGTTGGCATTGAGCGTGGCAAGCGGCCCTACTTTGGCGATACCCTCTGCGCCGAGCGTAAGGATATAACTTAGAGCTTTCACGAGTACGGCAAAATTGCCGAGCCATGCGCTGACGTTGCCGAAGGCATCTGTCCCGAATTCAACATCGAGTGTGCCGTCGTTTTTCTCCACCACACGCGGGTTGGGGAGAAACTTCTCGAGGCCGGCACGTACGCCTACGGGACCTGCTCCGGGACCGCCGCCGCCATGAGGCGTGGAGAATGTCTTGTGCAGGTTAATGTGCATCACGTCGAAGCCCATATCTCCTGGACGGGCGATACCGAGCATGGGATTTAGGTTGGCTCCGTCGTAGTAGAGCAGTGCGCCAGCGGCATGCACAGCCTCGGCAATCTCGGGAATGTGTTTCTCGAACATGCCTACGGTGTTGGGGTTGGTCATCATTACCGCTGCGATGGAGCTGTCCAGCTTGGATTTGAGGTCGTCAACATCAATGGTGCCGTCGGGAAGGCTTTTTACTTCCACAATGTCGAACCCGGCAGTGTGTGCGCTGGCGGGATTGGTGCCGTGAGCCGAGTCTGGAACTATCACTTTGGTGCGGGCTTCGTCGGCGCGGCTCAGATGGTACTGACGTATCACCATCAGGCCGGTATATTCGCCGTGAGCGCCGGCAAATGGATTGAGGGTGAATTCTGCCATGCCCCCTATCTCGGAGAGATATTTCTCGAGCGTGCGGTAAATGCGCAGGGCGCCCTGTACGGTGCTCGCAGGCTGCATGGGATGCAGGGAGGCGATGTTGGCGCGGGCCACGTTCGCCTCGTTGCTCTTGGGATTGTATTTCATAGTACACGACCCCAGTGGATAGAAGCCGGTATCCACACCGAAGTTGTTGGAGCTGCTGTTGGTATAGTGGCGCACAAGTGTGGGTTCGTCTACTTCGGGAAGTTCCGGAACGTTGCCGCGGCGCAGGTTTGCGGGAATGGTGCTGTCGCCGTCGCCGTATTTATAGCGGGGCAGCGAATATCCGCGGCGTCCGCTGTGCGAAAGCTCGAATATGAGCGGTTCGTATAATTCTTTGTTCATCTTACAGGCTGTTTACCAGTGAGACATATTTTTCTATATCTTCGGGAGAGCACATCTCGGTGGCACATACCATCAGATTATTCTCTGTCAGTTCCACTCCGGCCAGAATGCCTGCGGCAGCTGCCGCGTCTATGATTTTCCTTGCCGGATATGCGTCGGCGGTCTCAAGCACGAACTCGTTGAGAAAAGGCTTGTCGGGATATTTCATGCTCATCTTTCCCGTGGAGCATAGCTTGCGTGCGAGGGAGTGCGCGGCCTGTGCGCTAAGTTCGTTCACACGGGCGAGACCTTCGGCTCCCATCAGTCCCAGGTACATGGCTGCGTTGAGGGTCATTATGCCTTGGTTGGAGCAGATGTTGGAAGTGGCTTTCTGGCGGCGTATGTGCTGTTCGCGTGCCTGGAGGGTGAGTACGAAAGCGCGTTTGCCTGTGGCGTCGGTGGTGGCGCCAACGATACGTCCGGGTATCTTGCGCATAAGGGCCTTCGTGCAACACAGATAGCCGAGGCCGGGACCGCCGTAGTTCAGCGGAATACCGAGGCTCTGAGCTTCGCCGCAGGCGATGTCGGCGCCCCATTCCGCCGGGGTGCGTATGGCCCCGAGTGTCGACGCATGGCTGTTTACGATGAACAGGGCCTTGTGGCTGTGGCATATGTCGGCATAGCCGCTGTAGTCTTCGAGGATACCGAAGAAGTTGGGCGATGCAACCACCACGGCGGCGACATCTCCGGCGCCCATCATTTCTTCGAATGCGGTGCGTGATGTAACACCGTCATCCTCGGGAATAATCTCGACAATGATGCCATCCCCCGAGGCGTATGTGCCGATAACAGAAGCTACGGCGGGTGCGAGCGTTGCCGAAACGAGCACGCGCTTTTTCTTCTTGGAAGCGTTCACGGCCATCATCACAGCTTCTGCGGTGGCTGTGGCGCCATCGTACATGGACGCGTTGCAGATATCGAGGCCCGTAAGGCTGCACATCATACTCTGATACTCGAAGATATATTGCAAGGTGCCCTGCGAAATTTCAGGCTGATACGGAGTATAGGCGGTATAGAATTCCGAGCGCGACAGCAGGGCCGGAATAGCCGCCGGAGTATAGTGGTTATAGAATCCGGCCCCGGCAAAGCATGTCAGCGTAGTGTTCTGCTTGCCAACAGCATCGAACCAGCGTGCTACTTCGGGCTCACTCATTCCTTCGGGCAGCTTATACGGTCCTTTCAGACGCAGTTGTTCTGGAACGTCGCTGTACAGGTCGTTGAGAGTTTTGGCGCCGCAGCGTTCAAGCATCCTGCCGATGTCTTCGGCGGTATGCGGCAGATAGTGGTCGGCAGCCATATCAGTGTTCATTTTCGCAGAATTCGGCGTAGCCCTTTTCGTCCATCAGTTTGTCCAGTTCGGAGGGGTCGGCAATGCGTACCTTGATAATCCATGTGCCGAGCGGGTCGTTGTTGATTAGCTTGGGATTGTCCTCCAGGTCGGCGTTTACTTCCAGTACCTCTCCGGTTACGGGCGAGATAAGGTCGGAAGCGGCTTTGCGGCTTTCGATGGCGCCGAATTCCACGCCGGCCTCAACTTCGTCGCCTTCATCGGGAACATCGACGTATGTTACGGCGCCAAGCTGTTTTGCGGCATATTCTGATACACCGATATAACCGTTTTCGCCTTCTACTTTGATATATTCATGGGTGGGAAGATACAGAATCTTAGACATTGTATTTTATTTTTTATAGTTGGGAATATAGAAACGTTTTTTTATCACTGTCGCCGGAGCAAGTTTACGGCGTATTTTAACCTGCAGTTTAGATCCGAGCGTGCCGTATGGAGCTTTTACAAGAGCCATTGCTATGTTTTTGCTCAGCGTGAGGGAGTTATATCCGGTGGTTATGTAACCAATGGTACTTCCGTCCATGTCAAGCACTTCGAAACCATGACGTGCCGTGGCGTGGCTTTCGATTTCCAGGCCTACCAGTTTGCGCTTCAGGCCTTCGGCTTTCTGTTTCTTAAGCGCCTCGCAGCCTATGAATCCTTCGGGCTTGTCAAGTTTCACGAACATGCCCAGTCCTGCTTCCAGCGGCGTGATGACGTCGGTGAGTTCGTCGCCGTACAGTGGTAGCCCTGCCTCGAAACGCAGTGTGTCGCGGCAACCAAGGCCGCAGGGTTCGATACCTGCTGCCATCAGCTTCTCCCACATATTCACAATAACACCGGGGGCTGCATAGAGTTCAAAACCGTCCTCGCCGGTATAACCCGTCCGGCTTATAATAGTGAGGTCCGGCAGTGTTTTGAACGTATAGAACGACAGGTCGGAGCCGTCTATGCCCAATACATCTTTCATAATCTTTTCGCTGTCGGGACCCTGCACGGCAAGCTGACCGAAATCGGCGCATCGGTCGATTACCTCCACATCGTATGCTCCGGCATGCGACCGAATCCAGCTCAAGTCTTTTTCTGTATTGGAGGCATTGATAACGAGCATGAAATCGTTCTCGTTGCGGCGGTACACGAGAAGATCGTCCACCGTTCCGCCGTCGAAGGCCGTCATCATTCCATAGGCTGCCTGTCCGTCGTGCAGGGCAGCTGCGTCGTTTGTAAAAATATGGTTTACGAATTTCAGCGCCTCGGGCCCTTTGATGTCCACTTCGCCCATGTGTGAAACATCGAAAACGCCACAGCGTGTGCGCACAGCCTGATGCTCGGTGTCCAGCCCCGCATATTCTATCGGCATGTCGTAACCGGCGAAGGGCGACATCTGTGCACCCTGCGCCACGTGTTTCTCATGCAGGCATGTTGTTTTTATATCATCCATATCTGAACAGTTGGTATATTTAAGGATTTATATTAAAATTTCAAGCATCGCTTCCGGTTTGAGGCCCCGGATTACAGCCCCTGTCTCTATTTTTTTCAATGCCTCGGCAAGCGCTGCGGGAGTGTATGCAATGCCCCGCAACGGTGCTTCTATCCTTTCGGCCACATCGCCTCGGAAGAAGAAATCGCCTCCGAGCAGAATATTTTCTATCGTGCCTTCGCGCGTTAGTTCGATTTCGGCATAGAATTCGCCAGCGCCTTCTATGCGGCAGAAACGGCGTATCAGTTTTTCGCTGTCTTTCCCGCGCATGCGTCCGTACAGGAAAGACGGCTCGTAATATTTTTTCTCAATCGCATTGATTTCTTTGGCCTGCGCGGGTGTGAGGCGCACGGCGTGGCCTTCGGAAAAGAAATCGATGGCATATCTGCCGAACTCCTCCACGCTTATGTCAATGCCCAGCGAACGCAGACAGGTTACGCGGCGCGGTGCCGACTGTACAGCTTTAGACTGCAGTTTGGCCCGCGACGGAGTGATGGCATTAGCCATTCTTTCCGAATCGACGTCGAAAAGCATTGTGCCGTGGGCTATCGAATGGCCGTTATGCAGGTAGAAAGCATTGCCGGCTATCTTGGAACCGCCGATAAGGATATCGTTGCGTCCGCTTACACATGCGTCGAAGCCCAGCGAACGCAACATCGCGGCTGTGGTTTCGGCATAGCGCGCGAAGTTTTTGTCTACATCAGTACCGGGAGTGATATATGAAAACATGAAGTTGTTCATGTCGGCATACACGCAGCCTCCGCCGCTGCGTCGGCGCACAACGTCTATGCCGTTGTCTCGGCAATAAGCCAGATTCACTTCCAGCGGCATGTCCTGATTACGCCCGCAGATAACTGTGGGCGCCACGCGCCAGGAAAAAATATAGTCGTCGTCCGGCAGATTGTCCGCAACCCACTCCTCCAGGGCGAGGTAATACGGGAGACGGTGCTGAGCCGAATCGGGCAGTTGGACTTCGGTCATCGCTCATAGTTTTTCGACGCCCAAATTTAAAGAATTATCTCCGCCCCGACAAATATTTTATTATGCCCTGCAACATAAAAAGTGAAGAGCAGAGAATGGAAGGTTGATAAATTTTTTTTTGAGATGATATGAACTTTTTGTGGAGGGCGATGTTTTACTTACAAAGAGCGGCAATTTTCTGGCTTCTTGAAAAAAGTCCAACAAATTTTTAATTTGCCCTCGATAGCCCGGACCATACCCCTAAGGCCGGGCTTTTTATTTGTTTATAATGGCGCGTAGACGGTGTGTGAGGGGTTGTTCGAAATAACGTGATACCAGCCATGCGCCGGAAATACTTGTGCACAGCACTGCCACAAGCACGGGCCATGTTCCGAATGTCAAACCCGTTTTGGCCACAATTATCCTGAAGGCATACAATACGGGGAGGTGTAGCATAAAAATTTCGAAACTTATGTTTCCCAGCCATACAAGAGGTCTGGCCGAAAGAAAGGCGGAGAGGTATCCTTTGTCCTGCGACACGGACAGCAGCAGAAGCGTCCCCGGCATGTACCACCACGAGGCCAGAAACAGTACCTCCGTTATATGCACCGACGCAAAGAAAGCAAGACCGCATAACATTAACACAAAAGTCTGTGTTCTCCATTTCCAATACTCCGTTCTCAACTTAACTCCTCCCGCAATCATTCCGAGAGCGAAGTCGAACAGTCGGCTATATGGAGCAACATAGATAAAGGCTTCGAGTTTCTGGCTGTCGTGGACAGAGTACCCTATCAGGGCCGTGTAGACAACAGCTGCAAAGAACCACATACCTGTGAAAAGATACGGACGGCTGTGCAGCAGTTCCGACAACAGGGGAAAGAGGCCGTAGCAGAGCAGAATGGAACTTAGAAACCACGCAACAGGGTCGCAACTGTAATAAACCGAGCGTATCGGTATCCAGCTCTGGAGCATCAGCAAGTCCACAAGTGCGCGCGGTAGAATATATGGCAGGTCGCCCAGCGATAGAAGGACAGCAAGAAGGATACAAAATGCGTTAAGAGGCGCTATGCGCGCCACTTTGTCAAAGAAAAATCGTCTTGCATTGTCTGGCCTCTTCTCGGAAAGGAGAAAGCCACTCATAAGGAACAGCAACGATATGCCGAAGTTGTTGCTCTGCTCCACATATCCTGGTAGACGGGTAACGTGCTGAACCACAACGGCAATAGCGACAAGCGCTCTAATGCCTTGAAAAGAATATATCATATCAGATGGCAGATAAGCGTGGCCGAGCTGGCATCGTCCACCATTACACGGACAAAATCGCCAACTTTGGCATTACCTCGCGGAAAAACGGCAGTTTTGTTCTGGCTTGTACGTCCTACCATATGTTCTTTGCTGCGCTTGGAAACGCCTTCTACAAGTACCTCGAATTCATGCCCGATGTCTGCGTGGTTGGATTTCAGCGACAGTTCGTTCTGCAGGGCGATCATGCGGTTCAGACGCTCGATTTTAACATCTTCGGGCACATTGTCCGGCATAGTTTTGGAGGCGAGTGTTCCCGGGCGTTCCGAATATTTGAACATGAATGCGGAATCGAAACCTACCTCGCGTATCAGGCTTAGTGTCTGCTGGAAATCCTCTTCGGTCTCGTCGTGGAAGCCGGTGAACATGTCGGTGCTTATCCCACAGTCGGGTAGAGTGGCGCGGATATCGGCGATGCGCTCCAAGTACCATTCTCGGGTATATTTGCGGTTCATGGCCTTGAGCACGGAGTTGCTGCCGCTCTGTACGGGCAGATGGATGTGGCGGCAGATGTTCGGATGGGCCGCAATTGCCACGAGTGTTTCGTGGCTCATGTCCTTGGGATGTGATGTCGTAAAACGCACCCGCATATCTGGAGCGGCTTCGGCAACCATAGAGAGCAGTCGTGCGAAGTTCACATCCGAGCCTGTAGAGTTGTCCAGATAGCTGTTTACATTCTGTCCCAGAAGTGTTACCTCCTTATACCCGTGAGCCCTCAGATCGGCAACTTCGCGTAGGATACTGTCTACCTCGCGGCTTCTTTCGCGTCCGCGGGTATAGGGCACGATACAATAGGAGCAGAAATTATTGCAGCCGCGCATTATGCTCACAAAGCCCGATACCTGTTTCCCAGGGAGACGCACCGGAACCACGTCGCGATAAGTTTCGGTAGTACTAAGCTCCACATTTACTGCCGGCAGACCATGTTCCGCCGAGGCAAAGAGTGCCGGTAGGTCGAGATACGAATCAGGCCCGGCGACAATATCCACGCCATGTTTTGTAGTCAGTTCGTCTTTGACGCGCTCGGCCATACAACCGATTACGCCGATTATAAGCCGAGGCGTGCCTGCTGGACGGTTGCGCCGCATGGCGCGGAGTGCCTGCAGACGGGCTATTATTTTCTGTTCCGCGTTGTCTCGGATGGAACAGGTGTTTAGGAGGACGGCATCCGCCGATTCTATATTTTCTGCTAAAGAATATCCGGCCATTTCCATGATAGACGCCACCACCTCGCTGTCGGCCACATTCATCTGGCAGCCATACGTTTCGATGAACAGTGTGGAGCTGTGAGGTGCCGAATTATTCTTATTATTATCCATTTGAGTTAAAATATTTGTGCTATTAACGAAGATTGAGTAAATTTGCAGCAAAATTACAAAAAAATTCGGATGGCTAAATTGATAATAGTTATTATTATGTTTCTTCTGGCTGTAGGCAGTGAATGGCTGAAAGCCCGAAAAAAGAAAGCTGTCCCAAATATTCCGCGTAGACGTGTGAGTGCGGCAACTGCAAGTACAGTATCCAAGATAATGCCGGATAAGCATTCACAGCCAGCAAAAGCAACGGAGGTCATGCTTTTCGAGGAAGGACAACCATCCACACCGAGAGAGACTGCTGAAGCCGCAACGCCCCATGCCGTTCCACAGGCAATAGTAAGCCGAGAGGAACTGCGCAAGGCTGTTATTTGGAGCGAAATTCTTAAACCTAAGTTTTGATATACTAATAGAAAACCACAACGAAATAAAATCATGGCATTCAATTACATTACCGCTGAAGAAGCAGCCGAGATGATTTTCGACGGTGCAACCATTGGTCTTTCGGGCTTTACTGCGCCCGGCACCCCCAAATTTATAACCGAGGCACTCGCTGCAAAAGCGACCCGCGAGCATGAGGCAGGCCGCCCCTTCAAGGTTAACCTTTTCTCCGGCGCCTCGACAAGCGACCATGTCGACGGTGTTCTGTCGCGTGCCAACGCATACAATATGCGTGCGCCCTATCAGAATGTGCCCGATCTCCGCAAAAGAATTAACGCACACGATTGTCATTACTTCGACCGCCACCTGTCCGAAATGGCACAGGAAGTACGTTACGGAACATACGGAGATATTGATTTCGCCATTATTGAAGCAGCCGACATCACCGACAACGGCGAAGTTATCCTTGGCTGCGGAGTAGGTAATGTTCCAACATATGCCAAACTCGCCAAAAAGATTTTTATCGAACTTAATGATAAACTCCCCAAGGCACTCCTCGGCATGCACGACGTTTATCTGCCGATGGATCCTCCATACCGTCGTGAAATACCCATCTACGCCCCCAACGACCGTGCAGGCTCTCCCATTTTGAAAATCGACCCCGCAAAGGTTGTTGGTATTGTAAAGACAAGTTCGTACGACTGTGTGAAGCCTTTCACCGCTCCCGATGAAGTTTCCACAATGATAGGCAAGAATGTTGTCCGCTTCCTCGTAAGCGAATACAAGGCCGGCCGCTTGCCCAAGGAATTCCTTCCCCTGCAGTCCGGTGTAGGCAACGTTGCCAATGCCGTTCTATACGACCTCGGCGAAAGTAAGGAACTGCCCAACTTCATGATGTATACTGAAGTTATCCAGGACGCCGTTCTCGAACTGCTCCAGAAAGGCAAATGCACCTTTGCCAGCACGTGCTCCATGACATTCACCGACGACACGGAAAAAGTGCTGTTCTCCGACATGAATTTCTTCCATGACAAAATTCTGATGCGTCCCGCCGAAATATCCAATAATCCCGAGGTAATCCGCCGACTCGGTGTTATCGCCATGAACACGGCGCTCGAGGTCGACCTTTTCGGCTCTGTCAATTCCACTCATGTTCTCGGTACCCGCATGATGAACGGTATCGGGGGCTCGGGCGACTTTACCCGCAACGCATATATCTCCATTTTCAGCTGCCCCTCCGTTACCAAAGGCGGTCTGATAAGCAACATTGTTCCTATGGTAGCTCATCCCGACCACAGCGAACACTCTGTGGACATCGTCGTAACCGACCAGGGTATCGCCGACCTGCGTCACAAAGATCCCGTGGAACGTGCCTATACCCTTATTGAGAACTGCGCTCACCCCATGTACCGCGAGTTGCTGCTCGACTATCTCAAGCTCGGCACGAAGGGCCAGACCCCTCATACTCTCAGCGCTGCATTCGCATTCCATAACGCTTTCAACGAAACCGGCGATATGCGTAATGCCGACTATGCCAAATACTGCTGATTAATTTCAGGAAACTTAATATCCGGCGGCGCCGTGGCCTGCATGGTCTTTGGCGCCGCTTCATTTATACTCAAGACTGATGTTTCAGAAATTTATTGTCAGGCTTAGTGATTTCTTCACTAATTATTTCTCCCTCTCCGGGCAACTTGTCTCGCAGGCAGAGGCAGAACAGAATATCCGCGAGGGCGTCTCGTTTCGGGGCACCAATATTCTTATTCTAATTCTCGCCATCTTCATTGCGTCGCTCGGCCTTAACACCAATTCAACGGCTGTAATAATCGGCGCCATGTTGATATCGCCATTGATGGGCCCAATCATCGGTATCGGACTTGGAGTTGGAATCCATGATTTCGACCTGATAAAACGCTGCCTGCGAAACCTTCTTATGGCTGCGGGATTCTCGGTAATCGCCTCTACGATTTACTTTCTCATATCGCCAGTAAACGAATCGCACAGCGAACTTCTTGCCCGCACGTCGCCAACAATTTACGATGTGCTGATCGGCTTTGTCGGAGGGGGTGCGGGTATTATCGCCCTCGGCAGTACCAACAAAGGTAATGTAATACCGGGCGTGGCCATCGCCACCGCACTTATGCCGCCTCTCTGTACCGCAGGCTACGGCCTTGCCACGTGGCAGTTCAACTATTTCTTTGGAGCCACCTATCTGTTTATCATCAATTCGATTTACATTGCTTTCTCCACGTTTATCGGCGTAAAACTGATGAAATACAAGGGCGTGAGCACCGTGGACACCGCACGCTCAAAGCGCATTCGCAAGATAGTCTATTTTCTTGCCATTCTTACAATGCTGCCGAGTATCTATCTGACCTACCGCATGATTTCGGCCAATAAGTATTCGATGCACATAGATGAATTTATCCGCAAGGAGTGTCGATTCCCGGATACACAGGTCATCAGCAAGGAAACTTCGGATGTCGATGGAAAGAAAGTGCTCCAGCTCACGCTTATCGGTAAGCAGCTTCCTCTCGATTCCCTGCGGCTCGCTCTTTCGGCTCGTATGAAGTTTTATGGTCTGGAAAACACGCAGTTGCAGTTTATTCAGGGCGGTGGTGCGTTGCAACCGAACACATCGGCTGGTGTGAGCGACATTTATCGCATCGCCCAAAATACCATTACACGGCAGCAAAGCACAATAGATTCGCTCCGCAACATCATAACGGAAGTAAATGAATCCGCTGAGGCCGGCCCCGAGATGGCGCCGGAGATTAAGGTGGTATTCCCCGTTGTTCAACGCATAGGTATAAGCCGTACGGTGTTTTCCGATATTGCCGACAGCGGCAAAGTCGATACAGTCAACGTGGCCCTTGTACAGCTTAAAAAGCCAATTTCGGCAGCCGAACGCACAAAACTTGCAAGCTATATCGAGGCAAGAATGAACATAAAGAATGTGGAGATAGTTTCTATTCCATAGAACATATTGCCGGCAAAAAATTCGGGCGACTTCTTTTGGGAAGCCGCCCGAATCTATTATGGTTGAATATCAATGATTTTCCTGCTCGGGAGCAATGAGTTTATAGCCCTTGCCGTGTATGTTGATGATTTCGATGGACGGATCGGCCTTAAGGTGCTTGCGCAGTTTGGTGATGTATACGTCCATAGAACGAGCGTTGAAATAGTTGTCGTCGATCCAGATAGTCTTGAGGGCATAGTTGCGTTCGAGAATTTCGTTGACGTGGGCGCAGAGGAGGCTCAGCAGTTCGGATTCCTTGGTGGTGAGCTTAGTGATGTTGTCGCCGATCATCAGAACCTGTTTCTGGGTGTCGAAAGTGAAATTGCCGATTTTGTACATGGTAATTTCCTTGCCTTTCTTGCCTTTGACGCGGCGCAGGATTGCTTCGATACGGAATACCAGTTCTTCCATCGAGAACGGTTTGGTGATATAGTCGTCGGCTCCGATTTTGAAGCCTTCGAGGATGTCGTCTTTAAGAGATTTAGCCGTCAGGAAAATGATGGGCACCTCGGAATTAACCGTGCGTATTTCCTGTGCGAGGGTGAAGCCGTCTTTTTTGGGCATCATCACATCGAGCACGCAGATGTCGTATTTTCCTTTAAGGAATGCTTTGTAGCCGGCTTCGCCGTCGACATACAAATCGGCGTTGTAGCCTTTCGCCTGGAGGTATTCACGCAGAAGCATGCCCAGGTTTTCATCATCTTCACAAAGAAGGATTCGCATTCTGTCTTCCATAATTTTCAATTTTTAGAAAGTGGGAGTATTATTACAAATTTTGTTCCTGTACCGAATTCGCTCTGCACGGTAATTGTTCCGCCGAGCTCTTCTACCATCTTGCGAACGTATGCCAGACCAAGGCCGAAGCCTTTGACATCGTGGCGGTTGCCGGTGGATACGCGGTAGAATTTTTCAAAGATTTTTTTGAGGTCGTCCCGTTTGATTCCGATACCGTTGTCCTCCACAGAAATTTCAAGACGGTCATCGCCGAGGTTACGGGTGCTTACGATAAGCTGGAGCGGCCTGTCGGGATCGCGGTATTTGACGGCGTTGTCGAGTAGGTTGAATATTACGTTCGTAAAGTGCATTTCATCGACATTCACGATGGCATCCATAGAATCAAGATGAGCGTCGATAGACCCGCCGTATTTTTCTACTTTGAGTTTGAATGTATTCACAATATTGTAAATCGCCGCGTTAGCGTCTACTTCTTCCAGACGCAAAGTGGAGCGCTGATGGTCAAACATCGACAGCTGGAGCACCTTCTCTACCTGGAAACGTAGTCGTTTGGTCTCGTCGGTAATCACTGTGGAAATCTGCTGCAGCATAGCGGGCGATTTGCGCACGCTCTGGTCGTTGAGCATCTGTGCCGCAAGTGATATTGACGAGATTGGCGTCTTGAATTCGTGCGTCATGTTGTTTATGAAGTCGTTCTTCATCTCCGTTAGCTTTTTTTGGCGGAAAGCGACAAATATGGTGTACACGAATATGATAAGTAGAATGAATGTGAACGCGAAGGCGGGCACCATGAACGAAATCGAGGAGAAGATATAGTCAGCCTTGGTAGGGAAATATACTTTAAGATAATTCCTTGGCCCGTTGAGGTCGTTGGGGAATATTGGTTGGGTAAACATGTTGTCGCGATCGGCTTCCGTTGCCTGATAGTTGGCCGATTTATACATTATCGTACCTGCGTGGTTCGCTACAGCAAATTCGAAGGGGACTTTAAGACCTAGTGTATCCAATTCCTGCCGGAGGTATGTGCGTACGCGCGCCGAATCGGCGCGCTCACCTATCGGTCGCACCGAGGCCTTGGATATGATGTTCAGAATAACATCGTCGAGAAGGTCTTTCTGATAGAAATAGCCCTTGCGATAGGCGTCCTGGAACGAGCGGTAGTGCGATTCCATACCGCCGACACTTGTATTCAGTTTGGTAATTTCGTTGGCGTTTCCTTTGATAGTAAGGTTGGCTTCGAGGCCGGAGGTGGTTTTGAAACTATACTTGATACCTTCAAGGACCGATGATTCTCCGATGTTGTTGCCCTCGATAGAGGAGGTTTGGCGCTGCCGTACCTCATCCTCAAGGAAGTGCTTGGCCTCGTCCTGGTCAAGACGCAGGGCAACCGCTACTAAACTCTGTCGAACACCCTGCACAAACTGCTCGTAGCGTATCTGCACAATGTTCTTCATATAGAATATCTGGATGCACAGCAGTCCTACGAATGCTATGGCCATTAAAATCGTTAATATCCAAATAGTTTGTTTCTTCATTTGGCAAATGCCTTAGTTCTGTAGGCTTTTAAGAATTAACCTATATTTTGTTAACAATTAAAACTCTTTAATGTTAGATGGCACCTGGAATAAATATATGTCGCCTGGCCGTATTTTAACATTTCGAGCCAAAATTAACTAAACGAGCCGATATGGCAAAACTTTTGTTTGTTAAATTAACATAATAGCGGTAAAAAAGCCATCCGATACGGTGGCTTTGATATAAAGTGTTTCAATCGTCTTCGACGGCGTCGGGGGCGGTGCCTTTGGGGAGAGTGAAGTGTAGCCAGAGGAAGGCTATGGTGCCCGCAAGCAGCGAGCCGACGCGGGTCTTTGACAGAATTAAATTATGGGACTGGCGAATCTTTTTGACACTCAAGCTTGGAGGTGTCAAAATTTTTTATTATCTTTGTGCTACCATTT
>CABPYL010000040.1 GCA_902461565.1 uncultured Porphyromonadaceae bacterium
CAATAGAGGTCAGTCACGCCGTCAGCGGCTTTCAATGTCCCGCATACATACTCTATATAAAAATTATAATATTTTAAACCAGTTTCGAAACGAAAGCTAATTAGCTATAAAATTTAACGCAACGAAATTTAGTCATAATTTTTCGTTCAAATTTTTGTGTAAGTTCGAAAAATTATCTATCTTTGCACCCGCAAAGGGCTCAATGCCCAGCAAGCCTTACAAGGACACATAAGAAACCCAATCCTTTTCCCTTCAACCTACCTCATGAAAACCGGAATTTTGACTGCCGCCG
Source organism: uncultured Porphyromonadaceae bacterium (assembly GCA_902461565.1). Lineage (GTDB taxonomy): Bacteria > Bacteroidota > Bacteroidia > Bacteroidales > Muribaculaceae > CAG-873. The sequence continues at coordinate 293 of CABPYL010000040.1, forward strand.
TAGCCTTGGCCCTCGACGCCGCAATCAGCTTTGCTTCCCAACCGGTCGTTATAGCGCACCGTGGTCTGTGGAACGTGCCGGGCTCGGCTCAAAATTCTATCGCAGCGCTTGTCAAGGCCGACTCCGTCGGTTGCGACGCAAGCGAATTCGATGTATGGATGACATGCGACAGTGTTCTGGTGGTGAACCACGATGCGACATACAACGGGGTTTCTATGGAATATTCCACTTCCGATGTCGTATGCGCACAGAAGCTCGCCAACGGAGAGAATCTACCCACACTGCGCGAATATCTTACCGCAGCAAAACCACTCGATATCGAACTGATAGTCGAAATAAAATCCCACAACAGCAACTCCACCGAACGCGCGGCAATCCGCCGCACAATCGACATGGTGCGCGAAATGGGCCTCGAAGACCGCGTGAGTTATGTACTGTTTTCCAAAAACGGTATCCTCGAATGTATCAAGTACGCCCCGAAAGGCACTTCAATCCAATACCCCAAGGGCGATTACTTGCCGGAGCAAGCCAAGATGATGGGCATTACCGGTATCGATTACAAAATTACGGTACTGAAAGAACATCCGGAATGGATTAGCCGGGCACGCGATCTCGGTCTTACCGTAGGCGTATGGACGATAACATCGGCAGAAGATTTTCAATGGTGTCTTGACAACGGTGCCAATTTCGTTACATCCAACGACCCTGTACTGCACATGTCAATGACAGACAAAAACAGATAGAAACTGACTTTAGCAACCACTCTATTCTGAATCAGCACAGGTCTATAACACAACATCCTGTATAAGCAGCAGGATTCAAATCCGCGCCGGCGCCAACGGCGCGGATATATTTTTACCGGCCGCCAGGCATTAACATAATTAACAAAGAAAATTAACTGCACGGATATTATTAATTTATTAAAAATTTTTCATATTTTTGCACTGAATATAAACTAAGCATCGACACATTTTATTCTCCCCTTAAAACCATGACTAAGGAAGAACGCCACAATCTTATCCTGGAAACACTGATTAAGCACGAATCTATCACAGTGGCAAATCTATCGCTACTGCTCGACGTCTCTGCCGTTACCATCCGCAAGGACCTCAACGAACTTGAACAAAGCCACAGACTGTACCGGAGCCACGGGCGTGCAATTCTGATTGACCCGTACACCACAAACCGCTCGATAATCGAAAAAGAAAACCTTGCGCGACACGAAAAGGCCCTAATAGGACAATTCGCCAACACTCTGATTACGAAGGACGACTCCATTATCATCGCTTCGGGCACCACGGTTCTGGCATTCGCCCGCTGCATCCGGCCCATACACCGTCTTACGGTGATTTCGGCGTCTCTGAAAGTATCGGAACTGCTTGGCGCCGATGATTCCATCGACCTTATCCAGCTCGGCGGAACAATGCGCCAGAGCAGTCTTTCCACGGTAGGCAAATTCGCCGAAGCACCGCTGAAAGAATTCTCATGCAGCAAACTATTCATCGGCGTGGACGGTATAGACCTTGATTTCGGAATCACGACCACCGATATGCGCGAGTCCGACCTGAACCGTGCCATGATGGCTACGGCGCAGAAAACCATTGTGCTGGCCGATTCATCCAAGTTCCGCCGCCGGGGTTTCAGCAAGATTGCGGACCTTGACGAGATAGACATGATTATCACCGACTCCAATATTCCGGACAAGATGGCATACGCGATCGAGGACCGCGGCGTTGAACTACACATTGTAAATCTTGACAAACCCAAACCTGCTCCGGTAAATCAACCTTTCGAAGCCCTAAAAAAGACAAACGAATGATGCAACATCCACTAAAAAAACAGATACCGGCACTGATACTCCTTGCACTCGTATGTCCAGGGATATCTTTCGCCACCGAACTTACAGGCATAGTTACAGTAGACGGTAAGCCACGCCAGGGCGTGGTTGTGAGCGACGGCGACAATGTTGTTGTTACTGACAGCCGCGGCGCCTACAGCATGACGTCCGACGGGCGACAGTATGTATTCGTTTCGGTGCCCTCTGACTGCGAACTGCCACTAAAAAACGGCCGTCCGGCATTTTACAAAGCTATAGACAGCAGCACACCTCGCGCGACTGCCAATTTTGAGCTGAAAGGCGGCGACGGCGTAAACGACTGGACACTTATTGCCCTTGCCGACGTACAGATCGGCTTCAAGAAAGATTACACCGACCTCCGCGACACTGTTATGCCGCTGATGGTGGACTCGATGGCCAATTACAGCGGTAAAGTATACGGCATAAGCCTCGGAGACCTTGTATGGAACAATCCCGATTTCTACGGGCTGTATAACGAACAGATCGACCGCCTCGGAATACCTGTGCTACCCGTTATCGGCAACCATGACCACAACGAGATTACCAAAGGCGATACAGAATCCGACCGCGAATACCGCGATAATCTCGGTCCGACATACTATTCGCTGAACATCGGCGACTGCCACATAGTGGCACTTGACAACATTATTTACAGCGGTGAAAAGAACCGCAACGACTACCGCTGCGGTCTTACCGACAGTCAGCTTGAATGGTTCAAAAAAGACCTCGAACATGTCAGCAAGGACAAAACCCTGATTGTGGCGATGCACTCTCCCACCGTACGCCGCAACAAGCCTGAATACCGCATGGTGAACGGAGACAATTTCTACGACGCCGTGCGCCCCTTTGCTGACGTGCAGATTCTGTCCGGCCACACCCATAACAACAACACCACCCTGATTGCCGATAACATAACCGACAACACCCTCGGAGCCGTCAACGGTGCGTTCTGGTACCCGATATGCAACGATGGCTCGCCGCAAGGCTACGGCGTGTTCCATTTTTCCGACGGCAAATTAAAAGACAAATATTACAAAGGCTTCCGGGAGCCGCGCAACTACCAGATGCGCCTCTACGCTCCTGCAGAGGCTGTGCTGTGGCAGCCCGAAGCCAAAGCCGGCGACCCGTACGACAAAATAGCCATAAACATCTGGTCGTGGGACCCGCGCTGGAAAATAGAAGTATGCGAAGACGGCAAGTGGAGGGAGCTCGACGCCAAGGAAGCAGCCTCCGGCCTTCCTGCTCGTGATCCGGGCCTTGTCGCCCTTCTTACAGGCAAGAAAGGCACCTTCCCGGCAAACCACGCCGGTTCCCGGCCAATTCTGAACAACACCCATATATTTCTATACAAACCTGCCGACGGCTGGAAAACAGTGAGCGTGCGCGCAACCGACAATTTCGGCAACGTGTACACCTCATCGCTCGACAACGCTGAATAAAAATCAACCTAAACCTTATACATCAACACTAAAACTAACAAAATGAAACTTGCAAAAAGCATAATTGCTGTTTCTGCCCTCCTTATCGGTACAGCCATGATGCAAGCGCAACCCAAGGTGATTGCCCATCGCGGCTACTGGGACACTCCAGGCTCGGCACAGAATTCGATCCGCGCCCTTGTAAAAGCCGACTCTATCGGATGCTATGCTTCCGAATTTGATATCTGGCGCACTCTGGACGGCGTGCTCGTAGTGAACCACGACCCCAAAATCAACGACGTAGTAATAGAGACGTCTCCTGCGGAAGTAGTTCTGAAAGAAAAACTTGCCAATGGCGAATACATCCCCACGCTGGAGCAGTACCTCCAGACCGCCAAAGGCCTCAAAACCCGCCTGGTTCTCGAACTAAAATCGCACAACAGCAACTATAACGACCGAGTGGCCGTAGACAGCCTGCTCGCTATGGTAAAACGCTTCGGACTTGAGAAACGCACGGATTACATCACTTTCTCTAAAAGCGGATTCCTGCAATTGGTTAAAAACGCACCCAAAGGCGCGTCGGTACAGTACCTCAGCGGCGATTACATTCCCGAACAGATAAAGTTCAACAACGGCTCCGGCATCGACTACAGCATCAAGGTTATGCGCAAGCACCCCGAATGGATCAAGCAGTGCCACGACCTCGGCCTGACTGTAAATGTATGGACCGTAAACAAGCCCGAGGATATGAAATGGTGCATTGAGAATGGTGTGGACTTCATCACTACCAACGACCCCGAGGGACTGCAGAAAATGCTTAAGAAAAACAAGAAAAAATAATACACACGCAATATGAAACTCACAAAACTTTTCCTTGCGGCAGCTGCTGTGTTCTTTGGCGCAGCCGCAATGAATGCGGAAACCCACGTAGTGGCGCACCGCGGCTACTGGAAAGCGCCCGGCTCGGCACAGAACTCCATCCGCGCCCTCGTAAAGGCCGACTCCATAGGCTGCTACGGCAGCGAGCTTGATGTGTGGTCTACCCCTGACAGCGTTCTCATTGTAAACCACGACGGCGTGATAAACGGCCTGAACATCCAGACAACACCTGCCTGGGTTATCTTGCAGCAGAAACTTCAGAACGGCGAATACATTCCCACCCTCGAAGAATACTTCCGCGCCGCCATACCACTAAAAACCCGACTGGTGGTAGAGCTGAAACCTTTCGACAACAACGCCCTCGAAAGCTGGGCCGTAAAGGAGATTGTACGTCTTGCCCGTGTTTACGGCCTCACTGACCGTATCGACTACATCACTTTCTCCAAAAACGGCTTCAAGAATCTTGTAAAGGCCGCACCCAAAGGTACCAGCGTGCAATACCTCACCGGCGACTGGATTCCCGAACAGATAAAATTCATGAAGGGTACCGGCGTGGACTATCACTACAATGTGTTCAAGGCTAATCCCGACTGGGTGAAGCGTTGCCATGACAAAGGCCTCACCGTGAACGTATGGACTGTCGACAGCCCCGAGGAAATGCAGCGCTGCATCGATTATCAGGCCGACTTCATCACCACCAACGAGCCCGAGACACTCCAGAAAATGCTCAAAAAATAACGATACCGCAACCTATGATACCGGAGGCCGCTCGGTCTCCGGTATTTTTATTCCCCGCGCAGGCGGTATATTCGAAGGATTTGTCTAAATTTGCAGTATGAACCGTCTTATCCTCATAGTTTCGTTAATCATTGTGCTTTTGGCCAGCGGATGCAAGCATCACAAGGATGCTGCCTCGCATCGGCATGACTATGAAACCTCTGTACGGCAAGACAAGAAAAAATGTCGGCCTAAAGAGAAGAAAAAGGACACCAACAGCAACAAACGTAAGTCTGTGGTTAAAGAGGCGCACAAATGGCTCGGGACACCGTATGCCTACGGTGGGAAGGAACGCAAAGGCACCGACTGTTCCGGCATGGTAATGCGCGTATTCCAGGACGCCGCAGGCATAAAACTGCCGCGCTCATCTCGCGAGCAATGCGATTTCTGCAAGAAAATCAAACGCAAGGAGCTTGCGCCGGCCGATCTCGTATTTTTTGTCTCCAAAGCCGGCGGAAGCCGCATAAGCCACGTGGGTGTTTATATCGGCAACGGAGAATTCATCCATTCATCCACCAGCAAAGGCGTGATAATAAGCTCGCTTGACGAAAAATACTATCAGCGCCACTATCACGCCGCCGGCCGCGTGCCCGGTATCGGCAAAGGCACCGCAGAGATAGCCGAAGAACCGGAATTCATACCCGACGACGCCAGCACCCCGCGCCCGGGCGACAAGGAGTATCAGGAACTCGTCAATCAGGTAAAAAACAAAAAACGCAAAAGATAAATTAGCACGGCTTCATGGCAACCGTGCTTTTTTAACAGAAGAGCCTTGAAAAGGCGTACAAACAGTATAAAAGCCGGGCACGTGCAAAAGCGACGTGCCCGGTTATATTTTTTATAACTTACAATCAGTGTGCGGCGAGCATGGGCATCAGCGCCTGCTGATAGGCAAGCATACCGGCATCGGAGGTTTCAAAAACCTGCCAGTCGGCACCACCGTTAACGGGGAGTTTGATGTGGGTATCGTCGACATACTGGAACAGTGTTCCGCTCTGCCCGTCGGCAGTATAGCTCCACGCCTGAGTGGGAACGTCGAAATCCAGACGTACTTTGGTACCGTCGTTGCAACTGATGATATCGTAGCCTTTGCCGTCGCATTTCACAAGATATTTGCCATCGCTGCCATCGATAATCTTCTCGCCCTGCGCCATCGGATTGTTTCCGCTCCAGAATTCTATGCTGTTGATAACAAGCGCATCGGCAAGCACGCAAACTTCATAGACTGGCAGAATGCAGAAGCCAACGAACACAAGTTCGTTTACAAATTTATTACCGACATGATCGTTCCAGCCTTTGAGACGGCTTGTGAGTGTGAAACTGCCGATGCAGCTGCTCATGGAAAACATGGCCACACATAGGGTAGCTGCCAACAGAGTTTTTGCGAATTTCTTCATAAGACTAAATATTAAAGGATTTATTAATTCATGCTGTTATCTCGCGACGTGCATGCTCGTAAAATTCTGTTATACCTTTCACGTAAGCCACTGTTTCGGTTCCGCGGCAATATCCGTACTTCACAACAGGATCGTTGAAGTACTTGGGGTTCATTTTCATAAGCATTGCCTTAGAGACGTTGTCGTCCCACACCTGCGGGTCGAGTCCATACTTTTCGGCAAGCGCAATCGCATCGTACACATGGGCGATACCCACATTGTAGGCCGCTATAACAAATTTGAGTCTTTCCTTGTCGGATGGGACGTACTTCTGCAGATAGCTGTCCAGATCGCGGATAAGTTTAGTGGCGACATTAAGGCTGACATCGGGATTTCCCAAGGAAGAGACACTTGTACGGTAACCACGCGCCGTACCAGGCATTATCTGCATTAGTCCGCGAGCGCCCACCCACGAACGTGCATTGGGCCGGAAACGGCTCTCCACAAAAGCCTGGGCAGCCAACAGTCGCCAGTCCCAACCTATTGATGGCGCATATTTCTTGAACAGATCGTCGTACTTGGAAATATATCCTTTGGAAAAATCGAAATTTACCTTTGTAGTAACCTTCGACTGCTCGAAATAGCGTTTGAGCAAATCAGCGTTCACCTCCTGAGGCGACGCACCCTCAAACCAGCTGTCGATAGAATCGGCAAGCCATTTTTTATCCGGAGCCACAGCCCAGGCTACACGCTGCTCAAAACTTACAGGCAGGTCTACGTCGAGATCGGGAAAATATGTCTTATTCAGCCGAGCCACGTCGCAGTCCACAACAGTGAATGGAATCTCGCCGTCGGATACCATCTCGATAAGGTCCTCGGTGACAATGGTATCACCGTCTACTTCTGTAACAATGATTCCGCCTCCTATTTCATCGTTAAGGTTTTTCATGCGACGCAAATATCTGCTGTCCTTTTCCACGTATACTTCTTTACCGACAAGCTGTGTTATATCGGTTATCGACGCGGCACCCTGAACTTTGGGCTGCACCAGCACCTGATAGTTAAGATTCTCAGGTCCGCAAGGCACAACATACTTTTTGTAATGGTCGGTTACTGGCACTTGATACGCTATAAGATCGACCTTGCCTGAATCAAGCATAGCCACCGCGGAGGAAAGACTTTTCACCACCTTCAGGTCCAGCACCATGCCTTTCTGCCTGGCAAGACTGTCCAAAAGGGTATAGTCATAGCCCATAGGCTCGCCACGATAGATAAAATACGACAGCGGGCCATATAGCGTAACAGCACGCAGAGTATCGGGCATGGAATTCCCGGCTTCTTCCTGTCCGTGCACGGAACAGGAACTGCCACTGAAAACAGCAAGCAGAGCTGCGATGAGGACTGTGAATAATGCGGTGTGTCGGCGCATAAAAACTTTGTATTTATTTGTTATGGCTGCCGTAACCGCACACTGCGGGGGCAGTTTTAATATTCGAAAGTGCCGAGCGGCGAAATCACCGTGAGGCGCTTCTCAGAAGCTTCTTCGACGCGTCCGATAACCTTTGCATCCACACCGAAACGGCGGGAACGGGCAATCACTTCCTCGGCTGCCGATGCGGGACAGTAGATCTCCATACGGTGTCCCATGTTGAACACCTTATACATTTCACGGGGATCGGTGCCAGACTCGCGACGGATAAGGTCGAACAGCGGCGGTACATCGAATAAGTTGTCTTTTATAACATGCACATTCCCGACAAAGTTTAAAATTTTTGTCTGTGCGCCGCCCGAGCAATGCACCATACCGTGGACAAGCGGACGCATATCCGTAAGGATATCCTTGATAATAGGAGCATACGTACGCGTGGGCGAGAGCACGAGTTTACCGGCACACACGGGAGCGCCCTCCACCTTATCGGTGAGACCTACGCCGCCGCAGTATACCAGCTCGGTCGGCAGACCGTTGTCGTAAGTTTCTGGGTACTTCTCGGCAACAGATTTGTTGAACACGTCGTGGCGAGCGGAGGTGAGGCCGTTGCTGCCCATGCCGCCGTTGTATTCATGTTCATAAGCCGCCTGGCCATAGGAAGCAAGGCCAACGATAACATCACCGGGACGGATGTTTCTGTTGTCTATCACATCGGCACGCTTCATGCGGCAGGTTACCGTGCTGTCCACGATAATTGTGCGCACAAGGTCGCCGACGTCGGCAGTCTCGCCGCCGGTGGAATAAATGTTCACATTGTGCGAACGCAACTCCTCGAGCAGTTCTTCAGTACCGTTGATAATGGCAGCGATAACTTCGCCAGGCACAAGACGCTTGTTGCGTCCGATGGTGGACGACAGCAGAATGTTGTCGGTAGCGCCTACACACAGCAGGTCATCGATGTTCATGATAAGCGAATCCTGTGCGATACCTTTCCAGACAGAAAGGTCGCCAGTCTCGCGCCAATAGGCGTATGCCAACGAAGATTTCGTACCGGCGCCGTCGGCGTGCATTATGTTACACCAGTCGGGGTCGCCGCCTAAATAGTCGGGAACAATTTTACAGAAAGCACCGGGGAAAATGCCTTTATCAAGATTTTTGATGGCTGCGTGTACATCCTCTTTGGATGCCGACACGCCGCGTTGGTCGTAGCGTCCGCTCATGATTATTTTAGTTTTGCAAGTTTCTGTGGATTACCTACCATCCAGACAATATCGCCGGACTCGAACACAAGGTCGGGCTGCGAGTCGATATGCTCGTTACCGCGGTCCACGGCCACCACAACGGCGTCGTAGGTATCACGCAGAGCCGACGAACGCGGTGTCTGCGATATCAGCGGCGAAGTCTCGGAAAGAAGTATGCTTGTTAGTTTTATGTTGGTTGCATCGGGTGTTGCGTCTTCTGGCGGCAGATCTGCCTCTACGTTCGGCAGAAGGCGTTCCAGCTGTTCATCGGTGCCGATAACGGTTATCACGTCGCCGGGGTATATGCGCGTGCGCCCATTGGGGATTGGCAGATATTTGGGTCCGCGTTGTATACCGACAAGGCTGACGCCGTATTTGCTGCGTATATTGCTGTCCATAAGACGCTCGCCCAGGAATGTACAGGCTGTGCCGACGGTCATATATGCCTGATGAAGATCGTTTACAACGGCATTTTTCTTGCCGCTGCGACGCAACTCGCGTTCATTCAGGTTGTCCATGAACTTGCTTTCTATACGCGCCATGTTTTGGCGCAGGCGGCTGGAGAAATAGATACCCAGCAGGATAACTATCGATAGCACCACCCACAGACCGGCGTGCATGGAATATATAAGCGTAAACGACCGCACGACAAAGAACAAGGCGATAAGGCCGCGCAAGCTCATCATTACAATACGGGGAATCAGTGCGGAGCGCCCGTCGTTCACGCCTGCTTTTTCCGGTTGCACCGGCAAAAGCAGGGCCATAAGGAACGGCGACATAGCGGCGAGCATTATGCCGAGCGAGGCAAGTTTTCCCCATTCGCCAATCAGATCTTCAAGATACCGGATACCGGCTCTCTGCATCACAATCTGAATCGCCAACAGAATTATGGAGTACACTATAGTGCGCCAGGTATAATACTTGAAGATTCTGCCCCAGGGCCGGCCGGCAGCCTCACTGTTTTCCGCCTCACGATGATAACGGTCTATAAGGAAGCGTAGACGCCGAGGCAAATGCTTTTCCACAAAATCAGCAGCCGGGGCGGACATCTTTATGAAATATGGGGTGGTGAATGTGGTGATTACCGAAACCGCAACCACAATGGGATAGAGGTTGGCGTCGAGTACACCCAACGACAGACCCAGAGATGCGATGATGAATGCGAATTCACCTATCTGCGACAGCGAAAAGCTGGACTGCACGGCTACACGGATACTTTGGCCGGTAACGAGCATACCTGCGGTTCCGAATATTATCATACCCACTATAACTACCAGCGAAAGCACCAGTATCGGCAACCAGTAGTTTACGAGTATCTGCGGCTGCACCATCATACCCACCGAGATAAAGAAAACAGCACCGAAGAGGTCTTTGACGGGGTTGACAATGCTTTCGATGCGCTCGGCATAGCTTGTTCCGGCAAGAATTGAACCCATAACGAATGCTCCGAGAGCCAGCGAGAAGCCACAGTAGACCGAGAAAACCGCCATACCAAGGCACAGGCCCATCGACACGACAAGCAATGTCTCATTGTTGAGGAACTGGCGGATGTGGTTGAGCACAGACGGCAGAATATACACGCCAACCAAGAACCATATGACAAGGAAGAACACAAGCTTGCCTACGCTGAACAGCAGTTCGCCTCCTTCAACGCCCTGATCGACGGCGATTGATGAAAGAAGAACCATCATAAGCACAGCGAACAGGTCTTCCACTATGAGCACCGCAAGAACAAGCGAGGCGAATTTCTTCTGCCGCAGTCCCATGTCTGTAAACGCCTTGATAATTATGGTAGTGGACGACATGGAAAGCATACCACCCAGGAAGATACAGTTTATCTGGTTGAAATGCAGTATGTGCCCCACAAGGCAACCCGCGCCCATCATTCCGGCGACAATAATCAACGCCGTAACGACCGCTGAACCGCCCGAGTTAAGCAACTTGCGGAAGCTGAATTCCAGACCGAGAGAGAACAGCAGTACCACAATACCTATCTGCGCCCAGAAGTCGATATTCTCTTCGGTGGTTACCGACGGAAGATATGTAAAGTTGGGACTGGCGAGAAATCCAGCCACTATATAGCCGAGCACAACCGGCTGTTTTATCCACTTGAACAGCACCGTTACTATGGAGCCGAGAAGCAGGATAAAAGCAAGGTCGCTGATTAATCCTTCGATATTCATACGTCAGATACTTAGCTGATTGGCCAAAGTTATTGCTTTTGTCGGATGTAATTTTTCGAATTGCTCGAACAGGTGTATATAATCGGTAGTCTCGCGTACAAGTACCACAAGATTGAGCCGTGTCTCCCGGTTTTCGTAGTCATAGTCCACATAGAAACTGCTGAGATGTATCCGATGCTGATGCAATACTTTGCGATAATCCGAGATATCATGAAGTATATCGGCGGTCTTGATACGTATTATGCGCGACTCCGAACCGCGGCTCACACGCTTTTCAATCCTTTCGAGCTGGACAAGTATGAACAGGATAAGCAGACATGCTATAACAGAAAGCCAATACATGCCCAGTCCGACGGCCATACCTATGATAGCCACCATCCATATACCGGCTGCTGTGGTTAAGCCGCGCACACTGCCCTTCATCTGAATGATAGCACCGGCACCGAGAAAACCTATGCCAGTGATAACCTGAGCGGCTATTCGGCCGGGATCACCGTTTTTCAGACCCATATATACCTGCGGCACATAAATAGACAGAAGCATGGCCAATGTGGCACCCATAGCTATCAGCGAGAACGTGCGTACGCCGGCCTGCTGGCCCTTTAGCTTGCGCTCGTAGCCTACCACAGCGCCAAGGAGCATGCTCAGCACAAGTTTATACACCGACCCTATGGTGTTTACCTCTATCGAATTTATGGCATCGTATATAGTCTGAAACATGGGCAGGACAAGATGTATCAGCGGAGAGTGAAATGGCTGGAGGTGAGGCGGAAATTGTCGGCAAAAAGTTCAACAGTATAATCGCCGGCTATAAGGGGGGTATCCACATCCCAGTACATGGACACACCGGTAATTTCGGCTCCTTCGTACTCTATTACCTTTCGGGCGCTGTATTCAATGTTGCCGCTTTCGAATGGGAAGGTTGAACCGCCGCCGAGCAACTGGCCCGAGGGCGATATAATGCGCATGTAGATTGTTTTTTCGCCCACGGGTGTGGAATTGTTCTGCGGAATTGTGAAAGTAACCTTAAGCTGCACGGCTTTGGCGACTTTCTTCTCTTTCCTGCCCTTTTTGTTCAGCGGTTCCAGAGAGAGGCCGGTAACATTAAGCCGCTCGGCAAGCGTCATGCGCTCGCTCAGCACCTTGTTCTCGTTTTCGGTCCGGCTCACGCGGTCATTCAAGGTACGGTTCTGTTCTTTTATTTCTTTGTTTTCGGAGCGGAGAGCTTCATTTTCCTTGTTCAGACGGTCTATTTCCTCTACATAATGGCGCAGCAGGGCACGCAGTGTATCTATTTCGCCACGCAGTTTCGCAATCTCAGCGGCGCTCTTGCGTTTCTGGCTCGACAGTTCCTGCTGTAGCTTCTCCACCTGCAGGCGGGCCGCCTCGTACTTGTCGTTAAGCTGACGCTTTATAGAATCGTCCTTGATATACTGCCGAGAATTCTCGAACTGGGCGAACTCGTTGTTCAGATCGTCGTACTCGCGCTGCAGAGCCTCCTGGGCCTGGTCGAGCTGCATCTGTTCCATCTGCACTTCAAGTGCCGCGCTCTGGCGCTGCGCCTTCACCAAAGCGAACACCAGCCAGCCAATAAGCACAGCAGCAACAATGGTACCGACAATATATAACGTCTGTTTATTCTGACCTTTACCGGACTTGCCTCCGGAGGTTTTGGATGTATCTGTGTTCATATATATTGTGCTCTATATCTTATCCTGAATTATTCTGCAAAATTAATCATAATCCGCAAAATAGGCAATAGCCCGCACGAACGATGCTCTTTTGTGGAAATTTTTTTGGCTCAGTGGGACATACCTGCTAATTTTGCATACGATTATATAACAAACAAGTATGCTTCTTTTTCCCAATGCCAAAATAAATATAGGTCTGAATATCCTCAGACGGCGCCCCGACGGATATCACGACATACGCTCCGTAATGGTGCCCGTAGGATGGCGCGATGTCCTTGAGATGGTACCGGCCAAAGGTGCCGAGACCACTTTCACCATAGTAGGCGAGGACACTCTTCACCTCTCCGATGCCAAAGACAACCTTGTGATGAAGGCCCTTTCCGCCCTTGAAAAACATCTTGGCCGGAAGCTGCCGCCGACGGACATATACCTTAGTAAGATTGTTCCGACAGGGGCCGGACTGGGCGCCGGAAGTGCCGACGCGGCTTTCGCGATACGCGGCGCCAATAAGCTGTGGAATCTTGGTCTGAGCAAGGAGGATATGGCTGCCGTGGCTGTAAAAGTAGGTGCCGACTGTCCGTTTTTCATCTACGACCGTCCTATGCTCGCCGAGGGCATCGGCGAGGTGCTTACTCCGCTCGATATCCCGGCCTTGGACAACCTGACGGTGCTGATTGTCAAGCCGGCAGCCGAAGCTGTGAGCACACGCGACGCTTACGCCGGAGTAACGCCGCACGTTCCCGCAGGCACACAGACCATGACCGAAGCTATAACTGCCGAACCGGGGCAATGGAAGGAGTCAGGAGTACTGTATAACGATTTCGAGACTTCGATATTTCCCATGCGGCCAATTATCGCACAGACCAAACAGAAGTTGGCGGCGACTAACCCTCTGTATGTTTCCATGAGCGGCTCGGGGGCTTCGGTATTCGCCCTCTACCCTAATGACAATTTGGCAGAAGAAGCCGCCAAAGCGTTCAGCGGACACGAAATTTACGTCGGAAGGCTTTCATCATGCGAAATTTCTGAACGTTAAGCCGTGTATTATTGTTATATTTCTGAATGCTTGCCGGAATTAACACTCTTTGGCAAACTATTTGTATAGGAATAGGACAAACATAACAAATATTATGAGCGATAAAAAGCACGACAAAAATAAAGCGCAGGCATTTAAGGCCAACGCACAAAAGAAAGAGGATGAACCCGAGGTAATGGACGTTCTCGACGATGATAACGAAGAAACTGCGGCCGAACTCGATGCAGAAGCAGCCAACGCAGATCTGCAGAATCAGCTGGAAGATGCCCGACAGGCACTTGAAAAAGAAAAAAAAGAATATCTTTTCCTGATGGCCGATTTCGACAACTACCGCAAACGTGTTGCCAAAGAGAAGGCAGAACTTATCAAAAACGCATCGGAACGTGTACTTGCCGGGATTCTGCCTATTGTTGACGATTTTGAACGAGGCCTTGCTGCCGCTGATTCCGACGAAAACGCCGCAGCAATCCGCGAAGGAATGGAAATTATATACAACAAGCTGATCAAGTTCCTTGAAAGCCAGGGTGTAAAAGAAATGAAGAGCACCGGCGAGCCGTTCAATCCCGACTTCCATGAAGCCATCGCCACCATTCCCGCCCCATCCGACGACCTCAAAGACAAGGTTGTGGATACCACCCAGAAAGGCTACATGCTCAACGACAAAGTCCTCCGCTACGCAAAAGTGGCCGTAGGCAAATAATCAAACTATGGATAATAAGCGCGACTATTACGAGGTTCTCGGCGTGGCAAAAACGGCCACTCCCGAAGAAATAAAAAAAGCATACCGCAAAAAGGCCATCCAGTACCACCCTGATAAAAATCCGGGCAACAAGGAAGCCGAAGAAAAATTCAAGGAAGCTGCGGAAGCATACGACGTGCTCAGCGACGCCAAGAAACGCCAGCTCTACGACCAGTACGGCCATAACATGGGCCCGCAAGGTTTCGGCGGTGCAGGTGGTGCAGGCTACGCCGACTTCGACATGAACGACTTCTTCAGCCGTCATGGCGACATAAACGATTTCTTCTCCAGCTTCTTCGGAGGCATGGGCGGTTTCGGCGGTGCCGCCGGACGCCGTCAGTCGCAGCCGCGCAAACGCAAAGGCGGCGACGTACGCATCCGCGTAAAGCTGTCCTTAGAAGATCTTGCGAACGGAGTTACCAAAACTCTGCGCGTGCCCACCTTTATGGAGTGTCCCCACTGCAAAGGTACCGGCGCCAAAGACGGTGTAGCAATGGCTACATGCCCCCAGTGCAACGGCACAGGAAGGCAATACACAATCCAGCACACAATGCTGGGCGACATGCGCTCCGAGTCGGTTTGCTCGCGCTGCGAGGGAACAGGCAAGATCATTACCGAGCCTTGCACCTACTGTAAAGGTCAGGGCGTTGAGCGTCGCGACCAGGAAGTTACTTTCTCGATACCCGCGGGTGCTGTCGAAGGCCAGACATTCGCTCTGCGCGGCAAGGGCAACTATCCCAAAGGCGGCGGTGTTCCGGGCGACCTCCTTGTAGTGATAGAGGAAATCAAGCACCCCGAGCTGATACGCGACGGTGCGGATGTTATATATAATCTGATGCTCGACATTCCCACGGCCACACTCGGTGGCGCCGTAGAGATTCCTACCATAGGCGGACGAGCACGCATCAATATTCCCGCCGGCACACAGCCCGGAAAGGTTCTTCGTCTGCGTGGCAAAGGCCTGCCCGACCAGGAGAACGGAGGCCGGGGCGACGAGCTTATAAACATCATGGTTTATATACCCGAAAACCTCACCACGGAACAGAAAAATACGTTTGCGGCAATGAACGGTCAGCCGAACATCAAGCCAACCGAAGCCGACAGCAAACGCATCTTTTCACGCCTGAAACACATCTTCGACTGATATCTCCAATCCACAGTATATGGCCGCCGGACAACCATCCGGCGGCCTTTTTATTGTTCAATACTGACAGTAAAATCACTTTTAGAAGCGATTTCCAAAACTTTTGCCATTATTACAGCCATTTTTATTGCAAATAGCTTTGTTTGCATAATAATATTTGTTAATTTTGCAATCCACCGCCTAATTCAAGGCAGTGTTTACAAGATTACAATTTCTAATCCTTATAATAATGAAGAAACATCTGTTAATTGCCGCGTTGGTTTCCTTAGCGATACCCGCCGCGTCCGCTTCTTTGCCCAACCGCACTGTCGGAAAGGGTCAACGGACAATTCTTCCCGAATACGAGCGTTCCCTTGCGATGCAAAAGCCTGTGATGTATCGTGCCAAAGCTGCCGAGAGTACCGTAGCGACAGTACCGTTCACCCATACATTGGGCAAGAACACCGAGGTAGCCGATTATACTGTAATTGATGCAAACGGCGACGGCCGCACATGGAAACCAGGCGGTTTCACATCCTACTCGGTGTGCATGGCGCCGAACGACGATGCCTACACCACCTCCGACGACTGGATGATTTCGGTGCCCGTACAGCTCCAGGCCGGAAAAACCTACACCATTTCTTTTGAGGAAGGCATGACACTAAGCAGGACCGAGGACCTTCTGGAAGTAAAGATCGGTACAGAGGCTACTGTCGAGGGCATGACAACGGAAGTAGTGCCTGTCCATTCCATTCTCTGCAACGACAAGGCATTCGTGAAATATGAACAGCAGTTCTCGGTTCCCGAGAGCGGTACCTATCACTTCGGTTTTCACGCACTCTCCGAAAAAGCAAAATCCGGAACAATCAAACTGTGCAATTTCAGCGTAGAGGAATGCGCAGCGCCTATTGCTGTTCCCGAAAACGCTGTTGAAGTTCCTTTCACCCATACATTGGGCAAAAACACCGAAGTAACAAACTACACCATTATCGATGCTGACGGCGACGGCCGCACATGGAAACCCGGCGGTTTTACGGGCTACAGCGTGTGCATGAAGCCTAACAGCGACACCACATCCAACAACGACGACTGGATGATCAGCGTTCCCGTACATCTGAAAGCCGCTACCGACTACACACTGACGTATAAAGAAGGTTTCGCCCTGTCGTCGGGCACAGAAGATATAGCTGCCATCTATTTAGGCACCGAGGCCACCGCCGAGGCCATGACGATACAGATTGTGGCACCGCACGCAGTAACCGTCCGCGATTTCACCGAGAACGGCGGCTCGTTCAAGGTCGACGCCGAGGGCTATTACTACATCGGCATCCACTGTACATCCGACAAAGCCACCTCCGGCAACTATAAGGTATGCGATCTCTCCGTTGCCGAGACAAGCACCATTGTGGAACCCGCGGCCGCCGGTCTCTTAGGTATAGAGCTTGCTCCAAAAGGCGAACTTCGCGCAACCGTTACCTACACAGCACCCACAACAACCGTTTCAGGCAAGCCGCTTAAGGAAATATCTAAAGTCGTTCTCACCACAAACTGGGCGTTCACCCGCGAAGCCGAGAACGTTAAACCGGGAGAAACCATCGTATTCGAGGATATCACCGACATCTATAACGGCGGCAACAACATCTTCAAGGCCGTCGCATACGTGGGCGATACCGAAGGCGAACCTGTGGAAGTGAAGAACGTTTACGCAGGTCTCGACAATCCCCTGCCCCCGACAGGTCTCAAAATCGCGCTTTCCGACGATTACAAACACGTAACCCTCAGCTGGGACCCCGTCGGCGAAACCGGCGAGAGCGGCGGATATGTGGACCCCTCGAAAGTGGTTTACTACATTTTCGACGCTTTCGGCTCTTATTACGACCCCGCACTGGCCACAACCACCGAAACAAGCTATACCCTCGACTACAGCGACGTAACCGAGCAGGACTTTGTGGCTTTTCAGGTTACGGCAGGCGTTGATGAAACATACTACTCTCTCGCAAGCACATCAGACATAATTGTGGTAGGAGAACCCTCACAACTGCCTTTCTACGACAGCTTCACCGACGGGTACTATCAGCAGGCATGGGTTGTAGACCCCTCCAGCAACGGCACTTTTATGCAGGGCACGTTCCTCGACAACGAACTGCAAACCAACACCGACGCCGAAGAGGGTGTTGAACCCGAATATCTGAACTCGCAGGATGGCGACAACGGCTTCTTCCTTTTCCTCCCTGTTGAACCTTACGCGTCCTACGGATTCTATTCAGCCAAGATTGACATCAGCAAAGCCGCAAACCCCGTATACGAATTCTACTATCAAGGCAAAGGCAGCGTTATCGACGCCAATGTATCTGTCGACGGTGCTCCGTTCCAGGCTGCAAAATCCATCGACTTAAAAGAGAATCCCACCGACGACTGGACATTGTGTCGCGTGGACCTCTCGGAATACAAATCGGCAAAATACATCCAGATAGGCATAATGGTTACCGGCATTCACAACACAGATGAGTCCACATGGAGTGTTCCCGTCGACAATATCCGTGTTATCGACCTCAAGAACAATGCCATGCGCGTAAGCTACTCGAAGATTCCCGCATCAGTGAAGGCCGGCGAAAACGCCGAAGTAAGCCTTACATTAGAGAATATCGGTACCGAGGCTATTGCCAGCGCCACAGTCGAACTGGCTGCAAACGGTGAAGTTCTTGGAGAAACTAAACTCAACGCCTTCGCACCCGGCAAGATTGCAGTTGCAAGTCTGTCGGTTCCCACATCGCTGCTCTCGCCCGATGTTATCGATGTCAAGCTCACCGCAGCCGCAGAAGACACCGAAACACTTGCCGCAGAAAGCGCTATCGCTGTTGAGTTCCCCGCTTACCTCACTCCCGAAAACCTCGAGGCTAAGGCCGAAGGCGAGAACGTAGCGCTGACATGGTCGTCCATCGACATGGCCGAAGCCACGAAGGCCACTACCCGCGTGGAAGATTTCGAAAATCCCGACTATATGCCCTTCACCAAGGACGATTTCGGCGGCTTCCACTTTGTTGACGGAGACGGCGATATTACTTACTCTTTCCTGAAAGACTACGACAACCCTTACCGCAACGCGCCTATGGCCTTCCAGCTTTTTACTCCTAAGAAAAGCGGCATGCCCGAATCGTATTACATCGACTGTGAGCCTCACAGCGGCGAAACAATGTTAGTGGCCTGGAGCATCCAGGGTGTCAACGACAACTGGCTGATATCTCCAGCGCTTACCGGCGACGCACAGACAATCTCGTTCTGGGCAAGAAGCTTCACAATCGCGTACCCCGAAAGCTTTGAAGTGCTCTCGTCCGACAGCGACACTTCTACAAGCAGCTTCAAGGTCCTCAAGACCGTAGATGTCGCTTCCGAGGACTGGACCGAATACAGCGTCGACCTCCCCGCAGGAACAAAGTACTTCGCCATCCACCACACCTCCAACGATACCTACGCCCTGTTCGTAGACGACATGACATTCGAAACCGCTGGCCTCATGCCGTCCGATGCAGAACTCAACGGCTACAATATCTACTGCAACAGCACCAAGCTTAACGAGGCTCCCGTTGCCGAAGCAAGCTATCTGCACGCCAATGCCGTTGGCCACAACGCCTACCGTGTATCGGCCGTTTACAGCGTCGGCGAATCGCGTCCCAGCTCCGAAGTCGTTGTTGACATTACAACCGGTATCAGCAATGTAAGCGGCACAGCGGCTACCATCACATGCAACGGCAGTCTCTTGACCGTCCAGGCAGCCGCCGACACAGTTGTAACAGTCTGCGCACCCGACGGACGCCTGATTCTGAAAGGCACCGTAGCCGCCGACGGCGAGTTCTCCGCTGAACTTCCCGCAGGCGTGAACATCGTATCCGCCGGCACCGTAACCGCCAAGGTAATAGCAAAATAATTCCTTCCATATCCCGACAAAAGCGACGCAATGCGTCGCTTTTTTTTGCTATAATAACTATCTTGACTATTATACAGATTGTTTTATATATTTTTAGCCCGCGTATCCGGAATTTTATTTCCCGATGCGGATGTTTTTGCTTAACTTTGTAAGTTAAACCGCCCGTTTTTAAGATGGATTTCGAATTAGTATCGCAATATAAGCCCACAGGCGACCAGCCCGAGGCCATTGAGCAGCTCGCGCAGGGCGTCCGCGACGGCGCCCCGGCACAGACGCTTCTCGGCGTTACCGGCTCCGGCAAAACGTTCACTATGGCCAATGTTATCAAGGAGGTACAGAAACCTACCCTGATACTGAGCCACAACAAGACGCTCGCCGCACAGTTATACAGCGAATTCAAGCAGTTCTTCCCCCACAATTCAGTACAATACTTTGTATCGTACTACGACTACTATCAGCCGGAAGCATATATTCCTTCGGTAGACAAATACATCGAGAAGGACCTGATGATTAACGACGAAATAGACCGTCTGCGTCTGGCCACTACGTCCGCGCTCCTATCGGGACGCCGCGACGTTATAGTGGTATCGTCGGTATCGTGTATTTACGGCATGGGCAACCCCAACGATTTCCACGAGAACGTAATTACCGTTAAGCGGGGAATGAAAATCAGCCGCAACGATTTTCTGCGCAAACTCGTGGCATCGCTCTACAGCCGCAATGAGCTTGAACTGGGCCGCGGCAACTTCCGCGTGAAGGGCGATACGGTGGATATACGTCTCGCCTACGAGGATATCATTGTCCGCGTGGTGTTCTGGGGCGACGAAGTGGAGAAGGTGATAACTGTACACCCCGAGGACAACGCCCATCTTGGCACCCACGACAGTTTCAACATCTATCCGGCCAACCTTTTCGTAGTATCGCCGGCGCGCCAGGAATATGCCCTCGCGAACATCAAGGCCGATCTGGATGCGCAAGTAATCAGCTTTCTCAAAGAAGGCTACGAGCTCGAGGCTCAGCGTATCGAGGAACGCGTGAAGTACGACATGGAGATGATTAAGGAAATAGGATATTGCCCCGGCATTGAAAACTACTCCCGATACTTCGACCGCCGCCGCCCAGGCGAGAGACCGTTCTGCCTGCTGGACTATTTCCCGAAAGACTTCCTTACCATTATCGACGAAAGCCACGTTACCGTGCCGCAGATACGCGCAATGTTCGGCGGCGACCGCTCGCGCAAGGAAAATCTTGTGCAGTACGGTTTCCGTCTGCCTGCGGCACTCGACAACCGGCCTCTGCGTTTCGAGGAATTCGAAAGCCTTACGAACCAGGTGATATATGTCAGCGCCACTCCGGCCGACTACGAGCTTGAACGCTGCGAGGGCGTGGTTGTGGAACAGGTGATACGTCCCACAGGACTTTTAGACCCGCAGATACGCGTTGTACCGTCCACAAACCAGATCGACGACCTTCTCGAACAGATTCAGCAGCGCATAGAGCGCAACGAGCGTACACTTGTTACCACCCTTACCAAACGCATGGCCGAGGAGCTGAACGATTACTTCCTGAAACTTAACATAAAAACCGCCTACATACACAGCGATGTCGATACTATGGACCGAATAAAGATTCTCGACGGTCTGCGTTCCGGCGAATACGATGTCCTTATCGGTGTAAACCTCCTTCGCGAAGGTCTCGATCTTCCCGAAGTATCACTTGTTGCCATCCTGGATGCCGACAAAGAGGGATTCCTGCGCAGCCACAGATCGCTTACGCAGACTGTGGGACGCGCCGCCCGAAACCTAAACGGCGAAGTAATCATGTATGCCGACAAGATTACCGAATCCATGCAGCAGACCATCGACGAAACCGAGCGGCGCCGTGCTATTCAGCTTGCCTACAACGAGAAGCACGGAATAACGCCACAGGCAATCGTAAAGGCCCGTAACGCTATCGTTGGTATGGAAAAGGAGGAGGTGGATATGGAAAAGACCTCGCGGACGTCGCGCCAGCAGCCCGTTTCGGCAAAACAGAAACGAGACAGACAGAAACTGCCGTACGCAAACGAATTCTCCACAACCGTGGATATCGCTGCCGATCCCGTTATTCCTTATATGAACGCGCAGGAACTGCAAAAAAGCATCGACCGCCTGCGTTCGCAGATGCTCAAAGCCGCCAAAGAGATGGAATTTATCACAGCCGCCAGTCTGCGCGACGAAATCATCAAACTCGAACAGCGACTGGAAGACCTTAAGAAAGCATAGCAAGCTATGGAGCCTAAAATTATAGACTATAATAACCTGCACGTTACCGACTGGCTGCCTACATCCGTCAAGGAGATGAAGGCCCTGGGCTGGGACTATGTGGACGTGGTGCTTTTTTCCGGCGACGCCTATGTGGACCATCCAGCCTTCGGCGCTTCGGTGATAGGACGGTCGCTTCAGGCCGCGGGGTACCGCGTTGCGATTGTGCCGCAGCCGAACTGGCAGGATGATTTGCGCGATTTCCGTAAGTTCGGCAAACCCCGCCTATTCTTCGGTGTAAGTCCCGGCGCGATGGACTCGATGGTGAACCACTACACCGCTAACCGCCGCAGGCGCGCCGACGACGCCTACACACCGGGAGGGCGCCACGGCGCACGTCCGGATTATCCGTCGGTGGTATATTCAAAAATTCTGAAAGAACTCTTTCCCGATGTTCCTGTTGTGGGCGGCGGAATTGAATTCTCGCTGCGGCGTCTGTCGCACTACGATTACTGGGAAGACCGCCTGCGTCCGTCCATACTTTGCGATGCACCGGCAGACATTCTTGTATACGGCATGGGCGAACGCACTACTACCGAAATTGCCGACCGTCTTGCCGCGGGTGAGGACATATCGGATCTTACCGCCCTTCCCCAGACTGCTCTGCTGCTTTCCGACGACAATATGCCCTCAGCCGACGAGAACAACATAATCCTGTCGTCGTTCGAGGAATGCCTGGCCGACAAACGCAAACAGGCTACGAATTTCAAGTACATCGAACAGGAAAGCAACCGAATGGAAGGCAAAGCCGTGCTCTGGCAGGCTTGCGGCGACAAAGTGGTTCGCGTGAATCCAATGCTGCCAGCAATGACACGCGGCCAGATCGACGCATCTTTCGACCTTCCATACACACGTCTGCCCCATCCCCGGTACAAAGGCAAGACTATTCCGGCTTACGAAATGATACGCCATTCGGTAAACATGCACCGCGGATGCTTCGGCGGCTGCGCTTTCTGCACAATATCGGCGCATCAGGGTAAATTCATTGCTTCCCGCTCCAAAGAATCTATTATCCGCGAAGTGAAACAGGTTACGCGCATGCCCGATTTCAAAGGCTATATCAGCGATCTCGGAGGTCCGTCGGCAAACATGTATGCTATGGGAGGACGCAACCGCGAGAAATGCCGCCGATGTCTGCGCCCATCATGTCTGCATCCGTCGCCATGCCCGAATCTAAATACCGACCACAGCCCGCTCCTCGACATCTACCATGCCATTGATGCGCTGCCCGGTGTCAAGAAATCTTTTATAGGCAGCGGCGTGCGCTACGACCTGTCCATGCACCGCACAGGCGACCCTAAAATCGACCGCACAAACGAACAGTATAACCGCGAGCTTATCACAAGCCATGTGTCCGGGCGCCTGAAAGTTGCGCCGGAGCACACCTCCGATACAGTACTTAAGCTGATGCGCAAGCCTTCGTTCAGCCTTTTCGGCAAATTCAACGACCTATTCGAACAGATAAACAGCAAAGCTGGCCTGCGGCAACAGCTTATACCGTATTTCATCTCCTCACATCCCGGCTGCCGGGTGGAAGACATGGCCGAGCTCGCAGCCGAAACTAAGAAACTTAACTTTCATCTTGAGCAGGTGCAGGACTTCACACCCACCCCCATGACACTGGCTACGGAAATATATTATACAGGAATCCATCCCTACACCGGTGAAGAAGTCTTTGCAGCGACCAATGCCGACGAGAAGCTGCGCCAGCGCATGTTCTTTTTCTGGTACGACCCCGAGTACCGACGACAGATTACCGAGACCCTTCACCGGATAGGGCGCCCGGATCTGATAGGCAAACTATTCGGCAACGTACCTCCACACCGCCGCACACACGATGCGCCACAGAACAAATCCGGCTTTCAGAATAAACGCCCTACCAGGAACAGAAAACGCTGATTCGCACCGCTGCCGTTCAACTATTTTGCGTGTGAAGTGTTTAATATTCATAAAAACATATAGACATTCAACTAAACAACACGCATTATGAAACCTATCAATGTGAATTATCTCGGACAGACCCGCCTGTGGTGGCTCGTCCTTCTCATTGGCATTCTGTTAGTTCTCGGCGGTTTTGCATATTGGTTCTGGCCCGAAGCCGGCTACGCAATCGCCTCACAGATTTTCGGCTGGCTTCTTGTTCTTGCCGGCATCGTGCAGCTGTGTGTGGCTGCCGGACCCGACCACGCCAAAGGCTGGGGCTGGTGGATTGCAGGCGGCATAATCGATATGTTCATCGGATTCATGCTTGTACGCAGCATCATTCTCTCCGAATTGGTATTCCCCTACTTCTTAGCCATCATCTTTATTTACTGGGGCATCGAAGCTTTCGTAGGTTCTGCCGCCGGACGCCATGCCAAATATTGGTGGCTTGGTATTATCAACGGCATTCTCCTTTGCCTCATAGGTTTCTTCTTCCTTGAAGCCGGCTGGGTAAGCAACATGATGATGGTATCGTTCCTCACTGCAATCGCTTTCATCTACTGGGGCTTCACCATCGCAATTGCCTCGTACGACATGAAACCTGTACCGGAGAAATAATTTTCTCTAAACAGCTAATTGCTCCTGACCACTGATTCACGTAAAACTCGCCGCCTGTCCGGAAAGGAGAGGCGGCATTTCTATGCAGTGTATGCACTACTTTAACATTATGCGACAAAACAACTTGGTGCCTGCAGTTGTTTGAATGATACTTACAAACACATAAACACATACAACTATGGCACTTATTAAAACAGACGAAGCCCGTGAGCTTCAGGATCTCCAGAAAGTAGAAACACTTATCAAACGTCGTCAGCGCCGCGAAAGATGCCACCACATCATCATCGGTGCACTCGGCGTTCTGCTGGTAGCCTCTGTAATTACAGGACATTGCTGCGGCCGCCATAAAGGACGCAGATAAATACTCCGGAATATCCGGAAGCTCTCGTCGGGTTCTCGTCGGGGCCTTCCCTGTAAACTTGTTTTTGAATGTTGCGAAAAAATGCTTAATTTTGCACAATTTATTTCACTTCAGCGATGAAACAAGTTACATTCGAAGGCCTCACATTCGAGCCTTATATACTTAGGAACCAGATTGATGCCCGCGTTGAAGAGCTGGGCAGGGAAATAGTGCGCGACTGCGCGGGCAAAAGACCTCTGTTTGTGTGCGTCCTCAACGGTGCCTTCCCCTTTGCCAGCGATCTTTTCCGCGCTGTGGAAGGAATCGACGCCGAAATAACATTCATTCGTCTCCAAAGCTACCAGGGAACCGAAAGTTCTGGTGTGGTTAAAGAAGTCTTGGGGCTGAAAGAAAACATTGAAGGGCGTACGTTAATAATCGTTGAAGATATAATCGATACCGGACGGACAATGCAGCGCCTTGTTGAGGATTTAAAGAAAAAGAACCCCGCACAAATTAAAATTGCGACACTTCTTTTCAAACCAGATGCCCTGCAGTGCACGATTAACCCCGATTACGTCGGATTCAACATTCCGTCCAAGTTTATAATCGGTTTCGGACTCGACCTTAACGGTCTCGCTCGCAACCTCAACGACATTTACGTTCTCAAAGAGAACTGAAAAAACGTCCCCCCTCATATCCAATAAAAACATATAACTACATGAACATCATTATCTTTGGGGCTCCGGGAAGCGGAAAAGGCACTCAGAGCGAGCGCCTTATCGAACGCTACGGACTACACCACATTTCTACAGGCGAAGTGCTGCGCGACCACATTGCACGTGGTACCAAACTCGGCAAAGTGGCCGACCACTATATTTCCCAAGGCCTGCTCATCCCCGACGAGCTTATGATTGAGGTCCTTTCCGACCTATTTACACAAAATCCGGAGGCACTGAAAAAAGGTGTCATTTTTGATGGATTCCCGCGCACTGTCGCCCAAGCCGAGGCTCTGGCAAAAATGTTGGAAGAGTACAATACTAAAATACATGCCGTGGTAGGTCTTGAAGTTGACGAAGACGAGCTTGTTCGCCGCATGCTTGAACGCGGCAAGGCAAGCGGACGCTCCGACGACAACATTGATACAATTACCAAACGGCTTTCGGTATACCATAAACAGACAGCTCCTCTGCGCGACTACTACAAAACCACCGGACATTACAAACCTATTGACGGAAACGGCTCTGTAGAAGATATCTTCAAAAATATCGCCCAGTCGCTCGAGCCACACAAAGACAAAGAATAATGACATACGAATTCGAAGAACAGTATCGCAAAGCTCCGTACAACGATCTTCTGCAAATATATCGGACCAGCTTCGCCGACAACTTTCCCCTGCCTGCCCTCACGGACTATACCGACGGTAAAACGATAAGCTATGGCGACATGGCAAGGCGCATTGCCCGGCTGCACCTGTTCTTCGAACTTGCCGGCGTTATGCCGGGCGACAAGATAGCCCTGCTTGGCAAAAATACTTCCAATTGGGTTATCGCTTTCATGGCAACACTTACCTACGGTGCTGTGGTAGTCCCGGTACTGTCCGATTTCAATCCGGCCGACGCACAGCATATCATTGACCACTCCGATGCCGTAATGCTATTTGTTGCCGACAGCATCTTCCCCGGCCTCGATTTCGAAGCGATGCCACAGCTACGTGCAGTGATATCGCTGAGCACACGCACTGTCATAGCCGAACGGACACCGGCCCGTGCCGCTGGCAAACGCGGGCCGGTTACCCACAAATCGATGGTATCTACACTCACCCGCAATTTCCGCAAGCGTTATCCGAACGGCTTTGCACCCGCCGACATACAGTATCCGCACATAGACGGCAACTCCACCGCAGTTCTGAACTACACCTCCGGTTCCACCGGCTTCTCGAAAGGCGTGATGCTATCTATGGATAATCTGCGCGGAAACGTTGTTTTCGGTATTCGCTCAAAGCTGCACTACCAGAGTTCGCGCGCACTGTCGTTCCTGCCGCTCGCACACGCCTACGGCTGCGCTTTCGACATGCTCACCCCGCTTGCGGTAGGCAGCCACATAACACTGCTTGGCAAAACACCTACGCCGATGGTATTACTCCGCGCCATGCGTCAGGTAAGACCGTCGCTGATAATCTGCGTGCCACTTATCTTAGAAAAAATATACCGCAAGGTTGTGGTACCAATGATTACCAAGAAGCCTATCAGATGGGTTCTGGCTGTTCCGATGCTGGAGAAAGCTGTATACAGTATCATACGCAACAAACTTGTGGACGCTTTTGGTGGTGCGTTCGAGGAAGTGATTGTAGGCGGTGCGGCGCTCAACTCCGAGGTAGAGGAATTCCTGTGCCGCATCAAATTCCCGTTCACCGTCGGCTTCGGCATGACGGAATGTGGCCCGCTGATCAGCTATTCTCCCTGGCGCCGTTTCGAACCCGGCTCAGCAGGTCGTACCCTCAAGGGCATTATGGAATCGAAAATTTTAGTTGACGAAACGCTTCCGCGCACCGACAACGGATATGCCCAGGGAGAAATTCTTGTACGGGGTCTCAATGTTATGAAAGGCTATTACAAGAACCCCGAAGCCACAGAATCAGCACTCGACGAAGACGGTTGGCTGCACACTGGCGACATGGGCTGGATAAGCGGTCCAAACAACCGCACGATCCACATCCGCGGACGATACAAGACAATGATTCTGAGCTCAAACGGACAGAACATCTATCCCGAGGAAATTGAATCGAAACTGAGCAACATGCCCTACGTGAACGAATGTCTCGTAATCGAACGCAACGGGCAGCTTGTGGCACTATGCCACCCCGACGAGGAGCAGGTAGCCCGCGACGGTCTTTCGCAGGAACAACTGCAAGAGGCGATGGAAGCAAACCTCAGAAGCCTCAACGGTATCGTTGCGCCTTACGAACAGGTTCGTTCCATCGAAATTATGCCCGAGGAATTCGAAAAGACGCCTAAACGCTCTATCCGCCGATTCCTCTACAAATAATCCTCAGAAACTCACAACAAACGGGGTGTGAAACGCGATGGCGTACCACACCCCGCCTGTTATATACATATCAGTGCCTGGGAGCATCAGAAGATTTCTTCACATCGAAGGGCTCAATCAGATTCTGAACTATATACTGCGACTGAAAGAAAGGCCGTTTGGAGAACAGTTTCACAATAGCGAAAGAAATCGATGCTGTGAGCGTTATAGGCAACAGCAAGTCAAGATTCTGCGTTATCTCGGTAGTGAGGAAAATAGCCATAAGAGGCGCGCGGATAACGCCGGACATAACGCCCGCCATACCCATCAGTGCAAAATTTGCTGTATTGAGCTCCGTATCGAAAAAATGATTAGATGTCATGGCAAAAAACATTCCGGCCATACATCCCGCAAACAGTGCAGGCGTAAAATTGCCGCTCACACCACCGCCATAATTTGTAGTTCCCACCGCCACTGCCTTTGCAAGCAGCAGCCCAACAAAAACAAGAAGTACAAGCGTTCTGTCGCTGCATATATCATAGAGCCAGCTCGGGTCGACAATTGATTTCACATCGCCGCCAAACACCCTGATCATGCACTCGAAACCCTCGCCGTAAAGCGCCGGGAAAAGAAAGACAAGCGCTGCAAGAGTAGCACCTGCCACAATGTTTTTCAGCCATACCTTGCCAATTTTGCCAAGAATACGCCCTATCCACTGCATTGTGTTGAAATAATATAGCGAATAGAAACCTATAAAAACGCCAAGCAAAAGAACCATAGGAATAATCGAGGGTTCGAAAAGCATATGCTGCGTAAATGACACATCCGGAACATAGCCCGAAAGCGAAAACGACACCATAGCAGCCACAAGACATGTCATCATAAGCAAAACGACAGACAGTGTGGACATTTCCAGCTTAAGTACTTCCAAAGTATACAATGCGCCTCCGAGCGGGGCCTTATATATACCAGCAATAGCCGCACCGGCACCACAGCCGAAAAGAATCATAAGGAAGCGTGGCGAAACCTTGAATATCCGTCCCATCGTACTGCCGATAGCAGCTCCGGAATATGCGATTGGTCCCTCGGCACCCGCAGAACCACCGAAACCGATTGTCATGGAACACGCCAGAATAGGAGAATACATAAAGCGCGGCGCCAGCTTGAATTGCCCAGTCTGCACATCACGTATCAGTCTGTCGGTACCATGCGTAATATCGGCCTTAACCACGTATCGGGTATAAAAAGTCGTCAGAAGAAGTCCGGCAAGAGGAAAAAGTAATAGGCGATAATCGGCATTGTAATCGCGCACAGTACCGACAAGATAGTGAGATATCAAGCCTATGAATTCTTTTAGCAGAAAAGCACCGAGGCCTGCGAAAATACCTATCAGGAACGCTACAATAAATACAAACGAACCATCCGGTATGTTCCGCAGGCGCCAATCACTCAGGCGCTCGATTAAACGCTTGAATTTAGAGCTGGACGAAGTAGGCATAATAGTTGAAACAGCGTCCAAAGACGCATATATTTTAAAACATTCGCCCCTGCACAAAGTTCAAGACAGTTCTGCTATTGCAGCCTCTTGCGTAGCTGCAACAAAAAAAGCTCCGGAGAGGGATTCTCCGGAGCTAAGGGGCGGTTACCTACTTTTC
>CABPYL010000041.1 GCA_902461565.1 uncultured Porphyromonadaceae bacterium
AATGTTCTCTTGCCTTCGGTTTTCACCGGCAGCGGTTGCAAAATTACGCCGTTATAAAATCTCAGCCAAATTTTTATTCAAAATTTAACTTATTTTAATTCTTGCACCGCTCTCTCGCAGCCGTCCCGGGTCGTTCCCGAAAGCGAGTGCAAAATTACTGCCTTCTTCCGAAACCACCAAATTTTTCAGCAAGAAATTATGCCACAAAACAGGAATTTAACCTTTATTCACAATAAACGGAAGATCCCTTTTTCACCATCTCGCATATTATGAACTACTTAGCAGTTTCGAAGAAAAATCAAAAGTAGACAACAAAATTCGGAATATTTTGTTGTACGAGCCAACCGCAAAAGGACAGCAACAAAAAAGACATCCAAGCCAAAGCAAACTCTGCTCGCCGTCCCCTTATTCTTATTTAATAATGTGGAAAGCATGCGAAATTGAGAAACTGTTTTGCCAGATTCATTTTTTTTCGTACCTTTGTATGCTAAAATAAAGAATGACTAATACCCCTCTTATAGTAAAGACATGACAGAAGAAAAAGAGGAATACAGTGCCAGTAATATCCAGGTGCTTGAGGGCCTTGAAGCCGTCCGTAAGCGCCCGGCGATGTATATTGGCGACATTTCCGAAAAAGGTCTACACCATCTTGTTTACGAGGTGGTGGACAACTCTATCGATGAAGCACTTGCGGGATATGCCAAGGATATTAACGTAACAATCAACGAAGACAACTCCATAACTGTTGTCGACGATGGTCGCGGCATTCCTGTTGACATGCACGAAAAAGAACACAAGAGCGCCCTCGAGGTTGTTCTCACAGTTCTGCACGCAGGCGGCAAATTCGACAAGGGATCATACAAAGTATCTGGCGGTCTGCACGGCGTGGGCGTATCGTGCGTAAATGCCCTTTCGACATTCCTCCGCGCCGAGGTAAGGCGCAACGGCAAGATATATGCCCAGGAATACAGCTGCGGCAAACCCACTACTGAGCTGATGATTGTCGGCGACAGCATGCACACCGGCACTACCATCATCTTCAAGCCCGACGACAGCATATTCACGACCACTATCTACGACTACAACACACTTGCCAACAGGCTGCGCGACTTAGCGTTTCTAAACTCAGGCATTACACTGCACCTGACAGACATGCGACAGTTAGACGCAGAAGGGAAGCCCCGTTCGGAGACATTCTTCTCGAAAGACGGCCTTCGCGAGTTCGTGGAATATATCGACTCCAACAAGGAATCGCTGATCAACGATGTTATTCACCTGAACACCGAGCGCCAGGGCGTTCCTGTAGAAGTAGCGCTTACCTACAACACCACCTCGAACGAGAACATATATTCTTTCGTAAACAACATCAACACCATTGAGGGCGGCACACACCTTACCGGCTTCCGCCGTGGCCTTACCACGACCCTAAAGAAATACGCCGAGGACAACAACCTGCTCAAGAACGCAAAGGTTGAAATCAGCGCGGAAGACTTCCGCGACGGCCTGACCGCGGTCATTTCCGTAAAAGTGCTCGAGCCCCAGTTCGAAGGTCAGACCAAAACAAAGCTCGGCAACAGCGAGATAGCCCCGGCTGTGAACGCTGCCGTTTCGGAGGCTCTGGTAAATTATCTTGAAGAACATCCGCGCGAGGCAAAACTGATTGTAGAGAAAGTAGTGCTCGCCGCCCAGGCCCGCCACGCCGCAATGGCTGCCCGTCAGAAGATTTTGCGCAAATCGCCTCTGTTCGGCGGTGGTCTGCCCGGCAAACTCAGCGACTGTTCCAGCCGTACTGCCGAAGACTGCGAGCTATTCCTTGTCGAAGGTGATTCGGCAGGCGGCACAGCAAAGCAGGCCCGCGACCGTCGTTTCCAGGCTATCCTGCCTCTGCGAGGCAAGATTCTGAACGTGGAAAAGGCTATGGATCACAAGATTTTCGACAATCAGGAAATCACCAACCTGTTCCGCGCACTACGCGTTACAATCGGTACCGAAGAAGACCCCAAGGCTCCCAATCTGAGCAAGCTGGCATATCACAAGGTGATTATCATGACCGATGCCGACGTCGACGGCGCCCACATCGCGACACTGCTTATGACCTTCTTCTTCCGCCGTATGCGCCCTCTAATCGAACAGGGATACCTCTACATTGCATCGCCACCACTGTACAAATGCAAGATGGGCAAGAACGAGGAATACTGCTGGAACGACATGCAAGTGCAACAATTCATCTCCAAGTATGGCGAACGCACTACCATCCAGCGATATAAAGGTCTGGGTGAAATGTCCGACGAAGAATTGCGGACAACAACAATGTCGCCCGAACACCGAATCCTGAAGCAGGTTCACATAAGCGACGCCGCTGAAGCAGACCGTATATTCTCGATGCTGATGGGCGAGGACGTAGCTCCACGACGCGACTTCATTGAATCGAACGCAACATACGCCAACATCGACGCATAAACCATCTCAACCCCGGACTTGTTCTATTTACAAGCCGGGGTTTTATATCAAGTCCTTTTGTCGGAACACTTGAAAAAAATCCTATCCGGCACACACGTTTGCAACCCAAAGACACTATGGCCAAGACAAAAGACAACAGAAAACAGATTGCCCGAATAAAGGCATCGGTTGACGCATATATCGCAGGCACTCCTACAGGGACCTATAACTATAAGCAAGTGTCCGCGGCGCTCGGCCTGGGCACGCCAGGCGACCAGCGCACCGTGGCACTGTATCTTGCCGAGCTCGCCTTCGACGGTATTATTTTAGAAACTGCGCCCGGTCGGTACAAATCACCCAACCGCACCACTAAAGCCACCGGTATTTTCGTACGCCGCGCAAACGGCAAGAACAGCGTAATCACCGACGATAACGAGGAAATCGCTGTTGCCGAACGCAACTCCATGCACGCCCTTAACGGCGACAAAGTAGAAGTAACCATCTCGGCACACCTCAAGGGCGCCGAACCCGAGGCCGAGGTTACCGACATCATAGAAAAGAAAGAACAGACGTTCATCGGCACGCTCAAGGTACAGCGCAACTACGCCTATCTGCAGACCGATTCGCGCTACCTGGCCACCGACATAATTATCCCGCGCAGCAAACTGAAAGGCGGAAAAAACGGCGACAAAGCCATTGTTCGCATAATCCAGTGGGACGACGATGCAAAAAATCCGACAGGCGAGATTGTAGACATCTTAGGTGAAGCCGGCGACAACACAACAGAAATGCACGCAATCCTGGCAGAATTCGGACTACCCTATCATTATCCCGAAGCCGTGGAACGCGCTGCCGACAAAATCGACGCAGGCATAACGCCGGAAGAAGTTGCCAAACGCATAGACATGCGCGGCGTATCTACATTCACCATCGACCCCAAGGACGCGAAAGACTTCGACGACGCACTCTCGATTCGCAAACTGCCCGACGGAAACTTCGAGGTAGGCGTACACATAGCCGATGTAACGCACTATGTGAAACCTGATACCATCATCGACCGGGAGGCTAAGGAACGCGCCACCAGCATATATCTTGTTGACCGAACCATACCCATGCTCCCCGAGCATCTATGCAACGGCATATGCTCGCTTCGCCCCGACGAAGACAAACTGGCATTCTCGGTACTCTTTATAATGAATCTCAAAGGAGAGGTACTGGACTACAAGATTGCAAAAACCGTTATCCGCAGCAACCGTCGCTTCACATATGAAGAAGCGCAGGAAGTTATCGAGACCGGGAAAGGCGACTATACGGAAGAGATACTCACACTGGACAAACTCGCGAAAACACTTCGCAAAAACCGTTACGAGAACGGCTCGGTCGACTTTGACCGTCTGGAGGTGCGGTTCAACATAGACGAATACGGCCACCCCGTAGACGTTTACTTCAAAGAATCCAAAGACGCCAACAAACTTATCGAGGAGTTCATGCTGCTGGCAAACAAAGCTGTTGCAAGTTCCATAGGCAAGCCGGTAAACAAGAAAAAAGCGAAGGCATTCGTATATCGTGTACACGATGTGCCCGATGCGGAGCGTCTGAACAACCTCGCGGCACTGTCGCGCGCTTTCGGCTACCGCCTCAAGACAACAGGCACCCCAAAGGACATCAACCGCAGCATAAACAAGATGCTACAGGACGTCAAAGGCAAAGGAGAAGAGAACCTGCTTTCCACTCTTGCAATACGCTCGATGGCCAAAGCCATATATACTACAACGAATATCGGGCACTACGGCCTTGCCTTTGACTACTACACCCATTTTACATCACCGATACGACGCTACCCCGACATGATGGTTCACCGGCTGCTGGAACGCTACATGCAGAACGGCCGCAGCGTTAACCTGCAGAAACTCGAGGATGAATGCAAGCATTCGTCCGACATGGAGCAGCTTGCGGCGAGCGCCGAACGCGCATCCATCAAATACAAGCAGGTCGAATATATGGCCGACCATCTCGGAGAAGTATATCAGGGCGTTATCTCCGGCGTTACCGAATGGGGCCTGTATGTGGAACTTGACGACAACAAGTGCGAAGGCCTGATTCCTATCCGCGACCTTGCCGACGACTACTACGACTTCGACCAGCAGAACTACTCGCTGATAGGACGTCATCACAACCAGCGCTACCGCCTGGGCGACAAGGTAAAAGTTCAGATAGCACGCGCCGACCTGCAGAAAAAACAGCTTGACCTTGCCCTCGTAGACGAAAAGAATCCACCCAAGAGCATCAGCGAACTAAAAAAATCGCCCAAACAGCGCGAATACGAAAAACCGGGCAAGAAACGCCGCAAAGGACGCCGATAACGCAATGGCAGGCAGTATAATCATAGAAGGACTGCGAGTTTTCGGCCACATAGGAGTGGCCGAACAGGAGCAACTGGTTGGGAACATGTACGATGCAGACATTTGCCTCGAATTTTCTTGCTCACAAGTGATGGAAAGCGGTAGCCTCGACGACACTATCAACTACGCTGCAGTGGTTGCCTCGGTACGTTCGGAAATGGAGGTGCCCGCCGCGTTGCTGGAAGAAGCCGTGGGAAGAATCCACCGTCGACTATGCCAGGAACATCCCGCGATAACTGGCGGCAGCATAGCGCTTTACAAAATTCATCCGCCCATAGCCGCCGAGCTTGGCCGGGTAGGATTCCGCTACCAGTGGCAGAGAAACGACGGACACTGCGATTAACAAAAGTTTGGATATTTGAAAGATGAACAACAATTGCGTGATGCAAATCCCCGCTAACATGTTGTAAAACATATTTCTACACATTCAGCTAAGGTTCAACGGATTAGAACAGCCGGAAGCGACTTGCCTCCGGCTGTTCATATTTTTTATAACTTTTTTTCTTTGAAAAGCCGGTCAAAAGCGCTATCTTTGAAGCAAAGAATCAAAAAAATTAACAAAACTTTACAATCCATCGAGATGGAGCAGACTTTCATCATCCTAAAGCCTTCGACAATTTCCCGCAGCCTTGTAGGTGACGTGCTCACCCGCTTTCAGCGCAAAGGCCTCCGCATAGCCGGCATCAAAATGATGCAGCTCAATGAAACAATTCTCCGCGAACACTACGCCCACCTTGTGGAGCGCCCGTTCTTCCCCACATTGGTAAAATCCATGATGGCGACACCGGTAATCGTTATGGTACTCGAAGGCAAGGATGTTGTATCTGTAGTACGAGCTATGGTAGGTGCCACCAACTGCCGCGCGGCAGCACCCGGCACTATCCGCGGGGATTTTGGCATGAGCGGCCAGGAAAACATAGTACATGCTTCCGACAGCCCCGAAAACGCCAAAATCGAGATTGCCCGCTTCTTCAAGCCCGAGGAAATCTTCAGCTACGAACTGCCCACAGTAGCCTCCATCTACGCTCCGGACGAAAGATAAACCAAGAAAAACAGCCTCTCCATGAAATTTTTTATCGTAGCAGCAGCGGCTCTCTCTCTGGCAATGACAACTTCGGCACAGAACTACCGGTTGCCCGACCGGCATGCCGAAAGTCATGGCACACTCCTGGCCAATCAGGGAAACGCAGGCATATCGGTGGAAAACACCGAAAAATATCTGGAAGCTCTCTTCGAGGAAGAAGAGGAACCAGAATTCGATATCTATACCGAAGGCTGGAACAGCAAACATGTGAACTGCTACAGCGGCGTAAAAGTGCCGCAGACAGCACAGATAGATGTTTCCAACTTCGCGATGCCCCACAAAGGCTATATCACCTCACCCTACGGCTACCGCCGTCGGTTCCGCCGCATGCACAAGGGTGTGGACCTTAAAGTTAATATCGGCGATACCATCCGCGCAGCCTTTGACGGCCGCGTGCGCATAAAGAACTTCGAGCGCGCCGGCTACGGCAACTACCTGGTTCTGCGCCACACCAACGACCTTGAAACGGTCTACGGCCATCTTTCCGGCTTCCTTGTAGATGAAGGCCAGTATGTGAAAGTAGGCGACCCCATCGCACTCGGTGGCAACACAGGCCGTTCCACAGGCCCTCACCTGCACTTCGAAACCCGCTACATGGGCTATGCAATAAACCCGTGCGCAATTTTCGACTTCGCCAACCAGACCACCCACACCGACATCTTCACATTCGACAAGAACACATACCAGAAAGCGCGCAACTTCGACCCGAAAGCCAACAGCGCCTACGCGCAGCAGTATCTGCGGGAGAATCCCAACAAGCCGTATGTGAAGAGCAAATCCGGCAACGCCACCAATACCCGCGCGACATCATCTACTTACCGCGTGCGCAAGGGCGACTCCCTGAGCAAGATCGCAAGCCGCCACGGCACAACGGTCGCCAACCTCTGCCGTCTTAACGGTATAAAATCCAATGCAAAACTGAGCATTGGCCAACGACTGAAACTTCGTTAA
Source organism: uncultured Porphyromonadaceae bacterium (assembly GCA_902461565.1). Classification (GTDB taxonomy): domain Bacteria; phylum Bacteroidota; class Bacteroidia; order Bacteroidales; family Muribaculaceae; genus CAG-873. Next base: position 6,877 of record CABPYL010000041.1, read on the forward strand.
AACTAACTTTATCATAGCAAACGCGCGAGGCTCCGGCCCCGCGCGTTTCATTTGTCCGTTCCGGCTATATTCTATCTGGAAGGTGGAAGTCCCGTGCACTTGCCGATTACCAAAGCGCCAAGCATCGCTTTTTGTACAGCAGTGGCACAATTATTATTAAATAAATCATATTCTGATTTAGCTGTCATGTAAAAAATGTTACTCATCGTTGTATCTTGTTCTAATGTAGCAGGAATAATGGCAGATCACGATTTTCTGCCCATAAATCACTTAACATTATACTTATTAACATAATAAGCGCGAGAATATCGTATATCAATAGAATTTTATGAGAAATTACAAGCCTCACCAATAGGTGATTAATGGCGACATACAGCAAAAATATTCCGGATATAATCAGAAGGACCAAGAAGTAGCCCAATGGCTTATCGGAGAGCCTTACATTATAAGAAAAGAATAATGCCATATAGCAAAAAGTACCGAATAGATATACAAATGCAATAAATCAAATGGACAAAATGCGCCAGTTCTTTTTAATATGGTGCAAAAAAATATTGACAAGTCTTTTTATGTTTCTTGAATCTAATTCCATACTATTTGTGAATATATATTCCGGTTGGGTTTGATTTCATTATTGATTTAAACGCGGTACTCGGCAAGTTATTTATGTTTGGCCTAACTATGGGTTCCTCAGTCATTACAATTGGAAAACCATAGTTTTATTATGAAGGCTTTAAGTTCTTCAATTTTTTCCTTAACATCATCGCTATAGTCATTTAGTAATGACGATGAAGATAGAATTGTCTGGCTGCCGTCATATAGGATTGATAACTTATAATAACATGGTTGATAAATGTTGTCTACTATTACCGGAGACTTTGTTATCTCATTAGCCATAACATCAAAGGCCCACCTTAAAATAGGATACTTCCGGCATGTAGTAGAAACACAATTTTCTTTACCATCAAGGATTAAGACATCACATATGGTGTCTCCTTCGGCAATATATATATCTATTAAGTTGGAAAGCCCAAATTCATAACATATATATTTACGACAGGAATCCAATCGTAGTTCTCTGCAAATTTTACCTTTATCATATTCTGAAGAATAAATCTTATTGGTAAAACACAGGCAAAACAGTGCTATTATGATAAAATATTTCATTATCTATTATCTAATGCCGGGGATTGCCAGCACAATATGAATATGGCAACAGAAAGGAATACTCATGGCTACTTAGGGGATGGTTCCGTTGCCTATAACTCATGATAGGGAGTTGCTATAATAGGCTGAGTTCTTTGAATGTATTTGAGATGAACATATTGTTCATACCTAACGTCACTAATTACCAATGTGAACATGGAGAAAAAGAGTAATGCTTCAATAAATATCAGCAATCTATTTGAGATTATTCTTCTTATAAGAATGTGGTTTATTGCCGTATAGACGATGAAACAAAGTAATACTAAGAACAACAATACCGCCCACCCTTCAGGTTTATTCGCTATTCGAATATTATATGATACGACATATATAAAGCATAAGTACCCTAAGATTAAGTACAGATAAGCAAAAATATATTTAATATTTTGTCGAATATTCTTTTTCATATCATTGATATAATAACACATTGAATATTATTTCTTCAAGTACTGCAAGTATTCTCCTGTTGGGTTATACTCCATAATAGATTGAAATGCAGAACCTGGTACTACTTTCATCCTATCGTAATTAATCTGATATCCATTGCAAACATCAATAATGCCAAATGGAGTCGACATTGGAATAAAGGTCGGAACTATTGAGTTCTCTGAAACGGGGATTACAGCGTCGAGCATCGCTTTTTGTACAGCAGTGGCACAATTATTATTAAATAAATCATATTCTGATTTAGCCGTCTCAGAAAAACTTTCTCTCATTATTGCATCTTGACTTTGTGTTGTATGAATTTGATAACCTTCAGTGAATCCATAATGATTCATAGATTCATTATCTTTACTGTCAGCAGTCCTAACATTATATGAAGATTGAAAAAAATCTTGCGGAGTATCCCATGAGCCGACTGCAACGTCATTAAATGTTCTACCGCCAGAGTGAGATCCGAAAATATAGAAATCTCTTCCATTCACAGAGTAATACTGCCATTTACCTTCCTCATTCTGAATTAACATGGCAAGATGTTGATCCTTAACGTACCCATAATTCAACACAACAATATCTTCGCCGGTCGGATCAACACAGTTTACGGGGTTGGCGCCACAATATGAATATGGCGAAAGCGGATAATACGCATAGCTACTAAGTGGATAAAGCAGCACGATTAATATTAAATGTAAATATTTCATTTTGTTTTCTTTTGTTGTATTTGTGTTTGAGCCTCTACAGCTTGTTGTCTTCGTCGTTCTATAGTTGCTTCGGTTTCCTCGGTCATATAAGTTTTGTCTAAACACCGTTGTGTTTCTTCCATCAGATGAATCAAGTATGCGGCATAATCGTCTACGAAATTCCCGGTTCTCATGAGATAATCATGAATTATTCTTTCAAGCGATTTTTTCATACAGGCCGTTGTTGACCGTGGTAGCAATGTTTTCGGCAACAAGTACTTTCATGCGTTCTTCGGAATGTTGTTCGCGATGATATACTTCCCCTAACAAGGAATTGGGGCGGAATAATCTCCATGAAAGCGACTCTCTATTGCACCATAACAACCGGATAGGACAATAAATGCTAAAAACAAAATGGTCTCAAAAATCACAACGGTCTTTAATCCGACTATTTTTCTTATTATGATATGATTTACCAAAGCATATAAAATCAAGAAGCCTGAATCTTTAAGTAGCACCAACATTAATCCGATTGGTTTGGCACAAATCCAAGCATCATAGGCGAAATCATAAAATATCCCTAAGAATACACCGTAAAGGAATAAATACGCAACTATCTCTTTTAGTATTTTTATTAATCGGTCATTACAAACTTGACGCATATTATTGTTCATTTATTTATGTATATAAGAACCTTTCGGATTCCATTTCATTATAGATTGAAATGCAGAACTTGGCACAATTTTTATAGACAGAGCGTCTCTGCCGGCAAGCATATCCGACATTTCATTAAAAGCAGACACCTAATAGTCCTCAGCTGCCTTTTTTGCGCTTGAACGGACATCTGAAAACAAAGGAAGAATACATATAACCATATATTTTTCATAAATACAAAATTATATAAAATTTATCAACAAAATATATGTTAAATATCATATTTTTTTACTTTTTGCGATCAAGCACACCGACGACCCGACCGAGGCCGTCGCCATTGCCCTGGACGCAGCAAAATAGAAAATGGAAACCAGACCGGGAACAAGATAGGTCTAAATCAGTATATAATTGAGTCAGGGAAATATTCCCGAATTTTTGAGTTTGAAAGCCACCACATAAGCAAACACAACCTACGAAATTTTTTGTTAAAGTTTAAACTGTCTTTTCCAACGAATGCAATTGCGTCATCTGAACTAAATGTATTTACACCAAAAGAGTTATACACAGCGAGATCTGTGTATATTGTAACATAAGTTGTACGACACATTTTTTTCATATTGGTCGCTTCAGCTGAAATCGTATCAAACCCCCAAGATAAGATTTTGTTATTATGTGTAATAAATTTCGTGGTATCAAAAGCAACTGAATCACTCGCTTTATTAAGACAAGAAATACCGGTGTAATCTACGCGCCCTGTATAAATACGATATACGCTGTCAATCTTTGCTATTAAAGACCAAGAATATCCATAATGACCTCGTGCATAAAAAATTAGAGGTTTGTTTTTCAGTAAGGCGCATACAGAATCCGGTAAATATCGCTGCAAAATATTATTAGAATCGATATTTACCGATTTCGTCATTGGTTGTACCCAAATTGAAACTAAAGAAAAAACAATTATAAGTATAGGGATAATTTTTTTCATCGGAAAGACGGTAAAAGTGAAGGATTTGGAACAGGAGATCTTTTCTTTCCATGATTTATTCCGGTATTTACAAAAGGAATTCCCATAACTCTAAGTATAAGATTTTCTGTTCGTATAGCCTGCACGTGTTGGTGTTCTTCACCCCAACCTGTGCCCCAGAACCTTCCATGTCCAAGTATTTCATGTCCGGTAGTTACCGCCCTTCCATTTGAATGAATACCATCCACTACTACAACCGAATGAGAACCCTTTCTTGTATGTACTGTTGCACCTGAACCTCCGTCTGCTATTATCAGCCATAAAGGCAGTCCTCCATTACGTTCCAATATTTGCGACATGTGTCCGGATGCTTCTCCTTCCATATAACCAGGTAAGAATGCTTTTTCTCCTTTGTTTGAAAGAACACCATCAGAGCTCCGGTACTCAACCATATGTACGTCCTCAGAGTTAATCGTATTAACCACCATCTCCACCAAAGCCTGTTGGTCATCGTTGAGTGTGATACCGGAGAAGGCCGCTGAGAGTGCGTCATTAGATATCGGTGCAAATGATTTACCGTTTTGTTTCTTTCCGGATTGAACAATCAGATTCCTAAAGTTAGCAAATTCATCGCCCGGGAACATTGCTCTAAAGTCTTCAACAGCCATTTTAGCATCCTTTTTGGTCACACCTTCAATTACACATCCGGTCGGATCAACACAGTTTACGGGGTTGGCGCCACAATATGAATATGGCGAAAGCGGATAATACGCATAGCTACTAAGTGGATAAAGCAGCACGATTAATATTAAATGTAAATATTTCATTTTGTTTTCTTTTGTTGTATTTGTGTTTGAGCCTCTACAGCTTGTTGTCTTCGTCGTTCTATAGTTGCTTCGGTTTCCTCGGTCATATAAGTTTTGTCTAAACACCGTTGTGTTTCTTCCATCAGATGAATCAAGTATGCGGCATAATCGTCTACGAAATTCCCGCTTCTCATGAGATAATCATGAATTATTCTTTCAAGTGATTTGCCGCGTATTAGCCACGCATTCGGATTCATAGGATAGAATTCAAGAGAGCGACTTGCACAATAGTAGGTAAACTCATCATATCGATGAAACTTTTCTTTATATCCAAATACAAGTTCGGACATTTGACACGCAACTGTCTGAATGTCTGTCAACGGAGCCATGTATGTACCGACAATCACTGCAGAATCACATATTTCAAAACTCTGCTTAATCCACCATGATGGGTTCATCTGATTGCTCGTAAGCTCGAGATTTATCCATTCTTCCGGCGTAAACTTATCCTCATCTTTATACATAATATAACAATGTTGCGGAGCGTGAGCTAATGATACATCGGCATTTAATTCATTCGCAAGGATTTTATACATCCAGGGAATGGAACGACACTGACCTTTATGTGTTTTTAACGTTCTGCTGACAAATTGCAGCTCCCAGGGCTGATCGTCCATTGAAAAACTTTCAAAATCATAGGTATATGGAGTATATCCATTCCCGGAATAAGGACTTAATATATGAACTGATAGCCAACTGCATGCCTGTTTTGTATGTGTGCAGCTTATTTATCTTATATAAAGACTGGATAAATGTTTTTATTCTATCTATTTCATCACAGAAGTCGGTTTTGTAGTCTAATTTTCCTTCATAAAATGCCCATTCGGCAAGATAGACGGCTCGTTTTATAGACAGAGAGTCTCTGCCGGCAAGCATATCCGACATTTCATTAAAAGCAGACACATAATAGTCCTCAGCCATCATTGATTGCGCTTGTACCGACAGCTGTAGAGGAAGTAACAGAAGATATAGCCATAACCTCTTCATAGATCGCAAATCTAATTAAAATCAATTGAATGGCTGCATTTTCAGGATATGTTTTACAACATAAATTTCAAGACTGACAACCGTATCAATTTTTTCAACCAGACTGAGAATAACGATTATGACTGGAGATGTCGCAGAATCAAAGTTTTTCCAACACGTGTAGGGACATCTTTGGTATAGCTGTCGCTAAAGCGTTGATAATCAACAGACAGTTGCTGATGTGCCAAAGGCACGTCCCTACATCGGGGTTCTATGACAGTTCTGCAACATCCTCACGACCAGTTCGGGAAGCGCCCCTCCTCAGGTACCGGAGAGGTATATCTACCGCCTAAAACGTTGATAATCAACAGACAGTTGCTGACGTGCCAAAGGCACGTCCCTACATCGGGTTTCTATGGCAGTTCTGCAACATCCTCACGACCAGTTCGGCAAGTTCCCCTTCAGGTACCGGAGAGGCAGCGACGGTGGCATAAAATCTGCCGTGAAAAAACATAATTTGCGATGGCACCTATATATTGTCGAACAGGAGGAATGTGAGAAAAGATAAAGAAAAACAATTGTACCGGGCAAAAGATTACTTGCTCTCGCAAATTATCCACGAAGATCAGAGATTACCAATTATGATTTCCAATTCTGTATGATTTTGTATAACCGTCAATGTTAAATCGTCGTGTACGGCACTAAAGATTATTTTTGTTCCTTTTATCGGCAACTTCGGTCCATAGAAAATCCCGTCAAGAGCTGCGCTTACTGAGCACAACTCCTGACCGGCATTTTTCTTACCAATTAACAGGTTCATTGAGAATGTTTCCGTCAGCTGCGTCCTCGGCGGTGAATGTGTTGCCGCGATACTGCACGCAGAGCATCACAAGGGGTTCGGTACCGTTGTTGCGCACGCTGCGGCGTCCGTCGGGAGCCACGCGGACAACGGAGCCTTCCTCGATGGGAAATACATCGCCGTCAACCTGAAACTCGCCTTTGCCTGCGAGGAAGAAGTAGAGTTCCTCATGATTCTTGTGGGTGTGAAGGAAGCCGGTTTCCTGACCGGGAGCAAACACTTGGAAGGAGAACTCGCCTCCTGTTGCGCCGACAGCCTGACCTCCGAACACCTTACCGGGTATCCTGATTTCCGGACCAAGTTCGAGAACGTAATCCTTGATGCCGGCGAGGTTGCCGAAGTTTGCCGCGCTGAAGTTCGCGCCTTTTTCGATTGTCTGAATCTGTTTCATATCTGAGATGTCGTTAAGATGTTAGGTTGATATTAATTCTGTAGTGCAGGGATAGCACCTAATTGAATGAGCATTGAGAAGAGATCCGGTAGTCCGTGCTCACGAATAATCTTGCCGTCCTTGAACTCATAGATGTTCATGGCAGTTACACATACCTTTTTCCCGCTTGCGGACATACCCATAAACGGATTTGTCTGTGTGCCTGTCATCGTAAAGCGTACCATCACCTTGTTGTCGTCAGCGATAAATTCCTCTGCTTCCCAGCTGACATCCGGCATGGCACCGCGCATCATATCAAGAACCGCGGTATAGCCTTGGAAACCGTGCATGGGTTCGGGGGATGTAGGTGCATAGAACACAACTTCCGGAGAGATGATGGATTTACCGAGTTCAAAGTCACCCGTATTTATGAAGCGGATGAACTTGTCCATAACTTCAAGATTGAGTTTTTTACTTTCCATATAGCTTTTCTTTATCGTTTTCCGACTGCAAAGTTACAATGATAACACCTGCTTGTCAAGAAGTTACATTTTTGTCCCATAGTAACCTTTTTATCGGTTTTGCTGACTATCAGAGAGAAAAAAAATTTCATTGGCAACTGTTTTTTTCAGCCAAACAGATGAACGCTTGATTTTTAGACCGTATATCAATATAAATTACTAACTTTGCAATTAAAAGTAAGTATCCAGATATATGAAAAGGAAAGAGGAAACAGGTTCCATCATTGAGATGTGCCCTGTAAGAAACGTTATAGCCCGTTTTGGCAACAAGTGGGCGCTCCTTACCGTGCTTATCATCGGCGAACAAGGCGTTGTGAGGTTCAACGAACTCAGCCGCCTGATTCCCGATGTATCATCAAGAGTGCTTTCCACCACACTGCGCACACTGGAGGCAGACGGCTTTATTGACCGGAAGGTGTATGCCGTTGTACCACCTAAAGTCGAATACCGGCTTACCGAAGTCGGGAAATCACTTCTACCGCTGATTAAGCAGCTCACGGATTGGGCGCAGACAAACATGAAGAAGGTAATGACTCACCGGAAGGAATATGAGCAGACCGAAATGAAATAAACCCGGCAATTATCGGCAATAACAATGATAAAGGCGACGAAGCGTGAAGCTCCATCGCCTTCAATTGTCCGGCGAGCATGTAATTCTGTCTGACAGATGAGAATCCCCTATTGTCCGACAGGATAACGGATCAGTAGTTCAGTTTCATCGACCGTATGTAGGAGGCCTGCGGAGAGCAGCTGTCGAAACGGCAATTACGAAGATACTCTGCCATGAGCCGACGGCTCAGTTGCTGCGACGGCCGAGCGGCGCGGACTTCGGCATAGCTGCCGCGAGGGGCCTCCGAGAATGCCACGATGCTGTCCCACTCCGCCGGGCGCGCAACAGCATTCATGCAGGAATTGTCGACTTTCTTGTACGGCCAGAAAGTATAACCGATATTGTTGGCTTCCATTACCTCGGAAAAATCACGTTGCCACTCATCGGTATTATGTCCGATCTCGCCCATGTACATAGGGAGCCCGGTGCTGTCGCGGAATGCGATAAAACTACCGATTGCCTCGGCAGTGGCAGGTCCGCCATAGCGGTGGCAGGTATACATAATATTGTCGTCGAACTTCCAGTCGGTAAAAGGCTCGAAATTCGAGTTCCACTGGGGACCGCCCAGCAGAATAATATGATTTCCGTCAACTTCGCGGATTTCGGCCACAGCCCGCTTGTACAACGGCTCCAGCTTTGCGTTAAGTTCGTCCTTGTTATCGAAGAAATGGGCGATAGGCTCGTTGATAAGCTCGTATCCGAGAATGACCGGTTCGTTACAGTAGCGGGCCGCGATATTTTTCCAAATGTCGCAGAACAACTGCTGCGACGTTTCGCTCTCGAAAAGCCAGGGGTAGCCGTGGCTGTCATCGATATTGTCGCCCGTCTGGCCACCGGGAGCGTCGTGCATGTCGAGTATCAGATACAGATTGTTGTCGCGGCACCATTCCACCACACTGTCCACACGCGCAAAGCCGTCCTGATTTGACGTAAGACCCATATAGTCCTCGTCGGTGAACAGCTTGTAGTTGAACGGCAAACGGATAGTGTTCGCGCCCGTAGAGGCGATGAATTCCACGTCCTTGCGTGTAATATAATTGTCCTTGAATTCCTTCCAGAACTCTGCGGTTGCATCCGGACCGACAAGCTCGCAGAACATTCGGTCGATGTAATGCGGAGAATTGGTCTTTTCGAAACCGAACATATATCCCTCGGGATTAAGCCAGTTGCCTAAGTTTGTACCGCGGATAAACAGTTTGCTGCCGTCGGGAGCGACAAGATCTGTACCGCTGACGCGCACAAAAGCGCCGGGAGGAAATGCCTCGTCCTTTTGGGTCGTGGCACAGGAGGCTACGGCAAAAGCCATAGCAAGATATGCTATTTTTTTCATAGTTCTATAAATTGTAAGATGATTGCAAACCATTCCGGGAAAAGGGGAAACCCGGAACAATCTTTTTTACCTTAGCGGAAATAGTCTGAAATCTGAACTTATCTGATATAGCAGAAGAACATTATTTCTTTTGGAAAACGCGGACGTAGTCCACCTCCATAGTCGCAGGCAGAACGGATTCGTCCACGCCCTGTGCCCCTCCCCAGGAGCCGCCCCAGGCAAGATTGAGAATGACGTAGAACGGCTTATCGAAAGGCCAGGTGTTGATGTTTCCCTTGCCGTCGTTGGGGAAGGAAAGCAGGCTCACATCGTCGACGTAAGTATAAATACCTTTCTCCGTCCATTCCAGACGATAGATGTGGAAATCGTCCTGTGCGCCCTGAGTGAGGCGTTCGGCTGTTTTCTGGGTACCTTTGGTGTGGTTGTAGCTCTCGCAGTGGATGCTCGAAGAAGTATAGTTCGGATTATAGCCCACTTCCTCCATGATATCTATTTCGCCGCACTTGGGCCACGGTGTTGTGCCCCAGTCGTTGTTGGCGGGCATCATCCAGTAGGCAGGCCACGTGCCTTTGCCCTTCGGGAGCTTTATGCGTGCTTCAAAAATACCGTATTTCCAGCCCTTGTTCACATTTGCATAGATTCGGCCTGAATAGATTTTGCCGTTCTGCTTGAAACAGTGTATGGAAAGGATTCCGTCGGCCACTTCGGTTACCGGCTGGCCGTTTATAGCGCCGGCCACGTAGTTCTGAAGCTCGTTGTTAACCCATCCGGCGTTCTGCACCTCGTAGGTCCAGTCGGCAGTATTGAGCGAATTTCCGTCGAACTCATCGTTCCACACCAGTTCGTAGCCGTCGGGCACTTTGATGGTAGGATCTGCCGGAGTAACAGGCTTGCCGGCCTGCTGTACGGTAACATGGCCGCGGGCGGCTCCGGAAATAAGCGTAACCGTAGCCGTACGAGCCGAACGGTCTCTGTTGGACTCTACGGTAACGTCAACAGTACCGTTGGTGGTAAGGGTGCCTGATTTGGCAAGTTTTATCCATTGTTCGGTGCACACGGCATCCCATTCGCCTGTAGTGGTAACGGTAAACTGCTGCGTACCGCCGTCGGCATCGAAAGAAAGATTTTCGACGGAAACAGCAACCTTTGCGGGAGTTTCCTCTTTCTTGTCGCTGTCCGAACATGCCACGAGTGTAAATGCTGTCGCGCCGGCGAATAAAAACGTTGATATGGTCTTGAACATTGTTCTATAAATCATTATAATAATGTTTCAGAAGCTAAAAAACGCGCGGCCGGCATTAATGCGATAATACGAACCGGCCGCGCGCCTCAGAGGACATCAATCGTGATGAACCTGAAGTATTATGTTGCTGACATCTACGGTGGTGTTTGCTTCGTTGCCGCCAAAGTCGAGGACAAGCATCAGAGCGTGCATGGGCTCCGGAGCCTTCACGCCGGAAACCCAGAATGTCTTGGGCGAATCGGCATCCAACGCAACGCGCTCGGCGAAGAAGAAATTGTTGTCGCGCTTGTTGCTTTCGTCATAGTCAGGCTCCACGAGCTTGACGGTAACACCGGGGTGTGCGTTGTTGCTCTTGAGGACTATCTTGAAATCGTAAGCGGTCTCGCTGTCGATTGGAGGAAGGTCGGTGAGCAGTTTCACCTGTGCCTGCCACTGTTCAAACGTAGCTGAAGGAAACTCGACTGTGAAATCCTGACCGTTGAAAGTGAGGACGGGGTCGGCAATCAGTGCCCATCCGGGAGCGTAGTAGAACGAAGGCGTGATTGTAGCACCGCTCCACAGGTTCTCGGGGCTGCTGACGCCGGCCCAGTTGGGTTCCGGAGTCGTGGGAAGTTCGGGAAGAACGGTGCCGTCGTCGTTGGCATGGTCCTTGATTACGAAATTCTCTATAGTAATCTGAATGCCTGCGGGGTTGCCGCCGAAGTCGAGGGTGAACACGATATTGTTCATGGGCACGACAGCGGGCAGATTGCTGAACCAGTAGGTTACGGGCTCGCCAGCGGTGAGATTGATTTTCTGGTTGCAGAAGAACGAGTGTGCATCGTCATCATCTCCGTCGGGATGGATTTTGAGCGTAACATTGTTGATATCCATCGTGGAGGTGAAGATGAAGGAGCCGTCGTACGATTTGCCTTCTTCCAGGCAGATATTGGAGCCGATGTGCATCTGAGCCTGCCACTGTTCTGTTGTAGCTTCGGGAAGAGTTACAGTCCAGGCATCGCCGTCGTAGCTATAAGCAGGATCGGCAATCTGGCTCCAGCCAGGAGCATACCAGAAGCTGTTGAGGTGTATATCGGTTCCGGGAGCCTTGACGAGGTTATACTGGCCTTCGTAGTCGAAACCTGCGAAACCGTTCATCTTGGTCTTGTCTACGGTAAACGACTTGGTTATTGTACCGTCGCTCATGCCGTTTGCGTTGCCGATTTTCACTTCCACACTGTATTCACCCGCCTTGCGGTAGTAACGCGAGAATGCAAAGTCGGTGGAATACGACTTGCCGTCGATAATCCAGATGGGATAAACACCTTTGCCTGTGAACTCGAAGTTGGCATAGTTCGTTTCCTGGTCCACCGTAATGTTAACGAAGTCGGCATATTCGGCAGCCTGAGGCACATCGTTGATGTTTACCTCATAAACTTTATCCTCGGTACAGGAAACGAGCGCTGCTGCGCCGCCGGCTGCAAGAATGGATAGTGCTATTGTCTTTATATAATTTTTCATAGCCGTGGATTAATAGGGATTTTGAGTAAGAGTGCCCTGCGAGCGGTCGATTTCGGACTGCGGAATAGGGAGATATTTCTTGTTGGGCGTCCAGGAGTTGGTTCGGTAGCCATATTCGTCGGGAACGAGCACTGTAGCGGCCTTGTCGGTACGGATAAGGTCCCAGTAACGCTTGCCTTCGCCAACGAATTCGAGATGACGTTCCTCGATGATGTTGTCGATGGTGGGTTCAAGCTCGGTGCGCAGACCGGCACGACGGCGGACGTCGTTAAGGTAGGTCTTTGCCTCGGAGTTGCTGCCACCGGTGAGAACAAGAAGTTCTGCGGCGTTAAGGAGCGCCTCGGAGTAGCGGTAGATACGCCAGTTATTGTTGTAGTTGAGTTCGGAGGAAGCCTTCTGGTCCTTGTTGCCGTCGGCCTGTGCGGCATACTTCTCCAGGAAGAAGCCGAAGTCCTGATAGCGCATGTTGTATGTGCCCTGTTGTGCGCGCACATCCCAGCATGTTGCATCGCGGCGTGTATCGTCGGCGCTGTAGCGGTTGTAAGTCTCCAGACGCACGGGGCAGAATCCCCAGCCGCCATTGTGGCCGTCCTGTCCGGAAGGCCAGTTGTTGGGACTGATAAGTGTTGGGAGCACGGTACCGCCGGCGGTGAGAGGATTACCCCAGTCGCGGGTGGCGTTATCGTCGATGTAGTTGATTTCCCAGATGGATTCCTTGCACCATTCGCCTTCTTCCTTGAAGATGCGGGTATAGTCAGGCTCGAGGTCGTAGTCGCTGGAATTGATGATTTCCTTCATGTAGCCGAGGGCCTTTGAATAGCGGGCCTGGTCTTTCTGGTACATTACAATTTCGGTAAAGAGCATGTATGCCATCGCAGTTGTTACGCGTCCGGCCTCGGCATCGCTTGCGCGGAAAGCAAGCGCGTTGAGCCCGAGGGCAGCCTCGATATCGCCCACCATGCAGGCGTACAGGTTGTCGGCAGACATCTGCTCCTGTATGTAGGGTTCGGTAAGATTCACCTCATAATAAGGAACGTTACCGTAGAATTTCCATAGCCAGTTGGCGTAGAAAGCGCGGAGCACCAGTACCTGGGCTTTCCAGTAGTTTATGTCTTTTTCGGTAGCGTCGGGCACACCGGCCTCGATAGATGCCAGGACGTCGTTGCAGCGCTTGATGCCGCTGAAAGCCTCCACCCAGATACCAGAAATGACCTTAAGCGGTGTTGCGCTGTAGTTGGCCATAAGATGCCAGTTCTCGTTATCGGTCTTGTTGGAGCCGCCCACCCAGAGGTCGTCGGCCATGATGTCGCTCATCATGATGAAAGGTTCATAGCTGCCCATGCCCCAGTCGGTCCACTGCAGGGGATCGTAGGCGGCTACAACCGCTTCATCCACATGGTCCTTAGTAGAGAAGTACTCGTCCGAAGATGTCTGTGTGGGCGAGGTAACATTCAGGAAGTCATCGCCGCAGGCCGAGAGCCCTAACGCCATAGCGGCAAGCCCGAATATCTTGTATATCGATTTCATGTTTATGATTCTGTTTATGATTTAAGATTTCTGAAACTTAGATTCCGAGGTTGAAGCCTACAGTCCATACGCGTGCCTGGGGGTATACGCCGTAGTCAACACCAAGCGAGGTAGCAGTAGACGAGATTTCGGGGTCGTAGCCGTGATACTTTGTCCATGTTACGAGGTTCTCGGCGGCCACATATACACGCAGCTTGGAAACAAACGCCTTCTTTGTGAGCTTTTCGGGAAGAGTGTAACCCAACTGGAGGTTTTTCAGACGCATGTAGCTGCCGTCGGAAACATACAGGTCGGACGACTGCCAGTTGTATGAGTCGGCCTGCACGTAGCGGGGATACTTGTTGGTAGTGCCTTCGCCGGTCCAGCGGTTCAGCATCCACGAAGGAAGGTTGGAAGCAATGGCGTCGATACGGCGGGTTGCGTCGTAGATATCGTTGCCGGCCGTACCCTGGAAGAAGATGTTGAAATCGAAGCCGCGCCATGTGGCGGTGAGGCCGAAGCCATAGCTCCAGTCGGGCATGCCTTTACCGATCTTGGTGCGGTCGTCCTCGGTAATCTGGCCGTTGCCGTCGACATCGGCGAAACGGACATCGCCGGGCTTGAGGCTTGTGCCGTACTTGCTGTTGTACTCGTTGGCCTCGGCCATATTCTGAATAATGCCGTCGGTCTTGTAGCCGTAGAAGTACGGGAAAGGTTCGCCGTTCTGGGCGCGCGAAATAGTGCCGACACCCTGGAAGGAGTCGAGGTTGGCCCAGCCCTGTTCGTTACCGTAAGCGATGAGTTTGTTTTTCAGATAGGAAGCATTGGCATTGAAACGGATGGAGAGGTCGCCGAAGTTCTGACGGTAGCCGAAGTCGAATTCAAGGCCGGTATTGCGCATCTTGCCCACATTGCCCACGGGGATAGCCTCGCCGACATACTGCGGAAGCGACATTGTCATAAGCATGCCGTTGGTGTCCTTGAGGTACCAGTCGACGCTGAATGTGAACATGTTCTGCAGGAAACCGAAATCGATACCGACATCTGTCTGCTTGGATTCCTCCCAGCGCAGATCGGGGTTAGGCAGCTGGCTCGGTTTGGTACCGTTGATGATGGCGCCGGTCTTGCCGAAAATATAGTTGTTGCCTGTGCTGGTAAGCGCCACATACTGGAAGTTACCAATATTCTCGTTACCGTTCTTACCCCAGCTTGCACGCAGCTTGAGGTTGTTCAGCCAAGTGCGGGTGCTTTCCATGAATGCTTCGTTCATGATATTCCAGCCTGCCGATACGGAGGGGAACGTAGCCCAGTGGTTGTTGCTGCCGAAGCGGCTGGAACCGTCGCGACGTACGGTGGCCTGAATCATATAGCGCTCGTCGAAGTTGTAGCTTGCACGGGCGAAATAGGAAGCGAGTTTCGATTTTGCATTGGGCGCGCCCCACGAGTTGCGGTCGCCGTCGGCGGCGAGACCGGTGGAGGCATCGAGGTAGGGACGGTCGTAGCTGATAAGGTTGTTAGCGGAACCGCCGAGGTAGTAGCTGCGGCTCTCCTTTGCAGACTGACCCAGGAGGACGCTGAAGCTGTGCTCGTTGATGGTCTTGTCGTAGGACAATACATTTTCAATCTGCCATACGAGGCCGCGCTCGCTCTGCGATGAAGCGGAGGAGAAGTTCTGGCTCTGACCGTTGCGGAGATAGTACTTGGGAGTGTAGCCGTCGCTGCCCCAAAACGAGAGGTCTGCGCCGTAGCTGATGCGGTAGTGCAGGTTATCCCAGATTGAAAGATCGCCCACGAAGTTACCTACAAACTTGTGGCTCCATCCCTCGCTGCCGGGAAGCGACATGTTCGCGATAGGGTTGCTGAGTTCCTGATAGTTGCCGAAAGCGGTAGGAACCATCACGAGACGACCGTCGGCACCGTACATGGGCACATAGTCGGACTGACCCGAAAGATAGTTGAGCTGATATTTTTCCTCGGCGCTGCCCTTTTCAAGGTAGGGAGTGAGGATTGGCGACATCTGCAGTGCGGAGCCGAGGGGTGAGCCCCACATGGAGTTAACGTCGATGCCCTTGCTCTTGATGCGGGTGTAGGCAAGATTTGTGTTGATGGTGAACTTGTTGAGGAAGTTGCGCTGCTTGGTGGCGTCGAAAGCGGTGATGCCAAGGTTGCTGCGCAGTGTGAAGCGCTGGTAGTTGGAGCGGTCGAAGTTACCGCCGACAACACCTTCCTGCTCCATATATCCGGTCGAGAGCATGTAGTTGATGCGTTCCGAACCGCCGGTAAGCGAAATCTGGTGATTCTGCATAGGAGCGCCGTTGTTGAAAACCTCCTCCTGCCAGTCGGTGCCTTCGCCGTAGGAAGCGGGGTCGGCATAAGGAGGAGCGATACCGGCGTTTACAGCGCCTTCGTTCATCATCATGGCGTACTCGGCGGCGTTGAGCACTTTGCGCTTCTTGGCAATGCTCTGCCAGCCGTAGCTGAAATCGTAGGAGAATTTTGCGGGACCTTCCTTACCCTGCTTTGTGGTTACCAGCACAACGCCGTTGGCGGCACGGGCACCATAAACGGCGCCGGAGGCAGCATCTTTCAGCACCTCGATGGAGGCGATGTCGTTCGGGTTAAGATAGTCAAGGCCACCCTCGATAGGCATGCCGTCCACAATATAAAGAGGATCGGAGTTATTGATAGTGCCGACGCCACGTATGCGTACACGGGCGGCAGCGCCGGGCTGACCTGACGAAGAAGTTACCGTAACGCCCGAAGCAAGACCCTTGAGGGCATTGTCCATACGAGTGGGAGCGGTAACGGCCAGCTCGTCGGAGTTGACTTTGGCAATGGAAGCTGTTACCACACTCTTTTTCTGTACGCCGTAACCAACGGCCACAACTTCGTCGAGCATGGTGGAGTTCTCTTTAAGAACGATGTTCATCATAGGAGCGGCGGCCTTCTCCACGCTATCGTATCCCACATAAGAGAATACAAGTGTCGAGCCATCGGGAACCGTAATCATAAAGTTGCCGTCAATATCGGTGGTAACACCACGATTGGCTCCCTTCGTAATAACTGAAACACCGATCAGTGGCTCACCCGCCGAATCAGTTACATTACCTCGGGCTGTAATGTCAGCCCATGCCGTAGCGCTGCCTGCGAGCAGAACCACAAGCGCGATTGCAATTGTCTGCAATCTGGTGAAAAAATGTTTCATGCGATAAAGGTTGGTATTAAATTAAAAAGTTATTCTGCTGCAAAGTTAAGGTGTTTATCCCATAAGTAAATCGGGAGTAAATGGATTTGGTAAATTTTGATTTTGTTTTAATACTTGAATATCACAACTTTACAATTTAGGATTTTATATGTTTTGGTAAGATTGGTTAAGTTAAATTTTGGATAGAGGTGCAAGTTATATCACCGGTTTTCCGGGTGCGCGGACGCAGACGGTTATTGCAAACCGTCTGCGATAGCAGTAACTATGCTACTCAAAAATTTCACTCCATGTTTTTGTGAAACTGAAGTTTTTGCCATTATCAGTATTATACTGGAACAAATAACTCTGCACATTGAGTTCTTTGAGGTCCTGCCCTTCCCTAAAGCTCTTTATAATTTCGTCTATGAAACTCTGAGCTACGGATGAATCAGAATCAATATAGTTATATAAATTTTCAGATATAGTATACGTAAATGCCACCTGTCCAATCGAAGAATCATAGCTAATATCTGTCCATTCCACACCGTCATCCATCTGCATGGGAAGTCCGCTACGAGTATCATCTACCATTGCTCGTATTTTCTCAATCTCGGCCTCTGCAACAAGACTATCGATATCAGATTTGATTATGTCAATGGTAAAACTTTCATCATTTTTCTGGTTATTAAATTCGAAGATAAGCTTTCGAACATCAAGTTCCATTATTGTTGAATCGGCAGCAAAATCATTGGCAAAGGACAGTTTCAGATACTTTTTACCGTCATCATTATTCACAAGTTCAAATGTAGATGGATCGATATCGTAATAATATAACAACGCCTCCTGTGATTCATCGTATTCAACTTTCGTCCAAACCATACCATCATCCACTTGCTGAGGCAGTTCCTTGTTCCATTCATCCACTCCTTTCTGAATAGGATTTTTAGAGCAGCCAAATGCGAGCACCATAAGGGAGAGCATCACAATAGTAAATACGTTTTTCATTTGATTTTTAGGTTTTTATTAATATTGGGTGAATCTGTGAGTTATATCACCGGTTTCCCGAGCGAGCGCACGCGTTCGGCAAAGGTTTCGCGTGGCACCGCCGCCTTGTTTCGGATTCGCTGGCGGGTATTGTATACAGTCTGCACGGAACAGTGCAGAAATTTGGCAATCTTCACGCTATCGTTCATGCCAAGGCGCACAAGCGCATATATTCTCAACTCGGTTGTAAGCAGACCGTCCTTTCGCAGTTCAAGCTGTTCCTCGGGACGGAGCAGTGTGTTGAAATCCTGCACAAAGTCGGGATAAATCTCAAGGAATATGCGGTCGAAATTGGCATACAGCTCCTTTATCTCGCCATGCGACAACTCGGGGGATTTAACAAGGTCGTATACATCGTCGATACGCTTTGCCACAATCATGCGGTAGATATTCTTACGGAAATCGTCCATTTTGCCAATATAATTGGAGCATACCGAGAAAATATTGGCAATGTAGTTCTCTTTCGCGTCGTTCACCTCGGCAAGCTCGCGTGCACTGGCACGCGCAGTCTCGTACATTTCCGACAGCTTGGCGTTGGTGGTCTCAAGCTGGGTGCGCATATCCTGCAATTCGGCCACACGTTCCTCCAGGCTCGTTTTGGTTGCCGCCAGCTTTCGGCGGTTGCCTCGGTTCTGCCGCAGCTGCTTGTACAACAGGAACACAAGCACACAAAGGACACAGAAAATAAAGAGCAGGCAAGTCATGTACGCGCGTGTCTGCCTAAGCTGTTTCTCGCTGTTGCGGTACAAGGCGTTGAACACCATGTCCTGGAGGTTGGCCAGATGCCCTACGCGCACACGGCTCTTATAGCTGTTGGCAAGCTGAATGCTTTTGCTGAGATACGAATTGGCACGTTCCAGATAGCCTTTCTGATACATAATAGCGCCAATCTCCTCGAGTGAGGCAATCTCTTTGTTGCATATGCGCGTATCGGCGATGGCCGAATATATCAGATATCGCATTTTACCGATGCTGTCGCCGTTCAGCTCGCACAGGCGGCTCATCATCCACGCCTCGCGGGCATCTTTCTCGGTATCCATGCCGCCATCCTTTAGCCTGCCGGCCAACCGAGGCATCAGCACAGAAGCACGCAAGGAATCCTCGATACAGTGCCATCCCATGAGCCAGAAATAGTCCGGATCGTCTTCGGGAAGAGTACTGCACAGATGCGTCAGAAATTCATCTACTTCGGGCTGGTATACTTTTTCGGCATTTCGGCCAAGGAACTGGTCGATATGCGTTTCCATAAACAGACGCGTCTTATAGTACTTCACCAATTCTGTACCGGTCATTCCGGCAGTATCCACTTCTGCCAGGCACCTCGATGCATCGGAAAGCAGACCAGTGGCGGAATATATGTAGGTACGGTTCATGTTCACATTGTTCATCCACTCACGTCGCCCGAGCCGACGGGCTATATCGTAGCATTTGTCGGCATACACCAGGGCAGAATCCGAGTCGAAGCCGCTGTATGCCGCATAGAGTTCGGAAGATATCCAGTATCGCTGTTCATCATTACCGGAATGCTCCAGACGCTGACGCAGCATGTCAATTTCTGCGATGTGCTGTTTCTCCAGTTCCGCGCTTTCGGCAAGCTCGGCATCGAGGCTATCGAGCAATACGGTAATCTCCGGAGTTATTACACGGTCGGCAGCCAAAGACATTCCCGCCGCGATTATCCAGAACATCATTATAAGCAATAAACGAATATTATATTCGGACAATTTCATGGTTCAGACAAATTCCTCCCTTATTAAATAAGGATATAATCAGCGCAAAGATAGCAATTTGATTCACTTTTTGCAACATTTAACCCAAAAATCGCCAATGAAATCCAAGCACCTTAAAAAATACGACTTTGCAGTTTTACTTTTGCCAGAATTTCACTAACTTTGCGGAATTGATAGGGAGCCCCGGCCGCGGGACTTCCGAAGAGTATCTTGCATAAGACACATTTTAGTTTTTCACTATAATATATAAACACACAATGAAAAGAGTTTATACATTCGGCGACGGTAAAGCCGAAGGCAATGCAGAAATGCGAAACCTTCTCGGCGGCAAAGGCGCCAACCTGGCCGAAATGAACCTTCTGGGTATGCCCGTTCCCCCGGGCTTCACTATCACGACTGAAGTCTGCAACGAATACACCCAGTACGGCCGCGACGAAGTAATTTCCCGCATCAAAAAAGATGTACAGGAATCAATCGCACATGTAGAAAGCCTCACCGGCAAAAAATTCAACGATCCCTCCAATCCTCTGCTGGTTTCCGTACGCTCCGGCGCACGCGCTTCCATGCCCGGCATGATGGACACCGTCCTCAACCTCGGTATGAATGACGCCACCGTGGAGGCTCTCGCCGAAAAGAGCGGCAACCCTCGCTTCGCGTGGGACAGCTACCGCCGCTTCGTGCAGATGTACGGCGATGTTGTGCTTGGCATGAAGCCCAAGAAGAAAACCGACATCGACCCCTTCGAGGAAATCATGGACAAGGTGAAAGAAGAAAAGGGCATCAAGCTCGATACCGAACTCCAGGTAGAAGACCTCAAGAAACTCGTTGTTCTCTTCAAGGCCGCAGTAAAGGACTACACCGGCAAGGATTTCCCCGATGACGCATGGGAACAGCTCTGGGGAGGCATCTGCGCCGTTTTCGACAGCTGGATGAACGAACGCGCCATCATCTACCGCCGAATGAACCAGATTCCCGAAGAATGGGGAACAGCCGTCAACGTACAGGCAATGGTTTACGGCAACATGGGCAACAACTCCGCTACTGGCGTTGCCTTCAGCCGCGACGCCGCCACCGGCGAGAACATCTTCAACGGTGAGTACCTCATCAACGCCCAGGGCGAAGACGTGGTTGCCGGCATCCGCACCCCGCAGCAGATTACTATAGAAGGCTCGCGCCGCTGGGCTGCCCTCCAGGGTATCTCCGAAGAAGAACGCGCCTCCAAATATCCTTCGCTGGAAGAATCCATGCCCGTTTGCGCCAACGAGCTCTTCGCTATCGCAGCCAAGCTTGAGGACTACTACAAGGACATGCAGGATATGGAATTCACAATCCAGGACGGCAAGCTCTGGATGCTCCAGACCCGTAACGGCAAGCGCA
>CABPYL010000042.1 GCA_902461565.1 uncultured Porphyromonadaceae bacterium
CGCCGGTCCGGACCGCCGGGGCCGCCGTCGAACACGTCGGGTTCCCCGCCTTTCTTAAAGGTGTTGAAGCGGTAGCTGGCTGTTACCATTATATAACGTGTGAGCGAGTTGTAACGTGAGTCGCTTATATAGTTGTCGGTTACGCTGCGCCGTATGTTGGAGCGCTGGCCAAGGATATCGTAGGCCTTGAGCGATATAGTGGCTTCTTTGCCGCTCAGGAACTGATATGATATACTTGCGTTCCACATCCACGTCTTGGTGTCGTAGCCATCGGAATAACCGGCGGTCTGCGAATAATTGAGGTCGGTATTCAGCACAATGCCGAAGGGGGTGTAGTATGTACCGTAGAAAGTACCGCCATAAGTGTGTACGTTGCGGTTATTGCTTTTCTGTACGGTGTTGGTGGTATTCTGGAAACGGTAGCTCGGACGAAGCTCCAGTTCAACGTTCTCGGGGCGCCATGCAATGCCGAAGCTCTCTTGTACGCTGAAGTTGCCCGAGCGGTAGAGCTGATTCTGCGTGTAACCCGCCGAGCGCGAGTAGTCCAGGAATATGTGGTTGTTGATCGTGAACGCTTTGTTCCGCAGTGGCAGCGAAATCATGTTCATCCCTCGCACGCTCCATATACCGTTAACGTTGCGGTAGGTGGTTGTGCGACCGCCTGTCTCGGAATCGTTCGTTGTCTGCGTAACAATGGAGTTCTGCGTCATGTTGGCCATTAGCATGGCCATTATGCTCCGCTGAGCCTCGGAATTGAAGTCCTGGAACCGAAGGTTGGCGTTGTGGGTGAACGACGGCTTCAGAGCAGGGTTACCTATGATTATGTTCAGCGGATTCGACATGTCCGCAACAGGCTGAAGCTGCGTCATGGAGGGCTGCGACGAGCGACCGTTATAGAATGCGTTAAAGCTGCGAGTCTTGGTCATTTTCAGTCGATAACGCAGGAATGGTGCGAAGTTCAACACATTGCGCCGGGGAATGCTCTTGGCCGACGTAAGTAGGTTTTTGGACTGCGACGACTGCGGCACCAGCGAAACGCCTACGTTGAGGTTCGCGTTCTTGCTCACATAGCGGTAACCAAGGCGCACGGAATTCTCCATAAAATCGTTGCGGAATCGGTTGGACAGGTCCTCGTCAAGAGTGTAGTAATACGAACCGTCGGCGCGGGGTATGCGGTCGTAGGTCAGCTTGTCGGCGTCGTTCCACCGGTACGAGAAACGGTACTCAAGCGTCAGGAAATTATTTTTGTTCCACAACGGTTCCGTCAAGCTCACGCGGCTGCTCACCGAGTTGCTCCACGTATGGTTGTCCGAATACTGGTCGTAGATATCGGTGGAGTCGTTGAATAGGTAGAACAGGTTCCGCGAGTAGCTGTCCTCATTCTCGCGCAGATTGCTGAAACTGTAGTTTGCCATTACAGAGAACGAGCGCCCGGGGCGGGAACGGAACTTGTGCGTGTAGATAAGACGGCCGCTGATCTGGAACGACTTTCCGTCAGAATCGCCTGTGTTATAGCTCTTGTTCACCGGAGACAGCATGTCGGAGTTCGCGAAGGTCATCGACGAATCAACTGACGCCGATTTATTGAAACTGAGCGACATCTCGGGGCGGAACTCGAAGGTATTGAAACTATCTGGATTCCACTGCACACGGAAGTTTGCACTCACATTGTGGCCCTTGTCCCGGCTTATCTTCCGCGACTGCTCCAGTGATGTACTGTCCGTGAAAAGATACTGGCGGTCCGAGCTGGTACGGGTATCGCGGTCGGTGTGGCTGTACATCACGTCGCCGCCAACACGGATAATTTCTTCCTTGCCTATGTTGAAGTTGAGACCGAACTGCTGCGATGTCGTGATACCGTTGTCGCCGCCGAACCGGCGGAAGCGGCCCGAAGCCATATCGGCGAAACCGGGCTCGTTAACGTTGTTGGCGCCACCGATAAATGTCAGCTGATTTCCGTCCCAGTAGTGGTTGAGAATGAAATTGCCTTTGTAGCGGTCGTCGGTACCGTACCCCGCCTCAACATTGCCGAACCAGCCGTTGTTCATGCCTTTCTTTACGGTGAGGTTGATAACGGTTTCATCGTCGCCGTCGTCAACGCCGGTAAGGCGTGCCAGATCGCTCTTGCGGTCCACAACTTGGAGTTTGTCTATCATATTAACGGGCAAGTTCTTGGAAGCCACAGTAGGGTCATCGGAGAAAAACTCCTTGCCATCCACCAGTATCTTCTTTATTTCCTTACCGTTAGCCGTTATTTTACCATCGGACGACACCTCTACGCCAGGCAGACGTTTCAGCAGGTCCTCCACCACAGCATTCGGCTGTGTTTTGTAGCTGTCGGCGTTGAATTCCACGGTGTCCTCCATAACTTTTATAGGAGTGCGTATACCCGTAACGACAGCATCGCGCAAGGCTATGGAACTTTCCGCAAGCTCGAAATTTTTCAGCGTAAGGTCCTTGTCTGCAACGGTGATATCGCGCATCTGTGTGGCAAATCCCACGTAGGATACCTCGACAATATATTTGCCGGGCTTAACACCGGAGACAGTGAAACGGCCCCTGGCGTCGGTTACAGCTCCTTTTACGAGCACAGAATCCTTTTGTTGCAGAATACGGACCGAGGCCTGCATCAGGGCCTCTCCCTGGTTGTCTAAAATACACCCGCGAACCGTGGCGGCCATCACGGTCGCCACGTTCATGAATGCAAAAACCATCAAAACAATAAAATTTCTCAATTCTCTATTTTTCATGCTACAAAGTTAGACAGAATGGAGGTTGTAGCCAAGGGCACGCCTACAATCGGGCCGAAAAAAACGAAAAAAAGCCGGATTTTATCGACAAACGCCGCCACCGCGCAAAAAGAGGCCGCGTCATGGTGGATGCGGCCTCTTCCGGAACTTATTCAGTTAAGTATTAGAATACTCGCTTGGCGGTTTTATGCGTGCCGTCGGTAAAAATTGTTCGTTCGAGAACGATACCGGCTTCCGGAGCAGCGGTGAGGCGGCGTCCCGAGAGGTCGAAATACTCTACGGATTCGACTGCGGCAGAAGATTCAATGCTTTCGACACCTGTCGTTGTCTTGTGAAGCACGAGGCGGAAATCCGTTGTCGGGGCCGGGAAATATCTCTCAACCGTTCCGTAGGTCTCCATATCGGTCCACATGGCAATCGTCATAAGCGGGGATATATGCATTCCGCCCAGGTCTACGCTCTCGTCTGCGACAGCCGGTAACATCCACACACCGTCCTGCTCGTGCAGATACCAGCTTTCGGCAGGCTCGATGCCGCTTGTGTTGAGATACCACACACCGGAGGTTACGTATAGGGGCGTTTCGTAGTTATAAATACCGTCCATCGGGAAAATGCCGGTGCTCTCCATCAGGTAGGTGTCAACGAAGGCCTTCTGCGGGTCAACCATGTTGATACGCATATAGTCGCTGTCCTCAATGTAGTAGAAAGCGGCGCCCCACATTTCGTTCTGCGGAATGATTTCCTCGCACAGCTGTTTATAGGGATGCACAAGGCGATAGTAGCCGGGCACTGTCGTGGCTTCCTCCAGGGTTACGGTGGTTGTGTAGTTGTCGATGCCGAAAGTTTCCTTGAACGACATACCGTACATCTGCTCGAAAACTGCCTTGAAGAAAGGGTCGGTGTACTCGGCCGTACCTACCGGCTCGAAGACGAGGTCTTCGATAACGATATCGCCGATTTCCACGGCGTTGGCGGAGGCTGTCAGAGCCACGCCGAGCGCGAGCGCCGTGTTGCGTAAACTAAGGATTTTCATATCTTGAATTTGGAATCAATTAACGGATTGCACGTTTAGCTGTTGTCTGCGAGCCGTCGGTGTAGCGGGTCCGCTCGATAACGAGGCCCGTTGCGGGAGCCTTCTCGATACGGCGACCCGAGAGGTCGAAGTATTCCACGGATTCAACGGTGCGGCCGGTGGTGATGTCGCTCACGCCGGTGGATGCACCTGTTACATGGCATTTGCCCGCATTGACGATACGCCCTGTGGCGGTATCGATAAGCAGAACGTTCACATAAACTTTGTCCTTGTTCTTGATTAGGTCGAGGCCGGAATCATTGTTCTCCTTGATATCGCTGATGTTGAAGCTATAGTTGTGGCTGTAGGTATTGTCGAACTTCACTGCTTCGGGAAGCGACCCTTCCTCGCCTCCGTATGGGCTGTAAGCTACTACTACGTCATCGAAAGCAACGCGCATCATGCTCTGGCCGTTGGGCTTGCAGAAATCCTCTCCGCCGGGGAGCTCCGTAGCGGGATAGCGGTAGTAGGCATTGGACTGGTACCAGTCGGGGTCCGTCTCAGAACCCAGGAGCCCGTCGGCAGTCAGGACATAAGCCAGACGGAAAGGATTCTCGGTGTACGAGCGGAAGAAATAAGCCGATGCGTCGATGTCGACAGCGGTTTGGTCTTCGTTATATTCTGCCGTAACTGCCACGTTTGCTGGAATACTTTCGGTCATCTGCGCATCTATAACATCGAGGACGCCCAGGTTCTCATTACCCAGTCCGTAGTACGGATCGCATAGAACCGCACGGTCGATGCACGCCATCGGGTACCCGTCAACGCTTACGGGATAGTCGTTGGTAATCGTCATCGGGTCACCGTTGTGATATGCGAGTGCGATAAAGCTGTCCCCGAGTTGCTCGTTGAGCAAACGCATGGCAACAAGACCGCGCACACACCACTGGCACCATGTACCCGTAAATTCTTCCATAACTACCACATGTTTTCCAAGCTGGCTCGTTACACTGATTGTGTTATGTGCGGTTGCCGTTGCATCGCCATTGTCGGCGCCGTTCACTTTTGTTATTGTGAAGGTGCCGGAATGCTCCCCTATCTCAGTTACGGGTGGTGCCGTGAATTTAAATGAACCGGTGCTCCCGTATAATTCGGCGGAGACAGGATTCGCGAAAGTATGCGTTCCGCTGACAATCTGCGAGCCTACGGCGTATGTATACTCGATGCTGCTGATTTCTTCGGTGCCGTGATTCACCACAGTTACTGCGCATTCGGGTGCCTCCGAAGCAGTCGTTACCGGACTTGTTATATATTTTACACCGGCCGCATTGGCAGCGTAGTCACCCTCGACAATAACTCGGATAGTGAAGCCTGCACCTTCCAGAACAGCGGGTTTCTGCCAGCTGCGGTATGTGCGGGAGCTTGCAAAATAGCATGCGTCGGAGTTCGGGCATAAGCCTACAAGAATTGGCTTCGCAAGAGACTGGTTGCCGTTTGGAGAACCCACCTTGAAAGTATAGCCGGCATAGAATGTAGCGCGGTCTATGGTCCAGGGTTCTGCCAGGGTTACGGTGCATACACCGGCTTCCGGAGTATATTCAGCCGTTGCGATATCACCAACGGCAACGCCAGATTTAAGTTTGAGTTCCGATGAGAGGAATGCCTCGCACCCGGTGGCCGTTGTGCCATCTTGCCATGTAAACTGAATGGCGGTTACCTTCTGGCCTAAAAGTGCGGCATCCTCTATTTTGATAGCGGCATTATATACTTCGGTTTTTCCGGTGCCCCACGGAGTGAGTGCCCCTTCGATCGCATACCCTACAGGTACAGTGGCAGCCATTGCAGACGAGGCCACTGCGAGGGCACTCAATATTGTTGTAAACAGTTTATTCATTTGTTCGGTATTTTTTGAATATCAAGGGTGCGCCGCCAGCGCGGCGCACCCCGTTTTATTATTTGTTTACTTTTGGCCGGTTAGCGTACAATCATCTTGCGTACACTGCCGTCGCTCATCTTAACTATGTTGAGGCCTCGGGCCATGCTGCTGCGGCGTACACCGTCAATGCTGTAGATTTCGGCAACTGTAGCGGATCCGTTGGTAAGAGTGTCCTTCACACCGGTCGCTCCCTTGACATCGTACCATACAATCGGCGATTCACGGACTTCGTCGCCGCCTTTGTAGATGCTCTTCACACCGTAGGCATCCGCCGGTGTGGAGTAGAAGAATACTGCTGCGCCGCCATAGCGGATATCGTCGCCGTCAAAACCTTCGATCTCCAGGGTATAGGGTACTTCTGTCATTTCTTCGAGGCCGAGTTCGGCAAGACCTACATATTCGTCAACATAGAATACGAAGGGTTCTTCTTCTCCGTCGGTACGGGTGTAGATTTCATAATACAGCTTGTTCACATTCAGGAATGCGCCATCGGTGCTTACTGCAGGAATATTCATGGCCAGGCCACAGTAGCCGTAGTCATCGAAATAATCGCCGAAATCAAGGATTTCAGGAGTTGCAGGCGTTGCTGCCACGTCCTTGAAATAGCTGATGGTGGGCGCATACAGACCGCTGAAAGGCTCAACTGCACCTGTTCCAAGGTCGGCTTTGCCGGCGCTAATCAGCATCGACGCATTGTCAGCGGCCTTGAGGGTCTGGGTCTCTGCGTCATAGTCAAATACTATGCTTTCATTAGCTTTGTCGGCAACTTCATAATAATCACCCCATTCGGGATCTTCAATAAGTTCCATTGTATACTCGCCGCCTACAAAGTACGTGAGATATGCAACGTTGGAAATACCGATATACTGGTTACTGGGGAAGGTTACCTTGCCGTCGGCGATTGTACCCGTAACGCAAGCTTCGGGTTCTTCGGCATTCAGGCCGCAAAGATACATCTTGTCGTCCTGTTGGGCAACTTTAACAAAGGTAGCTGCCTCGCTATCGCTGTCAAGATCTTTGGAAATAACCAGCCAGTCGGATGCCTCTGCTCCATAGGGAAGCGTGGTGATAAACTCATCGAACGGTGTATAAACCGAGTTATAGTCGGAATAACCGGACCAGGAATGGTCATCGCTCCAGAACAGACTAACGAGATACTCTGGAGTTTCTTCAGTGCTGAAGAATTTGTCCTCTACCTTGATGCCAAGGGTCATAGGATCCACTTCATAAGTAATTTCTGTCACTGTTTCATCCATTACATAAGTGTAGTAGACATCTCCGTCCTCTTCTACCTTAGTGAGCTTGCCTGCGGCTAAAACCGCTCCGTAGCCTTCTTCCTCGTTATACATTACATATTGTCCTGTGGGGATGGTAACTTTATCGTTCATAAAGTCAAACGAGCCTTTTACCCATGATCCGGCCACTGCCGATGATACAGGATCCTGCATATATATTGTAGAAAAATCGTTGCTTATTACGGCATTGAGAATCTGGCCGCTCTGTACGTGTGGCATTACATAACCCCAGAACACCATGAAGCCGTTGCCGCTGCGGGAATATGTCCAGTTCAGACCTGCCGGAGTTTCTGTGATAACCGTCGGGGTCTCGCCTTCCGCCTGACGCTTGGGAGCCTTCCCAAAAAGATTCCTGTGGCTTTCTACATTCTTACCTAGGAAACACTGGCCGCCGGCATTGGCTCCAAGTACATGCGAACGCTGAGATGTTGTGAGTTTCTCAATGTTCGGAGCGGCATAACGTGAATCAGCGCTAAGCTTGTTCGCTGTCATTGCCTGAGGGGTCGCTGCCATTGCAACACTCGCGGCAG
Organism: uncultured Porphyromonadaceae bacterium; assembly: GCA_902461565.1. Classification (GTDB taxonomy): domain Bacteria; phylum Bacteroidota; class Bacteroidia; order Bacteroidales; family Muribaculaceae; genus CAG-873. The sequence continues at coordinate 7,524 of CABPYL010000042.1, forward strand.
CAGTAACAGAGAGTAGTGTGGTAAAAAACTTTCCCATAGACATAATTTTAAGAGATTATTTGTAAAGATTTGTTAAAATTTACCTGTTTTTGAATAGACTTTTCAAATTTCAATTCCCGTCGGCTGTGCCGATTGGATGCGGCAAAATTACGTCCTATATTTGGACTATGCAAACTTTTTGCAAAGAAAATTTAAATAAAACTATAAAAATTCACGATTTTTCCATAAAAATTCACTTTTTGCTGTTAAACACACACTATTTCCAGTCATCGAGACATCGGACGCCCTATTTCTAATGCCTTTGCCAACACAATTGTTTCTCTTATAAGGAAAAAGTTGTAAATTTGCAGAAAATTTTTGACTCATGCAGAAAATTATAGTATTCGACGACGCCGACGTCCGAGCAAATCTCCTCCCAATGACATATACTCGTCCTGTAGGAGATTTGCGCCTGGGAATTACCACAATCGCCGAAAAATGGCATAGTTACATTCCCGGCGATTACGGATGGTTGCCCGGAGAGGCATACATGAATGAGTTTTTTCCTTCGCCTGAACCGGATGAAGATACTCTTTACGTCGCCGGGCACGTTGTAGCCGATGCAGACGTAGCCAAAGCAGCAACCGCTCTTGCACGCGGTGAAAAACTCACCGACGCCAAGGGTAGACCCATCGCATACCGCGGCTCGAATGCCGACAAAGAGCTACCATACACGGGCGAACTGACCACCGTGGAGCAGCTCTACCACATTTTTCTGAACAACAGCGCTGCAATAATAGCCGATTTCCGGGCCATCACCGGCGACCGCGCCTCGCTGACGCTCAGCAACACGAATACTGTGATAGGCAACCCCTCGCTCGTGTTTCTTGAGGAAGGCGCACGGGTAGAAGGCGCCTTCCTCAACACCACCGCCGGTCCTATATACGTGGGAGCCGACGCTGAGGTGATGGAGGGCAGTATGCTGCGCGGACCGATAGCTGTATGCACCCATGCCGTTGTGAACATGGGCACCAAGATATATCCCGGCACAACTGTCGGCCCCTGGTGTAAAGTAGGCGGAGAACTGAACAACGTGGTTATACACTCGTTTTCCAACAAGGCCCACGACGGTTTCCTCGGCAACGCCGTAATCGGGCAGTGGTGCAATATCGGTGCCGGATGCGTAGCGTCCAATCTGAAAAACGACTATACTCCGATCCGGCTGTGGAACTATCCCAGCGCGCATTTTCTGCGCACAGGGCTTCAGTTCTGCGGCCTGATAATGGGCGACCATTCCAAAGCAGGCATCAACACCATGTTCAACACCGCCACGGTGCTTGGCGTGGGTGTGAATATCCACGGCTCGGGCTTCCCGCGCAATTTCGTACCGTCGTTCAGCGAAGGCTCCACTGCAGGCTACACCGACGTGTCCATGACCAAGTTCTTCGAGACCGCACGCCGCATGATGGCACGCCGACACGTGGAGCTTACCCAAGCGCACGAGCGCATGTTCTACGCCATCCGCGAGGCAGCCGAAGCGTTCAAATAACTGAACCTTGCCTCGCCCGGACTTGTTGATTTTGCAAGGGCGCCGTTATTCTTGAACGGAAACGGCAGCATCCGAACATTTATATAATTCAAATAATTATGGAAAGTACACGTCAGGCAAAAATATCACGTCTGCTTCAGAAGGAACTGAGCGAAATCTTCCGTCAGCAAACCGCCAAAACACACGGCATAATAGTATCCGTGAGCGCCGTACGCACGTCGCCGGATCTATCTGTAGCCAAGGTTTATCTCTCCATCTTCCCCTCGGACAAGAGCAAGGATATGCTTGCCAATATCGAGGCGTCGGCAAAGACCGTCCGCTACGAACTGGCACAGAAGGTACGTTTCCAGCTCCGAAAGGTACCCGAGCTGCAGTTCTATATCGACGATTCTCTCGATTACATCGAAAACATCGACAACCTGCTGAAACAATAGGCCCTAAATGCTTGCCACGCGCATAGCCCTGCGCTACCTGTTCGCCAAAAAATCACACAAGGCGGTAAATGTAATCTCTGTTATCTCTATGGCCGGCGTGGCCGTGGCGACAATGGCGATTGTTGTGGTGCTGTCTGTTTTCAACGGCTTCACCGATCTGGCAAGCAGACACCTCTCCCTTATAGATCCTGACGTAAAGATTTTACCCGCCACGGGAAAGGTTTTCCATGCCGCCGACAGCCTGCGAAGCATCGTTGAGACGCACCCTGGCGTGGAAGCGGCAATGATTACAATTCAGGAACGCGGACTACTAACAGCTGGAGATATTCAGAAACCAGTAGTGTTCAAGGGTATAGACGCTGCCGAAGCACCCGAAGTGCTCGATATGGAAGGCCTTATTATCGACGGTTCGTTTGAAGACGGCACCAACATTCCCGGTAACGTTTCCGGAGCGCAGATAGCAGTTGGTGTGGCGCTGGACATGTCGTTGCGCCCGTCCATGTACCGCGCCGCCGAACTGTATATCCCCAGGCGCACCGGTCGCATAAATCCCGCCAACCCGGCAGCGGCGTACTACACACTGCCCCTGGCTGTTACCGGGGTGTTTCGCGTAGACCAGCCGGAATATGACTCCGACTTTATCTTCATACCGCTGTCCGACGCCCGTGATATACTGGAATACGGAGGTGAAGATGTTGCCGGAGCCATAGAAATACGCACCAAGGCAGGCACAGATGCAGGACGTCTGAGCGGCGAACTGCAGAGGCAACTTGGCAACAGTTTTCAGGTACTCACGCGCGAACAGCAACAGGCCGAGACATTCCGCATGATTGCCGTTGAGAAATGGGTAACATTCCTCATGCTTGTTTTCATTCTCCTGGTAGCCTCGTTCAACATAATATCCACGCTGAGCCTTCTCGTTATAGAGAAACGCGACAACATGGAAACCCTGCGCGCATTGGGCGCTCAGCGCAGCCTTGTACGCAACATTTTCATCGTCGAGGGATGGCTTATAACCATCTTCGGCGGAATAATTGGCACAGCGGCGGGCATACTTCTTTCATTGGCGCAGCAACACTTCGGAATAATAAAACTTGCAGCCGATCCGTCGGCGCTGACAATCGACGTATACCCCGTACGCCTCGAATGGGGCGACGTGGCCCTCGTGCTGGCAGCTGTTGTCCTTACTGGCTTTGCCATAGCACAGATTTCAAGGTTCTTCACACGCAAAATTCAATAACAATGCAACGAGTTCTTTTCCATTCAACCATTTTCGGACCCATTCATTCGCGCCGCTTAGGAACGTCACTCGGCATCAACCTTATGCCGAACGACGGCAAAATATGTTCTTTCGACTGCCTGTACTGCGAGGCCGGATACAACGCCCAGGGCGCAGGAACAACGGGAATAGCCACGAGAGAGAGCGTGCGCGACAGCCTGGAAAAGAAACTCGCCCAGATGAAAGCTGTCGGTGCTCCGCTGGACGTTATCACATTCTCAGGCAACGGCGAGCCTACGCTGCATCCCGATTTCGAAGGCGTGATAGACGATACCATAGCGCTGCGCGACAAATATTACCCGAATGTGAAGATAAGCGTACTCACAAACGCCACACGTCTTGCCGACACAGCTGTGGATGCGGCCCTACGCAAAGTCGACAATAACATAATGAAACTGGACAGCGCTGTCGCCGCTACAGTAGCGCTTATGGACCGTCCTGCACCCGGCTACGACCTTACCAGGACCATTGAACGCATAGCATCGTTCGGCAGACAGGGAATCGTACAGACAATGATTACCCGCGGGTCGCACGACGGCCAGATAATAGACAACAGCACTGAGACCGAGATATCGGCACTTATCGAGGCGTACAAAAAGATTATGCCCGGCGAGATAATGCTGTATACCGTAGATCGTCCCACCCCCGAAATATCGCTGTGCCGTGTACCGATGACCGAGCTCGAGGCCATAGCCGACCGCATACGCCGCGAAACCGGCATTCACGTACAAGTATCCGCCTGACGCGCCATGCAGCCCTCTCTCTCCGAAATAGCCATAGCCCTCGGACTGACACTGGTGGCCGGTCTTGCCACTGGTCTGGGTGGTTTGATAACACTTTTTACACGCCACGACAACACCCGCGTCCTTGCTTTCGCAATGGGCCTTTCTGCTGGTGTCATGACTTACATTTCCTTTATGGAACTGTTGCCGGAAGCTATGGCAAACTTCGGAAGTGGCAGCAGAGGAGAGGCATTCGCGCTGCTCGCGTTCTTTGCGGGCATAGCCCTGATAGCCATTATCGACAAGCTTGTGCCCGAGGACGAGAATCCCCACGAAGCGCACACACTCGCCGAACTTTCCAAGCCCGGTAATCACCACCTTCGGCGCACGGGCGCCATGCTGGCCCTCGCGATAGGCATCCACAACTTTCCGGAGGGTATGGCTACGTTCGTTTCGGTACTCGACGGCGGTATGGAATTAGCGCTGCCCATCGTCATTGCCATCGCCATCCACAACATCCCCGAAGGCATAGCCGTATTTGTGCCCATATATCAATCTACAGGCGACAAACGCAAGGCAATGAGGTATACCTTCGTCTCGGGCCTTTCCGAGCCTGCAGGAGCGCTGGCAGGCGCCCTGTTCCTGCTTCCATTCTGGTCGCCGGCTGTCAACGCCGCCTGTCTGGCCGCTGTAGCCGGAATAATGGTTTACATTTCTTTCGACGAACTGCTTCCCGGCGCCGAACGCCACGGCCATCACCATCACGCCCTTGCAGGCGTTATCACCGGTCTGGCTCTGATGGCAATCTCGCTGCTTGTGTTATAGCTACTTTTAGCTAAAATAGCTGAATAATAGTTACTGTTTCGGCGATTTTCACTAAATTTGCAATTCAATTTCGATGCTATGAAACCTCAGATACAATGGTTATCATCGGGCGTCGAACGTCCGGCCCTTGATTATCAACTACTTGAGCAGTGGATTGCCCAAGTGGCGCAATCACACAACCGTATCGCCTACACGCTCAACTATGTTTTCTGCAACGACGAAGAAATACTCCGTGTAAACCAGCAATTCCTTGACCACGACTATTTTACGGATATCATCACGTTCGATACATGCAGAGGCGCGCTTCTGCGGGGCGACATTTATATTTCTCTCGATACCGTGGCCAGCAACGCCGCGTTGTTAGGCACTGATCCCCGTCGTGAACTTCTGCGCGTGATAATTCATGGCGTGTTGCACCTATGTGGCATAAACGACAAGGGCCCCGGCGAACGAGAGATAATGGAAGCCGCGGAAAATCAGGCTCTTGAATTATTCGACCGTCTTTAATTAATACAAATGGTTTTCGATTACGATGTTATTGTTGTCGGCGCCGGTCATGCCGGCTGCGAAGCTGCCCATGCAGCAGCAACTATCGGCGCACGCACACTTCTCATAACAATAGACATGCACAAGATTGCCCAGATGAGCTGCAACCCGGCCGTGGGCGGCATTGCCAAAGGGCAGATTGTTCGTGAAATCGATGCTCTCGGGGGCATGATGGGAATCATCACCGACGCCACCGCCATCCAGTTCCGGATGCTCAACCGCAGCAAGGGTCCTGCAATGTGGAGCCCGCGCGCCCAGTCGGACCGTACGAAGTTCTCCAACCTGTGGCGCGAGACACTCGAGAATACGCCAAATTTAGAAATGTGGCAGGGCAGCGTAGTGCAATTGGTATTCGATGAGAATGGGATGCTGAGCGGTGTGCTCACCGACGAAGGCGCAAAATTCAACGCCCGCAAGATCGTACTTACAAACGGCACGTTCCTGAACGGACTGATGCACATTGGCCGCTGCAAGATAGAAGGCGGACGAATCGCCGAACCGGCATCACACGGACTGACGGAACAGCTTGCAGAGATAGGTTTCGCCACAGCGCGCATGAAAACAGGCACGCCCCCGAGAATCGACGGTCGCACCGTAAATTTCGCCCTTGCCCGTCCGCAGGCCGGCGAAGATGTTTCGCATCTGTTCAGCTACCTGCCCGAATCGCACACAACGCTACGCCAGCGCGAATGTTACACGGTTTACACCAACACCGAGACGTGTGCCATACTGCGCGACGGTCTCCCGGACTCGCCCCTGTACAACGGACAGATCCAGAGCATAGGCCCGCGCTATTGCCCGTCCATAGAAACCAAAATCGTTACCTTCGCCGACAAAACGGAACATCAGTTGTTCTTGGAGCCAGAAGGCGAGACAACGCAGGAATACTACCTGAACGGTTTCTCGTCGTCGATGCCACTGGATGTGCAGATACGTGCCATGTCCACAATCCCTGCACTTAAAGATGCCTGCATCTACAGGCCGGGATACGCGATTGAATACGATTTCTTCGATCCCACTCAGCTGTACCATACACTCGAGACGCGCCTTGTATCGGGCTTGTATTTCGCAGGCCAGATAAACGGCACCACCGGTTACGAGGAAGCCGCCGGGCAGGGTCTTGTTGCAGGAGCGAACGCTGCGCTCGCCGCGCTGGGCAAAGAACAGTTCACCATCGGGCGAGACCAGGCATACATCGGCGTACTAATCGACGACCTGATTACAAAAGGCGTGGACGAGCCATACCGCATGTTCACCTCGCGCGCAGAGTACCGCATATTGCTACGGCAGGACGACGCCGACATGCGCCTCACTCCCATAGGTTATAGAATCGGATTGGCCGACGAGCGACGCTTCCGGCTGATGGAAGAAAAACGCGCGTTGCGCGATGGCCTGATAAACCTTGCCGACACACTCACAGTACACCCCGCGCAAGTGGAAAAACTGATGGAGGAAGCTGAGACCACACCATTGCGGCAGGGAACAAAACTCGCCGACCTGATACAACGTCCGCAACTCGATATTGCCAGACTCGCGCCATACGTGCCGCAGCTTCAGCAGATACTCGACGAACTACCGGCTGACCGACGCCACGAAATTGCAGAGGCAGCAGAGATTCTCATCAAATACCGTGGCTATATTGCGCGCGAACAGCTTGTGGCTGATAAACTGCGTCGTCTCGAAGATGTACGCTTGCCTCAAAGCATGGATTACACTTCTATAAAAGCCATTTCCACAGAAGGACGTCAGAAGCTCGAGCGCCGCCGTCCGGCTACAGTAGGCGAGGCCTCCCGAATCCCTGGAATCTCGCCAAGCGATGTAAACATCCTTCTTCTCCTGCTTAACAGATAATTGTTCCACGTGAAACAATTTCAATCCAAATTTTAGAATATCAATAACTTAAAACAATACCATCATCATGGAGTACGTAAAATCAATAATTCGCGACGTGCCCGATTTCCCCGCCCCAGGCATCCTGTTCAAAGACCTGACAACGGCTTTCAAGGACGCACGCGCTCTAAACGTAATTGGCAGCGAACTGTCGAAACTATACAAAGACAAAGGGATCACAAAAGTAGTAGGAATAGAATCGCGCGGTTTCATCGGTGGCTCGATAATGGCATACGAACTCGGCGCAGGTTTTGTTCCCGCCCGTAAACCCGGCAAGCTACCCGCTGATGTAATCCGTCAGGAATACAAAAAAGAATATGGTGTAGATGTTATCGAGATGCACAGCGACGCTATCACATCCGACGATATCGTTGTAATCCACGACGACGTTCTGGCCACCGGCGGAACAATGGCTGCAGCGGTAGAACTGGTGCGTTCGATGAATCCCAAGAAAATCTACGTAAACTTTATCATCGAACTTGAAGCCCTGCACGGTCGCGAACATCTCCCGGAAGACATAGAAGTTACTTCGCTGATTACATATTGAACAACAAATTCAAGACACTGATATATTATATAGCAGGGGCGCCCTCACGGTCGCCCCTGCTTTCGCAATTTGAATCCATTGATAAATGTAGCATCAAAGGTTTCAGTAAAACTATTGCTCTGTCTAAAGGGAATCGAAACTAATAATGCAAAATTACACACTAATTTCTCAATAAAAAGCACGAAATCACGGATAATAATACCAATTTTACAGAATCCGCGATGCGATGGACGTGCTTGCAAAACTGCTATGCTCTACTCCACCGGTAACGAACCAACAACAGAGAAGCAATATTTTTCCGTTAGTCTATATCCGGCGATCATCAGTCATGCTCTATACTGACAGTTGAATAAGCTGCGCCTCGGTCTACCCTTATACGAACAGGTATTCGCTCGCGCAATTCAGCGACATGACTGATTATACCCACTCGGCGCCCCATAACATGACGTAGACCGCGCAACATATCCACCGCCGCTTCCAACGGTTCGCCGCTAAGACTACCGAAACCTTCGTCGATAAAAAGGATATCCATATTGAAACAATTGCCAACATCTGAAAGCGCAAGAGCAAGAGCAAGGGATACAACAAATGTCTCACCACCGGAAATGCTGTTTGCCGGACGCATAGCCCCGTTCAGATAGGCATCGCGTACCATGATGAGCAAACTGTCGCGCTGACAGCACAGACTATAGCGCGGCATTATCTGCCGCAGATAGATATTGGCTTTGCCAAGCAGATGTCCAAGAATATAACGCAGTGCAATTGTTCCGAACTTCTTTCCGTCCGAGCTACCGAACAGACGGTCGAGACGCACCCATTTTTCAACCACATCCTGCTGCGCCTCCATGCGGGCAAGCAAGCCCGATTTACGGACGCGTAACTCTTCATCATACTGTAAGCGCTGACGAAGTGCTCCGAGGCTGGCAGAGCAGTCGGAAACCTTCGCTGATATTTCTTCCACAGCCGCGGCAGAAGTTTCCCCGCTCTCATCATCCGGCATCGACGGCTTTTCTGCTGTATGCTTCATTAACATTTCCTCGACCGAATTCAATGCAGAGACAGCGACGTCATGTGCCTTTTCAGCCTTCGCAACAATATTGACACAATCCTGAATTTTCTGGTCAGAAAATCCGTATAATTCAAAAAGACGCCGAAGAGAAATATGTTGATTAGAATTAACGCATTGAACCACAATATTTTTCGCATCTCTCATACGACATTCCAAATGCTCGATAGCCTCGAAATTCGAACGAGTTAAGGCCGCGAGATTTCCAAATTTGGTTTCAATTCCATCTATCGGCCGGGATTCTGAAACCTCGGAAGGTTCAATTTCGAAAATTTTTGCGAGGTACTCCATTGGTTCGCGAACATTGACCAACGCTACCTCAATCATTCTGTTAACGTTTGTTAAATTATCAATTTGTTTTTTTGACGCACCAAAATGTTCAGCAAGCGAAGAAAACTCCTTTGAGAACGCAACCGGGTCCGACGAAAAATCAATTACCCATTTTCCGAGAGCTTTTCGAATCTGCTCCACTTCGCTACTGAAAGAATCCTTATAGGAAACAAGCAGATCCGCTGTTGATTTTTCAGCCGCACGCGACTGCTCGAAATTCCGCTGAGCCATCATGAGCCCTGAATTTGCCTCATCGTTTTTCGCGTGCAGAGCTACAAGTTGATTCCGTAATTCCGCCAGATGCTTCTGCGCTACCGCACCTTGGTCCAGCTTGACTGAATAAACTGCAAGAGAACGATGAATACCATCTACCTCCGAGACAATGTCTGTTTCCGCCACATTAATAGATGAAAGAGCCTTTGCAAATGCAGACGCGCTCTTATCAAATGCCAAACTCTTTGCTACGACCTGCGCTTTCAACTCCTCTACCCTCGCCGACAACAGCGAATGTGCTACCCGCGCATTCTGTGTGGCCTTGCGTGCCAGTTCACATTGCGCTCGTCGTTTCTCAATATCCTCCTTCAAAGGCTCCAACGCGGCAAGGATTTCTTTGTCGGAATCAATATGGGATTCCACAGGCCGACGGCAAACAGGACAAATATCACCCGGCTGCAGTTGCGCGCGCGCAATACGCGCCCAGTCGGAGAGACTTTCGGACGCCTTACCGAAAGAAACTTCAAGAGCAGCCAACGCATCCACCTGCGTTTCTTCCGCAGTTACAGCAACGGCTACGTCCCTGGCAGCGACAGGCAATTGGTTTGACGCCTGCGCCAGAGCCAGTCGCAATTCTTCAAGTTCCTTTTTCTTTTCCGCAATACCTTCGGAATCCTTCTGTAAAAGTTTAAGCTTGCCCTCCTTTACAGTCAGATTATTTACAGCATCTCGCACGCCATCAAGAGCCAAAACTTTAAGATCGCGTTCACACACCTCTACCCTACCCTGCATTTCTTCCACTGCCTTTCGACATTCTTCGACAATATTTGCGGCAGTCTCCATTTCCTTTCTACGCGACTCTGTTGATGCGCGCAGAGAAGGAATACTCTCGGCAGATAGAATAATTTTAGTCTGCAAAGCGGCGAGACGGTTCAGTTTCTCGATAATCGCATCGGCATTCTCCAAGGCCGCAGCCTTATCGGAACAGCTGTCTAAGAAAGACTGACAATTTGAAAGCTCGACCGAATTCTGCAGATGCTGTACACGCAAGCTGTTCACCCCGGCAAGCAGCAACCGGAACTCGCCGGCAAAACGCAAAGCCTTCACCCTGCAATCGCGAAGCATAACTTTTGCCGCTTCACGCTCCCGAAGCGACAAAAGCGCAGCCGAAGCAATCTCCATATCCGAACATATTTTTTTTGCATCGGTATAGACCGGTTGCAGAAGCATGGCACGGGCATGTTCAAGGCCCGCCTGCGCGATGCTGAGCTGCGCTTTTATCCTCGACAAGGTAACGAACCATTGCGAGCGCAAAAGAGCGTCAGCATGCTTCTTTCGCAGCTCTTCGAGCGACGCACTTTTTACCTCGATTTCGTTCTGCAATGCAACAACCTCTTCAGTTGTCAGAGGTCTGACAGCACCGGCTTCGGTGTTCATAAATTCAAGAGCAACATTCTCCTCGCGCAGACGATGGCTGATCCCAATGCTAATCTCGTTGTACACGCTCACATCAAGCAGCTTGCCAAGAAGATCGGCACGATCCTTATCCTTGCTGTTAAGGAACATCGAGAACTGCCCCTGCGCAAGCATTGTAGTACGCTGAAACTGTATCATATCCATTCCCACAGCCTTACGCACTATTAAATTCACCTCCGACTTCTCTGCGACGCCACCCGGCCATTCAACCAGTCGTCTGACAGCCTGAAATTTACCGTCAGGTCTGTTTCCGGCACGGCGCGCACTCCAGATACCCTTGTATTCAATACCGTCGTTACCTGTAAAAACCAGCTCGGCAAAACCTTCGCCGGCGCCTCGCCTCAACATCTGCCGCGTGTCTTTCAGGGTGAGACCGCCATTGAAGGATTCTGCATCGGTCTTACCTTCCATCTCGGTACGCAGACGAGGCGCATCGTTGAAAAGCACAAGACAGATACAATCAAGAATGACCGACTTACCTGCGCCGGTATCGCCGTAAATCAGAAAAAGATCAGATTTACCAAGCAAGTCGCCACCAAAGTCAATGACTGCGTCGGCAATGGAAGCAATGTTATGTATCGTGAGTTTCTTAATCTTCATCTTCCTTCCTATTTACTGATTCGGCAACCTCGCGAAACAGTCCGCGCAATTCATCATCATAATCCAGACCGAACTCCTCGGCATATAAGTCGGCCAGAACGTCGGGAGACAACATCTTGAATTCCTCGATAGTCATTGCCCTGTGCACACCACCCGGGGCAGAATAATCCGCCGGGGGATAGTTGAGCGTACAGAAACGATGTCCGGCATTTTCACAAATCTGCGTTGCAATAATATCCGCGTCGGCGGGTACAGCTTCGTCGCGGGACACATTAAGTCGGATATACGACGGAAGAGGTGAATCGAATTTTTTCAGTCTGTCGAGCACAACGCTCCACGGTTCGTAAAGACCACCCAAGGGTAATGTAACAACCGGTACTGGCGCAGGCAAGGGTATTGTGTCCACCTCTGCGCTACTCCCGCGAGAATCTATTTGCACTCGGCTTACGCTGTGTTCGAAATCCTCGTCGAACGAAACCGGAAGAATGGAACCGCTATACCTAATCCTGCCCCCGCTGCCCGGTATTGTCATAGGCACGTGCACATGCCCCAACGCGGCATAATCGTAGCCAGAACCGAACACGGACGATTCCACCGCCTCGTCGGCACCATGAGCGTCGACGTCGGCGCTACCGAAATTAACCATCGCATGTGCCATAAGAAATACAGGAAGCGCACTGGTATTACGTTGCGCCGTTTCGTCGAGCAGACGCTGGAAAAGCCCGTTATCCACCAGGCGGCTATAAACATACGGCACAGCAACAACGAAGCATTTTCCGGAAATCTCAATTATCAACTTGGAAAAGTTTACTTCATCGTCGCTAACCGCCGAACCTATGGCATACACACCAAGCTCACGCCAGGCGTCGCGGAAAATTTCGTGCATAGAGGCACTGTCGTGATTACCGGCGGTAATCACAATCTTCATACCCGGAGCTGCATGCAGCAAGCGCAGGAGAACAGACGTAAGCATAGTATGCGCTGCTGCACCGGGCCGCGGGTTATGAAATATGTCGCCGCTCACGAGCAGCACATCAGGTTTCTCGCAACCGATAATTTCCACAAGCCGGTCGAATACAGCGACGTGCTCGGCGGACCGGTCGTTGCAATATAAAGTACAGCCGATATGCCAGTCGGCAGTATGGATGATTTTCATTTCACAAAGATAACAAAAAATCCCCGCTACACGGAGCGGGATTCTTCATGAATGCACAATATTATACTTTACAATGTCGGGACGACAGTCCCACCACATTCGGCTGGTAGTTTTTTTCGCCCCCAATACACTGTGCGGTAATCTTTTACTGCTTAGGGTTGAGAGTCTAATCCATTGCGCTATATATAGCGGAGTAGATAGCCGAGGTAATCGTTCCACGTTTCATAGCTATTGCTGGGATGTTGGCAAAGTACTTACGAGCGATTATTTTCATAAGTCTAAGTTGCCATTGTCCGATAGAGCGCCTTCGCTGGCATCGAAAGTCACACTCGTGCCGAGATCTTTCTTCATGAGGCTGACAAGATAATTTTCGATATCGGATGCCTTGATAAGCTCACCGCACAATGACAACGTATCGCCACGTAACAACGCATAATTGGTATACAATTGCAGGAATATTAATCTTAAACGAATGGTTAAGGTTAAAAATAATTATGAAAGATTGTATTTTTTAATATATAGTAATTTTTCACTGCGTAACATGCACAATGTTAAATAAATGACAGAGCAATATTTGTTAATAAAACATAAAGGGTAAGTTCATTATCCAATCTGGAATACTCCAGTCCCATTTTGACAATACATGCACTCCTTTTCTTATGTTATCTTATGTAAAAAATACGAAATTTGTTGTAACTTTGCACCATAATTAGCCACGGATATTAAATAACTATCAGATAAACCAATTACTCACCAACTCAACACATTCAATGAGACGACTTCTTACGGTTTTCACCGTGCTGTGGCTCGCAGGCATATATGCCTTTGCGGCCGGCGGCATCATGACATGTAAAGGAACGGTAGTAGACGAAAACGGCGAGCCCGTAATAGGCGCCGGTATCGTGATTACCAATGGAAAGGCGGTCGGTACTTCCGACATCGACGGCCACTTCGCAGTAAAGGTTCCGGAAAACACAAACACTCTCACTTTCAGCTATGTGGGATACGAAAGCAACATCGTTAAAGCACGTCCGGACATGGGTACAATCCGCATGCAGCCCTCTACCGAACTGCTGAACGATGTTGTGGTAACACAGTCGCTGGCACGCACACGCAAGACGCCTGTTGCAGTATCGCAGGTAAACAAAGCCGAAATCGACGTTAAACTCGGCGGTCAGGAACTTCCCGAAGTACTCAACACCACTCCCGGTGTATGGGCCACCAAAGACGGCGGCGGCTTCGGCGACGCCAAAATAAACATGCGCGGCTTCAAGAGCGCCAACGTTGCAGTACTTGTAAACGGTATCCCCGTAAACGATATGGAATGGGGCGGCGTTTACTGGAGCAACTGGGCCGGTCTGAGCGACGTGGCATCCAATATCCAGACCCAGCGAGGCCTGGGCGCGGCTATCCTATCGTCTCCCTCTATCGGCGGTACCATCAACATCACCACCCAGAGCCTCGACGCCGAGAAAGGTGGCCGCGTATGGTACGGCATGGGTAACGACGGCATGAACGACATGGGCATGAAAGTTTCCACCGGCCTGATGAAGAACGGATGGGCAATCACAGTGCTCGGCTCACGCAAGTGGGGCGACGGCTACGTTCAGGGCACATGGTTTAAATCGTACAACTACTTCATCAACGTCAGCAAGAAAATCAACGACCGCCATCAGCTGTCTCTCACCGCTTTCGGCGCTCCCCAGCAGCACAACAAGCGCTCCAGCCAGGACGGTCTTACTATCCTTAACTACCAGACCTTAGGCAAGCGCTATATGGACGGCGACAGTCCCTACAAATATAACCCCACATGGGGTTACGGACTCGACGGACAACCCCGCACCTCCAACCTGAACACCTACCACAAGCCTCAGATCTCGCTGGCCCACATCTGGAAAATCGACAATAAGTCCAGCCTCTCCACAACCCTGTATGTATCCATCGCCAGCGGCGGCGGCTACAGCGGTCAGGGCCGCGGCACATACAACGGCACAAGCCTTAGCAACTCCAGCTGGTACGGTGCCACCCAGGGTACTCCCAACACCCTGTTCCGCAACGCAGACGGCACATTCGGCTATAATCTTATCCAGCTGATGAACCGTGCAAGCACCACCGGCTCCAACATGGTGATGTCCGAATCCAACAACTCGCACAACTGGTACGGCCTGGTTTCCACATACCAGAACCGTTTCCTGGACAATAAGCTCAACTTCCTTGCCGGTATCGACCTCCGCTACTACATCGGCTACCATAACAACAAAATCGTTGACCTGTACGACGGCGAATACTTCATGGACGACAGCAGCCGCCGCAACGTGAAGCCCGAAAACAATGCCGCAGCCGCCGATCCCAACTGGCGCTATGAGAAATTAGGCGTGGGCGACGTGGTTTACCGCGACTACGAAGGCCGCACCAATCAGGAAGGCGTTTACGCGCAGGCCGAGTACACCATGCTCGACAACAAGCTCAACCTCGTGCTCTCCGGTTCTATCAACAATACCGGCTACCAGCGTGTAGACCACTTCTACTACGACAAAGAGCACGAAAAATCGAAGACCTACAATTTTATCGGCGGAACAGCAAAGTTCGGCGCCAACTACAACATAGACCGCCACAGCAACGTATTCGCCAATGTAGGCTACATAAGCCGCGCGCCGTTCTTCAGCCAGGGCGTGTTCCTCAGCTCCGCTGTCTCCAATGCAGCCAACCCCAACCCCGTTAACGAGAAGGTATTCTCGGCAGAAGTTGGCTACGGTTTCAGCTCACGTGCATTCTCGGCAATGGTGAACGCTTACTACACCAAGTGGCTCGACAAAACAACCACACGCGGCGGCGACATCACCAGTGGCGAACACGCTGGCGACCGTTACTACCTGAACATGACAGGCGTTGATGCCCGCCACATGGGTATCGAGCTAAACTTCACATACATCCCTCTGAAATGGCTGGAAGTTACCGGCATGCTCTCCTGGGGCGACTACACTTGGGTGAACAATCCCATCGGCTACTTCTATAACCAGCTTGGCCAGCCTATTAAGAACCTCAGCGGCGACGTTGCCTCCGGTATCCTCGCCGAGGACCACGCATGGGCAAAACTGAACCAGGACAAAGTGAAAGTTGGCGGTTCCGCACAGACTACCGCCGCTCTGGGTGTAACATTCCGTCCTTTCACCGGCTTCCGTATCGGCGCCGACTGGAAAGTGGCAGCACGCAACTATTCGGACTATACCCTCAGCAGCAGCTCCTTCTCCGCAAACAAGGAAATCAACCTCGGCAACCCATGGGAAATACCCTGGGGCAACCAGCTTGACCTCAACGCTTCCTACCGCTTCAAAATCGGCGCTGTAGACGCTACCCTCTTCGGCAACGTACACAACCTGTTCGACTACCGCTATATGGTGGACGCCACAACGCCCTCCGACGCCGACGGAACATGGGAGAACGCCTATGGCTTCTACAGCTTCGGCCGCACATACACCATGAAGCTACGAATCAACTTCTAAGCGACAGAACCTAATATCAATTTGTAAGATATCAGAATAATGAAAACTAAAACATATTCCTACGCACTTGTCGCTCTTGCTATGGCCGTTACTGCCGTATCGTGCGACGAAAACGCGTGGAACGACAAACTCAACGGCTTCGAAGAAGCCAATGACGCACCGTTTGCCGTTCAGAAAACCGTGGAGTACACCCTCTCGGATGCAGAATACTCCACCATCGCCTCCAACGCCACCAACGTGGCCCTGGCCGGCACCGAAGGCGCCGCAGCCCTCAAGGCCGTAGGCACACAGAAGTACTTCACCGCTGCCGCTCCGGCATCCAAATACGTGCCGGCATTCCTTGGCAGCAGCAACTTCCCATACTTCGTGCTCACAAAGGGCTCCTCTGTAAAACTGACATACAATCAGGAAACAGAAGCCGATGCCACCCTGACAGAGGCCAACACTCAGAACCAGACCGTACAGGTGCCCGACGAATTCTACCAGAACGACGTATGGAAAAGCGACGAGAACTTCGTGAACTGCTTTGCACCCAGCAAACCCGCCGCAAACTACCTCCCGGAATTCCTCAAGAGCGAGGCTGACGGCGGCGACGGCACATATGCCATCGTTACGTATATGGAAAGCGCCCAGGAACCGGTATTCGGCGCCGTAGACGCAAACACACCCGTAGAAGTGGAACTCATGAAGGCTCTGGGCGAAGAACTCGCCGAAATGCCCGCCGACTGGACTATCGACAACGCCGTAATGCCCGCCGACCTCTCCTTCGTATGGTCGTGGAAAGTCTACAATTCGGCAGGCTACCTCAATGCTTCGGCATACATGAGCGGCACCGCCTACACCACCACTGCCTACGCCATCTCCCCTGAGATCGACCTCACCAACGCTACCGAGGCATCTCTCAACTTCGACCACGCGGCCAAATTCCAGACAACACTGAAGAGCCTCTGCGGTGTCGTAGCCCGCGAGGTGGGCACAACCACGTGGACGAACCTCACCGTTCCCACATGGCCCGAAGCCGGAAGCTGGACATTCGCCAACTCCGGCGCAGTGAGCCTCGAGAAATTCCTGGGCAAGAAGATCCAGATTGCCTTCAAATACGGTTCCAGCACCGACGGCGCCGACACATGGGAAGTGAAGAACCTCACCGTAAACGCCACCGTAGTGAACAAGAAAGCTCCCGCATCGCGCGCAGCACAGGTACCTATGGTACAGAAGAACGCCATCTACTACTTCGACGGCAACAACTGGACCGTACCCGCAGGCTTTGTAATCCTCCAGCCCTCCGACTATACCGCTATGGGCCAGCGCTACGCAAACCTCAGCAAAGCCGAACCTTACCTCAGCACATATCTGGCGCAACAGTTCCCCTACGCGGCCGAAGGCGACACCAAATATGTTATGTGGAACCACTACGCCAACAGCGCCTCGGCATATGAATGCGCCAAATACGAATACAACGGTAACGAATGGTCCGAAGTGAAGAACTACGCACCTGTTACCGAACAATTCGTATACGGCCCCAACGGATGGATGTACGACCCCAACGTTACCATCACACTCCCCGGCGGCCGCAACCAGGAACTGAGCATGAAATATTTCCAGGCATGCGTCGACTGGGTATTCAACAACATCTGCAAGCCTCTCGGCGACACAGACATCAAGAGCGGCAAATTCTACGTAACCTCCTACGGTAACAACGAATACTACTCCGGCACCTCGGCCTACCAGGGTAACCTCGACCTCCGTCCCGATAAAGCCCGTGAGCAGTACCCTGCCGGCTACGAAGGCATGACCGACGACGAAATCGTAGCTCTGGAGAAGAAACGCTTCATGGAAGAAGTTATGCCCGGCGCACTGGCAACACTTCATCCCGACGCCGCACCCATCGAAGGCCTCGAAGTACTCTACACCATCAACTTCGCCGTTTACAACGGATCTACAACCAACTACACCGCAGTATTCAAAGTTGTAGGCAAGGGCCAGTTCGAACCCGTAAGCTGCACCTGGGACGAATAAAAAACGTTCTCTTCGCATAAAAAGCAGGCGAGCCGCAAAGGCCCGCCTGCTTTTTACTTTGCATTTCTAAATAAATCAGTTATATTTGCGAAACGTTAACCAACATAGCACATGAGAATCGGAGTTTACTGTTCGGCAGCATCCGCGCTGCCCGAGAAATGGATAGCCGACGCCCGCACTTTCGGCGTATGGATGGGCAAACACGGCATAGAACTGGTTTATGGAGGCGTCAACGCCGGCCTTATGGCAACAATAGCCGACGCCGCAAAAAGCGCAGGCAGCAAAATAGTAGGAGTTGTTCCGGTAAGACGTTTCGACTGCGAATGGCCGCACAACGACGTCCGCATTCCTGCCGCCGACCTGTGCGAACGCAAGAACACAATACTCATGCTCTCCGATGCCTTCGTGGTTTTTCCGGGAGGATACGGCACCCTTGACGAACTTATCAGTACCTTCGCGCATTTAAACTTCACGGAACAGCACAAACCGCTGATCGTTTATAATGCCGACGGAATCTTCGACCCCTTCATGCAGCAGCTGGACCTCTTTGTGCAGCGCGGCCTCATGAAAGCCGAAGCCCTCCGGCTGTTACAGACCGTAGGCACCGTCGGCGAACTCACGGAAACGCTCGAAGCAATACAAAAAAAGGAGAAAAAATGAAGGTTTACACACGCACCGGCGACGCCGGAACCACATCGCTCGTAGGAGGCACAAGAGTAAGCAAGACATCGCCGAGGCTCGAGGCATACGGCACAGTGGACGAACTCAACTCGTGGCTCGGACTAATAAACGCCTCAGAAGCCCTCCCGCAGCCCGCTCACGCCACTTTGAACGACGCGATGAACAATTTGTTTAACGTGGGTTCAGCGCTCGCCACAGAGCCCGAATCCAAATGGCAGCCCCAGCCCTTCCCCGACGCCGCAACCGGCGCGCTCGAAAGTGCCATCGACGCACTCGAAGCCACACTGCCGCGCCACAACTGCTTCATCCTGCCCGGTGG
>CABPYL010000043.1 GCA_902461565.1 uncultured Porphyromonadaceae bacterium
CGTTTTAAGCCAATGGATAAACCATAAAAATTTGTCATAATAAACGGTATTAATTCGATAGAAAAAATTTGTTATCTAATTTCCTCATTTCTTTTATTATTTTATCTTGAGTAGGATTCGGATTACTATTAAAGAACTTATCCCATTCGTTATTGTAATCGTATGATATTTTGTGATGGTAGTGCGAATCAACAGCTTTCAACCACTTCGTTTCATGTATGTTGATACCTGCTTTATTGAACTCAGGCTCATACTTCTGCGGAAGCATGTGGTGCACATCTGTTTTTTCTGGAACAGGCCCATAAACCTTTTCATATTCTTTTTTATAATTGCTTCTATTGGGAACTGTTATCTTTTGGGATGTTTTACGAGTTGTCTGTTTAGCAACATCGTCAACAATAGAAGTAGTTTCGTGCCTGGCTGCTGTTGCAACAGATGCAACAGCTTTTTCCCCAGCTCGCCCAGCACGTATTGCAGATGATGCTCCGCCAGGAAGTCCAGGAACCGCCAATGCAACAATATCCGCACATGTTCCTCCTACATCGATAAATCCATCAATGATGTTGCCATTTGAGAAGTTATTGACAGCCGATGTTACGCCCATGACCACATTGCCAAAATCCCATAATGATTCAAGCCATTGGCCATTGCGGTCTGCGTAGTTCACGGGGTTGGCGGCGCAGTGAGACCAGGGGCTTAGGGGAGCGTATTCGTGAGCATGTTTGTCGGGAGTTATGAAGTGCATCAGCACGGGGTCGTGCATGCGGGCGGTGTTGTCGTACCAGTCGAGGCCACCGAAGCTAATCCAGTGGTTACCTATGTGGTGTCGGTCGCTTGGAAGCCCGGCGTCGGGAACGTTATCGTCGTCGCCGTCGAGTACAAACGGGGTGCCGGATGGGTAAAGGGCGGAGCGTCGATGTACATTTCCCTCCGAATCGACAAGTGCCATTACGGATTCCTGGCGGTTTGTCAGGTACCAGTACTGGCGTTTTTCGCGAAGGTCGTAGAATCCCACCGGGGTGTTCACGCGCAGGTGGCTTCCGGCCGGCGTTGTGGCATTTTCGAAACAGCCGAAGAACTGGCTCGAACGTGTGAGTGTCCGTTTTCGCTGGCTTACGATCGTGTCGCCCTTTGAATTGACCTTTATAACAGTCTCTATATAAGGCACATGTGTGCGGCGGAGACGCAGTTTGCCGTCGGCGCTTACATCGGAGGATACGCTGAAGCCAGCGGCAGTAACCGATTGCGGAATGTCGCTCCAGTCCTTGTACGTTATGCCGGTTATACCGCGCGTGCCGTCGGCGACGAGCCGTCCGGCCTCGTCGTAGGCCAGCGTGTAGTCTCCTGCGGGGATGCGTCCAACTCGCTCACCGTAGTAGGGCGCGGATACGTCCCGCACGCCTGTGGCCATACCGGACGTGTAGCTGATTACGGAGTTCTGTATGTCGGCGCCGCGGAATACACGCCTCAGCGAGCGCACATTGGCGTCGAGGTCTGTGTCGATGCTTTCGGAATACAGGCTGTCGTCGCTGATGCCGCTGCGGAGACGCCCCAGCCCGTCGTAGTACATATACCAGTCGAGCTCGCGTACCGGAAGTGTGTCGGAGCGCTGTGCCCAATTCTCCTCAATGCGGTTTGCAAAGCTGTAGCTTGGCCATCTACCCGGTACAAGACCTCTGTCGGCACCGCTCTCCGCGGCATAGTGCACGCGCTCGGTATAGATGTCCGACGAGGTCAGGGTGCGATGCGAGCGCACGTCGTATCCGTACGCCACGGCAGTACCTCTCCATTGTGCGGAAAGGCGCCCGACGGCGTCGTATTCGTTGCTCAGTAGCAGGATGGGCGTTCGCCCATCGACACCGAGGTGCTGCGTATGCACCCGGCCCATGTCGTCGTAGGTGGTTGTAAAACAGGCGGTATGTGTTTCAACTGCCGACTGCTCCGACATTTTCTCGTACTTCTCGGTATGCGATGTCTCATTGCCGGTGAAATCGAAGGCTGAGCTTACCGAGAGCCTGTATCTCTGCAGGTATGAATCGCGTTCCTCGCTGTATATCACATTGCCCTTAGCGTCGTATCTGCTGGCGGTATAAAAAGCCTCATCCGCTGCAATGACTGTTGCCGAACCCGTCTGCAACCCTGTTGCGGTGAATGCGGAAGACGTGTCTTCAAACAGAGACTTGTGGTTTTGCGGGAGACAGTCCAGAAAGTCGTAGTTGTCGTAATACCACGCGATATAAGGCGTGAATGCATTTTTTGAGACTGCCGCGCTATATTGACAGAAGTGTACTCCCGTCTCGCCGACGAAAGTAGCCGTGAGGGCAGAATCGGCGAACTGCGCCCGCAGCTGCTCCGGCGTCTTGCCCGTGAATTTGCATGTTCCGCGGACAGCCGGACGCATTCGACTGTCGTAGAGGGTAAACGTCCACTCCGACTTTGCGCGTTGCACGGCATCCGAACTCAACAGCAGATTGCCGTACTTATCGTAGATATATTCTTCCCAGCCACAGCCGGGCAGCTTGTAAGAAATCAGCCGGTGGCGGAAATCGTAGCGGTAACACTGGGCGCAGCTGTCGGTAACTTTTGCTGGCACTGCGCCGCTGTCAGGCAACAGTCGGCAGCCTTCGGGGGATATGACATAGCGGAGGTCGCCACGGATGTCATATACATATCGAGTATCGGCCACAAGCCCGTCGGTACCTATGCGCCGCTGGAGTACTGTCTTTCCCGACGAGTTTTCGAATACGATAGTCCGCATACTGTCCTCGTCAACCGTTTCGTCGATTCGAATCTCCCCGTCGGCATACGGAGCGACTACGCGAACTGTTCCGTCGCTGATATCCACTAAGATTTTCCGGCACATATAATCGCCCGAGGCAGCGCAGGAGTGCCGTGGATGGCGAATCCGTTTATTCTGCCAGAAGGCCCCCGGTCCTGTTTCGGACAAAAGTCTCAGAGGATACGTATCATAGCCGTAAGAAGTATATGGTGCCTGCCCTTGACCATAAACGCTTGCGGCATTATTTACTACCGCAGATATATCAATATTTTCAGCCCCTCCCGGCACCGGAAGCCATTTGCGGCTGACAGTTCCAGACGCGTTATAATGTGTGAGCTGCGCCGTGTAAGAATCAGGCACAGCCGTAGCACCGCTTACTTCGAGCACCTGACGCCCCAGTCCGTCGTAATACTGCGTTTGCTCGCGGGCGCGGCTGTCGCTGCCCGTGCTGTCGGTGAATACATAAGTCCGCACATAGTTGGACACTGCCGCTCCGCTCACCGCAGCGCTGCCGCTCCATGTAAAAAATACGGATAACAGCACCACGGCAACAGCCGCCCGTACCGACATATATCGAGTTTTATTATGCTTTGAACCTGTACACATAATGCTCGCCGTCTGTCTGAACATACAATATATAAACTTCGCCCGCGACAAGCCGAGACAAATCAATCCGGTACTGCGTCTGATTCTCGTCCGGCACATGGGAGGTATATACACGCCCTTTTACATCGCATAGAAGTATGCAGTTGATTTTTTCGTCCCTGAAACTGCCTGATACTACAATGCTGTTTCCATCGCGGCGCATACACGGAGGAAGAGCACCGTTGTCTGCCGATATATTTTTGGCATTGTATTGTATAGGAAGATGGTAAGATCTGTTTTCGGCAATAGCCCGTCTTATTTCTTCGTTGACAGTGTCTTCGGTGATATTATCCTCCTGAATGTCGGTCCGGCAGGAAAACCACTTTTCGGAAAAGTCCAAAAATTCGTTTTCAATGTTGCGTATCTCGTCCTTGCGGCAAACTAACAGCGGATAGCGGTAGCCGGGGGCGTACCACAATCTGTGTGTGGCTGCATGGAGGCAAGTGTCGCCACTTTCATAATAAAGCGTATCCGTTACAGCGTATTCGGTACATTCTACATTATGCAGAGTGTCTCCGTTAAAGGTAATCATAAAAAGGCGAGGGTGTGCAGAAACTTCTACACGTCCTGCCGAGCGGAAGCGGGACAAGCCGTCAACTGTTCCGTATGACGACAACGGGCAAGAATACCCGTATTCAGACATGCCGTAAGGCATACCACTGTCGAAGGTCCGTTTATTTCCCGGTCGTTGTTCAAACCGCACTTTCAGAGCGTCGCCGTCCTTTGTCAGTTTGCTTAGCTCGGAGCCTAATGACAGATAAGCGAACGAGGCCGTGTCGTTAGAGAGCGGCGCCCACACACCAAATGACTGCTGTCCGGAAGCCCAGACCTCGGACAGCTCGGGGCATAGGCCGGCCGAATCGGCAAATGAGCGCACCGCAGACACAACATCAATTTCAAGCCGGTCGCCGATGCGAGGCTCGCACAATACCGGAGAAATTGCCCGGAGATGTACCGATAACATCAGCAACAGAACTATTGCCAACGAATGTTTTAGATATTTATTATTCATCGTCCTCGTCATTTTCAGGTGTATTTGAATAGTGGTATTCGTAGCGGCTTATCAGGAAATTGTTGAAGTCGCGGGTTTCGTAGAGACGTCCTCGGTTGTCATATCCGTATGATGTGGGAACACCGCGCCCATCCGTCATTTCTATCATTCCAAAAATCCAGTGGTATGCAATAGACTTGATTTCTGTTCCCGGCATTAGTGCCCGCAGCGCGGATGCTTTTTGCGAAATCTCAGTCTGTGTCCGCAAGGTCGTGGCACCGGTACCTGATATCGATATACCCGTTGCAGCGGCATTGGATTCAAGAACTTCGTACGGTGTGCCGATTGCCTCAATTATTGGATACATACCATGATAGCCCCAAAGGTATGAAGCAAGTACCTTGTCGCGGTACTTTATCTCGATAAGGTTCCCGTTGCTGTTGTAGCGATACTGGTATGTTGGTGTTGAGATGAGACTGCGTTGTAATGCTGTCGTAGCCTGATTGGTGGAAATCAAGGTCGCAGTATCAGATGGCACAGACAGTTCGTACACCCTCAAAGGTAGCCCCGAGAGGGCATCGTACTCAGTCCTTTTTGCCGACACGACTGTGTTGCCACAGGTTACTATCTCCGTTTCCGGCAAAGGCAGATAGAGTCCTCCATTACGGGCATAGGTATAATGATATACAAGGTTGCCATACTCTGTACCTGAAACGGACTTAGACTTGACAAGATTGAAGTCAAGGTTATCTGTATAATCCTTATAAAAATATTCATAGCTTTCGGTTCTGGATATGCCGTATTTCTGCGTGCTGGTAACAGTGCTGACCGTCTTGTTATACGGAATAAGCCTATAAGTACCTATTCCATAATCACATCCACGGTATGGGTTTATGCCGGGAGCCTCGGTGAAATCGGACACGAGAAATGCATCGGTTGTCAGGACAAGGCTATCATCTTTCTCAAATATGTTATATGTGTATTCAACGGTCGATTCAGGATCATAAAAGTTTTCACCCATTTTCTTTTTCAACAGAATGCCACGTCTGAACCCTCGCGAGGTAAATATCCTTGAACCTATGGGTTGATAGGATAAAAAATGTGTATGATTATAATCACAATTGCGAATATTCTGAGAACTGGTGTATTCGTAATATTCGCGGATATGCGATAAATCGGTCGGCTCGTCGGCATACTGCCTGTTAAGGCATGTCATTACGTAAGGATATTCTATGGAGGACATGCTCGGCCCGTAAGTTCCGGGAAAAGCTATATCTCCAACATTTATCACTTCACACCCTTCGCACCCACTAATAATTGCAGAAGCAAACATTTTATAATAATGATATTCATATTCCGGCAGCCTCTGGACTGTACCACTGCTGTCTTCCGGGTCGTTTGCGGTGTTATAAAAGAACCACTTGTAAACGTCATCGTTCAGAGAACCGCCTGTCGAAGAATGGATATACTTAATCCGTACACCGGGCCATAGATTTAATCCGTCTCCTGTTCCGATATCACTATAGGTTATCTTATTAACATATATACGGCCGGCAGGTGAATCACCGTAGCGCATGTTGTCTTCCAGAAAACCGTTAGAATTGCTGACGTCCAAAGGCTTTACAAGCTCTATCTTGTACGACTTATTGTATTCCAAATAACTTGATATCGGGATGGGTTGCACACCGTCCTCGATAGTCTCCTTGTCCAATGCAAATACAGCCATGACATGGTTGTCGGATTCCCGGATAATGCGCACGTGCGGAAAATCAAACGGCATTGACTGTGAATAGCTCTCAACATGGAATTTATGGCTCGAATAGTAATCCGTGCCATATAAATTCGCCGGGTTCATATTATAGTATTCCGCAAGATTGAGAGTTGCCGTCTGCCCTTGTACAATTTTAAAACCACTTATGTCCAATTTTTGGAAACTCGGGTCCATACACATCCGGAGAGTATAAGTTTCTGTCTTTTTTATCGATTTTGTCGTACTCAGCGTACCTTTATATTCTGACGAGCCGACGTACTTCATTATGTTATTCTCCCATTCAAACTCGCTATAGCCTCCTGTAGGATATATGATTTTTGTCAGCACTCCATTTTTTGCGGCATCTTCTATTACACTTCGGTCGGCTTGTCCTCCGTAATTAGCAATAGCGGGCACCAGATTGACATTTGACTGGATATCATTGAAATAGCCTCCGAAATCCTGGCTGAAAGTTGGGAAATCGAAATTGTATTCCTCGTTATATTCAAACGAATAAATAATATCATCGCCGTCAAGCACCTGACGTAGTATGGGCTCAGCTTTCATGCTGTAAATGAAGGAGAATATTCTGGAACTTCCGTCCTCTCCTTCAATCTTTATCGACTTGATTAAGGACGTGTTATTGACCGACTCGTTTTCGTAAAGATATTCAAATATCACTTTTATCCCTCCGGCGGTTATGCTGTCTATAATTTGAGGATAGAATACTATAGAATTGCATGAAGAAATACGCTCACGACGACAATTTCTATACGCATCCTGCGACATATAAATCTCTGTATTATGGCCCCCAAAAGACGTTTGACGGTCAGATAGCTGATGATAATTATATTTTATTATATTGCCATTTAAATCGTTAATATTGTCAAGATGCCATGCCGATGCATAATAAAGACTGTCTTCCCTTTGCTCAAGCACTTTGTCGCCATGCATAAAGCAGTATTTGGTCCGGTCCTGCGTTAAAAATTGGTACGATAAACCGTTCTGGTCTTTTACTTCAAAGCCGTACCCATCGCATCCTGCCTGTTCTAAATTTATTGGAGAGTTTTGGGCAGACTTCATTATTTTTAGCGGTTTTTCGGACGAAACCGAAAATTCATTGTTCTTGTCAAAGACAAAATCCGCCGAAAGTCCAAGTCCAAAAAGACTGAAACGGTCATTAGCAACATCGATATGGCCACAGTAGTAACTATCTCCGAGTATTGCCATCCACAACCGTTTTTTCTGGTATTCGTCGCCATCTGTGGGGTCATAGTCTGCCTCTTTTTTCATAAGTTGATCGCGGAACCGAAGCCCGTCATCATTCAAATGCAGCAGACCGCGCATGTTACCTGAATTAGCATCATCCGGCGCTCCTATTACTGTATGCGAGATTTGCGCGCCATAGGAGACAGTCCAGCCCAGTCCGGCATTTCCGTATTTGTGTTTTACCTGGAATCCACCCCCGTGGTATGAGAGTGTTATGGGTACCTCTATTCTGCCGTATTTCAATGTATAAAGTGTAAACGATATTTCAGGAACACCATGAAAATAATCAACCGGATAGTCCTTGAAAGTAAAAAATTGCCCGACTTCGGGCGCCGGCGGCACAATTGAATAATCGTGGGGTACATACAAGAATTTCTCCTCAGCAGCACTATTCTCCGCAAGGAGTATAATACAGGCTGATATACAGAGTATCCGGGCAATATATCCGGCAGTTGTTTTCATAAGATAATTCAAGTAAGATTAAAGGTTCCAGTAGCAGAGATTTGTGCACAAATATACGATTATTATTTGATAATAAAAGCGATTCAGTTGATTTTTTTCAATCAAAATCGTAAAGTTTGGCCGACACAGCAAACGCCCGGAAGAACCGGGCGTTCGTAGAGTATGAAGCGGGAAATTTATCAGATACCGAGCGATTTCTTAACTGCGGCAACCTTCTTGTCGGCTTCGGCGTTGCAGCGGGCATAGTCGGCAAGATCCTTCATGGTGTCGTGAACCTCGATGTAGAACTTGATCTTGGGTTCTGTGCCGGAAGGACGGATGGAAACCTTGGTATTATCGGCGGTGAAGAACTGGAGCACGTTGGAGGTTACGGGGAAGTCCATCTTGGTAACCTTGCCGTCGCGCATGTCGGTGCAGTTAAGATCGGCGTAATCCTTTACCAGAACCACAGGACTGCCGGCGAGCTCTTTGGGAGGATTAGCACGGAAATCTATCATCATCTGCTGAATTTCCTCGGCTCCGGTCTTGCCGGGACGTACAACGCTTATGCCTACCTCGTGGCTGTAACCGTTCTTAAGATATATTTCCTGTAGCATCTGGTTGAAGTCCATGCCGCGGTCTTTTGCCCAAGCGCAGGTTTCGGCCATCAGCGAGATAGCGCTCACCGAGTCCTTGTCGCGGCAGAAATCCTCGGCCAGGAAGCCATAGCTTTCCTCGCCGCCGCCAAGATAGCGTGCTGTGCCCTCCAGATCGCGGATAACGTTGGCAATCCACTTGAAACCGGTGTAGCAGTCGTACATCTTGATATTCTGGTTCTGGGCGATAGCCTTGATAGTTTCGGTGGTAACGATGGTCTTTACAACATATTCGTTGCCTTTGAGGCGGCCCAGCTCGCGGTTGCGGGTCATGATGTAGTTAAGGAGAATCATCACAATCTGGTTGCCGTTGAGCAGCAGATATTCGCCGCTGTTGTCGCGGATAACGCATCCGATACGGTCGGCGTCGGGGTCGGAAGCCAGGATAATGTCGGCGTTAACTTCCTTGCCCTTGGCGATAGCCATTGCCATTGCCGAAGCATTCTCGGGGTTGGGGGAATCCACAGTGGGGAAATCACCGGAGGGAATATCCTGTTCGGGAACATGGATAATGTTAGTGAAGCCATAGTTGCGCAGCGAGTCGGGAACGAGCTTCACACCGGTGCCGTGGATAGGGGTGTATACAATCTTGAGGTCGGCGTGGCGCTTGATCACCTCGGGGTCGAGCGACAGAGCCTTGATATCGGCAAGGAACTTCTGGTCCATAGCGTCGCCGATAATCTCGATAAGTTCAGGATTGCCCTGGAACTTGATGTCCTTTACGGATTTGATACGGTTAACGTTGTCGATGATATTCACATCGTGCGGGGCGATAATCTGTGCGCCGTCGCTCCAGTATGCCTTATAGCCGTTGTACTCCTTGGGGTTGTGCGAAGCGGTGATGTTAACGCCGCTCTGGCATCCCAGCTGACGGATAGCATAGGAGAGTTCGGGAGTAGGACGGAACGAATCGAACAGATATACCTTGATGCCGTTGGCCGAGAAAATGTTTGCGACGATTTCGGCGAACTTGCGGGAGTTGTTACGCACGTCGTGGCCCACAACAACACTTATCTGGGGCAGGTCGGCGAAAGCCTCGTGCAGATAGTTGGCGAGGCCCTGGGTTGCAGCGCCTACGGTGTATATGTTCATGCGGTTGGAACCTGCGCCCATAATGCCGCGGAGACCGCCGGTGCCGAATTCAAGGTCGCGATAGAACGAATCGATAAGTTCGGTCTTGTCGTCAGCGGCGAGCATGCGGCGCACCTCTGCCTTGGTTTCTTCGTCGTAGCCATCGCCGAGCCAGGTTTCAGCCTTTGCTGTTACCTGGGCAAGGAGTTCATTGTTTTCCATATTGGTAAGTTATGTTTATGTTATTTATGATTTCGCTGGTGTGGTAGCAAAATTAAACTTTTGATGTCAGATATACAAATATTTCACCCGATAAGTTTCCCCCGATCCTCCTTAAAACAACAAAAAGGCGCCCCGGTGGAGGCGCCTTGTATAATGATGCGGCGAAGCAGTTTGCAGTTTATCTTATGATTGCAGATGGAGTACTGCCTTGTCCGGAGACCTCGTTCCCGCGTTGGATTTTCTTACCATAGCCTATGGTATAAGTAACAGACATGTCAAGACTGGCATGTGCCGATGGGCTGTATTTCCGCAGGTATTCATCGTAAAGAGGAGACCGCTTTTCCCAGGTTCCGGAATGCCATCCTTTGTTAAAGATATTCTTTGCAGATAGATTGACATTCCATATT
Organism: uncultured Porphyromonadaceae bacterium; assembly: GCA_902461565.1. GTDB lineage: Bacteria > Bacteroidota > Bacteroidia > Bacteroidales > Muribaculaceae > CAG-873. The sequence continues at coordinate 10,232 of CABPYL010000043.1, forward strand.
CCATTTCCCCAGCCGACCGAAAACAGATGGAAATTACGGCCCTTAATTATATAATTCGAGTTTTCTGACAATGAACGTTCGGGGTTACCCCACGAAGCAAGTATATTAAACGATTTCCAATAGTACACTGCTTGTAGCTGCACCCGGAAGGGACTATAAGAATCCTTATACGCCCCTGTTATATCATAAGCATTTTGGGCAAGATTGACATATAGCTGCAAGTTGTTATTGAACAATTTGTAATTGGCGGAAACGCCTGCATAGCAGCGAATGAAAGAACCGTCGTTTACATAATCGCGTAGCAGTGCCATACCATCATCAAAAGGCCTGTATACAATTGCAACGCGGTTGAAACTTCTGTCATACCCAGCAAATGCAGCCAGCGAAAAAGAATTGTTGAGGTACAGGTTGTAAGATATGTTTGAATTAAGGTTACCCCAGTTTTTTAATCGCGGATTTGCCGTGAGATACAGATATTCATTACTTTGAACAATATCATTCGCTTTCATACTTATGTCGGGGGACGTAGTCAGATAAGACAAATATGCTGAAATTTGGCTGTTCTTATTCAGAGGGAACCTCGCGTTAATATTGAAACGGGGATAAACATCGTTTGTCGTTATCCCGTTCATTGAATTGTGTTCAAGTCCGAACCCGGCAGTAGTCGAGAGCGATATTTTTTGTGTCTGATACCTGTAACGCAGAAATCCGATCATAACTGAATTCGAATAGGAATCATCCGCATTGTTAGCACCCAAATATAACAGCTTATTGATATTCTGACCTCCGAAAATCGTCAGCGAAAGCTGGTTCTTATTGCCAAATGCCATACGCATGGTAGCCTGCACGCTCCAATTACAGGCATTCTCAGTAATAAGGTTGTAAACAGGACTTTGCATTAGTGTGGATTCATACAACGATATGTTGTTGCGGTGAGTATGTCGAAAACCTGGAGTGATATCGAAAGATCCGTTAGCTCCTATTAGTCCCCAGTAATTGCCGTTATAATAAACTGTGTTATTCCTGTCGGGATTGCTTCGCAGATACGAATAATCCTTCTCGGGGCGAATGTTCACACTTAATTTGCCGCGGGCATACTGTTCTGGCGTTGAGAAATGAGTAAAGGAAAGCATATTACGAGCTGTGAACCGAGGCGAGGTATAGGTTGCTCTGAGAGTGAGTGGATATCTATCGCTCTTTGTGCCTGATTCTTGGGATATCTCTTTCCGATTTACTGTCATGGGAGTGCCGCCATTTTCAAGCCGATATACGGCAGAAATATCGGAACCTGTGTGATGGTAATTCTGATTGTCGCTGCCGACATATATGTCGTATGTCATCTTTTTATAGGTCAGCCTGCTGAAAGCCTCGGTATTGTTAAACAAACCACTGATAGCTCTGAACGACTCGGAGAATTTCGTATAGCCGCCGTATTCATATTCCTGAACAATGAAGTTGACCACGCGAGCCTTTCCTCTGAATCGCGGATCTGTAGGGAATTCGATATATTCTATTTTCCGCACATCAGTCATTTTCATACCTTTAAGTTCATCTTCCTGCGCTTCCTGCGAATTGATATAAATTGCCACTCTGTTGCCGAACACATCCCTAACACTGTTATCACCGGGTGCAACTACCAACTGAGGGATTGCCATTCTCCTAAGAAGGTCGGCGGCATTCTGCGACGCATTCTTTTGGCGCGACGATGGAGTATATGTATTTTTGTCAGCAGCAAAAACTGTATTATCAGCCTGGACAGAAACGGTTGAAAGATGTATTGGAGCGGGTTGCAATCTCACAGTTCCTATATCATACGGCGGCTTATCCAAATAGGCGGTTTTATATCCTACGCAAACAAATTTCGCAAGTACATTTTTCTTATCACAAGGAACAGCAAAACGCCCTGTCATGTCTGTTACTCCATATGTTATGACAGTAGAATCGCGAGAGGCGAGAAACAATACCGATACTCCGGCAAGTTCTTCACCATCATTTCCGGTTACTCGCCCGGTAAATATGAATTTACCATGCTGAAGCGCTTCAATATAGAAATGATTGTCTTTTTTTATGACCGAAACCGGATTAAGTCCGATTGTCTGCCGCAATGCCGTATAAGCATCGTCGGCATTCACCTGAGCAAATGTCTTATATTTGTCAAGTTCATTGTATATGAAAGAGATATCTATTTCCGGATGGTCTTTACTGATTTGTACAATAGCCTCGGAAACAGGAGTTTTGTCAAATTTATAATTGAAAGTATTTGCACCATCCGAAAGGAAAGGCACCGCAGCCATTATAATAGTCATGACTGCGCACTTGCTATGTGAACGACAGATCGATAACATTTCTATTCAATAATTAGTAAATTGCCATTTCGTTTGATATTGATTTGCTCGAATGTATTTAGCTGTGCAATAACTTCATCAATCGACAGTGTCGGGTCGAGCCTATAGTAAAGATGAAGACAAGCTGTTTCTTTTGTATTGAATCTGACTTCAACGCTATACTCTGCTCCAATCTTTTCCATAACAGTCTCAAGAGGTGTGTTCTCGAATATCACAGGCGATGGCTCCGTCAAGACAGTATCTGCCTTAGCTGCTAAGGTGCAAGCTGATACTGTATCGATTGCTGTCTTCTCTGCTAATTCTTCCTTTAAATCTTCCCTGCCACCTGTTAGCACAACTGTAAAGACTATGCCCGAAGCAACAGCAGCGACAGATATACCAATTATCGCGACTATTGAAGCGACCCAACTTCCGGGCCACAAAGACCTGCGATTTGGACGCAAAACGTGTTCCCCAGCGAAAGCATTCCATTCGGCGTCTGTATCTACCGTATTATCAGTTTCTATCGCTGAGTCGATTTTACATAGCAAATTATAAATTTCTGCTGTTTCCGGGTCAGACAATACATTTTTCAGCTGTTCCGATGTATATCTGTCGGGGTGGTCTATAATATCAAGTACCAAGTCGCATTTTGTATCGTACTTATCCATTTTCATTGAGTTTTTTACGAATTTTTTTCAATGCCTGACCAAGATGACGATATACAGCTGTTTCGCTTATTCCCATCGTCGTTGCTATACGTGCAAACGGCAGTCCGTCGGAAAACCGCAATTTCATTACACTCCTTGCTCGCGGAGAAATATCATTGCTGATTAGGCTGTATATCCGTGCGATTGTCTCCTCATCGGGCCAACTTTCAGTGTCATATGCCACTTCGTCAAGAAAATAGCGGTTAGCTATACGTTGATGAATCCCGCAGTTCCGGATATGGTTGAGACAGCGGTTGCGGACAGCCTTAAGAAGATAAGCGAGAGAAATGGGGAATTCTGAGGGACCGTCGAGCAGCGAGGCAAAAACATCGTGGACGATGTCGCGCGCAAGATCATCGTCGTGCAGAAGTACCACGGCCAACCGATACATCTGTGCATAATGTGCTTTGAAAAGCAACTCTATGTCGTTTATCTTAGTCATACACTATAAAGACACACAACAACCCGAAAACTCAACCCTACGATATATTTTTTTGAAAGACATCTAATTATTCAGTAAAAGACGTCGCCTTAAAACAACAAAAAAGGCGCCCCGGTGGAGGCGCCTTGTATAATGATGCGGCGAAGCGATTATTTTACGCGACTTACGTAGGAGCCGTCGCGGGTGTCAACTTCAACCTTGTCGCCGGTGTTGACAAAGAGGGGCACGCGGATTTCGGCGCCGGTCTCGAGTGTAGCGGGCTTCAGTGTGTTGGTGGCGGTATCGCCCTTGATGCCGGGTTCGGTATAGGTTACTTCCAGAACCACCTTGATAGGCATTTCGGCGTACAGCACGGTTTCTGTGGATGCGTCGCTGACAACTTCCACAACATCGCCTTCTTTCATAAAGGCGGCGCCGGTAACGAGTTCTTTATTGATAGGAATCTGTTCGAAAGTTTCCTGGTTCATAAAGATATCGTCGTCGCCCTCGGTATAGAGGTACTGATAGGGACGGTGCTCTACGCGAACGTCTTCGAGTTTTTCGCCGATATTGAAGCGGCGTTCCAGAACGCGGCCATCAACAACATCCTTAAGTTTGGTACGCATGAAGGTGTTGCCTTTGCCGGGTTTCACGTGGAGGAATTCCACGCAGAAATACAGACGGCCGTCCATGCGGATGCAGGTGCCGTTCTTGATGTCTTGAGCGTTAATCATAAGAGTGGTATGAATTTTTTGCAAAGGTAGCGCTTTTCCGCCAAAAATGCAATTTTTATTTCTCAGACCATGCTTATTTGTAACGCGCCCAGCGTATCAGGTCCACAAGACGGGGCTTCTTGCCGTACATGAATATGCCCACGCGGTATATCTTGGCACAGAGCCACACCATGAACAGCACACTCACCACAAGGAGGCCCAGCGAGAGCAGTATCTGCCACAGCGGCACCTCAAAGGGTATTCGCGCCATCATGCACATGGGCGATGTGAACGGTATTATCGACAGCCAGAAGGCCATGCCGGACTGCGGATTGTTGATTACGGCAATAGAACCGACGATAGCCAGCACGATTGGCATCGTGGGGATGGTGGTGAGCTGCGATGCGTCCTGCACATTATCCACAGCAGAGCCTATGGCGGCAAAAATCGACGAATAGAACAGATAGCCGGTGATGAAGAATGCAAGCATATAGCCCATATACGACATTATGGTGCCGGAATCGGTAAGCTGGGCGAGCATGGTCTCCATCTCGGGGTCGGCACCTGCGGCGGCCTTACCGGAGAGCAACGGAAGCAGCCATGCCGAACATGCGCCGAGCAGTCCAACCCAGATTACTATCTGCGTGATTGCCACAAGACCTACGCCCACAATCTTGCCGAGCATAAGATCGGTTGGCTTGACAGAGGATACCACGAGTTCGAGCACGCGGTTCGCCTTTTCGTCGATAATGGATGTCATCACCATCTGGCCGTATATAAGGATGAACATATACAGCACCATGTCGGCCGCGAGGGATATAAAATAGGACACTGTGGAAGAAATTTCGGAATCTTCCTCCTTGTCGATATCCACCACGGGGATGTGCAGATCCACGCTCACCTCGTTCAGAATCTGGCGGAGGTTCTCAATCTGATAGTTCTGCAGGCGGGCATCCTCTATCGCTTTTTCCACCTGCGAGTTGATGAAGCCGTCGGTAGCCATCGACAGCGAGCCATGCGAGTACATACGCACGGCATCATTGGGGTTGGCAATAGCGTCGGCACCGATAACCAGCACGCCGTCGTAGCTGTCGTTCACACGGGCGCTGTCCAGAGGTTCGGCGGTAGTAACGATAAAGCGTATGTCGTCGTTGCCGCGAAGGTGTGCGGCTATCAAACCGGTTTCGTCGATAATGGCAATGTTCTTGCTCTCGGGCGAACTGAACACCATTATAAGTGCCGGCGCTATCATAAGCAGCGCCATGAACAGCGGAGTGAGCAGAGTTGTGATTATGAAACTTTTGCGCTTCACCCTTTCGAGATACTCGCGCGATATTACAATTCCGAGGGCCGATTTCATATCTGATTGTTGTTTTGGTTCATTCTGTTGGACTCTTCCACTGCACCGACAAAAATCTCGTCCATCGTGGGCAGCATGCGGCGGAAACCGGCGATGTCCACAGCTTCATTGGCGCGTGCGATAAAAGCGCGTACATCGGCAGCGGTTGCAAGGCGCACATCCGCAGTGGCAAAACCGTCGGGGCTGATGCCGCCGAGGGTTATGCTGGCGTTATCTATGGCCATGAGGCGCGAGGGGTCGCCTGTGAAGGCTATCTCGTAGCGGTGATCGGCAAAACGCTCGCGAATCTCGCGCACGTTGCCGCTGAGGATGTCGTGCGATTTGTTGATAAGCGTAATCTCGTCGCACAATTCTTCCACACTGGCCATGTTATGGGTGGAGAAGACAACCGTGGCACCCTGGTCACGCAGACGCAGAATCTCGCGCTTGAGCACACCTGCGTTTATCGGGTCGAAGCCGGAGAAAGGCTCGTCGAAAATCAGCAGTTCGGGGTTATGGAGCACGGTTACGATGAACTGAACCTTCTGGGCCATGCCCTTGGAGAGTTCCTCCACTTTCTTGTTCCACCAGTCGCTTATCTCCAGCCGCTCGAACCACTGGCGCAGCGAAGCCTCGGCCTCCTTACGGTTCAGGCCCTTCAGGCGTGCGAAGAACAACGCCTGGTCGCCCACTTTCATTTTCTTATACAGACCGCGTTCCTCAGGCAGGTAGCCGATGTTCACAACATCGGCGGCCGTCATTGTATGACCGTTGAAAGTTACCGTGCCGCTGTCCGGAGCGGTTATATGGTTGATAATTCGCAAAAGAGTGGTTTTGCCGGCGCCATTGGGGCCGAGCAGACCATACACCTTCCCGCGGGGAACGTGTATCGATACATCGTCGAGCGCACGGTGTCCCGTGAAATCTTTAACGATGTTTTCCGCACATAAGATGTTATCCATATATTTTTTGATGTATTGACTGGTTATACGCGGTGTTTTTCCGCATAGTACTGATTATTGGACGCAAAAAATTCCGAAAAATTTCGCGTGTGGCCGACAAAATTTACCGCTATTCGGCAATATACTCTTTTACAGATAATTGCGCTCCGTCAAAAACAGCATATGTACTCCGGTCTATCCAGTTGCCGAGCACCACAAGGCGACACGATGGCGTAACCGGCTTATCGACCACGATATGCAGATGGCCGATAATAACATAACGCAGATCGGGCTGGAGCATGGATATCCTGCGGGCCTCGTCCTCGGCTGCGCAAAGGCCGTTTTCAACAATTTTGGGATTGGGCTTGCGTTCGGCACCCTTGCGGCTGTGCGAACTCCATCCGTAGGCAAAGGGCATTGTCCACCGCGGATGAATTCCTGCATACAGCCATTGGCAAAAACGGTTGTGGAATACCGCGCGCAGCATCCGGTAGCCCAGCGGCTGCCAGCCGAAATCATCGCCGTGGCCCAGAAAGAAAAGAGTGCTGTCTATACGTCGTTCTATCCCTCCGTTTTTCGCATCTATAACCTCGATGCCTATCTGGGTCTGCACATAATCGAACAGCCATATATCGTGATTGCCGGTGAACCATACAATCTCTATGCCGGCATCGGCCATGCGTGCCAGCTGCCCGAAAAAACGGACGTAGCCCCTGGGCACTACAGAGCGGTACTCGAACCAGTAGTCGAGCACATCGCCGAGCAGATAAACGGCACGGGCATCGTTCTCTATGCTGCGCAGAAAAGATACAACACGATTCTCATGCGCTCTGGGATCGGCGATATAGCTCGCCCCCAGGTGCATGTCGCTAAGAAAATATGTATTCCGGCGCTGTTGTGTCATAGGAGACCAAGCTCCAGTTTGGCTTCCTCGCTCATCATGTCCTGAGTCCACTCAGGCTCGAACACGATGTTCACGTTCACTTTTGTAACGCCCTCGATGCTTTCCAGTTTTGTGCGCACATCCTCTATGATAAAGTCGGCCATAGGACAGTTCGGAGCCGTGAGAGTGATATCCACGTCAAGCTCGCCGTCGTCCTTGAGGTCGATTTTATAAACAAGGCCGAGGCTGTAGATGTCTACGGGTATTTCGGGGTCGTAGACGGTGCGGAGCAGCTCCACGACTTTTTCTTCTACTTTGAGTTTTTCTTCGGGTGTCATGGCGCAAAGGTAATCATTAATTTTCAATCCGCAATGCAGCCCCAGGAACGCCGGGGCATCGCGGCCTATTTCCCGGCCAGATATTGCCTGCGGTACTGACCTGGGGTAACACCGTTCATCACGGCCAGGAATGTTCTGTGAAACGAACTGTGCGACGAAAAGCCACACTGCATGGCAACATCGCCGATTGGCGCGTGCGCGTCGGCAAGCAGCAGCGAGCACGCGTATGCTATGCGCCTGTCGCGAACATATTCCTGAAAACTTTTGCCGAAACCGTTGTTGAACACTCTTGAAATATAAGTGCGGTTAAGATCGATGGCGCGAGTAACATCGAGCAGTTTCAGACGTGGATCGAGATATGGTTTTTCCTCGTCCATCCATTTGTCGATGGCGAGCATATAATCCTTTATAAGGCTGTTGAAATGTGTTGTAGTTTCGTCGGACATAACTGTCGTCGTTTTCACCGCACCACGGCGGCGGGGTTGTAAATGGTTATAAATGTAAAGTGGGCAATCCTCGAAATCGCATTTTGCAGTAATAAGGCAGCTGGCTCTGCTTTACAAATCCGGTTGATGATTTTCATCGCGATTAGAAGTTAATTTACGGTATGTAAAAAGATTAAACGATTGTGAGGATGGTTATTCGGGGTGCAAATTTATATCATTTGATTGTTTCGTAAAAATTGTTTTGTACGAACTGTAAAAGGACGGTGTTAATAAACAATAAATTTTGTTAAGCCGGCATGAACACACCCCTACATCACGCCGTATATACAGAAAAGCCACCACAGGAGCACTTCTGTCCTGCGGTGGCTGTTGTTACAGTTCTATATGATGCGCCGCGCCGGAATATTACAGTTCCAGCTGTTTTTCGCGCGGCGGATAGTCGATCGTGTAGTGCAACCCGCGCGACTCGCGACGCTCCTTGGCCTGGCGCATGATAAGGTAGCCCACATTAATAATATTGCGCAGCTCGCAAATCTCGCGGGAGGCCTTCGAGCACTTGAAAAGACGCTCTGTTTCCTCGTAGAGGATGTCGAGGCGGTTCCAGGCGCGATCCAGTCGCAGATTGGAGCGCACAATACCCACGTAGTAACCCATAATCTGGTTCACCTCGCGGATACTCTGGGTTATAAGCACCATTTCCTCGTTGTGCTGCGTACCTTCGTCGTTCCACGCCGGCACGTCGGTGCGCAGACCGATATGGGGGACTTCCTGCATAGCGTGTTTTGCAGCGGCGTCGGCATAGACTACCGCCTCGATAAGCGAATTGGAGGCCAGACGGTTACCGCCGTGCAGACCGGTACATGAGCACTCGCCCAGGGCATAGAGATGTTTGATAGACGATTCGCCATTCAGGTCCACACGGATACCTCCGCAAAGGTAGTGGGCGGCAGGAGCCACCGGAATATAGTCCTTGGTGATGTCTATTCCCAGCGAGAGACACTTGGCGTATATGTTGGGGAAATGTTTTTTGGTTTCCTCGGGGTCCTTGTGGGTAACGTCGAGATATACATGGTCATCGCCGTGCAGTTTCATTTCCGAGTCGATAGCGCGAGCGACAATGTCGCGTGGCGCCAGCGACAGACGCGGATCGTATTTGTGCATGAATTCCTCGCCCTTGAGGTTGCGGAGCACGGCGCCGTAGCCGCGCATAGCCTCCGTGATAAGGAACGAGGGGCGGTCGCCGGGATGATAGAGCGCCGTGGGATGGAATTGTATGAATTCCATATCGGAAACGGTGCCCTTGGCACGGTAGACCATCGCGATACCGTCGCCAGTGGCCACAAGGGGGTTGGTGGTGGTCTGGTAAACGGCTCCACAGCCGCCGGTAGCCATTACCGTAACCTTGCTCAGGAAGGTGTCTACCCTGCTATTCGGGATATCGAGCACATACGCGCCGTAGCAGGTTATGTCCGGCGTGCGGCGGGTAACTATTTTGCCCAGATGGTGCTGGGTAATGATTTCAATGGCGAAGTGATGTTCAAATACATCGATGTTCGGAGAATTCTTCACAGCTTTTATAAGGCTGTCCTGAATCTCGAATCCTGTGTTGTCGGCATGGTGCAGGATACGGAACTCGCTGTGGCCGCCTTCGCGGTGCAGGTCGAAACCACCGTCGGCGTTCTTGTCGAAATCCACGCCCCAGCTTATCAGTTCGTGAATCTGCGCCGGAGCGCCTTTCACCACCTTTTCCACAGCCTTGGGGTCGCTGAGCCAGTCGCCGGCAACCATAGTGTCGTGAATGTGTTTGTCAAAATCGTCTACTTCGAGATTGGTAACGGAAGCGACGCCGCCCTGAGCGAGAGCTGTATTTGCCTCGTCGAGTGTTGTTTTGCACACCAGAGCGACTTTTCCGCCTTCGCGGGCAACTTTAAGGGCAAAGCTCATGCCGGCAATGCCCGAGCCTATCACAAGATAGTCGTATTCGTATGTCATTTCCTTTTATTTTAAGGTCGGCGCAAAGTTAATAAATTTCAACTTTATTTCTATGAAAAACACAGAAAAAAGGCGTACCTTTGCAGCCACAGAACGCCGCAGCGCGAGTTGCGGCACAAAGGGCTACCAATGGATAAAAGCAAATCGAATCAGATAGACATGCTCAACGGCAACCTTACGCGGGCAATGCTCACGTTCGCGCTGCCGCTTATCGCCACAGGCATGCTGCAACAATCATTCAATTCGGTGGATATCGCCGTGGCCGGACGCTTCGCAGGGCACGGAGCGCTTGCTGCCGTAGGATGCAACGGCCCCGTGATAGGCTTGATAATAAACATGTTCCTCGGTCTGGCCGTAGGTGTCAATGTCGTTATAGCCAACTACATAGGCCAGCGCAACAGCGAGCGCGTGAAGCGCACCGTAGGAGCGGCCATGTTCATGTCCGTCATATGCGGACTCCTAATGATGAGTGTGGCATTGTTCGTCTCGCGCCCCGTGCACCGCTTGCTTGGCACACCCGAGGATGTTATGGACCAAGCCGTCAGATATCTGCAGATCATGGGCTACGGCATGCCGTTCATGATTGTATATAACTTCGGCGCCGCCGTCCTGCGAAGCATCGGCGACACAAAACGCCCTTTCTACATCCTCGTTATTACCGGCATTCTGAATGTCGGTTTCAATTTCCTTTTCGTTGTCGGCTTCCACATGGGCGTGGCCGGCGTAGCATGGGGTACCGTGATATCCACAGCCTTGAATGCCGCCGCGATAGTATACCTTTTGCTCCGCAAAGGCGGCGACGTTACCCTGTTCCCGTCGCTTATACGCCCCTATCGCCACGAAACAGTAAAAATATGTAAAATCGGTATTCCTGCCGGATTGCAGACAACTGTTTTCGCTCTCTCTAACGTGTTCATCCTCTCGGCCATCAATACTTTCGGCACGGCTGGCGCAGCCGGCTCGGCTGCGGCCCTGAACTTCGAATTCTACACCTATTTCGTGATATCGGCTTTCGCCCAGACCGCAACAGCCTTTACCGGCCAAAATTACGGTGCCAATCAGATAGCGCGTATCCGCCGCATTTTCCGGCTCAGCCTCACAATGTCACTGATAGCCACAGCGGTGATGGTGCTCATAATACTTTGGCAGCGGGATCTGTTCCTGCTTGCCTTCACCGACGAGCCGGAAGTGTTACGTTACGCCGGCGTGCGCGTCTGCGTTGTTCTGGGCTTCCAGATAATAGCCTGCTACTACGAATGCGCCGGCGGCACCATGCGCGGCATGGGCCATTCCATGACACCGGCAGTAATCACCATTGTCGGCACCTGTGTGCTGCGTCTGCTATGGGTATATTTCTTCCCATACCAAGGTTCGTTCGGTGCCCTGCTGGCAGTATACCCCGTTTCCTGGATTCTTACAGACATAATGATGTACATAGCCATGCGCCGCATCGTCCGCCGCCTCCCCGGCTGGTCCCCCGCGCATACAGCCGCATAACAACATGCAATAAAATGGCCTTCGGCCATAAATCTATCTAACCGGGGACACTTGCGTCTCCGGAAAGCCATCGACCAGATACACAATCACGGAGGGATCACTCAAACGGATTGCGGACTCAGTAACCTAACCTCTCCGGACAACAGCGTTAATCATGTAAGCAGATTTTAATTATATAATGTTAAAAACGTCCATCTTTATATACCTAATCGACAAAAATTGGGATAATTAAAAAATATTATTAATTTTGCACCGCAGACCGAAACGCGGAAGCCCGGCCAGGGCAAAGCGGGAGGGTCAGCAGACATATTACGAAAAGCGTTTATCGACGTTCTTTCTTGACTTTTCGAAATCTGGAAAATTTCTATATATGTTCGTAATCACACTGATTATCAGTAATATTTGCAGATTGTAGTGTACTAATAGTGTACTTTGACAGAAGATGGCGGCAAGCCGGAGCAAATGAATTTAAAATAATTGTCATCCGTTAAAGATTTTTAACTGCGCCGATTTGCGCCTTTTATCACCATTATCTTTATATTCTATGCTCCTTCCTCTTTAGATTTCCCAACCTATATTATCTTACCATGGCTTCTCTACTCAGTGAGAAGACGGTTTTATACTCTTGGAATAAGCAGAAACTTCATTTGGCTATTGCGGACTGAAATATTTTCATTAATTTTGCAGTCAAAGAATTTATGTTATGATTGAAAGGATAAATCGAATAAAAGTAGTTTTGGCAGAAAAACAAAAGACTAATAAATGGCTGGCTTCTGAGTTAGGCATAAATCCATCGACTGTTTCAAAGTGGTGTACAAACTCTTCACAGCCTGATATTGCATTATTGGTTAAGATTGCAAAAATACTTGATGTTGAATTAGATGAATTGCTGAATAAGGAATTCGTAGAATCTATATAGTCGTTTATTCTTTATAGTATCTTATGAAATTCAGACTTGAAAATCCTCAACACCAGATAACAGCCATACAAAGTGTGGTTGAAATCTTTCGTGGCATGGATCGTAATACTTACGATAATGCCCACAATGAGGATATTCACATGAATGTATGCTCCTTATCAAGCCAACAAATACACGATAACATACAAAGCATCATCCATGAGAATGGTGTTTCAGATACGCAGGCATTTCTGGTAAATGAGAATGATGCTTGTATTGAAATGGAGACAGGTACGGGTAAGACTCTTACATATCTTCAAACTGCATATGAACTATTCAGACAATATGGTCTAAGCAAATTTATTGTTCTTGTCCCGTCTGTTCCTATTCGTCAGGGAGTTATTGATACTTTTGAGAATTTCAAAGAGCAACTATCTGATAAGTATGATGTAACACCAAATGTGTTTGTATATGATAGTTCAAAAATAAGCTTACTTCACGATTTCATCACCTCTGACAATCTTCAGATTATGGTGTTGACAATGGCATCATTCAACTCTGAGAATAATATATTGAATCAGATTGATCGTGAGGATATGTTTAACAATCTGCCACATCTTGAATCTCTTGCTCAGAC
>CABPYL010000044.1 GCA_902461565.1 uncultured Porphyromonadaceae bacterium
TTTGCGCTTCAAGATGGACTCGAACCAACGACCCTCTGATTAACAGTCAGATGCTCTAACCGACTGAGCTATTGAAGCAGAAAAAAGCGGGAACTGATAATTGCGCTTCAAGATGGACTCGAACCAACGACCCTCTGATTAACAGTCAGATGCTCTAACCGACTGAGCTATTGAAGCGAATAGCGCCACCCCTCCGGGCTTTGCGGTTGCAAAGTTAAGCGTTATTTTTTATTCGTGCAAATTATTCGGCATTTTTTTCGGCAAGGACACAAAAAAAGATAGAAAATTATAGTGGCGACAGTCTTCGGCCATCAAGCCGATCACCTTACTCTGTTATCTCAATGATATTATCTTCGAATCCTCGCACACAACTTTCGTAGTAACCGTCTCCGGTTATTCGTGGACCACTCAATAATTCATAACCATCCTCTACCAAGCGGTGGGTTAATATGTCGACATCATCTTTAGACCCTACACTGAACGCAATATGGACATATCCCTGGCGGAGAGGTTCGAACTGAGACGAAACGACTTGTGGATGCTGCATAATCTCCAATCTCGCACCATCTGCAAAGGTAAGGAAATACGTTTTTAATCCGGTTCGGGAATTATGGTACATCTCATTCGCAGAAGCATTAAAATAACGCATAAAAAACGTTTTGGCTTCTTCCAGGTCAAAAACATACAATGCGATATGCTCGAGTTTCATAACAAATAAGTCAATAATCTATTATTCTATGCTGGCCTTGAAGTTGGCGAGGTTGTGTTTTGTCGCATGAAACCGGATTAACTCGTAATCCGCAATCTCATGAATAAAAAACGGGGCCTGCGATATAATGCCATTTGCTTCCTCAACCGGATGATATTGCATAAAATCACTCCCCCCTCGGCTCGCGTGAGCCGGAGGCAATGAATTTTCCTTTCTGATTCACGCTACCGAATGAATTATCATTCATAAAACGCATCGTGATTCCAGAACAATACACCGCATATTTATGTTACAAACACATTATCAGCCTTAGATATAGCTTAGAAAAATAGTTTCTTTGATGTGATAACGTTTTTCAAAATATCATAGGGCTCGGCATTGGAATCTTCGTATCGACCCCAAATAAGGTTATTCAACCAGTCAACAAAAATAAGGTTTTTGACAGATTTACTGTCCGAAGGAATGTCTACTACCTTTGTCTGACTATGCATTTCAAACCATAATTCGATTTGCAGATAATCAATAAGACTATTACCAGACTTAACTTTAATAGTCTTGTTGTCGCGTATAAGATTTACAACAGGCTCATTTTTAACAACAGGCAGAACCGCAAGGCGTATCATATAGTTATATAGCTTGTTCGAGTCCTCACGGATATGTTGCTGAACTTTGCTTTTGTTGACAGTTATAGAGCCGATGACAATATCGGGGTTCATACTTACAAGTTTTCTTACTTTTTCAGCAAAAAAGCATTTATCGGCAACCGATAAGGCATTTCCTTTCAATTCGTTCTTTGGGTCGAATTTGGTGCGTTTGTACACACTAACTACAATTCGTTGCAACAAGTGTTTTTTCTCAGAGGGACATACGACAAAAGCTATAGTCAAATACCTGCTTGAGCCACCCCTGCGAAAAGGCTTATTGAGAACCCATCCCAAATCGCCGCTTTCATCAAGATATACATTTAAGGCCATTGTAAATAAAAAAAAGGCAGACCCTGAAGAGGTGTGTTTAGACCACACTTATGACGCTTATCACTCTTTGCTCAGGATTTACCTGCCATTTTGAATTACAAAAATACTGTGTTCATTCTTAAAAAACAAATTCTTTGGCAGTATTTTAATTAAGTTTAACAGTACTGCTTCAAAAAAAATCCATCGAAATGACCGGAGGTCATAGATTTTGTTAACCGCCTCCGGCTGTTGTTATTTAAATGTTGCGCCCTCATAATTTTTTCGCCATCACTTAATTATATTTTTGGATTTTTATCGTAACTTTACGACAAATTAAGAATTATGGACAGCAAGCAGGATTATACGGAAATTATACAGACCCGCGCCGATGCCGTTTTCAATGCCATGAAGGATCGTTGTACCCCGGAGGAGATGGAAAAACTGCATCAGGCTTTCGAGCTGGCGCGTGAGGCACACAAGAACCAGTGGCGCAAGGGCGGTGAACCCTACATTCTTCACCCTATCGCGGTGGCTACCATCGTGGCTAACGTTATGCACCTCGGTCCTGAGCCGGTTATGGCCGCTTTCCTGCACGATGTTGTAGAGGACACAAACCACAGCATTGACGACATTAAACAGCTTTTCGGCGAGGACGTGGCGTTCCTGGTTGGTGTAGTTACCAAGGCCAAGAAAGACAAATACGAGGACTCGCGGCAGGTAGACAACTACCGCCAGATGCTCAACTCGGTGCAGTACGATATCCGCGCACTGCTGGTAAAACTTGCCGACCGGCTGCACAACATGCGCACGCTTTCGTCGATGCCGCCCGACAAGCAGATGAAGATTGCTGGCGAAACAGACTATTTCTACGCTCCTCTGGCCAACCGTTTAGGTCTGTACGACATCAAACTGGAGTTGGAGAACCTGAGTTTCCGCTTCCGCTGCCCCCACGACTACGAGACGCTGTCCAGCCTTATCGAGCGCGACGAGGAAGCTCAGGCCGACCGTCTGGCCGAGTTCAAACGCCAGATCAGCCAGACGCTCCACAAGGCCGGCATACAGGCGCACGTTTCCATTGAATACCGCAAACCATACAGCATCTGGCGAAAGATGAAGAAGTACGGCGACGACTTCAACCACCTGAAATACCGCCACTTCACCGACATCATCTTCGAGGAGCCACTGCCGGGATACACAGAGAAGGATATGGCACTCCATATCTATTCAATCCTTACGGACAGTTTCAAGGAGAAGCCGGGCGGAATCATAAACTACATTGATTCGCCCAAGGAAAACGGCTACCAGAGTTTCCACGTGAAGCTGCTGGCGCATTTCGGCCGATGGCAGGAGGTGCATATCAGCTCGCGCCGCATGGTGCGCCATTCGCAGCTGGGATGCGTGGCCGAACGCTCGGAAGGCAATATAAACCGATGGATAGACAAATTCCGCAGCGTACTCCAGGAAATTGCACAGCACGCGCAGAACGGCACAAACTTTATGGAGAAAGTGGTATCCACGTTCTACAACGACGATATAATGACATTCACGCACGACGGCAAACCTGTTATACTGCCACAGAAGGCTACTGTGCTCGATTTTGCGTACGAGGTAGATCCATCTGTTGCCGAGAAAGCCAAATACGCCCGCGTGAACACCTTCCTTACCTCTATAAAGGCTCCTCTGCGGCGCGGCGACGTGGTCGAAATTTTCACCGACCCCGAATGCAACCCCCAGCCTGACTGGCTCGACAGCGTTACCACATACAAGGCGCGCAACGAGATAAACCACTATCTGGACAACCTGCCCAAGCCACGCTTCCACCGGTGCCCGATGTGCAACCCCATTCCCGGCGACGAAGTGATAGGCTTCCGCGAAGCCGACGGCACGACAACGATACACCGCCGCGACTGTGGCATAGCCGTGAAGATGGCATCGCAGATGGGCGACAACATAATATCCGTAGACTATGAACCGGACGGCACCCTGTATTCCCAGACCATCGTAGTTACCGCCGTAGACCGCTACCACCTGTTCATCGACCTGGTGGACTGTATCACCAACGATCTGCACCTTGCCATGCAGAGTTTCAACACTTCTACAACCGACTCGATAGTTACCTGTACGATCGCTTTCGGCGTGCATTCGTTCAACGAACTGCAGTCCATCATCAGCCACATATCGTCCATCAAAGGCGTGGACGAGGTGAAACGAGTTGTGGAGATTGAATAAATTTGCTAAATTTGCAGCCGCAATATGACGGCCGAGACAAACACGACAATCGACAATCCAAGGCTATGGCGAATGGCACTCCAGCTTTCGCCACAGGCGCTTTCGGTAGTCCTCACTTCAATGGTGTCCGATTCGTCGCTGCGACGGTATTCCATCCCCCTGGACCCCTCGCAGCCTTATCTCAAGGCCATAGAGGACGCAATCTACTCCACCCCGGAAATCCTCGGCGACTACGGCCACATTGACCTTGTGGCCCGCACAACGGCATATACCGCTGTGCCCCCCTCGCTTGACGAGGCGACGGCCATACAATGCGGAAGCTACATGAAACTCGATCACGGCGACGAAGACTCGGTGCTGAACACCGACATCACCGATTGCGCCAGCATCGTATGGGCCATACCGGCGAACGTGCGCAACTTTCTTGCCCGCACCTTCCGCAACGCCCCTGTGCAGAGCCACATCGCTCCGCTTATGCGCTATCTGAACCGACAGGCGTGCCTCGGCAACTCGGCTAAGCTGTTCGCACACTTCGCTGAAGGGCAGGTAGACATCCTCGCATTCGCACCAGGCGGTAGCCTTGCATTAGCCGCCACACATCCCGTGGACACAGACACCGACGCCCTCTACTTCATCATGGCATGTGCGCGTCAGACCGGAATGGACTTGATGACCGATGAAATTCTGCTGTGCGGAGAACCGCAGCGCCGCAGCACACTCATGCCGCTGCTCAGCCGCTACGCAGCCCGCGTGATGCCCCTCATTTTCCCTTCGGCGGCACTACGTGCCGGCCGCGAAGCATTCAACGCTCCTTTTCCGCTCATCCTTATCCCGATATGCGAATAACGCATCGTTGAGCATATTGCGAATAACACCATATTTGCTGGAATCAGGGAAATTGCTTATCTTTGTGAGATAAGAAACAGAACCAATGTCAGTATCGGATAACAACAAAAGAATTGCAAAGAACACTTTGTTTCTTTATTTCAGAATGATCGTAATCATTCTGGTGAATTTGTTCACTGTCCGAGTAGTCCTTGCCGAACTTGGAGAGACCGATTACGGCATCTACAATGTTATCGGCGGAGTCGTTGTCATGTTCTCTTTCATAAGCAGCTGCATGACAACCGCCACACAGAGGTATCTCACCTTCGAACTCGGTAGAGAGAACCACGACCGCCTTGCCAAGGTATTTTCGATATCGCTGCTGGTTCATATAGCGATTGCACTTGCAATTGTTCTTCTTGCCGAAACGGTTGGACTGTGGTTTGTAAACACCCAGATGACGCTGCCCGCTTCGGAAATGAGCGCGGCAAACTGGGTTTATCAGCTCTCCATCCTTGCCTTTTGCGTCAATATCATTCAGGTTCCGTACGATGCTTCGCTTATCGCTCACGAAAAAATGAATGTATTCGCATATATCAGCTTTTTAGAGGCCGCATTGAAAGTCGCAATCGCTTATGCTCTGGTTGTTATCGCGTCCGGCAAATTAATCTGGTACGCTTTTCTTGTGCTTGCCATGCGTGTGACGATAAGGCTCATATATCAGATATATTGCCGGCGCAATTTTGCGGAATGCCGCTTCCGCATGGTGCGCGACAGCAAACTGTTCAAGGAAATGACCACTTTCGCGGGGTGGAATCTGCTCGGCAGCGTGGCATGGCTGATGAAGGGGCAAGGACTCAACATTATCCTCAACATGTTCTTCGGTCCTGTCATCAACGCAGCCCAGGCTC
Source organism: uncultured Porphyromonadaceae bacterium (assembly GCA_902461565.1). Classification (GTDB taxonomy): domain Bacteria; phylum Bacteroidota; class Bacteroidia; order Bacteroidales; family Muribaculaceae; genus CAG-873. Next base: position 5,628 of record CABPYL010000044.1, read on the forward strand.
TCGCCGTACAAGTGCGGCAGGCTGTTACAGGTTTTGTATTCAATTTCATGTCTGCCGTAAATCCCCAGATTACCAAATATTACGCCTCCGGCCAGCGTACCGAAATGGAGAATCTGGCATATAACGGTCTGAAATATTCTTTCATGCTGCTGCTGTTCCTCTCGCTGCCAGTGATGCTCGATGTCAGATTCATTCTCGGAATATGGCTCGAAGAAGTACCGGACTATACGGCATTGTTCGTTATTCTCGTTCTTACCGACTCTCTTTGCAACAGCATCTTCGACCAGCCGTTGATGACTTCTATAGCCGCGACAGGCAACATCCGCAGCTATCAGATTGTTGTAAGCGTGGTAATGCTTCTTATTGGCCCGGTTGCCTATGCAGCCCTTAAATTCGGAGCGCCCCCGCAGAGCGTATACTACGTATCCATAATCATTACAGTTATTGCCGGACTGCTTCGCTTCCACTTCTGCCGCGTGCAGCTCGATTATTCTTGGCAACTTTTCACAGACCGCGTACTCCTGCCGGCTTTCCGCACAGTGCTCCTGGCACTGCCACTGCCGCTTGCCCTCAGATTATGGGTAATACCCGACACCAACTGGCTGAATGCCATCTGTGTTTTCGTCGCAACCATCGTATGCGAAGGGCTGGCGATATGGTTTGTCGGTCTTTCCGCGGCAGAACGCTCCACTGTCTGCGCCATTGTAAAGAAACGAATAAGTAAAAAGCAATGATAGATCTGATTAGCGTGATCGTTCCGGTATATAATGCCGAACGTTACCTTGATGAATGTATCGCAGGTATCATCGGACAGAGCTATGCCCATTTCGAACTTATTCTTGTAAACGACGGCAGCACGGACTCGTCTGGCGAGATATGCCGCCGTCATGCCGGAAAAGACTCTCGAATCATTGTTATTGACAAGCCCAACGGAGGAGTGAGTGCGGCACGCAATACGGCCCTGGATGCCGCTCATGGTAAGTGGATAATCTTTTCCGATGCCGACGACTATTATCTGCCCGGAGCTTTCGAGAAACTGATATCTGCCGCAACTTCCGCGCCCGACATAGACATGGCCGTAGGCTCGCACCTCAGATTAGAAAACGGCAAAACATCTTATCCCGCTACTCAAAAGGCGGACATGAGCCGTAGCGCGATGAGTGTCATGACACACTTTGCTTTGTGGGGATATATTTTCAGAAAAGATATAATCGACAGATATTCCATACGTTTCGACACATCTCTAGCTTTATCGGAAGACCGCTTGTTCATGGCCGAATTCGCTATAAAGGCTCGCGCCATCGCAATGATTCCCGACCCAGTGTATGTATATCGGATACACCAGGCCTCAGCCTGTCGTCGCGCAAAAGATATCGTAAAAGCCTCGCGCATGCAGTTCGAGGCTATTGAGAAAATGTATCTGCTGAAAAATCAAGTTTCCAAATCATCCGATGCCGAAGCTATTGAACGATTCTGCAAGGAAATAGTGCAAGCTGTCATAACGATGGCCGCCTTTGAGTCGTCCGATATCAGAAAACTGCTTACGGTAAAGAAAATGGCGCAGGAATGTTCCGTCAAATATGATTCCGGAATTCCTTTTATTATTTTCTGTGCTTATACACGCCTACGAAAATTGTCTCGCATACTGCGTGGAAAAATCATGAAGTATTAACGAACTTATTAACCGATATGCGAATAATACGAGGAAAATATGGGCGGCGCCGTTTCGATGTGCCCACAAATATCTCGGCCCGGCCCACCACCGACTTTGCGCGCGAAAACATTTTCAATGTAATCGAAAACTATATAGATCTTGAAGGTCTGGACGCACTTGATATCTTTGCCGGCACCGGTGCTGTGAGCTTCGAATTCCTATCCCGCGGATGCCGCAGCGTAACTTCAGTAGAGAAAGCCGCCACACAGCAGAAATTTATAACCAAAGTAGCCCGAGAACTTGGCGACACAAACCTAAACCTTGTGCGTGGCGATGCCCTGCGCTACATCTCGGCAGCGCCGCGCTCGTTTGACGTTATCTTCGCCGACCCACCATACGATATGGATGGGTTCGCCGATATACCTGGCGCCGTACTGAATTCGGGCCTCGTAAAATCAGGCACATTGTTCATTATCGAACACAACAAAACACACGATTTCAGCGCACTCCCCGGCTTCCGCGAGCACCGTGCCTACGGCTCGGTCAACTTCTCAATCTTCATCGTGCCCTGAGACACAACAATTTGGGCTACCCCTTCATACGGACGTAAATATGTGAATTATCAAATATCCTGATGCGGGGCGATGATTTGTGTCGGTTTGTCGAAAAAGCCGCCAAACGATAAATCTTCGTCCAGTTCAGGCCAATGCAGTCCAAAATGCGAAACGATATAATTCTCGCGTTGATTTGCGGTAGCCCCGGCCAGACGCGGATAATCGGCAAACAGCTCGCTGGCCCGACGATCGTCCTTGAGCTGCAACCAAATAGCAGTATCAGTCAACCAAATACATGTAATATCGTTTTTGTTTATCATTTGACTTCTTTCTTAAAATATTCCATCCAGCGCGCAATGATAACAAAACAATCACATATTTGAAATAAACCATTCCTTGTCAGGGGCATCAGATGTCTCTATTTTATTTTTCAGCCGTAAGCGACGCATATAAAAAGTTTTAAGCTGAATGTTCATCAGTACACATATAGTCCTCGCTGATAAGCCGGAATATAGATATATCAATAGCGTTCGTTCAGTATCTGAAAGTTGTGGTATTTGTGCATTTATACGCAACATTATACCATCACAGTATTCATTTAAAACTTGCTCGAACTGAGAAAGTTGCTCTTGGGACTTCAAACGATCAATTTCTTGTTCAACTTTGGTATAGATGCTTTTCTTCAAAAAATTAGTATCAGCTTTTTCAAAGTATTCATAACAGAGTTGGTTGATTGTGGTGAACCTATTACGCATCAAATCTGACAATTTGGCTTTAAGACACCTATTGTTCATCTCGTTCTCAGAAATAAGCATAAACAAACGGTTAATTTGCTCAGATTTGATATTCTGTTTTTTCCTATAATAGATAAAACCAATGGTACCTAAGATTAGGCAGATAATAACAATTATGTTTATTATCAGATAAGATTTATCTAAATCATTTTGCTTTTCAGATAATTCTTCATTTAGTGATTCAATTATAGGTGCGTATTTAACGGTGCTCCGCTTTTCTTCGCTCAAATAAAGAGTAAAATTACCTTTATTGGTAATGACAACCAAAGAATCATCTTTTGAAAAGAATTCTGACATAGGAAATTTGTGGATTACATAGATGTGATCAATGCGCCTATTATCAGAAGAATCACCAACATGAATATGAAACGGTGATTGAAGCCGTAAAGGATTTTCTGTGTTAGATTTGGGATCCTCTTTATATAGTAGGGCTCCTCTAATATCAAGCTCTTCACCACGTAAAATCAATTTATATCCGACCGTCGTTGCTTTTCCAAAGTTATGGTATGTACCTGCGCGAAATTCTATGGGAGGTAATTTTGTACTAAAAATTGTATCATGGAAAGTGGTAATCCTTACAGTATCTAATGATATATGTTTATTGGTATTACCCAAACATCCGATGGGCAATACCAATAATATGGAGAGGCATATTACTTTGGGCAACTTCATGATACAAAGTTACAGAAAAAAATCACATACGATTATAATCTTCTGCGTTCTCAAGTTGTGAATATTTTTTCTTTGCAAGTGTAAAACGATATGTTGCCGTCAAAGTTATACCACGCGTATCATAGTGGTTTCTGCGTGTCCTATATAAATTTGGAGAGAATGAAGTCCAGTATGGAGTTACCGAACGGGCGAGAATATCACCAACCGCAAGACGCAAAGACAGTCTCGATTTCATGAGTCTGAGATTGCCTCCAAAAGACACATCGCAAGTATATCCTACTTTTCTGTTATCGATGAGCTGTGGAGATGCATAAATAGCCCTGCAGAAAACACTTAGATTTGGTAATATATTATAGCTCGCATCTAATGAGAGTAATGTGAAAATTTTATTCTTTTTTTGTAATTTGTCAAGGTAATAGTATTCCGTATGGCTCCTTCTTAGGAGTGCATTGGCATATAGACGAAATTTGTTCCTTATATTAAGATTATAACTTGCGCTTAATGACAGATAGTAATTACCAGACATATTTATTGGTTTTACCATAAAGTATTCAGAATTATCTATCGGCGAGGTAATTTCTACAATCTTATTACGCCTGGCCGTATATTCCGCCACAATAGAGATATTGGGGAGATTAAATGCTAAAGAAATATTGTGGCGGCGAGGAATTTTTAGGTCCGGATTTCCAGTTTGGTAATAGATAAGATCGGAAAGTGTAATTGCCGGACTTAACTCCGAAAAACTGGGCAGAGAATAATCATACTTATAGTATAAATTCATTGCAAATCTTTTTGAAAAGCGATGGAATACGCTTAATTGTGGCACTACGTTAAAGTACGATTTATCGAAAGAAGAATTTTTGGATTCGACATATGATTTACTTTGCTGATTTTCATATCTCAATCGGGCTCCGGGAGTAATGGCAAAACCTTTGATATTCCAACTCGATGAATAGTAAAATTCATACCAGGAAACAGAGCCATTAACTCGCTGTATACCCATGAAGGTATAATCTGCATTCGATTTATTCTCTGAACGCCCACCATAAAGGCCGATGTTCTGTTGGTATTTATTTAGTATTTTCCATGAATAATCTCCCTGCAAGGTCCACATATTATAAGTTGAGCGATTGGTATTGGTCTCGCTTAAAGTATTATCGGGCATAAGAAATACACCCTCATTGCTGCTTGATAATTTGTAATTGTATGTAGCGGATATATTTAGGCTTGATTTTGAAAATTCGTGAGAATAATTAGCCAGTAAAGTATGATTGTCTGGATTAGACGAGTTTCTTGAATCATAATCAGTAGATTCAGAGACATCGTTACGCATAATTATTCTTTCATTGAGAAAATTTCTGCTTCGTGAAGCTGTATTACCTGAATATTCTATCTGAAATTCATCTTTATCAGATAAATGTAATGTTGCTCCTGCGAGCCAATTCCAACGAGAAACATGAATATAATCTTTTTGGAATGTACTTACATTACGAAGAAGCGTTTCGTCTTTCGCTAAAATTGATTCAGTCGCGGTTGCGGACTGCCTGCTGTTCCCGTCATAGAACCCTATGGAAGCCATCAAATCAAATTTTCCGACAGAGCCGAACGCATTTGCTATAGTTCTGTTGCTGAATCGATTCCGTTGATTGGCTCTTTCAATCAAGTTTGCGTTTACAACGTCTTTCAATGGAATTGTAGTTGTAATTTTAATCACAGAATTTGTTCCGGAAGGATATTCAGCCCCGGGAGCACGTATAACTTCAATCCTTTTCACCATATTTGAAGACAAGGATGCCAATTTTTGCTTATCGGTGACTTTTATTCCATTGATATACACAAGAGGAGTCCCGGATACGCCGAATACCTGAATATTTTCGGAAGCATCCAACGACAGCCCCGGCACCCATGCCATCATATCAATCATAGTGCCGGCATCGGATAAATCGCTGCCTTGTATGTTTGAAATGGTATAGTTCAACCCTTCTTCCTGTATTTTTACTTTTTGAGTTGCAACGACAACTTCATTGAGTAGGCGCGTACTATATTCAAGGAGAAAAGGATTATTGAAAATTATTGTATCGTTCTTATGTGTTACTTCGGACTTAAGAGTTTTTTCAACCGATTCATATCCGAATGATTGTACCAATGCTGAAGTAGGCATTATAGAAGTTTCAATTTTAAATTCTCCTTTATTGAAAGTACGGGACGCGATGATATTACCATCTTTCTTAAGTATGACTTCATACGGATAATTGGTACTATCCGGAAAGCCAACAGTACCTGCAACACAGATTTGATTAATTCGAATTTCTGCGACAATATTTATTACGCAAGCCCAAAAAAACATTATTGGCACAAACAATCTAAGCATAATACGTCTAAATTTTTTTGATGCAAAATTAATGACGCTGGCTATACAAATCAATATACATAAATGCAAAAGTTATCTACAATGCGTATTATAACACAAAGGCATACAACAGCTTGCGCAATATTAACAGTGCAATTTGTCTACAATTAATGTATTGTACACTACATAGACAATTTACAATTTCAGAAAAACGATTTGACAAGCATCAAAAGCTCGCAATATGCGGTTTGGCTTCGCTACGCGGGATTTTACAAAGTTGCCGATGAATAAAAAAAAGCAGACTCGGAATTGCTTCCAAATCTGCCATTGGTGGAGCACAGCGGACTCGAACCGCTCACCTCGACACTGCCAGTGTCGCGCTCTAGCCAGATGAGCTAGTGCCCCTTTTGCGTTGCAAAGATAGCCATTATTTTCTTTTCTCAAAAGGTTTGTGCTTAGTTTAACTCTGATTAACTCTTTTATACGAATTTTATATTGTTGAACTATCTTATTTGCACTACCTTTGGCAATTATTACAAACCAGTCAATACAAATCATATCATGAAATTTATATCACTGTTTATCATCGCATTGGCAGCCTTCGGCTGCACGGCCACAGCCGGCAACTCCTCGGGACAGGCTGCTGCGCAGGAACAACCTGTACAACAGACCGTAACGGTGGGAGCCGCACAAACAGAAAAATATGTGTCCCTGCTCAATGGCAAACGCGTGGCCCTTATGTCCAATCACACCGGTATGGTAGGCGACCGCCACACTCTTGATGTGATGCTCGACAAAGGCGTCAACGTGGTAACGCTATTCTCGCCGGAACACGGTTTCCGCGGCACCGCCGACGCCGGCGAGCATGTGAAAAGCGGCATCGACGGTCCCAGCGGCCTGCCTATCGCTTCGCTCTACGACGGCAAAAACCGTATGCCGGCCAAGGAAGTGATGGACGGACTGGACATCATCGTCGTAGATATCCAGGACGTTGGCCTGCGTTATTATACATATTACTGCACTATGGTGGATCTGATGAACGCCGCCATTGCATACGGCAAGGAATTCATGGTCCTCGACCGCCCCAATCCCAACGGCATGTACGTAGACGGCCCGATTTTAGACATGACATATCAGTCCGGCGTCGGACGTCTGCCTATCCCTGTTGTACACGGCATGACGTTAGGCGAACTTGCCCTGATGGCCAACGGCGAAGGATGGCTCAAGGACGGCAAAACGGTCCCTCTTACTGTTATTCCATGCGACGGATACACCCATGCCACACGCTACCGTCTGCCTGTGGCTCCGTCGCCCAACCTGCGCACAATGCGTGCGATATATCTCTATCCGTCGATATGCTACTTCGAGGCGACTCCCGTCAGTCTGGGCCGTGGCACAGATTTTCCTTTCGAAGTGTACGGACATCCCGACATGAAGGACCGCAGCTTCGAATTCACTCCCCGCAGCGTCCCCGGCGCCAAGAATCCGCCGCAATTAGACAATCTGTGCCACGGCGTTGACCTGCGCGACATTCCCGAGGAAGATGCAATCGCACAGGGCATCAATCTTGAATACCTTATCGACGCCTACAACGACCTGGGTATGGGCGATGCTTTCTTCCGCTCGTTTTTCGAAAAACTGATAGGCAGCGACGACATCCGCAAGATGATAGAGGAAGGCCGGAGCGCCGACGAGATAAAGGCCACATGGGCCGACGACGTGGCCAAATTCCGAAACAGCCGTAAGCCCTACCTGCTCTACCCCGAAAACTGAAAACATAACAACATCGAAACGACAAAGAACCAATGACACAACCGATAATCGTCATTATTACAATCGCGGCCTACTTTCTACTGCTGATGGCCGTTTCCTACGTCGCATCCCGCGGCTCCGACAACAGCACTTTCTTCACCGGCAACCGTCGCGCGCCGTGGCCCGTGGTGGCCTTCGCGATGATAGGCGCCGCCATCTCGGGCGTTACATTCATCTCTGTTCCCGGCATGGTGGTGGGCAAAGGCTACGCCTACCTGCAGATGGTGCTCGGCTTTATTGTGGGATATATGGTAATAGCCTTCCTGCTTGTACCGCTGTTCTACAAAATGAATCTGATATCCATCTACGGCTATCTTGAGAGCCGTTTCGGCCGCAACACCTACCGCGCCGGCGCATGGTTCTTTTTCATCTCCAAGATGCTCGGCGCCGCCGTGCGATTCTTCGTGGTATGCGCCGTGCTCCAGCTTCTGGTTTTCTCACCGCTGCACATTCCGTTCATATTCAATGTAATTGTAACCATAGCGCTGATATGGCTGTACACAGTCCAGGGAGGCGTAAAGACACTTATCTGGACCGACACCCTCAAGAGTTTCTGCCTGATAATGTCGGTGGTGCTGTGCATCTATTTCATAGCAACCAACCTTGGCTATTCCTTCGGCGAGATGACAGCCGCCATCTCCGACCATCACACATCGCGCATGTTCTTCTTCGATAACCCAAAGGAAGGCACCTATTTCTGGAAACAGTTCCTCGCCGGCGTATTCATGGCCATAGCCACCAACGGTCTCGACCAGGACATGATGCAGCGCAACCTCGCATGCAAGGACTTCCGTCAGAGCCAGAAAAACATGATTGTGAGCGGTATCACCCAGTTCTTTGTAATCGCCCTGTTCCTTCTGCTCGGAACTATGCTTGTAATGTTCCTGGACAGCAAGGGCATCGCCTATCCCGAGAAATCCGATGAAATCTTCGGCATGGTGGCACAGCATCCCGACGTGCCTGTAATCGTCCTCATTCTGTTCGTTCTCGGCCTTATCTCGGCAGCATATTCGGCAGCCGGCTCAGCCCTAACCTCACTGACCACCTCATTTACCGTCGATATCCTCGGGGCACACAAAACCCAGGATGACAAACGCCTCACCCGCACCCGCAAGGCTGTGCACGTGGCAATGTCGGCGCTGATGGGTCTGGTTATAATCGCGTTCTACTACCTCAGCGACCAGGACGCCATATCTGCCGTCTACACCCTGGCATCGTATACCTACGGTCCTATCCTTGGTTTGTTTGTGTACGGCATGTTCTGGAAGAAACCCGTACACGATAAATTCGTACCTGCCGTGTGCGTTCTCGCTCCGTGCCTGTCGTGGGCAATACAGTTCGGGCTGTTCAAGCTATTCAACTACGAGACGAGTTTCGAGCTACTGATAATCAACGCCGTAATCACCGTCATCGGCCTGCGTCTGCTCTCCATTGGCCGCCGCGCCGTTCCGGCAGAGGCATAAAGCACTATGGCCCGCGACCTTTTCAACAAATATATATGGCTGGTGGACACCATCCGCAGCTACGGACGCATCTCGCGGGCGGAACTCGACCGTCTGTGGCAGCTCTCGCAGTTTTCCGGAGGCGAGGGCCTGCCTCGACGCACATTCCATAACTATCGTCAGGCAGCCGAGGAACTGTTCAATATCGAAATCAAATGCGACCCCTCCACGTATGAATATTACATCGAGGACACAACCGGCGGCGAACAGGTTACCGACTGGCTTCTGAACACCGCCGTTACCCACGAGGTTCTTAGCAAGAGCACCGACGTGGCCGACCGCATTTTTGTGGAGGATGTACCGTCGGCGCGCGAGTTCCTCGCACCCGCCGTCGACGCCCTGCGCGACAACAGACGTGTGAAATTCGATTATCAGGCATACTACCGCTCGCAACCCACACGCGACATCATATTCGAGCCGTATTTCCTCAAACTGTTCCGGCAACGGTGGTATATGGTGGGCATGAACGTGGAACAGAAGAAAATCAAGACCTACGCCCTCGACCGCATTGTACGCATGAACCTGCAGACCGATACATTCACGCCCGACCCGACGGTAAACGCCTCGGAATATTTCCGCTACGCCTTCGGTATAGTGGTAGGCCAGGGCACCGTGCGCACGGTGTCGCTCAAGGTGGACCCGCGCCAGGCCAAATACTTCCGCGCTTTGCCTCTGCATGCCTCCCAGGAAGAATATGTACACGACAGCTACTCCATTTTCAAATACAAACTCCGGTTGAGCGACGATTTTGTGGAGCAGCTGCTGTCGTACGGCGCACGCGTGGAAGTGATGGAGCCGCGCGAATTACGCGTACGCATAGTCCGCGAACTGGAAAGCGCACTGTGCAATTACACCACACCGGCCGATAGTTCTCAAAAGGCACTCAAAGTGTGAAAAAATATTAAATAGCAAACACGGCTGCGCAATGGTTTGGCAGAATTGAAAATAATGTCTAAATTTGCAGTCGCAAAACACGCCGGGCCCATTCGTCTATCGGTTAGGACGCAAGATTTTCATTCTTGAAAGAGCGGTTCGATTCCGCTATGGGCTACAAATTTAAATAGATAATAAAAGAACTAACGCAAAAAAATGGCAAATCACGATTCCTCCAAAAAGCGTATCCGCCAGACCGCCAGCCGCCGTCTGCGCAACCGCTACTATGCCAAAACTGCTCGTACAGCTGTTCGCGGTCTGCGCAAAATGACCGACAAGGCCGCTGCAGAAGCACGTTTCCGCGAGGTTAGCGCCATGCTCGACCGTCTCGCAGCAAAGAAGACCATCTCCAAGAACAAAGCAGCTAACCTGAAGAGCAAACTGGCCAAATACGTGGCTAAGCTCACAGCTTAAGGCATATAAAATTTATCAGGTCCCGAGGGCCTGACATGATGGCCCATTCGTCTATCGGTTAGGACGCAAGATTTTCATTCTTGAAAGAGCGGTTCGATTCCGCTATGGGCTACAGAACGACAGCAGGTTTCGCTTTCGAATCCTGCTGTCGTTTTACATCAAAATCTCTATCGTAAATGGCAGACTTTTTCGAAATTGAATATCTTAAAAAAGACCACGAATCCGGTAAGATATATACACGCTATATGTATCTGAGTATTGATCATCTTATGTATTGGGAATATATAAAAGATGATTATATCTATGGCGAAGTGTTCCGCTACCGATTGTCAGATCATAATGATATTTATGTTCCCAAAAAGTTTCATGTCAAATTCAAGGAAGCCCTGATAGAATCTGGGCACAAAATAAAATATTTTTTATAGATTTCGGATGATAAAGAATCTTTTATTTGACTTAGGGGGCGTTATCGTCGACATCGAACGAAACAGATGTGTACGCGCTTTCGAAGAACTCGGACTTGAGAATGCCGACTCCTACTTCGGCGAATACGCGCAGTCGGGTGTATTCCTCGGGATAGAGGACGGCTCCATCAATGTAGACGACTTCCACCGCGTCATGCGCGAGAAGCTCCCTGCCGGCACCACCGACTATCAGATTGACACCGCCTTCCAGAAATTCATTGTCGGCATACCCGAAAAGCGCCTCGAGCAACTGCGCAAGCTACGCTGCAAAGGCTACGGCATTTATCTGCTCAGCAACACCAACCCGATTATGTGGCGCGGCATACTCGCCTCGGAATTCGGCAAGGAAGGTCTGCGTCGCGAGGACTATTTCGACGGCATGGTAACATCGTTCGACGCCCGCAGCTGCAAGCCGGATGCCGCGATATTCAATTACGCCGCCGAAAGCATGGGCATTGAGCCGTCGGAAACGCTGTTCTTCGACGATTCAGAAGCCAACGTGGAGGCCGCACGCGCTTTGGGCTTCAATGCGGTGCATGTAAAGCCCGGCACAGAATTCACCGATTATCTTCCCTGACGCGCATGTCCGCAGGGCATAAACGAAATCATATCGCCGCCGTCGGAATGTTCGACGGCGTACACCGCGGCCACGCCTATCTGCTCGACAGCCTCCGCAGCGCCGCAGCCGAACGCGGGATGGTGCCTCTGGTGCTCACATTCGCGCATCATCCCATGAGCGTCCTGCGCCCGGACGACGCTCCTGCCATCCTTACAAGTCCAGGGCTCCGCTCACAACTGATACACAATCTCGGAATAGCCGGTGTAAAGGTAATGGACTTCGGCAAACAGGATTTCGCGCTCACGGCCGCGCAGTTCATCGAAAAAATAAAATGTCACTACAGCACCGACGCTCTGCTGATGGGCTTCAACAACCATATCGGCAGCGACAGACGCACTTGCGCCGACCTTATAGCTGACGGCTACGACATAATCCCGGCCACACCATGCCCTGACATCGACGCAAGCAGTTCGCTGATACGCGAGCAGATCCGCAAAGCCGACTTCGGAAAAGCCGAAGCCATGCTTGGCCACCGCTTCACCGTACGCGGTACTGTGGTTCCTGGCCGTCGCCTCGGCCGTACTATCGGCTTCCCCACGGCCAACATACAACCAGAAGACGCATCCCAACTCCTCCCCCCCGACGGCGTCTATGCCGTCGATGCCCACATTGGCTGCACAGCATATCGCGGCATGGCCAACATCGGCAGCCGCCCCACCGTCGGCGGCCATCACCGCACATTCGAGGTCCATATAATCAACTTCACTGGCGACATCTACGGCGTCACTCTCGATATCGACTTTATCAGCCGCCTGCGTCCCGAGCGACAGTTCCCGTCGCTCGAAGCCCTCACAGCCCAGCTCGCCCTCGACCGCACCATCGCCCTCGCCGCAAAATAGGCAAATACGAATCGGAGCCGTGCAATGCACAGCCCCGATTATAGAATATATTTTGTAATTTTATTCGGCCATAAGACGGCCACTGGCAGTGGTGCCGTCGCCGTAGATTACAGTATATACATAGTGGCCGCGGCTAAAGCGAGAGCCTGTAAGGCTATATGTAGTCTCGCCAGGAGCTACTTTCCGGCGGCATACCTAACGACCCTTCATGTCTGTTACACAGAAAAATGTCGCATCGTCGGCAGCCCGAGGCAGGCTTACATTGAACGTCTCACCCGCAGGCAGCGGATTAGGATAAGCACTCTTGAAAGAAGAAACCATAGTCGGCTCAATTCCCGTTTTGCCGGTGAATGTATAGAACGCATAGTATTCTTGCTCTCCATTATTATAATATATCATATAAGGGACTCCATGAGTGAATTCACTCAATACGATATCTTCATAATCCGAGCCATTAGACAAACGCCGAGGAAAGTTTCCGAGATTATTACCATCTTCATCGACTACAAAATAATCAGTTGTATTATCATCAACATCGTGACTGACTACTACACACCATTTATCATTTTTTACTAAGAAATTGCGGGTTACGACAACGTCATAAGTCCTCGCATCAAATGAACCGATGTTAAAGTCTTCTAAGAAATAATAATGCTCCTCATTCCACTTGTTTGTCGTATTTTTAACTGTAAACTGTTTTTCAACGGTTAGTTGCTTGCTAAGGATCTTAATTTCAAGGTCACTGCCGGAATTGTTAATACAAGCATAAGCCAACTCTGCAATGCCATCATTGTTTACATTCAATGCGGCTTCAAATTCCTGCCCATCAAATACAAGTGTCGGTTCAATCTGCGCAAAAGCTGTGGCAACCGATGCTCCGAGAGCGATCATTAACGAAAAAATCTGTTTTTCCATAGTTTTAGTTTTGTCGCATCCATTCCCGAATTGACATATAAAATAAAAAAAATAGCGTGGAATGATGTTCAGTTTATTTTACAGGAGGCATCGCCAAACGCCCAACACGAAATAAACAGTCCACTCCCACGCCGTTATCGGATATCGATACCCCTTGTCGGGGAGTGGATATGCGACAAGCATGAGCGTTTTTTGACTGCTCTCTCCTCCGTGTTTTGAAATTGGCGATTTCCTGTAAAGGATAAAGCATGAAACGCTAAAAAATACATACGTCACCGCTGTGCACGCAGCAAAGTTAAATAATAATCTTTATTCTTCCAAGCGGCACTCCCTAAAAATGGAAGACGCTGTGTATCGGCTGACTGAAAAAGCAAATACCGAGCATCGCGAAGAAAAAGCCACCCCCGGCGGTGTGCCGAGGATGGCTGTGTGGTATAATACCGTTCGGGCGGTTATTTGTACTCGATCTTGAGAGTACGGGCGGCTGCAGTGGAAGCAGCGGGGAGTGAGACGGTTGTGCAGCGGCTTGCGCTGTCGTATGCCGGAGTGGCTATGGCGTTGCCGTTAAGAGTCGCGGAGACGGGCGCTTCGGTATTATATATCCTCAGGGTGTAGGCGCGGCTGTCGAGTTTGCCGGGGAAGTCGCCCTTGGTGGCGCCGATGGTGTATGTACCTGTGGTGCCACTGTGCTTCTGGGTGATTTCAGTGGTGCCGTATACAGTGGCATAATCGTTGGAATCACCCTGGTCTTCGTAGAGGGTAAAGGACCCTTCAGGACCGGCCACCATCATAAGCACAAGGTTATCGGCGAGGGTGGCGGCACGATTGACGGATTCGGGATTCATGGGCACTATGCCGCCCTCGCGCACAAACCAGGGGAACTGCTGCAGGGTGAAATCGCGGTCGTACGCCTTGTTGCCGTCCAGGAGTTCATTATGGCTCACGCTCCACCATTTGCCTTCGGGCAGCCAGAAATTCTCGTGGCTTGTGCCGAATTCCGAGCGTGTTACGATTGGCGCTACAAGGATATTGTCGCCAAAGAAATATTCGTTCCTGCGGGAGTATGATTCCTCCTGCTCGGGATACTCATAGTACAGCGGGCGTACCATGCCAACGCCGGTATCGTAAGTCTCGCGTGCCATCGTGTAGATATACGGCAGGAGGGCGTAGCGCAGTTTCACGTAAGCCTTGAGGTCGTCGAAGTTAGGATATACCCAGATGCGGCGCTCGATATCCTTCATACTTGTGGCATGCGTGCGGAAAATGGGGGTGAACACGCCGAACTGCACCCATCGCAGCAATCGTTCGGGGTCGTTGGGGTCGTCGTTGGGATGATGGTGTCCGCCGAGGTCGTGGCCCCAGTAGGCATATCCGACGTTAGAGGATGTGGCGGTGAAATAGGGCTGGAAGGCGAGCGTGGGGAAGTTGATATAGGCATCGCCCGAGAAGCCAATCTGATAGCGGTGGCTTCCGAGACCGCCCCAGCGGTGGAAGATGAGGGGCCGGCGATCGGTGCGGAATTTCTTCATTTCGTTGAAGAACACGTGATTGCACCAGAACGTCTCGCCAAGGCCGTCGACACGCGGGTTTATAAGGTTCTGCTGCCAGTCCAGCCACCAGAAATCGACACCGCGTTTCTGGTTGTCGTGAATAAAGTTATCGAAAAAGGCCCGGTAGAAGTCGCGGTTGTCCAGCATCCAGGGCACTGTCTCTCCCTTGGCTGGATCCATGCCTGTGGCCTTTGCCATTTCAGCGTAATAATCCTCGTCGGATTTGAAACCCGTAGCAGGATGCAGGTTCAGAGCCGTTCGCATACCCCCGTTGTGGATGTCGCCAAGCAGACCTTCCGGGTCCGGAATCAGATTACGGTTCCATGTCCAGCCGGTCCAGCCGCCGCGGCCGTCGGAATAGTCCTTGTTGCCGTTGTAATGCCAGTCCATATCAAGAATCATCACATCGGTGGGAAGCTCCTTTTCGTTGAGGGTGTTCACAATCTCACGGAACTGATCGGCGGTATAAGGCGCATAGCGACTGTACCAGTAACCGAACACAAAGCGAGGAGGCAGTGGAATGTCGCCGGCTATACGGGTAAAGTCCTTCAGGGCACGTTTGTAGTCGTGGCCGTATCCCATAAAATAAATGTCGGAGGCATCCTCGTCGGCACGCGGAGCAAGCCAGTCAATGTCGCCCTCTACAGGTTCGAAAGCCAGCGAGCGGCTACCGTCGCCGCGCTGCGCTTTTGGCGAATCGTCGATAATCGCCCATCCTGAACGCGACAGCAGACCGTCTTCCATCTGTGCGAGTTTGTTGTCGCCGTTGCTGCCGTCGAGGGTACGTGTGGTACCCTTGAGGTTCTGCGTGTCCTTTAGGCCTGGATACCATACCACAGGCTGTCCGCCCATCTGCATGGTTATTATCAGAACAGAATCCTCAGGTGCGGCAGTACGGAAATCGGCGCCCTTGCGGTAGCGCAGTTCCAGCGCTCCGGTATTGATGTAGAGATAGTCCTTTGTGTTGCGTTTTTTGAACTTGGGTACAGCAAGATCGCGGTTGACGACCGCGAATGTCGCACGGTCCTCGAACTTGCCCGAAGGGCTGTATTCAACACGAATCATTTCGGGCGTAAGCACGGTAAAGCGCGCATTACCCTCGTTTACAACGGCTTTGGGATTGGCTTTGGGATTCAGTGCGAATCCGGATGCGGAGACCGCAAGAGCCAGCACTGCCGCAAGAATGTGTTTTTTCATAGAAATGTAATCGGGTTTGGTTTTTCAATGCAAATATAGCGAATATCCGGCATGTATATTGTCTCATATGGATTTAAATACGACACAAAAATGACAAACCCGGCCTATGGAGCCGGGTCTGCCTTATTTTTTACGAAGGGATATGCTCAATCGTCCATTTTAACGCGTTTGAAAGTTCCGAGAAGGTCGAAATATAACTCGATGTCATCGGCAAGCTCGATTTCGTAGCCGGAGACCTTCTTCTCAATGGACACAATGTCGGTACCGTCATAGTTTTTGTCGACATATTGGCGGATGCGCTTGGGCACTATTGCATCGGGTACCGCACCTCGTTTCATTTCCACGCTTGTCCACGCGCCGGAGTTATTGAATTCCACCTTGTTGCCATTAACGAACTTTACATCGTAGTCGGTCTTTTTAAGCAAATGGCGATCCACCTTGATCATGGCTATTTTCGCCTTTGGGAAGTGCTCCTGGATAAAATCAAGAGCAGGCTTCGGAAGGTTGGAACGGTCGATCGTATATTTGTCGGCACGCGCAGCGCCGGCGCACAACATGATCGCCAGGAACATGATGATTAATTTCAGCTGTTTCATATTCTTATGATTTGAGCAAATTTTTCAGGATAAAATAGGTTGATAAACACGA
>CABPYL010000045.1 GCA_902461565.1 uncultured Porphyromonadaceae bacterium
TAATTTCGGCTTGGGCCGTTATCGGCGTATCGGATATTATAGACTGCGTTAAAGTAGAACTTATAAAATCCGGATTCAAGTCCATATCAATTATTTCGACATCGGATGGAAAGCCTGACATGAGTTTTACCGATATGGTAGCAGAATATGTCGGTGCCGGACGTAGCTGCATTGAGGAAGAAGTTAAGATACCTGTAATATATCCTTTTGATTTTGTGGAGGGTGCCGGAGCGATTGTGATAATGCCGGGCCATGACAACGAATTACAACATAAGGACAATCTGCGCCTATGGGTTGCCGAGTATATGGCCGGGTATTGCGCCTTCTGGAATGTAGAAGGATGTGAGTGGTTACAGTTCGCTCTGCCTGCGATAAGAGCGGCTAAGTCGAGCGATGCAGCACAGCGGACTGCAGCGCACATATGTGCAAGGATAGCGGCCAACATCGCCGTCGGCCGCAATGTCAAGCGCTTTCCGAGATTCTATCTCTGTGAGAATTTAGATTAGCTTGTTGTTGGTCGCCGCCACTATCGCCTCCGAGATGTTTCGGACTTCAAGTTTCTCGAATATACGCTTACGGTATTTCTTAATGGTGTCTGGCGATAGACAGATTTTATCGGCTATTTCCGACATGGTGTAGCCTTGAATAGAAAGTGTCAGCACCAGTTTCTCTCCGTCAGTGAGTGTTGGCATCTGCTTTTTAGTCCAACGATGGGTGGTGTCGTTGTATTCAAAATATTCAGAAGAACCTACATGGTGCATTTCAATATGTCCCGCTTCAGTGTGCGTAGAAGCTGAAACGACACATAAAGATAACCATATTCGCCCGTCAGAAGTAAGGGCAAGCGGTGTCATCTTATGGTTGATAAGGATTTGCTTTCCCTCGTTGAGAATATGGAAATCATAGGAAATATACCAATCCTTGCGTTTCGAGACAGGGATGTCATTATAAAATGTGAACCCGGCTTTGTTGAGCGTCAGAAGCATCGGCTGTTCATCCACCGGAACAAAGTCGAGATAGAAGCGGTAGCCCAATTCCTTCACTCGCTCCGGCGACAGACCGCAAAGGAACATCGGATTTGGCGATACATAGAGAAAGTTCTGCCTGAAATAGTCTATGATATAGACGCTCTGATATGATGAGCGAGAAAACGCCTCCGCCGAGCGGATATATTCATCCACACGACTGTAATCAAGCTCCTCCGGAAGCCTGACCTCATTGTCTGGTATGAAAAATTCACTTGGCGTTTCCACATGCTTTCTCTTTTGCTATGCAAAATTACTAAAAATCGGCGATAAAGCAGTTATGCACGCCTGATTATCTTTCTTCAGGTAATGATTTCACATATCCGAAAGACTCATTTTTGATTTGGGCTTTATATATGCCCGACTAAACCTAAATCAATATATGACTGGGCAAAAAAAGGAAGGCTCTTCCATATCTTTTTCTTTTCATCAGCTACTCTATGAACACAGAATTTGAACACAGAGGCATGAACACAGACGACTGCCATAACGGTCTAAATGAGTTGGCGCGGAGTTGTGTTCAGATTTGTGTTCAAGGCGAAGCGGCGACCGGAATCCGGCCGCCGCTTCGCTTATCATTGGGGATTATTATTTCTTGAAGTTTCGAATGCCTTTTTCAAGGAACTGGACAAAAGCAGGAATATTCTCCTCGTAAGAGAAGGGACCGGAAAGGTATTCGCCGTTGGTATTCAGCACCACATAGTAAGGCTGGGCATTGGCGTTGAACTTGTATCGCTGCAGATAGCTCCAGCGGTCGCCATAGGTTTTAAGCACTGTTTTTTTGCCATATTCCTCAACTGTGATAGGTTCGGGAAGATTTTTTTTCTCGTCCACCATAAGTTTGATTACAACAAAGTTGTTCTCAATCAAAGCATGCACATTGTCGTTATCGAGCACAGCGCCTTCCATCTTACGGCAGTTTACACAGCCGTAGCCCGAAAAATCGATAAGAACCGGTTTGTTTTCTTTTGCGGCAACAGCCATACCTTCGTCATAGTCATCATACTCCACGAATTCACGTCCGTAGAGATTGAAATCCTGAGTAAACAATGGCGGAACAAATGCGCTCACGCCTTTGAGGGGCGCTCCCCACAGGCCAGGCATAAGGTATGCTGCGAACGAAAGAGAAACGAGTGCAAGGAAGAACTTGAAGACACCCACGCTGCTATCGGCTTTGCCGTAATGCTTGAAATTAAACTGACCAAGCAGATACATGCCCATAAGGACGAAAATAGCTATCCACAGAACGATGAAAGCCTCGCGGTCGAGAATATGCCAGCCATATGCAAGGTCTGCGACGGAGAGAAACTTAAGCGACAGAGCAAGTTCGATAAAACCGAGCACAACCTTTACAGTATTCATCCAACTACCGGATTTCGGAGCTTTCTGCAGCATGCCGGGGAACATGGCGAACAGGCAGAACGGAATGGCAAGAGCGAGGGCGAAGCCGAACATACCGATGGCCGGGCCAAGTTTGTCGCCCGAACTTACAGCTTCCACAAGCAGCGTTCCTATGATAGGGCCTGTGCAGGAGAATGAAACAAGCGTGAGCGTGAAAGCCATAAAGAATATACTGAGCAAACCTGTTGTCTTTTCGGCAGCACCGTCAATCTTGTTGCTCCACGAAGCCGGAAGCTGTATATCAAAAGCGCCGAAGAACGATATGGCAAATACAACCAGCAACAAGAAAAATATTATATTGCACACGGCGTTCGTTGACAGCGCGTTAAGCGCACTGGCACCGAACACAGCCGTGATAATCAGACCCATCGCCACATAGATGACGATAATGGAGATACCGTATGTAAAGGCATCCACCATACCTTTGGCGTTGGATTTTCCCTTCTTAAGGAAGAAGCTGACAGTCATGGGAATCATAGGCCATACACACGGCGTGAGCAGAGCCACAAAGCCGCCGATAAAGCAGGAAAAGAAAATGAACCACAACGAGCCTTTCTCGCCTTCATTGGCACCTTCCTCATCGTAAGTTACCGGTGCCCAAAGATCACCGGCAACAGGTTGTGCGGCAGCCACAACGGCGGAATCTGCAACAGCAGGTTCCGCAACAGCTGTATCGGCAGAGGGTTGTTCCGGGACAGCAGCAACTGCTTCCTCGACTTCCTTGGCGGCTTTGGCAACGACTTTTGCTTTGCCGGACAGATCGAATGATTCGCGGGACGGCGGTATGCAGTTTTCATCGTTGCAGGCGGCATAAGAAATAGTACCCTGAATATTGAAATCGGGAGCCGTCGCGGTAAAGGCTTGACGCAGTATAACCGATTCGGTCCACCAGCGCAACTCGGCCTCGAACATATTGTCATACTCAACATGCGGAGCCTTGGACGGTTTCAGCGCGCCGTCCAGCTTCACGCCTTTCAGCACGTCGTAGGATACATCGAGTGGCGACGGACCGATGTTCGGGTCAATGTCGTTGGAATATACATGCCATCCGGCATCTATTTTCGCCGAATATACAATCTCGCCCTGCGCATCGCCTTTCATCTCGATTGCAGAGGTCCACTTCACAGGAGTGAAAAACTGTGCAAGCGCGGGAATAGCGGCCAGTGCAGCCGCTAAGAATAATGTGATAATACGTTGTGGCTTCATTTATTGATATTTTGTTGCGCAAATATAGCTATTTTCCATCGCCCTTACAAATTTTTCTCCATGCCACACAAAACTACATTTCTTCCGATTGCAAAATGACATCAAAAAAGCTGCCCCCCATTAATCGCGAAGCAGCCTTTGGTTATAATAATCAGTATAACTGTTTTATTTGTTTTTAAACAGTTTTCTGTCCTTGCCGACTACGATTCCTTTGTAACCGTCGGGCACATTCATACCGTTGGGCATATAGTAGAATCCGTCATTCGCAGACTCGTCATGAATACCTATGATACCGGAATTCATGAGAGAGGATATTTCCACATTTCCTGCCCGGTCAATGGCGACGGTGGCAAACTGAGGTGTACCAGCCGATTTTTCCGCAAGATATTCGAATTTTACATCATAAATATCCGTCATGACCGGCATCCAAGTCCCGTCGGCCTCATTTTTACGATATAGTTCGTATTTCCAGATACCAGAACCTGTGTCGGTGCCGCTGATTTCAAACCGATATCCTCCCGCGGTTTCTTCCACCATATCTATACGACTTTCTGGAAACGACAGATCAAGGATATTCCGCCATACAGGAGACGCTGTCCCGATACCGTCGAAGGCGATATCTACAGAATTATCCACAATAAGACCGTCTGCGAGGTTTTCGCGCAACTGGATATCATAGACTATTTCCGCCATGCCCAAGCCTTCGGTATTGGCCGGTAGTATCGCGAATTCCTTGTCCTCGGTAACATTCATTGTTGCCGGGTCAAGCGACGAGATGCGCCATGCGACAGCACCGGTGGCTTCATCGAGCTCGCACACGATATCGGCAACCGCATTGCGCTCGGGACGCATATCCAGCCTTTCATGAAACGTTCTGCATCCGTCGAAAGATAGAGTTTTGCCGCCTATTCTGATTTCCCGCACTGCAAAAGATGAAAGTTCATAAATATCCGGGGCAAGCACACTTTTCAACTCTATCGCATTGACCGGAGCAGCATCAGCTCCGCTACCATTCTCGAATTCAATGGTATAGCCAAGACGGTTTACTTTGGCACCGACATATTCCGAACCTGCCGCGGACAGATAACCCGTGATTGAATTCGGCATATCGCATGGTTTGTAAAAATCTTTCTTTTCTGCCACAAACAATTCGCCGTTATTGGAAGTAAAGAGGCATACAAGCTGAGATACACCCGTCGGGAGAGCCGACACATCAAGCAAGACCACATCCTCACCATCCGGCAGGCCGCCATTCCATATCCGCTGCCTGTTTACCAGGAATGTCATTGTCCAGTCGTCGCGTGTCAGTTCAGGCTCCGGCTTATAGAATAGTTTCTGTCCCGAGGTAACGGCCTCGCCCGTAGACGAAAGTACAAGACAGTCAAGACAGTGAAGTCCCGAAGGAAGCTTGGCGGTATCGATTGTGATGATGTCGCCTCCGCTCTGTAAGGGCTTGTCTATAATCTGAACTCCGTCAATATTCACTTGGAGTTTTCGGCTTACATTCTCTGCCACAGGCTCGGGCTTATAGAAAAGCTTCTGACCCGTGGTAACGGTCTCGCCTGCCGATGTCAGCACCAAGCAGTTAAGAGTGTGAAGACCCGACGGAAACATTGCAACATCAAGGGAAACGATGTCGCTACCGTTTTGCAAAGCCTTATCCATTACCCTGGCTCCGTCGACGTTAAGCAACAATTTGCGGCTTACGTTCTCGGCCACAGGTTCAGGCTTATAGAACAACCGACATAACGCCGGGCTCCATTGCTCGGAAAAACCGACCATTACAGTTACTGTATGAAGCCCATAAGACAACGGAGCCGTGTCGATACCCAACAGAAAACTGTTGGTATCGAATTGCGCAGTCATTGCCTTCGAGATGTCCGTTTCTGCATCGAGCCAATATCGGCAAATAAGCTCAGCATTCAATTCAGGCACAGAACAACCGACCGCAATCAGAGCGCTGATACCATATTTTAACAGAGCTTTTTTCATTTTTCGGGCAATGCTACTTCGATTTCAACCGACAGTTTGCTGTCGGCATCGGTTCGGGATGGAACATTGAACTTTGTGAAACGCGGTGCGTCGGGAAGTGCGCTGAAAGGCTCGGGACCCCCATAAATACCGATTTGCTCACCATTTTCATCAACCCAAGTGCTTGCCAGTTCAGGTTTTAGTTCATAGAAAGAACCTTCGATGAAAGGATTCTCTTTATAAACTTCGTTATTCAATACCTGTGTTTGGAAGTATGCCGTACGGTTACTAATTGCCCTGCAATTTGTAGCCCTGATTGAAAGCGGTAAAATATTCGAGTCTTCTGATATTATTATACAATTGTTGAGTGTTCCAGTTGTCCCATTGGCTGGACTACATAGCAATATACAATTAGCCAGTACTCTACTGCGCGAAACATCTCCTCCAAGATTGCTTGGCCTAAGCACACAATTATAGGCACTCAATATAGTATTGGTAAACCTATCAACCTTCTTAGAATCTCCACCGGTTACACAATTTACCATTTTTATCGTACTAGTTTGGTTATCCGCTATATCGCAATTATAGACACCGTTCACACGGCATTTTTCCAATGATAATTCATAGTTTCCGTCACCTGCAAAAAAACTACCATCAATATATACATTTTTAAGTGTAAGCTTCACAAATTTCTTTGAGCTATAGCTGGCTCTAAGAGCACCTCCTGTAAGTATAGTCTGCGACGTACCTTCCATTCCCGAACCGATAATGGTAAGGCCTGATTTCGAGAAATCTTTCAAACCGATGAATGTTCCGGGCGATAAGGAAATCACATCGCCATCGGTTGCGGCTTTCACAGCTTCCTGCAAAGCTGTGTTGCCATAGAACATCGTGTTGCTGTCGCCATGTGTAAGAACAGCGACGCCGACAGTTTGGGCCGTTGCGTACACGCAACAGAACATTGTTACCAACACCCACAAAAATAGTTTTTTCATAATGATTAGGAAGTGCCTACGACCCTCAAGCTCGGCATAAAAATCCTTTTTATAGCAAGAAACAAAAAAAAGCGCGAGAATCTTATCTGTTGCCCGTTCCGTTTCTTGAGGCTCTGGCATGTGCCCATCTGAATAGAACGAGCAACACGGAGTCTCACGCCTGTATGACAACTACCCACGACCAATGCACACGCACCGGCCGAGGCAGCAACTTTCATACCGCAAGACGTCCATCGTTGCCTCATCCCTGATTCAGATTTTTGAAACTGCCAGATTTCAAGAAACCGGGGACAAGCGTCGGATAAACGCTTTCTAATAAAATGTAACACCATCGCATACCGCAATGGCGGCAATACCCTCCCCTTTGCCCATATCGGACTCCGAGGCGATATGCAGTCGCAAATTTAGTACAATTATTCTTCCGCGCAAAAATTTCTGAGATGTTTTGCCGGGACTGATTCACTTTTTTTGCTTATTTTTGCCGACAGGAAAGCATTTTTTCGGTATGGCGAGATTCTATCCATCTTTTCAGGAACTTGGCAAACTTGCCATTCAGCCTTCGAAAGCTGAATGGACATTGCTATGCTTTTTCAAGGCCAATCTCGATTTTCGTTACGAGGTGTTTTTCCATCCGGAAATCGGCGCCGATAGGCCCGATATTATTGTGATGCGCAAATTCCGCGGGGTAATGATTTTCAGTGTATGTGATGATACCGACCTGTTTACGCCTGAGCGAAAATCGCCAACAGCGCGTGTACGTGAATTCTGCGCGAATTTCAATGACCTCTATCTCCCGTCTCTTGGCCGTAAGCAGCACAAGACGGGCGAACGCCATGCTCCGATACACGGTTGCGTATATTTCCACAACGCATCGCGCGAGTGCCTCGGAGATTTTGTTGCGTCGGCCGACGATATCGAAATATTAGGCAACGACGAGCTTGACGAACGCTCGCTCGACTCCATGCTACAGAGACATCTGCTCGCCGGGGCGACTGAGAACAACGCATTTGATGCCGACATGTACAGCCGAGTACGCGTCCTTATCCGGCCCGAAGTGCATGAAACGGGCAATGAAGCATTACCCAAGCGGGGGAAAGCGTACCTGTTCGCAGCAACAGCACTGAGCGAGTATCGCCGCAAAGTTTCCGAAGGAATCGCAGTACCGAAAATCATGATACTATGCCCCTCCATAACCATGCGTAGTAGGGTTGCCGATTATCTGACCGATTCGTCGGAACGGTTCAACGGTAACACATTCACAATAACTGAGTACCGCCATTTCATACATTCGCAACTGAACAATCTGTCCATCACTGCCGACAGGAGCGAGGGTATGCCCTTGGAAGAATTCATTAGGACCTATTACGAAAACAGCTTGCTTTTTGCCGGACGCGACACCACACGTTTCGACGCCATTATCACAGACAAGGCATCGGAATACGGCAAACAATGGTTGCAGGTTCTTGCTGAGAATTTTTTGAACACGCCTAACGGAACGATGACAGAAATTTGCGGTAGCATTTCTGTCTCTGCCGAAACAAGTTCTGCCGCCGAAGAAGCCTCGTCCTACGATTCGCCCTGCAATCGCAAATCCGTTGAAGTTCCTGCGAATCTACTCCTGCCCGAGTTGTACAGAAGGATACGTACCGCACAAACGGAGGCGGGAAACATTGCGGTGCTGTGCAGCAACATTGCTTTCCTTCGCGAATTCGAAGCTTTTTACCGCCATGCCTCGCGCCGAAGGACTACTGCGTGCCTTGAATCTTACGAAATGATGTTTTTTATCACACTCAGCCATGATCCGTGGAGACATCTTTTCGTGAATTCGATATTCAGAGTGCCTTTCACACGGGAATACACCGACGATTATGTGCCACGTGTTTGCATGGCGCGTGTGCTCACTATTCTTGAACTGATGAATCACTTCCCCGTACAATTCGATGGACTACTGGCCAAAATAAGCGACGAATTAAAGCTCCCACGCGTGCGGATTCGGGAAATATTGGATGAGCACCCGCAGGAATACGCCGCCTTGCGTTCAGAAGCTTTCGGCACTGCCAACATCAGGCAATATAAAAAGATACGCAACGGCAAGCGATACAATTTCAACGTCTCCTCGCGGAACATAAAGATTTGCCATCCCGACGATCTAAAAGGCCAGTCTGTAAAAAGTGTTTTCTTCATCGGAGCACCGGGTATCGAAGAAACCGATATGGATAAATATGCCGATACGGCGCTGAGTGAATTCACATATGTAAAACCCATATGATACACAAATGTCCGCCTATGCGGACATATTGTGTACCAATATTTTATACCGTTCTACTTCCATAGCTCATGGAAATGGCATACAGGACCGTGCCCCTTGCCTATTTTATATTCTGCCCCCGCGGCGATGGCGGCAGCAATATAATCTTTTGCCAGCCTGGCGGCGTTATCAAGATCGGCGCCTTTGGCCAGATATGCCGCGATGGCCGACGAAAGCGTACAGCCTGTGCCATGAGTATTTTCCGTGGCCACGCGTGGTGATGTCAGGCGCGTGCATTTGCCTGTCTCGGCATTGTAGAAAATATCTGTCAGAACATTGTCGGAAAGGTGTCCGGCCTTAAGCATCACCGATACTTTTGCCTCGGGATAGAGAGCCGACAATTCGCGCGCGGCATCCTCGAGCTGGTCCTGATGGTCTATTGTCCTGCCGAGCAATAGCGAACCCTCGGGCAGATTGGGCGTTATCACGCGGCAGTAAGGCATAAGTTCGTCGCGCAATGTACCCACAGCATCCGGTTCGAGAAGCGGGTCGCCGGAAGTTGCGACCATTACGGGGTCAAGAACAATATCGCGTATGTCCGGAAACTCGCGCAATGTATCGAGAACTGTGCGTATAAGGCTGGAACTGTGCAGCATGCCTATCTTGACTGCATCTGTTCCGATGTCGGACAGCACGGAACGTATCTGCCCGGCTACAAATGTGTCGGGGATAGGGTGCACACCGTATACGCCCTGTGTGTTCTCGTCCACAACGGCGACAACGACAGATGTTCCGAATACCCCGAGCGCCGAAAACGTTTTCAGGTCGGCCTGGAGACCGGCGCCCCCGGATGGGTCGGAGCCGGCTATTGTAAGGGCTCTTCTGTACTGTTTCATATCAGCTAATGTTTTCGGGCCATTTCAGATCTTCGTAAGCACCATGCCAGAACAGCCATTCCATGCGCGTGGCTTCCACAAATATCTCGGTCATGCGCTCGCGGATTTCCGGAGACGCTTTTTCGGCGAGTTCGTCGCAAAGAGCAATTGCCTTGTCGTTGGAGGCGTCGAAAGCCGGGTCGGAGTAGGTTGCTATCCAAGCCGAATAAGGGTTACCCTCTTTCATTGTAGCGGCAATGTGCTTGCCTACTTTCAGATACACCCAGAAACACGGCAAAATCGCAGCAGCTTCGACCTCCACGGGACTTTGCGACTGAGCGGCAAGCAGAGAGGTATAGAACAGACATGCAGGCGACATTTCGGCGGGACGGTCGGATATGTACAGCGAATGAAGGGCACGCTCTACTTCCACACCATCCTGCGCAAAGCCAAGAAAATCGGCCGTCATGCGTGCGTCGTTCAGACGCGATGCAATATGCGCCAGCACCTTGCAGTAACGGTTGATATACAGACTGTCCTGACCGATATAGCGGTTAAAAATCTCTTTATCTAATGTACCATCAGCCAACTGTTTGACAAAAGGCAGCTCAAGTATCTCTTCATATATATGATCGGCTTTTGCCCATGCCTGCGCCGACCAAAGTTTTTTGTTTTCCATAATTATTTATATGCAGTGATGGCAACATAATCGCCCTTGTCGTAGCCACTGACAGGTTCCTCGGCTTTCAAATCGGAATACAAAGGATGTGTGGTGAGAGTCTGGGCATATTCAAGATTTCTGAAACCGGCTTGCGTCAGCAGGTCTATTTTTTCAGCGGTGGTACGCCAGCTTGCAACCTTTACAAGCTCGATAGGATACGGATTGGGGGGATACGTGCCGGCGAGCAGCGGATGATCCCATGTTCCCAATGCCTTTGCAAGGTTGTACATAAGTCCGTAGGTGCTCTCCTTAGGCACATCCACAAGGATAATCCTTCCGTCGGGATTGAGAGCGGCATAAACTTTATTCACAACTGCGGCAAGGTCGGTGATATAGCTCGGACAGCCGTTAAAAAGAATTGAATCGTATTTGCCTGCCGGATAGTCGAACTCCTCTGCCGTGGCCTCAATAACGTTAATGCCGCGTTTACGGGCGATTTCAGCCATAGACACCGACGGCTCTACACCATCAGTGATATTGATACCGAACTGGTCGCGCATAATCTTTTCGAAAAGACCGCTTCCGCAGCCCACAGAAAGGATATTGCCGGCATCCTTGAGTGTGGAAGCTACAAGACGTACTTCCGATTCGAGAACGTTGGGATTCTCTAGAAACCAGGCATCATATTCCTTCGCGTATTCATCAAATCCTTTAATCATATATTTTAAATGCGGTTAAAAATCAATTATGTTAGTTTCGAATGTAAGAATATCTATCGTAAACAGTCTGCCATCGAGCGGCTCTCCGAAGCCAGCAAGCACTTTCACAGCCTCACATGCCTGCATGGCACCTATAACACCAGGTACCGCACCAAGCACACCTTTTGTAGTTACCGGAAGCGACAAAAGTTCCTCGCGGTCTGGGAAAAGATCGATATATCTGCGGCCGCGGCGGTAGTTCATCACACTTACATGGCCACAGAATTCGCCGAGCGAGCCATAAACCCACGGCACTCCGGCCAAAGCACAGCAGTCGTCAATAAGATAGCGGGTTGCGTAATTGTCGGTACAGTCCACCAACAGATCGCAGCCATCCAGTACCTCGGCAGCATTCCTTGCAGTAAGGCCATCGGGGAAAAGCGAAATTTCCACATTGCTGTTCAGCGCTTTCAGGCGGCGCGCGGCACAGACTGTCTTGGGCAGCCCGAGTTCACACTCGCTATACAGCACCTGGCGCTGGAGATTGGACAGGCTTACAATGTCGGGATCGGCAAGAACAATATGTCCTACTCCAGCGCCGGCAAGGTATGTCGATACTGCAGAGCCGAGACCACCAAGTCCGATAACTGCGACTTGGGCCACGGCAAGACGCCGCTGACCTTCTTCCCCTATCTGCGCGAGCATAGTCTGCCGCAAATACCGTTCTGCGTCCATATCAGCGGTTTGCTTTAGCAATGTCGGCGAGATCGAAAACACGGTCCCAGTCCTTCCATACCGGTTCGCGGCCGAGGGCTTTAAGATCAGCGGCTACGCGGTCGGGTGATGTGGAATCGCTGATAGCGAACTGTTCCAGACAATTAACATGTGTGGCATAACCTCCGGGTTCGGTACGCGAACCGGCACTCATGGTGGTTACCCCCAAAGTCGCCATATTGTTGCGGAATTTGTGTTCCTCGCGTGTGGAATAGGAAATATCCACGTCGGGATCAAAAATGCGGAAAGCGAATGTAACCTGGGCCAGTTCACGATCGGTCATAACGACATTTGGCTGATATCCGGTCTCGGAAGGCCGCATACGCGGGAAATTCACCGAATACTTGGTGCGCCAATAGTTTTTATGGAGATATGTGAGATGCCGCGCCATCATTGTAACGTCGGTCCGCCAGTCCTCCAGACCAATCAGCACGCCCAGGCCAATCTTGTGTACTCCGGCCAGCCCCATGCGGTCGAAACCGTTGACACGCCATTCAAAGTTACTTTTCTGTCCGGCTGGATGATACACCTTGTAGCGCTCGCGGTGATAGGTTTCCTGAAAACAGGTAACGCCGTTCAGACCCGAATGAGTCAGACGCTCGTAGTCCTCGGTGCTCAGCGGCATCACTTCTATTGTAAGGTTACTGAAATACGGGCGGCATACTTGCAGCGCCTTCTCGATATAGTCAGTTCCTGCCTGGGTAGGGTTCTCGCCTGTAACAAGCAGCAGATTCTCGAAAGGGCCAAGTTTTTTAATAGCCTTGCATTCCTCCTCTATTTCCTCGGGAGTAAGGATAACGCGTTTGAATTTATTGTGGCAATTAAAACCGCAATAAACGCATGAATTTCCGCACGAGTTGGTGATATACAGGGGAATGAACATGGATATCGTCTTGCCGAAGCGACGCTCGGTTATCGCACGGCTGCGTCGCGCCATCTGTTCCAGATACGGTTCGGCGGCAGGCGATACCAGAGCCATAAAATCGTGATCGTCCAGATGTTCCTTGGCGAGAGCACGCTCGACATCGGCGGCGGTCATGGCCATAATCTTTGCCGTCGTTTCCTCCCAGGGATATTTCTTCAGTTCTTCTGAAAACATGGCGGCTTAATCAAGGAATGACGTTAGCGGGCTCGACGCTTCGGCGGCATCACGCACGGCACCAAGCCCCGATTCGTATGCCTCTCGACCGGCCACAGTTGCGGCAGCAAAGGCGCAGGCCATACGCACGGGATCGCCGGCTACGGCTATAGCGGTATTTACAAGAACAGCATCGGCGCCCATCTCCATTGCCTCGGCGGCATGCGACGGCGCACCCAGACCAGCATCCACAACAACAGGAATCCGGCTCTGCTCGATAATGATACGCAGCATATCACGTGTTACAAGTCCCTTGTTGGAACCTATGGGAGCGGCGAGCGGCATAACGGTAGCAGCACCGGCGTCCTCCAGACGTTTGCACAGCACAGGATCGGCCTGTATATAAGGAAGGACCACAAAACCCATCTCAGCCAGTTTTTCAGTGGCTTTCAGTGTCTCGACAGGGTCGGGAAGAAGATAACGTGGATCGGGATGTATCTCAAGTTTGATAAAATTAGTTCCGAAAGCCTCGCGGGCAAGCTGTGCGGCCAGTACAGCTTCTTCTGCATCGCGCACGCCGGAAGTATTGGGTAGAAGCTGTATTCCGTCGGCCACTATATGGCGTAACATATCGTCCTCTCGGTTATCCATGTCTATACGTTTCATGGCTACGGTAACCATCTGCGAGCCGGATGCCTTGATAGCGGTGGCCATATGCTCGTTACTGCGGAATTTTCCCGTGCCCACAAACAGACGCGAGGTAAATTCTTTTCCGCCAATAATAAGTTTATCCATTGTTATATCAGTTATGAGTTATGTCTAAAATTGTTTTTCTGAGTAGCGCTGTAGCTTCCGAGGGCACCGTTGCTTTGAGAATGCTTCCGCTTACGGCAACACCATTCACACCCGTCGCCATAATATCTGGAATATCGGCATCGGTGATACCTCCGATTGCCACAATAGGCAGTGATATACCTCGACGGAGACATTCTGCCACAGCCTTTCGATAACCCTCGAGCCCAAGAACGGGACTGAGGTTCTTTTTGGTTGTCGTAAAACGGAAAGGTCCGTAGCCTATATAATCGGCACCGCTTTCTGCTGCTGTTACGATATCATCCGGAGTATTGGCAGTCGCACCGATAATGCAATCGGGGCCGAGAATTGCACGGGCTTCGGCAACGGGCATATCATTCTTCCCGAGGTGCACACCGTCGGCGCTACAGACATTAACAAGCTCTACATGATCATCGAGCAGGAACACTGCTCCGCTCTGCCTGCAAAGATCCGCTATCTCGGTGCCCGCGGCAACCAGATCTTCAGTCGCTGCATCTTTCCACCGCAACTGTATCCATCTTCCCCCGCCCGAAAGTACTGCACGTGTCTGCTTTACGGCATCCTGCACGGATTCCGGATTGGTTATGAACTGGAGGCAGAACTTATCCAGATCGATATGCGTACGCCAGGCGTCCGCAAGCATGGCATAACCGTCGAATCCCATCCGCCGCACCTGCTGTATGCGTTCTTGTGTAACGCCACCGAGGGCGACTGTTGCGGAACTATGCGCACCTGCAAGATATGCCGCAAGCTCCTGCTCGTCAAAATCATTATTATATCCCGGTTTCGAAATACTCGGGAACACGGGACTGATAAAAACATAATCGGCACCATGAACTTCCGCACATTCTTTAACAGAATGGCACGACCTGCTCACTCGCCTGAACCAGTTTACCGGCGCATCGGGATTACGGCTATTCAAATGAACTCCTCCGACACCATATTCTGCGGCAACGCTAAAATGATCGTGCAACGTAAGGCGCTCGCGTACAGCAGGATTTACAGCATTCAGCAACTGAATAAGTTGTTTAGCCGAACATCCGGGTTTACGCACATGCACATAATCGAACTTGCCGGACACAAGACGCTGCTCGATATCGGCAGCTTCTCCGGGATAGAAATACGGTACCGTTATAGCTATACTGAGAAACTTATCCACCGCAGACAGCTTTGATAACAGTAATCTTCAGGCCCTCGGAGAGTTCATAATTTTCCCATTCCGCACGTTTTACAACACTGCCGGCTATTGCGACAGCCTGACCGGGACCGTTCAATTTCTCTACTTTAAGAAGTTCCGCGAGATTGTGAATACCTTCGCCCACCTCAATTTCGCGCTTGTTAATCTCTACTTTCATAATTAAACAATTAAGAAAGCATCACGCCGAGAGGCTAATCCGCAAAGGGATTCGGATGAAAGTTTCAAGTCCTTTCGTCGGTATTGACCGCGTCAAGTTCAAAGGGTACTGAAGATTAGCTCTTTCAAGTTCTCAGCCGCTTGTGGCACCCCTCTTGAGTGATATCTTTCACCGCAAAAGTAAGCAATTCTTTTTATAAAAAGAACAGCAGCCTCAAAAATTTTTCGAAAAAAATCAGGGGAAGTGTAAATCAGCCCTTAGAAGCGCGCCGATACAGTATAACAGCGACTATAGCATATATAAAGTTTGGAATCCACATGGCCACAAAGGCGCTTGTGAGACCCGAAAGCGCAAACGTCTGCGTAATAGTCATGAACAGAATATAGCTGAAACTGAGAACCAGACCGATACCTATATTAAGTCCCATACCGCCTTTAACCTTGCGCACCGACAGCGTCATGCCAATGATTGTAAGAATGAACGCGGCGGCAGTCATGGCTATGCGTCGCTGCTGCTCCACCTCAAAAGATTTTATGTTTGCAACGCCACGCTGTTTCTGTCTGCGGATATACTCGCCGAGCTCGTCGGATGTCATCTGCTCGTGATCGACCGCCGATATCAGGAAGTCGCGGGGCTCAAAAGCGATTGTGGTATCAAGCTGCCGTCCCTTTTCTATAAATTCGCGGTCGTTGCGGAAATCGCGCTTCACATAATCGCGTACCTGCCAACTGTAAAGAGTATCCCAACGAATAGACTGCGCCGTAAGCCGCGATACAAGGCGCTTGTTCTCGTCAAACGATTCCAGCGAAAAACGGTAGCCGGTTTTGGAAATGTTGTCGTAACGGTTCATATAGGCAATCTGTCCGGGCGACACCATCAGCATAATGTTTGAACCATAGTCCACGCGTTTGTTCTTTACATACTTATTAGAGTACTCTATTCGCTTGACGTTGGCCGGCGGGATGATATACGCACTCAACAGGTATGTGGCCGTTGCAATAATTGCTGCAGAAACAAGATAAGGCCGGAGCAGTCGCCTGAAACTCACTCCCGCCGACAGCATAGCTATAATCTCGCTGTTACCTGCCAGCTTGGACGTGAAGAATATCACCGCAATAAACGTGAACAGCGGCGAGAACTGATTGGCAAAATATGGAAGGAAGTTGAGAAAATAGTCAAACACAGTAGCTTTCAACGGCGCCGCGATGAATGAATCGAGTTTCTCGTTAATATCGAACATAACAACGATCGCCAGCAGCAGAATGATGGCGAATATATAAGTTCCGAGGAACTTTCGTATTATGTACCGGTCGAGAATCTTGAACATCGGTCAGAGCCGTCTTGAAAGTTTCTGTACCATCTCGATTTTCCAGGCGTGGAAATCGCCGGCGAAAATATGTTTGCGTGCCTCTCCCACGAGCCACAAATAGAAAGCGAGGTTGTGTATAGAGGCTATCTGCATCGCCAGCAATTCGTTGGCAATAAACAGATGCCGCACATAGGCTTTAGTATACACATTATCCACAAACGACGGGCCTCCCGGCCACAGAGGAGAGAAATCGTTGGCCCACTTGAGGTTGCGCATATTCATTGTACCTTCTGGCGTAAACAGCATGCCATTACGGCCGTTGCGCGTGGGCATCACACAATCCATCATGTCCACACCTCGGTCTATGGCTTCGAGAATATTCACCGGCGTGCCCACGCCCATAAGATAGCGCGGACGATCCTGCGGCAATATCTCGTTGACAACCTCGATCATGTCGTACATCGTCTCGGCAGGCTCTCCAACCGCAAGGCCTCCGATAGCATACCCGTCGGCGCCGAGCGAAACGGCATGCTCAGCCGCCTCGCGGCGCAAATCGGGATATGTACAACCCTGTACGATAGGAAAATACGACTGATAATGGCCGTACAACGGTTCTGTTTCCTTATAATGCTTCCATCCTCGTTCAAGCCAGCGTTTGGTAAGGTCGAGCGACTTGCGTGTGTATTCACGATCTGATGTACCCGGAGGACACTCGTCCAGAGCCATCATTATATCAGAGCCGATAGTACGTTGTATGTCCACCACGTTTTCCGGAGTGAACAGATGTTTCGAACCGTCGATATGGCTGCGGAAATGCGCGCCTTCCTCGGTAAGCTTGCGGTTACTGCTCAGCGAAAACACCTGAAAGCCACCACTGTCGGTAAGAATCGGACGGTCCCAGCCGTTGAAACGGTGAAGCCCCCCGGCCTGGCGTATAATATCCATGCCGGGACGCAGATACAGGTGATATGTGTTGCCGAGGATTATCTGTGCTTTTATATCGTCGCGCAACTCACGCATATGCACGGCCTTGACAGCACCTGCGGTACCGACAGGCATGAAAATAGGGGTTTGAATGGAACCGTGGTCGGTTTCAATCAAGCCAGCGCGCGCTTGCGAGGCGGCATCAGCACATTCAACGGTAAAACGCATTTTCAAAACAGTTTGTCGGGATATTCACCGGCTTCGTGAAGCTTACGCAGACTCTCGACAACCATCGGACGGTCCTCGCTGTAAGTTACACCGAACCATTTGGAAGTTGTGTCGAGTACATCTACAGTCGCCTCGCCCTTTTTCACCAGTTTGTCTACAACCGAGGGAATAAAAAATTCGCTTTTGGGTGTGTCGATATACTTATTCAGGAACTTGACGAACTCGCGTTTGCTGAAATCGAAATAATCGGGAGTAAAACCCCAGAAATTCATAGAAACCGGCGTGTTGGATTCAAGATACTGTTTGTTGCCTTCGGCATCCGTGTAGAAGATTTTGTGATCGCCGTCGAAAGCGATTGCTGTACGCTCTACAACATCGGCCAGTTTGCCGGAAGCGTCGACGGTGCATACGCCACGGCTTACAGAACCGTTCTCTGTCATTGTATTGCCAAGACGGAATGCCACCATACAGTAACGGTCTTTTTCATTCTGGCTAAGATTGGACAGATAGCGGGCGATAACCTCGAAAGCGTCGCGCCCATAGTAGTCGTCAGCGTTGATTACAGCAAATGGCTCGTTTATTACACCATCGGCCATAAGAACAGCATGGTTCGTACCCCAGGGCTTCTGACGGTCTGCGGGAACGGTATAGCCTTCGGGCAGTGCGTCAACACTCTGGAAAACTACCTCGACGGGGACATGTCCTTCGTATTTCGACAGAATTTTTTCGCGGAAATCTTTCTCGAAATCCTTGCGGATTACAAATACCACTTTACCGAAGCCGGCGCGGAGAGCGTCGAAAATAGAATAGTCCATAATTGTCTGCCCCTGGGGGCCGACACCATCAAGCTGCTTGAGGCCGCCGTAACGGCTACCCATACCTGCTGCGAGAATATACAATGTAGGTTTCATATTGTCTGTTTTAGATTTTGAGCGCAAAGTTAGTCATTTTTATTGAATTTTATGCCCTTATCAACGCACAACGAACAATCGCAGTGCTATTGCACTTCAAACGGAGTTCGTTGTCGTGAAATTTTTCGTATTATAGCAACATATATATAAATCGTAAATAAATACATAATGGCATCAGTAAAAGTAAAATTCCGGCCCTCCGCAGTTTCCGGACACAAAGGAACCGTCTATTATCAGATTATACACTGCCGCAAGCCACGTCAGCTTTTGACCGACTACCACATAACGGCCGACGAATGGGATGCGGACAATGCTTCTGTCCGTATCATCCGGTCAGGAGACCGGTCATCTGTACTGCTATCCATACGTGAACGCATACGCTGGGACATTGAGCATCTCTCAAAGATTATCCGAAAACTTGATGCAGAAGGTATAGAATATAGTTCCGACGATATCATCCTGGAATTCAACCGCTATTCAAAGAACTACTCACTTTCCAATTTCTCAGAAAACATTATTGACAGGCTGAAACAGAATAAAAAAGTGAGAACCTCCGAGGCCTACATATCTGCCCTTCGCAGTTTCATGAACTTCCGTAAAGGAGAGGATATAATGCTTGACTGCCTTACATCAGATATAATGGAGGCCTACGAGGCTTGGCTTCACAACCGGGATGTCGCCCCCAATACAATTTCGTTTTACACACGGATACTTCGTGCCATATATAACCGCGCAGTAGAAAACGGCATAATCGAAAACCGCAACCCCTTCCGTCGTGTATTCACGCGCGTGGACAAGACAATTAAACGCGCATTGCCAATTTCAATACTCAGAAAAATCAAAAATCTTGATCTTACGCAAAAACCGGGGCTTGAATATGCCCGGGATATGTTTCTGATGAGTTTCTACCTCCGCGGAATGAGCTTCATCGACATGGCTTTCCTAAAAAAAACAGATTTAAAAAACGGCTACATCGTATATCGACGCCACAAAACAGGACAACAACTTATTATTGAATGGACAAAAGAAATGCAGCTGCTCCTCGACAAATATCCCGCGAACGTAACCCGATATCTTCTGCCAATCATCTGCAATCCGGACAAAAACGAAAGATGCCTGTACCGCAACGCGGCCTATCGAATAAACTATCGGCTGAAAATTATTGCAAAAAAAGTAGGCATAACCGTTCCATTGACGCTCTATGTCGCGCGCCACAGCTGGGCCTCAGCTGCTAAAGCCAAAGGCGTG
Source organism: uncultured Porphyromonadaceae bacterium (assembly GCA_902461565.1). Lineage (GTDB taxonomy): Bacteria > Bacteroidota > Bacteroidia > Bacteroidales > Muribaculaceae > CAG-873. The sequence continues at coordinate 19,742 of CABPYL010000045.1, forward strand.
CCGCTTGCTGTAATCAGTGAAGGAATGGGACACGACTCTGAGGCAACGACTCAAATCTATCTGGCAAGCCTCGATACCTCTATAGTCGACAAGGCCAACAGCATGATTATAAAATCTATATAAGTATAAATCCTCGGAGCTGCTGTTCCGAGGATTTGTTTATAAAAATTCTGTATCTTTACTTAATTGAGGATTTACATTGCAAAATTAAGAAATTATTCTGATATAAGTGCCAGAATTATTCGAAAAATATTTCTGTTCCTGTTTTTATGTTTCCGTTTTATGTTTCCGAATTCGGAGACTGAAAATTAGCAGAATTTGCAATTTGTTTAGCGGAATTTGGATTACTGATACATAATCGAATGATTTTCAAAGGCAACAGAAATTCATTATCTCTTAAGTATTGAGGATAGAAATTTCTTCGGGTAGTCGGGCACTCCGACTTTTCGGTAGTTTGATAAGCAGTCAATCTTTCACATTGATAATCAATGGATTGCAGTTTACCAGACCAAGTAAGAGAATATTCCACAGCTAACCAATGACTTCTGAATTACGAGAGGACGTGCCTTGTTGGTTCGTGCTGAACCACATCGCCGCCACCTTTCAGAATCAGGCAAAAAAAGAAGTTGACAGATTCAACCGCAGCCAAAACTGCGGGCTTGAGTTGTTCGCGCCTACTTATGTGATACGTGAGGAGCGTAATGGCGAAGTTAGGATGAAAGCTGCCAGCCTCACGTTCCACTATGTCTTCGTCAGAGGTACGCTACCGGATGTGAAACAGTTGTGCAGCCGGGACAATGGCTTTTCCTTTCTTCTTGACCGATGCGCTTCTATAAGGTATGCGGTGATTTCCGACCGGGACATGACCAATTTTATAAATATCGCCCGCGCATACAAGAACTGCCTACCCTACTTCTCGCTCGAGGATATCGACCTTGAAGACGGCGACCTCGTGGAGGTTATAAACGGCGACTTCCCCGGCCTTGTCGGCACATATATGCCACGGCCAAAAAGCAAGTCTGGCGACATCGTTCTGGGAATATTCAATAATGTAGGTACAATCGCTTTCAATGTCAATGCCAAAGATGTCCGTGTACTTGAATTCTCAAGGAATAGCTCAAGAGCCAACGACCAGATTGACGCCTTCGTACCGCATCTGCTGAAAGCTCTCCGGCATTTCCATGCAGGAGAGGAATTGCCGCCGCCGCTGCTCGCGAAGCTGTCGATGTTTTGCAACCGCATGGCTGTTGCCCGCCTGGGTAACCGTAAACTCAACGCCAGGTTGCAGGCCCTCCTCTACGGAGCGAACTATATCCTCGGCAATATTTCCGCAGCCGAGAGCGCCGCGGCGCACTACAACAAAGTGAAGGATTCCGTTACAAACAAATGGACCACTGCGTTGATAAACCTGATATTCGCTGTAGCTGGCGGTAATACTGAGCTGTTATTTTCCGAAAAACCGAAAGACATCGAAACAACATCGAAAACTCAGGCGATGATAGCCTTGGAATACAACTACTATCTTGGCCTATCGGCTTCGAAACATGACTGAGCAACTGAGTAAGCTCGGAATTGACGGGTTATACAATCTTTATCGCCAGTGGCCGCACCGACATGAGGAACGGCTTCTGTCTGGCCGCGAACACCTCACATTTTATTTCGAAGGCCGAATTGTCCGCGAACTTCAGCGCCGCCGTTCCACCACAAGAGCCGAACATCAGAAGATCGATTATTGCTCCAAGGCCTACAAGGGTGAACTTATAAATATGGCGCGCATTTTTGGAATACCCGTTGGCAATATACAGGCAACGGCGCCGTCAAAAACACGTACTCCGGAAGAACTCGCGGCCGTGATACGCCAATATGCCGATTATAAAACTATAGCCGACAGGGAAATACTTATCGAATACACCGATTCCGCACTCGAAACAATAGATGCGGCTCCGGATAAGCAGACGGTGGCAGAACTCGCCGCAGAACTGGCAGAACTCAACCGAAAGAAAATCATCCGCATTCCTCAGAAAGTCTACAGTATTCTTTACAACGCCGTCAACGACTGGCAGAAACATCCGCGCGTTCCAGACACCGAAATGGTTATGCCGCTGATGACACTGTCGCTACTCAACAACGACCTCACCTTCGAGCGCAAGGCCATCCGTATTATCAACCGCTGTTACAAAGCCTGTCTGGATAGCCCCACCGACGCCGATCTCCGCATAGCCATCACATTCCGGGAATATCTCCCCCGCTTCAGCCGGAACAGACTCAAAACCTGCTCAGCAGCAATACAATAAAACCCCGCTCAATATTAAAGATAATTTTGCAATCCATGAACGATAAACAGTACAATATCGCCGTGGCCGGTACTGGCTACGTGGGCCTTTCTATCGCCACGCTTTTGGCACAGCACAATCATGTCACTGCAGTGGACGTGATTCCCGAGAAAGTAGAAC
>CABPYL010000046.1 GCA_902461565.1 uncultured Porphyromonadaceae bacterium
TATGCCCCAGACCCGCGAGCACATCCTTCTCGCCCGTCAGGTGAACGTTCCCCGTATCGTTGTGTTCCTGAACAAGTGCGACCTTGTTGACGACCCCGAAATCCTTGACCTCGTTGAAATGGAAATGCGTGAGCTCCTCTCCGCATACGAATATGACGGCGACGCAACTCCCGTTATCCGTGGTTCCGCTCTTGGCGCCCTTAACGGCGAACCCCAGTGGGAAGAGAAGGTTATAGAGCTGATGGCTGCTGTTGACGAATGGATTCCTCTGCCTCCACGTGCAATTGATAAGCCCTTCCTGATGCCTGTAGAAGACGTATTCTCGATTACTGGCCGAGGTACTGTTGCTACCGGTCGTATCGAAGCCGGCGTTGTTAAGGTGGGCGACGAAGTTCAGATCATGGGCCTTGGCGCTAATATGAAGTCCACTGTTACCGGCGTTGAAATGTTCCGCAAACTTCTTGACGAAGGCGAAGCTGGTGATAACGTAGGTCTGCTTCTCCGCGGTATCGACAAGAAAGATATCAAGCGTGGTATGGTAATATGCCACCCGGGTGTTGTTAAGCCCCACAGCAAGTTTAAAGCTTCTGTATATATCCTGAAGAAGGAAGAAGGCGGCCGCCACACTCCTTTCCACAACCACTATCGTCCCCAGTTCTACATCCGTACGCTTGACGTAACCGGCGAAATCACCCTTCCCGAAGGTGTTGAAATGGTAATGCCCGGCGACCACGTAGAAATCATCGTTGATTTGATCAACCCCGTAGCATGCGATCAGGGTCTGCGCTTCGCTATCCGTGAAGGTGGCCGCACTGTAGGCTCGGGTCAGATCACCGAAATCCTCGACTAATATACCTTGCGGGTAACCGCGGTATAGACAATACAACGGCGGCGTCTGGCCAGCCATTCGCCGCCAATATACGGGTTTAGCTCAGTCGGTAGAGCACTGGTCTCCAAAACCAGGTGTCGGGAGTTCGAGCCTCTCAACCCGTGCAAAAAATATAAACAATGAAGAAATTAAAACTACTCACGAATATCCAGGAAGCCTATGACGAGCTTCGTTACAAGACCTCCTGGCCCTCCAAGAAGCAGCTTGTCAAGTCGGCTATCATCGTGATGATTGCTTCCGTCATTATCGCTTTGATAATTTTCGTCATGGATCAGGTAGTCGACAGGATCATGCACTTAATCTACAGCTTGTAATACCGGTTCCCGATGGCACAGACAGAGGAAACAAAAGAACTGAAGCGCGGTTGGTATGTCCTTCGCGCCATCTCGGGCAAAGAAGCCCAGGTGAAGGAGATTATCGAGGGTGCGATGAAACGCACCGATCTCGGCAATTTTGTTTTTCAGGTTCTTATTCCCACCGAAAAGGTGATGACCGTGCGCAACGGCAAAAAGGTTGTCAAAGACCGCAATCTCTATTCGGGATATGTGTTTGTCGAGGCAATACTTACCGGAGAAGTCGTTTACGAGCTTTCCAATACCACTAATGTTATCGACTTTCTCCGCGGCCGTGAGAAGAACAGCAAGCCGGAGATGTTACGTGAAGCAGAGGTGATGAGAATGCTCGGTGCAGCCGACGAAATAGTCGATGTTGAAAACGACTTTATTGTGGGAGAGAAAGTGAAAGTGACTGATGGTCCTTTCAAGGATTTCCACGGTGTTGTCGAGGAAGTGAATTCCGAGAAACACAAACTGGTTGTATCGATTAAGATATTTGAACGCAAGACTCCTTTGGAGTTGGAAAATTCGCAAGTGGAGCGTGAATGATTTTACCTGCCGCGGCTAAATGTTACGTTAGCTTAAGCAGGTTTTGATTGCGCAGAGTTATTAATTTTTAAGTTTTAAACCATGGCTAAAGAAATTGCTGGACAAATCAAATTGCAGATTAAAGGTGGTGCTGCGAATCCTTCGCCTCCTGTAGGCCCCGCTCTCGGTTCGAAGGGTATCAACATCATGGAATTTTGCAAGCAATTCAATGCCCGCACTCAGGACAAGGCCGGTAAGATTCTTCCTGTAGTAATTACATACTACACAGACAAATCTTTCGACTTTGTAGTAAAGACTCCCCCTGTAGCAGTACAGCTCAAGGAAGCCGCTCACATCAAGACTGCATCCAAAGAGCCTAACCGTACAAAGGTGGCCGAGATTACCTGGGAGCAAGTGCAGACAATTGCTGCCGACAAAATGCCGGACCTTAACTGCTTTACCATAGAATCCGCTATGCGGATGGTTGCCGGTACAGCCAGGAGCATGGGTATCACCGTTAAAGGTCAGTTTCCCTCTAACAAATAAAAACTTCGCTTGATATGAGTAAACTTACAAAAAATCAGAAGTTGGCCCAGTCGAAGATCGAAGCCGGGAAATCCTACACCTTGCTTGAAGCCGCCAAACTTGTAAAGGAAATGACCTATACGAAGTTTGACGCTTCCTTTGATATCGACGTTCGTCTTGGCGTAGACCCCCGCAAGGCCAACCAGATGGTGCGTGGCGTTGTTACTCTCCCCAACGGCACAGGTAAACAGGTACGTGTTCTCGTACTCTGCAACCCCGACGCCGCAGCCGCAGCTACAGCTGCCGGAGCCGACTATGTAGGTCTCGACGAATACATCGAGAAAATCAAAGGCGGCTGGACCGACGTAGACGTCATCATCACACAGCCCGCTATCATGGGTAAAATCGGTGCCCTCGGCCGTATCCTCGGTCCCCGTGGCCTGATGCCTAACCCCAAGAGCGGTACAGTTACTGTAGACGTTGCCAAAGCAGTGGAAGAAGTTAAGAAAGGCAAGATCGACTTCAAGGTTGACAAGAACGGTATCGTTCACTCGTCGATCGGCAAAGTATCGTTCACGCCCGAGCAGATGGCTGAGAACGCCCGCGAGTTCATCGCAACGCTTATCAAGCTGAAACCTGCCACAGCAAAAGGCACATATCTGAATAGCATTTATCTTTCGAGCACAATGAGTCCGGGTGTCAAAGTAGACACCAAATCTGTTGATGCTAAACTTTAAACACACGAACCCACATGAAAAAGGAAGATAAAGCAGTCATCATTAAGAATATTGCCGACACCATCAATCAGTACAGCGGCTTCTACCTGGTAGAAACTGCCGGACTGGATGCAGAGAAGACGCAGGCCCTGCGTGCTGCATGCTTCAAGGCCGATATCAAGCTTCTCGTTGTCAAGAACAGCCTCCTTCACAAAGCCCTCGAGTCTCTTGAAGGCGACTACAGCGAGCTCTATGGCGCACTGAAAGGTTCCACCTCTCTTATGTGCACCAATGTGGGCAACGCTCCCGCCAAGTTGCTGAAAGACTTTGTAAAGAAAGGCGATACACTCCCCGTTCTCAAGGGTGCTTATGTAGAAGAGACAGTTTACCTCGGAGCCGATCAGATCGATGCTCTTGCCAACATCAAGAGCAAGAACGAACTCATCGCCGACGTTGTGGCTCTGCTGCAGTCGCCTGCCAAGAACGTCGTTTCCGCTCTTCAGTCCGGTGCCGGCAAGCTGCATGGCATTCTGGAGACGCTCTCGAAAAAAGAAGACTAATCACAAGAACAAAAAACCAAAAAAAATTATACAAAAATGGCAGATTTAAAAGCTTTTGCTGAACAACTCGTAAACCTGACTGTAAAGGAAGTAAACGAACTTGCCCAGATCCTCAAGGACGAATACGGTATTGAACCCGCCGCTGCTGCTGTAGCTGTTGCTGCAGGTCCTGCCGCTGCCGGTGCAGCTGCCGAAGAAAAAACCAGCTTCGACGTAGTTCTGAAGGCTCCCGGTGCTGAGAAACTGAAAGTTGTTAAAACCGTTAAGGAAGTAACCGGTCTTGGCCTCAAGGAAGCTAAGGAAATGGTAGACGGTGCTCCCAGCACTATCAAGGAAGGTCTTTCCAAGGCCGACGCTGAAGCTCTCAAGGCTCAGCTCGAGGAAGTAGGCGCAGAAGTCGAACTCAAATAATATTGTCTGATTTACAGACATTTAGGTTAAGGATCCCCTAAAAGGGTGATTCTTAACCTTTTGTGTCAAAAATACGTATGAAGCTGCGGCAAGTGCGGGCAGCGCTCTCCGGAGTCGGCCACAGGCACTTCCAACGGGATGTCGCGAACCGTCGCGAGGCTCTTGCGCAGAAGGTTTCATCCATAGATTTCTAACTCGGCCACGCTATACGCGGTGGACCAAGGAATAAAAGCAGGCGCACCGTGGCGCTGATTCCCAATATAAAGCACTGCCGCTGTCTTATTTTTGACAACTCCACAATAATTTATTACGGCACCCAAATCATTTTTTAGATGTCAACTCAGACTGTTAAACCACGCATCAATTTTGCAACGGTAAAGGCTCCCTTCCCTTACCCTGACTTTCTGGATGTGCAGCTGAAATCGTTCCGCGATTTCTTCCAGCTCGACACACCGCCGGAGCAGCGCAAGAACGAGGGCCTCTACAAGGTTTTCTCCGAAAATTTCCCTATTTCGGATACCCGCAACAATTTCACGCTCGAATTCCTGGATTATTACATTGATCCGCCGCGCTACACTATCGAAGAGTGTCTGGAGCGCGGATATTCGTACAGCGTACCTCTCAAGGCCCGTCTGAAACTGTCGTGCACCGATCCGGAGCACGAGGATTTCACTACAGAAATCGAAAACGTTTACCTGGGTCAGATACCCTACATGACTGAGAAGGGCACCTTTGTGATAAACGGTGCCGAGCGCGTAGTAGTGTCGCAGCTGCATCGCTCGCCCGGCGTTTTCTTCGGCCAGAGCACGCATGCGAACGGCACAAAGCTGTACAGCGCCCGTATCATTCCTTTCCGCGGTTCGTGGATTGAATTCGCTACAGACATCAACAATGTGATGTTTGCGTACATCGACCGCAAGAAGAAACTGCCCGTAACTACCCTGCTGCGTGCAATCGGTCTGGAAAGCGATAAGGACATCATCGAAATCTTCGGTCTCGCCGAGGAGATCAAGGTGAACAAAACCAACCTGAAGAAGGCTGTCGGCCGCAAACTTGCCGCACGTGTGCTCAAATCGTGGGTAGAAGATATGAGCGATACCGATACAGGCGAGGTTACTACCATCGAGCGTAACGAGGTGATTCTCGACCGTGAGGCCGTAATTACCGAGGACGACATCGAGGATATCCTGAATTCGGGTGTATCCACCGTACTGCTTCACAAGGAGGACGCCAATACGTCCGACTACTCGATTATTTTCAATACCCTCCAGCGCGACCAGACCAACAGCGAGACGGAGGCTATCAACTATATCTATAAACAGCTCCGCAATGCCGATCCGCCAGACGACGCCAGCGCCCGCGAGGTTATCTACAACCTGTTCTTCAGCGAGAAGCGCTATGACCTGGGCGAGGTTGGCCGTTACCGTATCAACCGCAAGCTCGACCTTTCCACACCTATGGAGGTGCGTGTCCTCACCAAGGAGGATATAATAGCCATTATCCGCTATCTTATCGAGCTTATCAACAGCCACGCCGATGTCGATGATATCGACAACCTGTCCAACCGCCGCGTCCGTGCCGTTGGCGAGCAACTGTACAACCAGTTCGGCGTAGGCCTCAACCGCATGGCGCGTACCATCCGCGAGCGTATGAACGTGCGCGACAACGAAGTGTTCACTCCCACCGACCTTATCAATGCCAAGACAATATCGTCGGTTATCAACAGCTTCTTCGGTACCAACGCTCTCTCGCAGTTCATGGACCAGACCAATCCTCTGGCAGAAATCACCCACAAGCGCCGTATGTCGGCCCTCGGCCCCGGCGGTCTGTCGCGCGAGCGTGCGGGCTTCGAGGTTCGAGACGTGCATTATACCCACTACGGTCGTCTGTGTCCTATCGAGACTCCGGAAGGCCCGAACATCGGTCTTATCAGCTCGCTGTGCGTATATGCAAAGATCAACGATCTCGGCTTTATCGAGACTCCGTACCGCAAGGTAGAGGATGCCCGCGTTAATCTGAATAACGACGAGGTAGTATATCTCACTGCCGAAATCGAGGAAGGCAAGACTATCGCGCAGGGCAATGCACCGCTGAACGACGACGGTACTTTCGTGAACAAAACTGTAAAGGCACGCCGCGATGCCGACTTCCCCGTAGTTGCCCCCGACCAGGTGGAACTTATGGATGTGTCGCCCTCGCAGATTGCCTCTATCGCCGCATCGCTCATTCCATTCCTGGAGCATGACGATGCCAACCGCGCACTCATGGGTTCGAACATGATGCGCCAGGCTGTGCCCCTGATGCGCAGCGAGGCTCCTATTGTCGGCACCGGCATCGAAGCCCAGCTCGCACGCGACAGCCGTACCCAGATTACCGCCGAAGGCGATGGTGTTGTCGAGTTTGTGGACGCTACAGTTATCCGCATCCGCTACGACCGCGACGCCGACGAAGAATTTGTTTCGTTCGACAGCCCCGTAAAGGAATACAAGATACCCAAGTTCCGCAAAACCAACCAGAGCACCACAATCGATCTTCGCCCCACCTGCAACAAGGGTCAGCGCGTTACCAAAGGCGACATTCTTACCGAAGGCTATGCCACCGAGAAAGGCGAACTCGCTCTTGGCCGCAACCTCAAGGTTGCCTTCATGCCCTGGAAGGGTTACAACTACGAGGATGCCATTGTGCTGAATGAGCGTGTCGTACGCGATGATATCCTTACCTCTGTGCACGTTGACGAATACTCGCTTGAAGTGCGCGAGACAAAGCGCGGTATGGAGGAACTTACCTCCGATATCCCCAACGTGAGCGAGGACGCCACCAAGGATCTGGACGAACGCGGTATTATCCGCGTGGGCGCACACGTTGTGCCCGGCGATATAATGATAGGCAAGATCACGCCTAAGGGCGAGTCGGATCCCACCCCAGAGGAAAAACTGCTCCGTGCAATCTTCGGCGACAAGGCCGGCGATGTTAAGGACGCATCACTGAAGGCCACTCCGTCGCTCAAGGGTGTTGTTATCGGCACAAACCTGTATGCACGCGCCGCCAAGAAAGGTCGCAATAAGGCTGTGAATGCTCTGCTGCCCAAAATCGACGAGGAATATGATGCCAAGAAGGCCGAACTGCTCGACATTCTTGTTAACAAGCTGATGACGCTCACCGAAGGCAAGACTTCTGACGGTGTAACCGACTTCCTCGGCAGCGAAATCGTTCCAAAAGGCTCGCGCTTCACCCCCGCGGTGCTCAACAGCATCAATTACGATACTCTGAGCCTGAGCCACTGGACCACCGACGAGCATACCAACGACCTTATCCGCCGCACCATTGTCAATTACCTCCAGAAATACAAGGAAATCGACACTGAGATGCGCCGCAAGAAATTCGATATCTCCATCGGCGACGAACTGCCTTCCGGCATCATGCAGATTGCCAAGGTTTACATTGCCAAGAAGCGTAAAATCAGCGTGGGCGACAAGATGGCAGGCCGCCACGGTAACAAAGGTATCGTGAGCCGCATCGTGCGTCAGGAAGATATGCCTTTCCTTGCCGACGGTACTCCCGTGGACATTGTTCTGAACCCTCTGGGTGTGCCTTCGCGAATGAACCTCGGCCAGGTGTTCGAGACCGTTCTCGGATGGGCAGGCCGCGAGCTTGGCGAGAAATTCGCCACACACATTTTCGACGGCGCCAGCATGGAAGATATCAACTACTGGACCGACAAGGCCGGTCTCCCGCGCTACGGCAAGACATACCTGTACGACGGTGGTACCGGCGAGCGTTTCGACCAGCCCGCTACCGTGGGTGTGATCTATATGCTTAAGCTCGGCCACATGGTAGAGGACAAGATGCACGCACGTTCCATCGGTCCGTACTCGCTTATCACCCAGCAGCCCCTTGGCGGTAAAGCCCAGTTTGGCGGACAGCGTTTCGGTGAAATGGAAGTATGGGCGCTCGAGGCATTCGGCGCAGCGCATATACTCCAGGAAATCCTTACCATCAAGTCCGACGACGTCAACGGCCGCAGCAAGGCTTATGAGGCAATCGTCAAAGGCGATCCGATGCCGACCCCCGGCATCCCCGAATCGCTCAACGTGCTTCTCCACGAACTCCGCGGTCTCGGCCTCAGCATCAATCTGGAGAACTGATTCTCTCCTTATCATCAAACAGACTAAAGCACACATCGATATATGGCTTTTAGAAAAGAAAACAAACCCAAGAACGTGTTTTCGAAAATCACCATTGGCCTTGCTTCGCCCGAGGAGATTTTCGACAAGTCGAGCGGTGAGGTTCTCAAGCCTGAGACCATCAACTACCGTACGTACAAGCCCGAGCGCGACGGCCTGTTCTGCGAGCGCATCTTCGGTCCTGTAAAGGACTACGAGTGCCACTGCGGCAAATACAAGCGTATCCGCTACAAGGGCATCGTATGCGACCGCTGCTCGGTTGAAGTAACAGAAAAGAAAGTGCGCCGCGAGCGCATGGGCCACATCCGCCTGGTTGTGCCTGTGGCTCACATCTGGTATTTCCGTTCGCTACCTAATAAAATCGGCTACCTCTTAGGTCTTCCTTCGAAGAAACTCGACGCCGTAATCTATTACGAGCGCTATATCGTTATAAATCCCGGTGCAGCCGCAGAGCAGGGCGTGCAGAAGCTCGATCTCCTCAGCGAGGAAGAGTACTTCGACCTGCTGGACAAGCTGCCCCGCGAGAACCAGATGCTTGAGAACGGCAATCCCGACAAGTTCGTCGCCAAGATGGGCGCCGAGGCTATCTACGACCTTCTCAAGGATCTCGACCTGGACACTCTGAGCTACGACCTGCGCGCCCAGGCTAACCAGGAAGGCTCGCAGCAGCGCAAAACCGAGGCTCTCAAGCGCCTGCAGGTTGTGGAGGCTTTCCGCGCCTCGCGCAACCGCAACAAGCCCGAGTGGATGATTCTCCACGCTGTGCCTGTTACGCCTCCCGAACTCCGTCCTCTCGTTCCCCTGGACGGCGGTCGTTTTGCAACATCCGACCTTAACGACCTTTATCGCCGCGTTATCATCCGCAACAACCGCCTAAAACGTCTTATCGAAATCAAGGCTCCCGAGGTGATTCTGCGCAACGAAAAACGTATGCTCCAGGAGGCCGTGGATTCGCTGCTGGATAACTCCCGCAAGTCGTCGGCGGTGAAGAGCGATGCAAACCGTCCCCTCAAATCTCTGTCCGACTCCCTCAAGGGCAAGCAGGGCCGCTTCCGTCAGAACCTCCTCGGTAAACGTGTCGACTATTCCGCACGTTCCGTAATCGTTGTAGGTCCCGAACTCAAGATGCACGAGTGCGGTCTGCCCAAGGACATGGCCGCCGAGCTTTACAAGCCGTTCATTATCCGCAAACTCATCGAGCGCGGTATTGTAAAGACCGTCAAGAGCGCCAAAAAGATTGTGGACCGTAAGGAACCCGTTGTATGGGATATCCTCGAGTACGTGATGAAGGGTCATCCCGTTCTGCTCAACCGTGCTCCTACACTGCACCGTCTCGGTATCCAGGCATTCCAGCCCAAGCTTATCGAAGGCAAGGCTATTCAGCTACACCCGCTGGCATGTACGGCGTTCAACGCCGACTTCGACGGCGACCAGATGGCCGTGCACCTGCCCCTGGGCAACGAGGCTGTTCTCGAGGCTCAGATCATGATGCTGGGCTCGCACAACATCCTCAACCCCGCCAACGGCGCGCCTATCACCGTGCCTTCGCAGGACATGGTTCTGGGTCTGTACTATATCACGAAACTGCGTCCCGGCGACAAGGGCGAAGGCCACACCTTCTACGGTCCCGAGGAAGCGCAGATAGCATATAACGAAGGTCGTGTAACCCTGCATGCACCCATCAACATCCTTGTTGACGACGTTGACGAGCAGGGCAACAAGATCCGCCACATTGTTGAGAAGACTTCCGTAGGCCGAGTGCTTGTAAACCAGTACGTGCCCGAGGAAATCGGTTACCTCAACATGCTTCTGTCCAAGAAGTCGCTCCGCGACGTCATAACCCGCGTAATCAAAAAATGCGGTATCCCCCGTTCCGCCCAGTTCCTGGACGATATCAAGAACCTCGGATATTACATGGCATTCCGCGGCGGTCTTTCCTTCAACCTTGGCGACGTGCTTGTTCCGCCGGAGAAGAAAGAGATTGTCGACGAAGGCTACCGTCAGGTTGCCGAAGTTATGGAGAACTTCCAGATGGGTGTTATCTCCGATAAAGAACGTTACCAGCAGATTATCGATATCTGGACCCAGGTGAACGCCAAGCTTACAAACGTGCTGATGAAGCAGATGACCGAAGCCAACCAGGGCTTCAACGCCATCTTCATGATGCTCGACTCCGGCGCCCGTGGTTCCAAGGACCAGATCCGTCAGCTCGCCGGCATGCGCGGTCTTATGGCTAAGCCCCAGAAAGCCGGTGCCGAAGGCGGTCAGATTATCGAGAACCCTATTTTGGCAAACTTCAAGGAAGGCCTCTCCGTGCTGGAATACTTCATCTCCACTCACGGTGCCCGCAAAGGTCTTGCCGATACCGCTCTTAAGACTGCCGACGCCGGTTATCTTACCCGCCGTCTGGTCGACGTCGCACATGACGTTATCATCAACGAAGAAGACTGCGGTACTCTCCGCGGCCTCGTATGCACCGCTGTTACCAAGAACGACGAAGTTGTTGCCTCCCTGGGCGAACGCATCCTCGGCCGTGTATCGGTATACGATGTAGTACATCCCCTCACAGGCGAGGTGATTGTACGCGCCGGCGAGGAAATCAACGATGCCGCAGCCGATATTATCGACGCATCGCCTATCGAGAGCGTAGAAATCCGTTCTGTCCTCACCTGCGAGAGCAAGCGTGGCGTGTGCGCCAAGTGCTACGGCCGCAACCTCTCCAACCTGCGCATGGTGCAGAAGGGCGAGGCTGTCGGCGTAATCGCAGCACAGTCCATCGGCGAGCCCGGTACCCAGCTGACACTGCGTACATTCCACGTCGGTGGTGTTGCAACCAACATATCCGCCACTTCCAAACTCGTTTCCAAATACGACGGTAAGCTCGAAATCGAAGACTTGCGTACGGTGGAAGGTGAGAACGGCGTCAAGATTGTTGTAGGCCGTCTTGCCGAGATGCGTATCATCGATCACAACACCGGCATGCAGCTTATGAGCGCTCAGATTCCTTACGGTTCCAAACTGTTCATGAACGACGGCGACGACGTGAAGAAAGGCGACGAAATCTGCGAATGGGACCCCTTCAACAACGTTATCGTTACGGAAAAGGCAGGTACCGTACACTACGTCGACCTTATCGAGAACGTTACATACCGCAACGATTCCGAAGGCCACGCAATGAGCGAAGACCGCGTGATTACCGAATCGCGCGACCGCCAGCACGTGCCTTCCATGCAGATTATCGGTGCCGACAACGAAGTTGTGGCAACATATTCGCTGCCTGTAGGCGCTCACCTCATATTCAAGGACGGCGACGAAGTGAAGATAGGTGATACCTTCGCCAAGATTACCCGCTCCACCCACGGCGCCGGCGATATCACCGGCGGTCTGCCCCGCGTTACCGAGCTCTTCGAAGCCCGCAACCCCTCCAATCCTGCCATCGTTTCCGAGGTGGACGGTATGGTCAAGTTCGGCAAACTCAAACGCGGCAACCGCGAGATTATAGTAGAGCCCAAATTCGGCGACGCCAAGAAGTACCTCGTGCCCATGTCCAAGCAGATACTTGTGCAGGAGAACGATATCGTCCGCGCCGGCACACCGCTTTCGGACGGTGCTATCACTCCCACCGACATCCTTAACATCATGGGCCCGACAGCCGTTCAGGAATACATTGTCAACGAGGTTCAGGACGTTTACCGCATGCAGGGTGTGAAGATCAACGACAAGCACTTCGAGGTAATTGTACGCCAGATGATGCGTAAAGTACGTATCCTCGATTCCGGCGACACCAACTTCCTTGAGGAGCAGATCGTAGACAAACGCGACTTCATGGACGAGAACGACCGCATCTGGGGCAAGAAATATGTAGTCGACCCGGGCGACAGCGAGACACTGCACGCCGGCCAGATTATCACCGCCCGCAAGCTGCGCGACGAGAACTCGCTGCTGAAACAGCGCGACCTCCGTCCCGTTATCGTGCGCGACGCCCAGCCCGCAACCTCCGAACAGATCCTTCAGGGTATCACACGTTCCGCCCTCCAGACTTCCAGCTTCATCTCGGCTGCTTCCTTCCAGGAAACCACCAAGGTGCTCAACGAAGCCGCCATCCAGGGCAAGAGCGACCCCCTCGAGGGCATGAAGGAGAACGTTATCTGCGGCCACCTCATTCCCGCCGGTACCGGTCTGCGTGAGTACGAGGACATCCTCGTATCCAGCTCCGACGACATCGACAGCATAGCTCCAGCCTATCCCGCCGAAGTACCGATGGAGGCAGAGGTAACCGAAGTGTCCAACGACTGATTCCCCAATCACCATAAATAGCAGGCAGCCCGCCCGGGCTGCCTGTTTTCATATCCGTTTCTATCCGAATACAATAAAAAATCTTGCGAGCGAGATTGTCTCAGGTCTACTTCGCTCGCAGGATTTTATTATTCGTTGAGTGTATTCTCAGGGTAGGCGTTCTAAGTGGAATGTGCTTGCGATGGTTACTCTGTCTACTTCGGTGTAGGCAGAGAGGGTGCCAAGGTTCATTAGGCCGTTGATGAACAAGAATTCGCAAGATATTATGGAATTGTCTTTTTTACCGTTTACCTTTATAACGTACGCGTCGGTCCGGTCCTTTTTCGGGGCTGGGCTGATTTCCATATTCAGCTCTGTGGCTCCGAAGCAGAATTTATTCAATTCATCACAAAGTACCATCGAGGCGGGAATTTTCCCGGATTCGAGCGGTGTTCCGATGAAGTTAAAGTACGGTATATTGCCGAACTGCCGTGCTATCAGTTTTTCCTGATTATATTGTGTTTCAACACTTAATTCCAGTAATGCCTGGGTAACTTTCCAGGTCTCTGTGTTAGCGGTGTCGGGCCCAAGTTCTTTTGCAGCCATTCTATAGTAAGTTTTCAGAATGTTTTTTTTAACTTCAGTTATGTTCAGAATAGAATCCGGGCGGTTGTCGGCATCAAGCTGGATTGTCAATACTAAGGGTGTAATTAAGTTCTTCACTTCATCCCCGATGAAAGAGTCGGATGCTCCTTTGAGTTCCGGTCTGGAAAATGTTATGTTGAAGGCTTCCCGCTTGTTCGAGGCCTTTAGAATGAAACCTTTGTCGTTATGCTCTTCAACAACAAATTTCGGTAATAAAACCGATTTAACGACTGCGGAATCCTGTCCCTCGCGCAGCCGCAGTTCTGTTGTTACCTTGTACTCGAATGTTTCTCCGACGTTGAATTCAGGCTGTATGATTACTTCTTTTGCTGCGCACACAAAGCATACTACCATCATTGAGATAGTATATACGATAGTTCGTTTCATAGATGATATTTTTAGGTTATTATTTCTCTTTCGGTTCCGGGTCGGGGATTTGGAGGAGGGTTTCGATGGCGAAATCCAGGATAGTGTCGTGGCCGTTGACGGCGGCGGTGGTGTCCATGTGCACTTCAAAGCCTTCTGAGGGAGTTACACCGTGTTCGGTCAGCTGTTTCTCGCGGTCGTAGATGGGCGATGCGGAAAAGCGTACGCCCCATCCGCAGGGGATTTCGGAGGAGAAGGGTGCGCCGCTGCCTCCGCCCGTTGTGGTGCCGGCGATTACCACGTGCTCAAGGCCTTTCATTATGGATACAAAGTTGTTGGCGGCGCTGAATGTTCCCCGGTTGGCAAGCACGATAACGGGCTTTAGCCACCGCACGCCTATCACGGGATCGAAATAGTAGGGATATGGCTCTGAGAAATCGTCGTGGCCCGGACCTGTCTTGTGCTGGATGTATCCTGCGAGGGTTTTCTCGTTGATGAAGTGGCTTGCGAGGGCCTCGGCATTGGTAAGGTTGCCGCCTCCGTTGCTGCGTACATCAAGTATCATGCCTTTGCAATCCTTCATGGTCATCATCATCTCGTTCACGAAGCTGTCGCTGATGCCGTTTGCGAACGACGAATAGTAAACGTAACCAACTTTGCCGTCGGAGAGTACTTTGTAGCTCATGCCTCCGGCGGTATAGTAGTCGAATTCGAGATAGTGTTCCTGAATCAGGCGCCAGTCGAAGTCAGCAGGGTAGTCGCTCCACCATTTGCGGTAGTAGGATACGTTAAACCAGGAGATTAGGTTTGTGTGCCCGTCTTTCAGCTCGTCGAGCATGTCGGCGCATATTTCGAAGAGCTCTTTTTCTGTCATTTCGGGCTTGAGTTTGGCGCGGTATCGGGCGCCGGTCTCGTCCCAGTCAATGTCTTTCTCGCTGAAGAAGCAGTAGTGTTCGTCGAGAACTGTCCAGAGGGCGTCGAAGTTGCCGTATACGTCGTTATCCCATTCTTCGATGGAATGGCAAGAGGTTGCTGTCAGTGCCACGGCGGCCGCGATGGCTCCTAATGTGTTACGCAGGCTTTTCATAGGTCAGTAGAGTGCGCTGATGATTTTACAATCTCTCGAAATGCCTGTGCGCTTGGCCGAGAGAGAGAGCCATTCGCTTGCCACACCTATTACGAAGGTGTGTTCGATACGGCGTGTAACCAGGTGTGATGCCTTGGTAGAAAGGATGCCGCACCTGTAGCCGGTGCGTATTATCGTGCGGCCCAGCCTGAAGTCGGCGGTGAGCAGGTTGTCGAGCCTGAAATAGTTGCCAGGCCATGCGCAACGGGCGAGTCCGCTGTGGTTGCCGAGGTATATCTCGTAGTACAGTTCTCCATACTGTGGCGAGAAAAAGGCTCCGGTGAGGGGCATTTCTGCAAGGTAGCGCAGGCATACGGGCAGTTTGCCGAAGGTGTGGTTCCACGCGGCGCCGGCGGCAGCGTTTACCGTCCACGATGCTTTTACAGAGACTGGGTTATTGCTGTTTCTCGGCAGATAGATGACGCCGGCGTTTATGTCGGTGCTTCCGCCGGCGAATATGCTCCAGCCTTGTGGTAGGTTGAACCGTCGCAGCATGCCCCAGCCTACACGCAGTCCGAGGTCCCACAGGCTGGCGTTGCGGGCTGGTTGGTTATATGTTCCGGCAAGCGACAGACGCCCGTCGAGGCGCATAACCCAGCGTTCGGGGTTAAATTTCATGGCCTGCATGCGTTCGTAGCTGAGTGCATACGCCGATCCGGAGTGGTGCAGAGGGCTCAGGTAGGTTTCCGTGATGTGCGCCGTACCGGCTTCAATAGTGTATGCCGACAGCACAGGGCGCTCTACGGCTGGCACGTTGTCCGGCTCCTGCGCGTGAAGTACGGCAGGAAGCAGCATCAGCAGGGCCAGCTTAGTTTTCTTCGTCATTGAACAGCGATGGAGTGGTAGGGATATCCTCGTATTCGTCGGAGAGGTCGGTGATGTCCGATGCCGCTGTATCTGCGGTTTCTATGTCTTCTGCCTCGCTTTCTTCCGGGGTATCTTCTTCTATAACTTCCGGCTCGGGCAAAAGTTCAATATCTTTCAGCGGCAGTATGGACAATCGCTTTCCTTTGGCTTTGAAGGATTTTACACCTATGAATTCCACTGCGTCCACCTCCAGCGGCACGCGCGCCTCGTCCTGGAACACCAGGTTCAGCACCGGCGATTTATGGTCGGTGAGCAGAATTAGCGTCGAATTTTCGTTTTCGCCGATGAACCGCTGCTTTTTCGTGCTCTCGTCGAATGTGAATCGCTTGATGTACGGGAAGCCCTGGTCGGCGTCGTTCAGCACGGCGGTCCACACGGTCTTGGGCCGGAATTTCTCGATGCGCAGAATATTGTCGTCGTAGTGGTTGGTTGCTTCGAATCCACTGGTGTAGAATTCGCCGTTTTTCAGCACTATAAGCACGCGGTCAGTGCCGTGGAACTCACCCAGGTAAGTGCCCCGGCCTTCGTAGTTGAGGCGCAGTACATCCTGGTCGAACCATACCTGCAGGCCGCCGAGGGTGCTTGCGCCGCGCTCTTTCAGCGAGAACCGCTGCACCTCGTTCTTGGTAACGAGGTTGCCCATAGCTCCGCGTCCTTTCACAGCCATTTTGCTGAAATCCACGTCTATGCTCAGATTTTTCAGTCTCAGCTTGGGTTTGAGGCTCACCTTCACCACTTCTGCCTCGCCGTTGGGATTGGCCGAGAACCACACTATCCGCGAGCCGGGCAGGCCGGGAGTGAGGTTGTACTCGCGGTCGCGCGTCATGCCGGTGGCGTTGAAGCGCTTCATGTAGTATGCGCCGCCTTTGCCGTTCTGGTATATCACATTATATATCGTGCGCTCGTCTTTGCGCCTGTACACATTCACGTACAGCACGTTCTTGTCCACGAACAGTTTTTCCTGAACGCGCACAATTTTGTAGCGGCCGTCGCGGTAGAAGATTATCACGTCGTCAAGCAGCGAGCAGTTGCATACAAACTCATCCTTTTTCAGCGATGTGCCAATGAAACCTTCCTCGCGGTTGATGTACAGTTTCTCGTTGGCCTCGGCCACGTTGGCGGCCTGGATGTTGTCGAACGAGCGTATCACAGTGTGGCGCGGATAGGAGGCTCCGTATTTTTTCTTTAGGTACTCGTACCATTCCACAGTTACGTCGTCTATGTGCTCCAGTTTGTCTAATGTGTCGGATATTCGTGCGCGCAGCGCGTTGATGGCGCGGTCGGCGTCGTCGGAGTTGAAGCGGAGGATACGCTTCATTTTTATTTCGAGCAGCTTCAGAATGTCGTCGCGGGTAACTTCGCGGGTGAACGAAGGCTTGAATTTTTCGAGGCGCCGGTCAATGTGGGCTACTGCGGCGTCTATGTCTGGGGCTTCTTCGTATTCCTTGTCCTTGTATATCCGTTCTTCAATGAAAATTTTCTCGAGAGAAGCGTACAGAAGTTGTTCGCGGTCCTCGCCGAGCGAAACGTTGAGGTCGGCGGTGATGATTTTTTTTGTCATCTCCACATTATGCTCCAGCACTTCGTGGACGCCGGGGAATATCGGTTTTTCGTCGCGTATAACGCAGCAGTTGGGCGAAATGTTTACCTCGCAGTCGGTAAAGGCATAGAGCGCGTCAATTGTTTTGTCGCTCGATGTGCCCGGTATCAGATGCACGAGAATAGATGCCTTGTCGGCTGTGTTGTTCTCTACTTTTCTAATCTTTATCTGGCCGCGGTCGAAGGCTTTTAGGATGGAGTCGATAAGAGCTTCGGATGTCTTGCCGTATGGCAGTTCGGTGATATTGAGTGTCTTGGAATCTATCTTCTCTATTTTTGCGCGTACTTTCACGCTGCCGCCGCGACGGCCGTCGTTGTAGCGCGACACGTCTATCATGCCGCCGGTAACAAAATCGGGGTATAGCTCATATTCTTCTCCGCGCACGCACGCGATGGCGCCGTCAAGAAGTTCGTTGAAATTGTGGGGCAGAATTTTCGACGACAGGCCCACGGCAATGCCTTCGGCGCCCTGAAAAAGCAGCAGCGGAAACTTGGCTGGAAGCGTTATTGGTTCGCGCTTGCGGCCGTCGTAACTCATGGTCCATTCCGTAACCTTTGGATTATAAAGCACTTCCGAGGCAAACAGCGACAGACGCGCTTCAATATATCGGGCTGCCGCCGCCGGTGCGCCGGTCAATATGTTGCCCCAGTTTCCCTGCGTTTCAACAAGAAGGTCTTTCTGGCCGAGTTGTACAAGGGCATCTTTTATGGATGCGTCGCCGTGCGGGTGGTACTGCATCGTGGTACCCACAATGTTGGCAACCTTGTTGAAACGACCGTCGTCGATTGTTTTCATTGCGTGGAGAATGCGGCGCTGCACGGGTTTCAGACCGTCGTCGATATGGGGGACGGCGCGCTCTAAAATTACGTACGACGCATATTCAAGGAACCAAGTCTGGTACATTCCGCGCAGATGGTGGCGAACGATATCCTCTTTGGATGTATATGGACGTTTGCCTCCGGCGGGCACAGGTATTTCCTCGCCGTTGAGCTTCTCGGTGTACTCCTCTTCTTCTTCGGGGGTCTCGCCTTGTTCTATTGTGGTGTATTCTTCGTTTTCTTCAGGTTCGTCGGTATCTTCTTTCATGGATTACTGCCAATTTTGCACAAAAATAACAAATTTTCGCCTAAAACGAAAGTTCCAGCCGGAAAACTCACCGCAACCTGTCCGTTCTAATAACCTACATACTTCTTTGAACCTACAAAAACAAGAACATCTATAATCCAAGGATGTTACCATCCTTATCATTTGGATGAGCTTTCAATTCTTTTCCAAATATGAACAGCCCATTTACAATATTGAATCTATCGGCAGGCTATCAGTTGGCTCTGTCTGTTTTGGCTTTTGTGCCTCAGACACTTCAGTTGCATGTTCTCCCATTCCGATACCATAATCATACCCAATATAGCAGATGTTGCCATCGATAACACTAAATTCAAATGGGTATTCTCTTTCACAAGTTATAAGATAAGGGAAATCTTTACGCCATTTCCGAAACTTGTAAATTTCAGTTGTGTTTTTTATATAACCCTTGGCCTTGAAATCGTTAAAGATAACAGGTATGTCATTTATAAATGCAACTTTGTATTTGCCTTCTTACATTTTAAGAGCATAATCGTATAACATGCCACATTTGATAAAAAGAATGGTTATATAATCCGGTTCTTTTTCAGCGCTCGCAGAATGACCGTGTTCATATCGAACAAATATAAAATCCTCAAAACTATCAAATCCGCCACGTGTTGCAAATGGTATGATATAATCTGATAGATACATTTTTAGCTGCGGATTTATTATTTCAACAATCGGCATTGTGAGCATGATATCTTTATAATAGACTCCCAAACCTGGCGATATCTCTTTCCAGCCAGGTGTATTATCCGGTTTTGCCAGTCCAACTTCAGATATCTTTTGTTCTGATATGCCAATCGTGTCCTCCGAAACAGAATCAGACTGAACAAGAAAGTCGGATTCTCTGATTTCGATTGTTGTCGTGTCAATAACATTGCTCTGAGGTGTATGCCTGGTGGTATTCGTACAGGAAACAATTAATATAGTTAACGTGAGTTCGACATAAGCAATCAGAATAAAGTCAGCTGATTGTCTTGTACAAACTCCAGAGAAACAGATGGTTTCTTGGGAAAGAAACAGTAAGCGGCTATTGCACTCAAGGCATTGGTAATGAAATTAGCGAAAGACCGATGTCTTGAGTGTTCTATTTGAGCAATGTTCTTAAGTTCATCATTGACGGATTCAATAAGAGCTCTTTTGCGAAGCATAATCTTGTCGTAGCCGGACATAAGCGAGTTTCTCATGTTATTCTTTACTTTGGTAACAAGTTGAATTCCATTCATAAAGAGAAATTCAAACAACTGCCTGCCAAGATATCCCTTGTCCCCACAGAGCTTGCCTTTGACGTTTTCAATAAATGACTCCGAGTAGAGGGGCTGGCGGTCATCGACATTGCCCGGGGTGAACATGAAGTTCAGTATCTCACCTTTGTCATTGATAATCAGATGCAGCTTGAAACCGAAGAACCACCCCATAGAGCACTTTCCGCGTTCAGCTATACCTTTGAAAGTCTTGTGAATAAGGACACGCTGATGTTTGCAGACCCTCAACGGCGTGGAATCGACATACGCAATGCCGGTACAAGTCCCCATCAGTACCTCCCTGACAAATATTGCGAGAGGCAACAGTACTGATTTCTGTAATTCGACAAATCTATTGTAAGACACAGTGTTGGGAAACAAGTGGGCAAGATGCTTGCATATATACTGAGTGTAAAAATGTTTGAGGCATCTGAATCCCTTGCAGTGAAAGAGAATCAGAATGGTGATTACCTCAGCATTGGAAAGACGCCCGGGCTTATGGCGGTGTACCTTGCCGTCGCTGATCTGATGGTTTTTGAACTCTGATGAAAAATACTTGCAGAAGTCATCGGCAAGACAGAAAATTTCAGTAATTTTGTCCTCGGTAATCATGGCTATAAGTCTTTGTAAATGTTGTAATTGGACACTATAAATTTACTAATTTTCCATGAATCCACCAAGAAAATCAGCCACTTAGTTCAGTACTAAATGGCTGATTATTTGTATTATTGAATGACCAAATAATTATATCGAACTCACGTTAGTTAGTAATAATAACCTTATGCCGTATTTCATAACATAACGATTTTAGAGTTTGATATTACGTTATTTTGTATATGCACCATCAGAATTCTACGGGTCCGGAAATTTCCACTCCCGTTATATTAGCTTCCTCAATCTTGCGCTTCAGCTTTTCGGAAATATATACTTTTCTATCAAATGTTTTGAACGTAAACATATCCAAAGACCGGTCGAAATCTTCAGCCATTATCAGTTTTTCAGACCTAACATCAAACATGATGTTTGCTGCCGCTTCTAATAACTCACGAAAATGTTTATATGAGTTTATTGTTATTATAGGGCCTACGTATTTAGATCCATATTCAGTTTCGCGGAATTTGGATTTAGCATAGTCTATATAGCCAAGCACTTTTTCATCAGTTAATAATGTGAGCATGTAATATCTAAGTTCCTTTTCTTTTTGCATCACTGAAGCTTTGAAAAATATATGTCCTGCTAAATTTGCCTCCTCAAGAAGCTGTTTAAATCGCTCGCTGACCAGAAAGTTGAAATTACCGCAAGATAAAGATGTCAAAACATCAGTTACTTTCGCATGATATTTTAGAGTATAATGCAAATTAAGGCTTTGCGGATTGACCTTGCCGATATAATTAGAAAACTTAGAGGCAATGTCCGCTTCGTTGATAGTATCGCATTCCACCTTAGGATATACACCTGCTAATGATTCCTCAATAATGTAATATTTCATAGTACTCGTTGGTTGAATTAAATTTCTAATTATTTATAAATAAAAAAGTTGCACAAATTACAGATTATTAGTAAATTAGTGGTGACCAAACTACTAA
>CABPYL010000047.1 GCA_902461565.1 uncultured Porphyromonadaceae bacterium
GATGCGCGGAGTCCGAGACCGCGATTTCTTCATATTCCGACTTGTCAAACTATACGCCTAAATTTTTAACATTCCATTCGCCCGGATTTAACAAATGCACCGTAATTTCGGCTTGGGCCAAGAAAACCGCGCCGTGGTGCTATTTCAAAGATATACGTGCAGATGGATGTACCGGCATTGAAAATGTCGATGCCGGGAGCGGTGAACCTGTCGAGATATACAATCTTGGTGGTGTCAAAGTGGGTTCGGATGTAAAGAATCTTTCCCCGGGCATCTATATCCGTAAACAAGGCAAAGAACGCACAAAAATAGCAATCCGGTAAGCTATATAAATTAGGGTGTGCCGTATCTGACAGTTGCGGCACACCCTTTTGATATTCCGATGTAAGAACGGCCTTCCCTTACGTACGGGCACAAAAAAAGCCGCCGAAAGGCGGCTGTACGTTAAAAGAGGCTATTATTTGCCACCGATGTGATCGGAAACGGTCAGCGACAGACGGCCTTTGGCACGACGGCGGGCAAGTACTTTGCGGCCATTCGGGGTTGCCATTCTTTCACGGAAGCCGTGCTTGTTAACTCTCTTGCGGTTAGAAGGTTGGAATGTTCTTTTCATTGCCTTATGTGATTTTCAATTTATTTTCGTACTTTTCGGAGTGCAAATTTAGGCATTTTTTGTCAAGTCTGCAAATTTCACTATCCAAAATCGGGAAATTGATAAGATTTTCATCGAAAAGGAATCGAAAAACTATGTTGTCTGCATCCCGCTTGTGAAGGGGTGCATTTTGTCATTTCTTTTTACGGCGCAGGAAGGGGAGGAGTATCCGGATAATCTTGAAGGCGAATAATCCGTATTCGGCCACAGAAAAAACACTGCTCACGCGCGAAAATATGGAGTTGGAGCCTCCGAAGATAGGCGCGCTTGTCTTCATGGCTTCTATCTGGGCCGACATCTTGAATTTCTGTATTTCCATGCGCGCTTGCACAAGTGTGCGGCGCATGCGCATCTCGTCGAGTGTCATACCGCCCCACTGTGGGCCGGTTGGCTGGGGATAGGGTGGAAGTTTAAACATTTTCTTCGATGTTTGAATTGTTTGCGGCCGGGGTTTCGTCTACTGGCGCGTCCAGCATCATCGAGCTGATAAATCGCGCTATCGGGTTGATAAGTATGCTTTTGCGTGCAAGGAAAAGCACCACGCCTAAAACAACATAGAATCCGGCGACGATGGTGAATCCTGCGAGCGGTCCGAATGCAGTAGACAGTACGAGGCTCAGCACAATGGACAGAAATACCATTGCTATGGTTATCACGATTGTGAGCAGGAGAAACAGCGCTGCGGCAGATACCAGTCGCGTTATCTTCTCGGCAACGTTAAGTTTGGTATCTTCTATCAGCAGACTGATGTAGCGGCTGATGGTGTTCAGCAGCGCTTTTGCGCCTGATGCGTTTTCTGTTTGCGGCATAGTGTGAATGAAGTTAAACCCTCCGGGAGCAACCCGCAGTACGCGCAATCACTCGTCCGGAAGGGTATGAGTCTGGAAATTTAACTTGCTGTTATTTTGTTTTGATATCCGCAGCCTGGTCTTCTACCTGCGTGGCTATCATTTCAACGAGTTCATCGATATCATCTGCGGCAATGATGCCTTTCTTCTGTAGAATGATACGGATGCGGGCCCGCAGTTCCTCTCCGGTAACAGGGGTAAAGAGGGCGGTTGCTGCGGCACCGATTGCGGCGCCGGCTAAAAAAGTGAGAAAGCCTTTCATCGGAACGGGTATGGTTTGTTATTTCACTTCCTTGATTTCTTCGGCAATCTGATCGGCCAGGCTGTTGAGTTCGTGGTCCTTGATGCCGGGAACATGCGAGCGAATGAATCCTTTGATTGCGTCGCGGGTTTCGCTGCCTTTCTGGGGGGCGAGAAGAAGAGCTGTCGCTGCGCCTACAAGTGCGCCGCCAAGAGCGGCGATTACGATTGGAAGTCCTTTCATTGTCGTGTTGTGTTTTTAAGTTTATATTATAGTTTACTCCTATAACATCACAAAGGTAATAAAAGTTTTTTTCAGCGACACTCCGGCGGCAAATAAATAATTGTTCCATTCGGGATATTATATGGCCGAATGGCGCCGTAAACAAAACCGGCGCACCATTGTGGCGCGCCGGCTGTATATGGAATGGAGGAAAGAATATCAGTCGTCGAGGGCAACTGCGGCGTAGGCCGTCTTGCCGGTGGGATATATTCCGGAAATGAACAGCACTTTATCCTCGCCTGCGCCCGACTGTTTTACGGCGCGGTAAATCTCTTTCACCTGTTCGGGTGTGCTTACGCGCTGTCCGTTGATGCTCAGGATAATGAAGCCCTTCCGGATACCGGCTGCGGCGAAGCGTCCGTTACTGTCTACTTCCGCTACGCTTACGCCGGAGCTGATTTCCAGGCGACGTGCGGTTTCCTTGTCTACGGCTTCCAAAGTTGCACCGAGCATACCGGAGTCGCCGCTCTTGGTGAGTGCCACATCGCCGCGGTTGTTGCGCAGGCGTGCCTTTGCGGTTGCCCGTTTGCCGTCGCGGAAATATTCTATGACAATTTCGTCGCCGGGGCTCTGGCGTGCGATAGCCTCCTGGAGTTCGGCTGTGGAGCGTGTGGGCTTGCCGTTGATGCTTACAATTACGTCGCCCGGTTCAATCTTGGCCTCAAGGGCTGCGGAACGGTCCTCAACGCTGTCGACGTATATACCGGCCACGGTACCTTTGATTTTTTTCTCGGCAATGAATTCCGGAGTAAGTTCCATAAAGCGTATTCCAAGGAATGCGCGCTGCACGGTGCCGTATTCCTTGAGGTCGGCCACCACTTTCTGAACTATGGATGTGGGAATGGCGAAAGAGCAGCCGGCGTAGGCGCCCGTCTGCGAGTAGATGGCGGTGTTGATGCCTACCAGCTCGCCGGCGAGGTTTACAAGCGCGCCGCCGGAGTTACCTTGGTTTACTGCGGCGTCGGTCTGGATATACGATTCGATACCGCCGCGCGAGCGTGAGCCTGTCATCGATGAGATGTTACGGGCCTTGGCGCTGATGATGCCGGATGTTACGGTGGAGGTGAAGCCGAAGGGATTGCCAACTGCAAGCACCCACTCGCCCACATGCAGGTTTTCGGAATCGCCCATCGGGATAACATGAAGGTCCGGTGCCTCGATTTTGATTAGGGCGAGGTCGGTGGTTGGATCCGCGCCGATAACCGTGGCGGCAAAGTTGCGGTTATCGTTCAGTGTAACCTCAAGGCGTTCGGCGTTTTCGATTACGTGGTTGTTGGTAACTATGTACCCGTCGTCGCTGATTATTACGCCCGAGCCGAGGCCAAGCTGCTGCTGGCGTGGTTCTTCTTGCTGGCGTGGCTGCTGACGTTCGTAGGGGTTACCGAAGAAGAAGTCGAACAGAGGGTCGGAGAATGGAGAGACCCCGCCGCTCATGCGCTGGTTGCGCGGGGTGGCGTAGCTCTTGACACTGACAACGCCGTTGACAGTGCTCTCGGCAGCTTTGATAAAATCGTCCTGGGATATGAAGCGTCCGTTACCGCCGACAACGGTTGTGGAGTGGTTGCCGGGTGTGCTTTGTGCATCTGTTGCCGGGCTGGCGCTGCAGGCAGTTGCAAGTAGCCCGAAAGATAGTCCTAATACAATAATCTTTTTCATTTCTATTTCAATAATGTGGTAATAGAGGTTAAGATTGCAGTTTAACCGTGATGATTATATTGCAAATATAGGTCCAATGTGCCAAAAGTCAAATTTTAATTAAGTTAATTTCACCAAACGGCGCGGAGTTTAATAACTTTTCAACGAAGCGCTGTAATATTTTCATTTTTTCAACGTCATATAATATGACATGAGCCGACAGACAGACAAAGAGACACGTTTTCTGGCAGTCACCGACGAGTATAAAGAGGTGATTGCCAAAGTATGTCTGCTGTATTCGTCGCCGACTGCCACATTCGAGGACCTGTACCAGGAAGTGCTTGCAAACCTTTGGATCGGTCTTGACAGTTTTCGCGGCGAGGCCAAGATATCCACGTGGATCTACCGTGCGGCGCTTAATACGTGTATCACTTTTCACCGTACATCGGGGCGCCACAATCCCGCCAGAACTCAAAGCATAGACAGTCTTATTGTCGAACCTGCCGATGGCCACGAGGCCGCTGCGATGAAAGAAGAACTGGCGCTGCTCAACCGCCTGGTATCGCGCCTGGGCATGGTGGACAAGGCGCTGATAACGCTTTGGCTCGATGAAAAGTCCTACGACGAGATTTCGCGTATCATGGGCATCTCGGAATCCAACGTGGCCGTGAGAATTCACCGTATCAAGGAAAAACTAAGCAAATTTGCCGCCGAGGAAGCGGAGGGGAGGTAAATATGAAAGATTTGGAAGAACTTCGCTCATCATGGCAGCGCACGAAGATTGATTCTTCGCGCCTCGATGCCGAAAACCGTCGTATCGCCGACCGTATGGCGGCGCATAAAGCGTCGGTCAACCGTGCACAGTTCAATCAGTTCCGGCTTGCCGATTTCTATTGGCGAGGGTTCATCGCCTCGATATTCATTGTGTTGTATTCGCCTGTGCTGCTGTTTATGCGCATGCCGGGGTGGATGTGCGTAACATGCGGTATATTCGGCATCGTTACCGGAGCGCTGAATCTGTCCACATATAAATTTATCTACAATATCCATCTTGCCGATATGCCTGTTGTTACGGCACTTGTGAAGTCGGTGGAGATTCTGCGAAGGCAGAAGAATATGTTCATCGTAAGCACAACACTGGCTGTTTTGCTGGTTTCGCTGCTGTTCTGGCAGGTGTACGAGACGTATTTCACAGACTATATGGCCTCCCCTGTTATGTTTTATTCCGTACTTGCAGCGCTGCTGATTCTGTTTTTCGTGATTCTTGCTGCCAAGCTGCGACGCATGCGCTCGTATGCCCGCGGCATAAAGAAGGAGCTTGGCGGAATACTTCATCAGTAGGAATAGAGGCATTTTGTGTGCCCGCGATGCCCGCGGCGCAGAAAAAATCGCTAACTTTGCCGCATAAACCTATACACTATGAAACACATTATTGCATTTGCCATCTTCGGAGCCGGAGTACTCACGCTTCAGGCTCAGCCGCAGACAAAGGAAACAATGGCGTACGGCGACACTGTCCGCACCTACGCGATGTATATTCCGCAGAACATAACGAAAGACGCCCCGTTAGTGGTGTATACTCACGGCTACGGCTCCAAAAAACGCTGGATAAAGGACCTTAACGAGGCCGCCGATGCGCATGGCTTTGCGGTGTGCTATCCCGACGGCGCGCCCGACGACCGCGGAAAGGACGGCTGGTTCGTAGGCTATCCTCCGCAGTGGCACATGGACCGAAACGAGGAGGACTTTTTCGAGGCTCTGCTAAACGAGGTATGTCCCAAGTATAATCTTAGCCGTGAGAATGTGTTTATGGCCGGAATGAGCAATGGCGGCGACCTGTGCTATCAGCTTGCCTATACGCGTCCGAATTTGTTCAAGGCATACGCCTCTGTGGCCGGTCTCACCTTCGAATGGATGTACAACGAACGAAAGCTCACCGAGCCCGTACACTTCATGGAGATACATGGCAACAATGATATGGTGTCCATGTGGCAGGGCGACCACGAAAACAAGGGCGGCTGGGGCGCATATATTCCCGTGCCTATGGCTGTTGCTGCAGTCGCCGCCAACAATCGCTGCACAACTATGGAAACCGACACGTTCCCGACATTGGCCGACAGCACGCGTATGGTGATACGCACAGTTTACAGCAATGCCCCTTCGGGCAAGGATGTGGTTGTTTATGAGGTGCAGGGAGCCAAGCATTCCTGGCACGCCAAAGACCTGCCTACATCCGAGATTATCTGGAAATTCTTCGAGGCGACTATGAAGGAGGATTAGTCCTGTGCCGGATGCTTCCGGCAATAGTGGTAAATAAAGAATATAAGAGCCGCTGTCAGCACCACGCTGGCGGCGGTTGTCATTGCGGGCCACAACTCTGGCATGTTGTCGGCGGCGGCCGGAACGTCGTCGTATTTAAGATGGTAGAACTCGGCAACGGTATACATTGTGTTGTTGAGCGCATGGGCCGCTATGGGCACCCATATACTGCCGCTCCACAGCAGCAGATAACCGAAATAGGCACCCAGAAGCATTCGTGGCACAAAGCCGAAAAACTGGAAGTGCATGGCGCTGAAAACAAATGCCACGGTCCATATCGCCACATGGCGGTTCACTCCGGCAGTAGTGAGCAGGCGCTGGAAGCAGCCGCGGAACAGCAGCTCTTCCGAAACCCCGGCGCCTATTCCCAAAACAAGGATATTCAGGATAAGTCCGGCAATGCTGGTGTCGCCGGTAATAGCCTCGATTGAATGTGCGGCCGACTCTTCCATCTGGCGGAACAGTGTTTCTACGGAAGCCATGCTTTCCGGTAAATGGATATTGTAGTTCCAGTATACAACGGCTTCCTGCGCTGGCACGGATATGAAGGCCAGGGCCACCACGGCGAGAAGCACGGCAACCGTCGGTTTTCGCGTCAGGCACAGCAACACAGCCGGACGGCGCGTTACAAGCATGGCGGTACCTACGGCGGGAACGATGAAGGCAAGCACGTCCTGCACAAGTGCGCATATGCGCAGGGCGCCGGCAACATTGCCGGTCATAAATCTGCCTATGAGGTAGGAAAGCACCATTGTCAGGATGTAGCATATCAGGAATATGCACAGCAGCAACAGCAGGCGTTGCGTAAGGGAGAGGACGAAATCGCTTTTTTTCATCGTTGCGATAGTTTTTGATAGTATGGTTCCACTATGGCGCGATATGCTTCGGAGTAGTTGCCGTCGGCATCGCGCAGATAAAGATTCTCTTGAATGAAGTCGCCGTCGTCGGTGCAGAAATCCCACAGCAGACGCGACGGTTCCTTGCCCGGCGCCGTCGACACCCGGCAAAGGCGCCGCAGTTTGCGGTGCATGAATTCGGCGGGATATAAGACTTTGTCGTAGGCATCAGCAGGGGTTACAATACCGAGGTGTCCGCCCGGAGCGAGCGGCACTTTCATCAGCGTGTCGAAAGTAAGTGTATCCTGATGCCTGGCGCCGCTTCGCGCGCCGTCGGCCGAACGTTCGCCGTTGGTGAAGTACGGCGGGTTGCAGATAATCAGGTCGTGCTCCGCCTCGGGAACGTATGTATTTATGTCGCAAAGCTGTGCGGCAAGACGTGAGGCGAATGGCGATGCGGCGAAGTTGTCGCGCGCGGCCAGATACGCGCCTTCATCAATTTCTACACCCGTAACAATGGCCTGCGGGCAAATCTGTGCCGCCAGCAGGGCGAGAACGCCGGAACCTGTGCCTACGTCAAGAATTGCCGAGGCGTCGCGATAGCACGGCAGGAACCATGCACCCAGCAGAACGCTGTCCGAGCAAATCTTCATGCCGCAGCCGTGGTCGTCCACGTGAAATTCTTTGAAATGGAACACTCCCATAGCGGTAGCCGTCAGAGGCCTTTTATTTCGGGTACATTGATGTTGTGGGCATCGAATATCTTGCGGGCGCGTCGGCTGAACTCCTGCGCGCGTGCTCGCCAGGCGGGCGCTTTCACGCTGTCGGCTTCCATAAGCCTGAAGTTATCGGCTGGGCTGGTCCCTGGAATGGTGAATACAAGGCGGTACGCTGCCTCTTTCACCTGCGCTTTGCGGTCTTCGCCACGGAACAGTTTCACGTGAGCCATCGCGCCGCCGCGGGTATCGGCCGTTTTCATGTTGGAGAAGAAGTTGCCGAGTGAATATACCAGCAGCACGTTCTTTTCCGGGTAGTATTTGTTTGGCCGGAATTCCATCGGCTGTATAACATGTGGGTGGGCGCCTATAATCATGTCCACCCCGAGAGCCTCTAAAAAGTCTGCCAGATGTTTCTGCGACGCATTGGGCAGCAGTTTGTATTCATCGCCCCAGTGGACGCATACGGCAACCAGTTCGGCGCCTGCATCGCGAACTTCGGCGATGTCGTTCTTCATTTTTGCGCGGTCTATATAGTCTACCACAACGCCGTCGCGCGGTGATATGCCGTTTGTTCCGTATGTATAGTTCAGGAATCCGATGCGGAAGCCTTTCACGTCCACAACCATAGGCAGAGCGGCAGCGCGTGCAGAATCGTTGCTGTATGTGCCCAGATGGTCGAGGTCGCGGGCGTCCAGTTCGGCGATGGTGGAGCGCAGGCCGCGCGGACCGCGGTCAAGAGTATGGTTGTTGGCGGTGAGGAACATGTCGAAGCCTGCATCGGCAAGAGCGTCGGCGAATGTCGGCGGCGCATTAAAGCACGGATACCCCGAATGCGGCGCGGCGCCTATGGGCGTCTCCAGATTGACAACGGCATAGTCGGCGCAACCGACTATGCCGGATATGTCTGAAAAGCACGTGGAGTAGTCGTAGTTGCCTTTTCCGGAACTCGCGGCCTCAAGCTGAGCCTTATGCTGCATGGCATCCCCCACAAAAACCAGCTCGGCCTCGTTGTAACCGAAGACAAGCGATATCAGTGATACGTATAGAGGCAGTATAAGGCTTGAAATCATAGGGCGTTACGCCTTTTGAAAGCCTCAAGTGTATTCAGCATCAGCGAAACAATGGTCATGGGACCGACGCCGCCGGGTACGGGTGTGATTGCAGAGCATTTGGGTGCCACGTTGGCATAGTCCACGTCGCCGCTCAGGCGGAAGCCCGACTTGCGGGTGGCGTCGGGAACACGTGTGGTGCCTACGTCGATAACTACGGCGCCGTCTGCAACCATGTTGGCAGTGATGAAGCCCGGTTGCCCCATAGCGGCCACAAGGATGTCGGCTTGGCGCGTCAGTTCCGGAAGATTCGGGGTATGGCTGTGGCATACCGTAACTGTGGCGTCGCCCTGGGCGCCTTTCTGCATCAGCATGGCGGCAAGCGGTTTGCCCACGATGTTGCTGCGTCCTACGATTACAACGCGTTTGCCGCGGGTCTCGATGCCGTAGCGGCGCAGAAGCTCTACTATGCCCGCAGGTGTGGCGCTATGGAAGCAGGGCAGACCCACCGACTGTTTTCCTACGTTGACGGGATGGAAACCGTCTACGTCTTTCTCGGGTACGATGGCTTCTATCACTGCCTGCTCGTCGATATGGCGAGGCAGCGGCAGCTGTACGATAAAGCCGTCAACATCCGGGTCGTTGTTCAGTTTTTCCACTTCGGCGAGCAGGTCCTCGGCCTTCAGCGGGTTCTCGGGCGTGCTTTCCATACGGATAAGCGACGATTTGAAGCCGCATTCGGCGCATGCCTTTATTTTGTTCGCCACATATGTCTCACTGCCGCCGTCGTGGCCCACTAAAATGGCGGCGAGGTGAGGTGCGCGTAAACCTTTTGCTTTCAATGCCTCGGTTTCTGCGGCTATTTCGGCCTTTATGCTGGCGGCCGTTGCCTTACCGTCGATTATTGTCATATTTTATTTGCGTCGCATCTGTTTCATCTGGCGCATCATCTGGGCTGGATTGTTGCCCATTGTGCTCACCTGATGCATCATTTTACGAATCTGGTCGAATTGTTTTAGCAGGCGGTTAACGTCCTGAATCTTGTTGCCGGAACCGTTGGCGATTCGCTGCACGCGGGTGCCGCGGATTACCTCGGGGTGCTGGCGCTCGTAGGGTGTCATGGACATGATCATGGCCTCGATGCCCTTGAAGGCGTCGTTGTCGATGTCCACATCCTTTATGGCTTTGCCAACGCCGGGAATCATGGCGGCCAGGTCTTTCAGGTTACCCATTTTCTTCACCTGATTGATTTGTTTGAGAAAATCGTCGAAGGTGAACTGGTTTTTGCGTAGTTTGCGGGCAAGTTCCTCGGCTTCCTTTTCGTCGAACTGCTGCTGCGCACGTTCCACAAGAGAAACGATATCGCCCATGCCGAGAATACGGTCGGCCATGCGGGCCGGATAGAACACATCTATGCCGTCAAGCGATTCGCCGGTACCCACGAATTTGATGGGTTTGTCAACAACGCTGCGGATAGAGAGGGCTGCACCGCCGCGGGTGTCGCCGTCGAGTTTGGTGAGGACAACACCGCCGAAGTCGAGGCGGTCGTTGAAGGCCTTGGCGGTATTCACGGCATCCTGGCCTGTCATGGCGTCCACCACAAACAGAATCTCGCCCGGGTTTACAGCTTTTTTGATGGACTCGATTTCGTTCATCATCTGCTCGTCTATGGCGAGGCGGCCTGCGGTATCGACGATTATCAGGTCATGGTGGTTGGCTTTCGCATATTCGATGGCGCGCTTGGCTATGCCAACGGGGTCCTTGACGTCTGTCTCGCTGTACACAGGCACACCAATGGAGTCGCCCAATACTTTCAGCTGGTCTATGGCGGCGGGACGGTAAACGTCGCATGCCACGAGCAGGGGCCGCATGGCTTTCTCGCTTTTGAGCTTCTTGGCCAGTTTGCCGGAGAAGGTTGTCTTACCGGAGCCCTGCAGCCCCGACATAAGTATTATTGCGGGTTTGCCGTCCACTTTCAGAGGCACGGGCTGTCCGCCCATAAGTGTGGTTAACTCGTCATGTACGATTTTCACCATCAGCTCGCCGGGCTTGATTGCGTTGATAACGTTCTGGCCGAGTGCTTTTTTCTTTACTTCGTCCGTGAACGTCTTTGCAACCTTATAGTTTACGTCGGCGTCGATAAGGGCACGGCGCACGTCTTTCAGCGTTTCGGCAACGTTGATTTCGGTAATGCGGCCTTGTCCTTTCAGAAGTTTGAAGCTGCGCTCCAGTCTTTCACTTAATTTTTCAAACATGCGTGGGAGGGGGGATTACGGGGTATTATTATTTAACGAGCTTGTTGGTGGCTGTGTCCGGGAAGATGACGGTGGGCTTGAATTCGCGGGCCTCGTCGGGTGTCATGGTTGCATAACACATGATTATCACGATATCGCCGGGCTGCACCAGACGTGCTGCGGCACCGTTGAGACATATCACGCCCGAGCCTCGCGGGCCGGGGATTGTGTATGTGTCCAGACGGGCGCCGTTGTTGTTGTTTACTATATAGACGCGTTCGCCCGGCAGAATGCCTGCGGCGTCCAGTAGGTCTTCGTCAATGGTTATGGAGCCGATGTAGTCCAGACGCGCCTCGGTAACTGTAACGCGGTGGATTTTGGACTTCAGTACTTCGATAAACATTTATGTTTCGGTTTATTGGTAGCGGATGTTGTCGATAAGGCGCACGCCGCCGCAGTAGACGGTTGCACAACCTACGGCGCCGGCAGCACCGGCTTCTTCCCAGCGGGATATGGGCTGCATTGTAAGGGCGTCTACAATCTGGTAGTATTCGGCTTCGAGGCCAGCCACATTGTTGATGGCGTCGGCTGTCATACGGGCCACTTCCACAGGACTGTAGCCTTGGTTCCTGAGATCGAGACTGTTCAGCAGAATCTGGCGGATGCGGGGTGCGATGGCTCGGGCTTCGGGCGACAGACGCACGTTGCGCGAGCTAAGGGCAAGGCCGTCTGCCTCGCGCACGATGGGGCAGTCCACAATCTCAAGGTCGAAGCCTTCCAGTTCCACCATCCGGCGGATAACTGCGATCTGCTGGAAATCCTTTTCGCCGAAATAAGCGCGGGTGGGTTTCACTATGGCAAACAGCTTGCTCACTATCTGGGCTACGCCGTTGAAATGTCCGGGGCGCATAGCACCTTCCATGACCGCGGCCACAGGGCCGAGATCGAACACGCGCGTGTCCGGTTCTGGATATACTTCTTCTGCGGTGGGCATGAATACATAGTCCACGCCGCAGCTCTCGAGCAGACGGGCGTCGGCTTCCTCCGTGCGGGGATAGGTGCGTAGGTCCTCGGGATTATTGAATTGGGTGGGATTGACGAATACACTGACCACAACAACGTCGTTTTCGGCGCGTGCGCGGTCTACCAGCGATTTATGGCCGGCATGCAGTGCTCCCATTGTCGGAACTAGACCGACGCTGAGGCCTTTGCTGCGGACTTCGGCGAGTGCGTCGCCAAGTCCTTGTACAGTACGGATTATTTCCATTTCGGTTGATTTAGGAAAACTATAGTCTCCTTAACAGGCTGCAAAATTACATATTTTTTCTGGAACAAACAATTCCGTGGATTTTGCGTGTATTTACCCGCGACACTCGGACCGGTGTGTCAATATGAAAGAAAAATAGCACTTATTTGTGTATTGTTGGCAAAATAATGGTATTGTCTGTATTATTTTGTTGCAAAAAGTATGAAAAATAAAAATTATGAATAACTTTGTCGGCAAAATTGTACAAACCCTAAAATAGATGAATATGAATAAAATTTACTCCTTGTTTTTGCTGATGGCCGGCGGAGCAACCGCGTTGGCAGTCCCGGCACAGAAGATGTCGCTCGATATCAGCAAGCAAAAGACTGTCAATCTTGAAACTAACATCAATACTGTAAAAAAGACTCCGGTGACTCCAGCCGCTGTCGATGCCGCTGAATGGAACCTGCTTGGCACCGGTTCTTATACAGATGATATTCTTACCAATACCGGTCTTGATTCCGAAACCTGGGAGGTGCAGATCTATGAGAACGCAACCACTCCAGGCTACTATCTTGTAGAGAACCCTTACGGCAATGGTAAATGTCCTTATTTCGACGCTCCATTTGAATCGTGCGATTTCCTTTTACACGCCGAGAATCCTGATGCCGTATGGATGGAATATGTTGAACTGAAGAACATTGACTTCGGCCTCACTGATGGTACTTACTGCCCAGGTTATACCGGCGACATGGCGGGTTACTATATCGGCGAAGGTTTCTTTGATGCGGAAACTGCAATTGCTATGGGTATGTGCGGCGGCAAAATGGTGGCAGGAAGCATAACTTTTGAGCCTCAGAGCTTGTTGCTTGATTTTCCTTTTTTTGGTGACGAAGGCCTTACTCTTGCTGCCAATTACAGTGGCCTGTTCCGCGTCGCTCTCCCCGGCGCCGCAGACTACAGTCTGAATGTATCGTGTCCCGAAAATTGTACCGAAAGCGATCTTTCGTTCAGCTATACAGCGGGTGCCGATGTAGCCCAGGTAAAATATGGTATATTCAAGGGCATGCTTAGCTTCGAGAGCACTGATGCCGAACTACTCGCAACTGTTAAGGCGCAAGGTAATGTTGCCACAGACGGTTCTGCTACTGTTACTCCTGAATCCGGTATCAATACAGTAGCTGTTGTTGCACTCTCGGCCGAAGGCGAGATTGTTGGCAGCGATGTGTTCTACTGCTACGGCCAGCACGAAGAAGCTGAAGAATGGAATACGATTGGCAATGCCGAATACTCGGAAGATGTTCTTGCAAGTATCTATCCTGCTGATGTTGCCAACACAGTTTATTTTGTAGAAATGCAGGAGAGTAAGACAACTCCGGGACGCTACCGTCTGGTAGATCTCTATGGCCCATCATACACTTACTATCCCGATTTGCGGAATGATGACAACATTATGGAACACTCCCATCACCATTATACCGTTGTGGACGCAACAAATCCTGAGATGGTATATATAGAGGCTTCTCCCCTTGGCGCTGACTTCGGATTCGGTCCCGTCTCCTTGTTCTCGGAAGGCTGGCTATTCATGCAGTTGGGCGCCGACCTCACCGACCCTGCTGTGCTCGAGGGTTTCGGCACACTCAAAGACGGCAAGATTACATTCCTTGGCGGTGCCCTGTTCCTGTACATGCCTGACTTCGGCATGCCCCGCGGCAATATCAATCACAAATTCTATATCAAGCTCCCTGCAACCGACGGTGTCGACAATGTTGCTGCTGCCGATACAGAAGCTCCTGTATATTATACTCTTTCAGGCATAAAATTATTGTCTGTCCCGACAATCCCCGGCGTGTATGTAAAAGTTGCTGCCGGCAACGCCGAGAAGGTTTATGTGAAATAAAACCACGTAATCGGTTGAAACAAATTAATAGTTGGACAAACCGGAGTATACAATTTTGGCAGATTACAAATTTTTTGTAATTTTGCCACGCAATACGGTTTCCGGCGTTGCAAGAGTGCGACAGGCGATGAGCCACGGAATGAAAAGGGAACGCGGTGCGAATCCGCGACAGTACCCGCTGCTGTAAGCCCCGTAGATTGGTAGCCGAACAAAGTCATTGCCCGTAAGGGTGAGAAGGCACGGCCTGCCGGGGGTAAGTCAGAAGACCTGCCGTAGCTGCTTTTTCAGCGTGCCTGCGGGACAACAGGTTACCGGTTATCGTTTTGATATACTTCGGTATATAATATCGTATGATATATGGATGGCCCGTCTGCATAGCTGATATGTGAACGGGTTATTCGTTTTTTTATATATCATCGCATGAACAAAATAGTTATTCTTGCAGCCCTCCTTTCGGGCGCCTGTGCAGTAAACGCGCAAAACATCACACTCGATCTAACTAAGGCCACAACAGAACTTTCTTTCGAGGAGGGTACCGGCCAGTGGACCGGTACATTCAACGACGATGAAGAATCGATTGACAGCCAGTGTTTCTCGTTCATTCATTCTTCGATGGGGGCTTATAAAACGTGGTGGGGATTCACAGCCTCCAACTCTGCCGACAATACTTCGAAAACCGACTTCATTTCCTGGCAGTACAGCAATATGGCAAAAGGCGGTATCGTTCTCAACGAGGACGGTACGGTAAAGACCGATGAATTCGGCGCACCTGTGGTCGACGCCAATGTGCCGTATTTAGTGGCATATTATATGGTGGGTATGTCGCGGCGTCCGACCGATATGGTTTTTGCCGACGGTAAGGCATACGAAGCTGTAGGCGTATATGTGAATCTGAACAGTTATGCTTATTATGGAATCCAGGATGGCATCTATCCTTCCCGCGCTTTCACAAACGGCGACAAGTTCAAGCTTACAATCCACGGCGTGGCTCCCGACGAAAGTGAAAAAACTGTTGATGTTACGCTCGCCTCATATGATAACGGCGATCTTACTGTAAACCGCGGCTGGAAATATGTTGATCTGTCGTCGCTCGGTGTCGTCAACGAACTCTACTTCACCCTCGACAGCACCGATACAGGCACCTGGGGCATGAACACGCCCGGATACTTCTGTCTGGACAAACTCACTGTAAAGGGTACCGCCACCTCCGTACAGAATGTTGCTGCGCACAATACTATCAGCTACAACCGTGCTTCCAAGACCGTAACCCTCGCCGGCAGCGACTTTGCCGTTGTATACAATCCACAGGGCAACAAGGTTATGTCGGCCGAAGGCACGAGCTTCAGCATCAGCGATCTTCCCGCTGGCGTATACGTAATCCGCAGTGGAAACAGCAGCCTCAAAATTGCCAAATAACAATCTTTCATAATAAAAATCAGCCAGCCCGGATATAAATCCGGACAAAGTAGAAAGGGGCACCGCAGCCGGTGTCCCTTTTGTATGTATTCAAATTTTGATTTTTTATAGATGATAATCTGATTATTCCAACATATTAACGTAAATTTGCCGCTGAAACCAATTTTCATTAATTAATAACACTTATAATACATGAAAAAACTTGCGCTAATGTTTCTTATTGCGGCTGTCGGATGTACTTCCACCGATAACGGTGTGAAGCCGGCGATACCCCGCGACAAAGGCATCGAAGAAAAGGTTGAGGAAACCCTCGGCAAAATGTCGCTCGACGACAAAATCGGCCAGATGCTCGAACTCAACATTGATGTGTTCGGTAAAATGGACTGGAGTAAAAATCATCCGTTCCAGATGGATACCACATCATTGGCCACTGCTATCAAGGACTATCGTGTCGGTTCTTTCCTGAACGCACCTGCTTTCGCTGGCTCTGTAAGCGACTGGCAGACCTGGATTCCCACTATCCAGAAGTATTCGATGGAATATCTCGGCATTCCTACTGTCTATGGCCTCGACAACAATCACGGTTCCACTTACATCCAGAACGGTACCCTCTATCCCCAGCCTATCAACCTGGGTGCATCCTTCGATACCGAGATGGCAAGGGAACTCGGCGCTATCACAGGCTATGAAAGCCGTGCGGCCGACTGTCCCTGGGTTTACAATCCCGTTGTCGATCTTGGCCGTGATCCGCGCTGGCCGCGTATATGGGAAAGCTACGGCGAAGACCCCGTCGTCAATTCCAAGATGGTAGTGGAAGCAGTGAAGGGTATTCAGGGCGACGATCCCAACCATATCGGCCCGTATAATGCCGCTACAAGCGTGAAACACTATATGGCATACGGTGCTCCCTGGAGCGGAAAGGACCGTACACCGGCATATCTCTCGCCGGCCATGTTGCGCGAGAAATATTTTGAACCTTTCAAGTGCGCTATCGAAGCCGGTGCGCTCACAATTATGGTAAACTCAGGCAGTATCAACGGCGTCCCCGTTCATGCAAGCTACGAGTATCTTACCCAGTGGCTCAAGAAAGACCTTAACTGGGACGGTATGATTGTTACCGACTGGGCCGATATCAACAACCTTTACCAGCGTGAGAGAGTGGCAAAGGATAAGAAAGACGCTATCCGTATCGCAATCAATGCCGGTGTTGATATGAGTATGGACCCCTATAGCACCGATTTCTTTACACTACTTAAGGAACTTGTGGAGGAAGGTGCTGTAAGCATGGACCGTATAGACGACGCCAACCGCCGTATCTTGCGCCTCAAATACCGCCTCGGTCTCTTTGACAAACCCAACACCGGCGGTCCCGGCGAGGATTATTCCAAATTCGGCTCGGCTGAATTTGCCGCAACGGCTCTCGCCGCAGCCGAAGGTTCCGAAGTGCTTCTTAAGAACGAAGGCGTTCTTCCCATCGCTAAGGGCAAACGTATTCTTGTAACAGGTCCTAACGCAAATCAGATGCGCTGTCTCAACGGCGGCTGGAGCTACACATGGCAGGGCGCCAACTCCGAACCGTTCGCGCAGCAGTACAATACCATCTACGAGGCTATGTGCAACAAATACGGCGCAGCCAATGTTAAACTCGAACAGGGTGTGACATATAAGGAAAACGGGCAGTACTTCGAGGAAAACGCTCCTGAAATCGCCAAGGCAGTAGCTGCCGCGCGTAATGTAGATGTAATCGTTGCCTGTGTGGGCGAGAACAGCTACTGCGAAACCCCCGGCAATCTTACCGACCTCTGGCTTTCCGAAAACCAGCGGAATCTTGTGAAGGAACTCGCCAAGACGGGCAAGCCTATCGTTCTTGTCCTTAACGAAGGCCGTCCGCGCCTGATTGCAGATATCGAACCCATTACCGCAGGTGTCATCAATATTATGCTTCCCGGTAACTATGGCGGCGACGCTCTTGCAAATCTTATTGCCGGCGACGTTAACTTCTCAGCCAAACTGCCGTACACATATCCGCGTGAAATAAACTCGCTCGCAAATTACGATTACAAGGTTAGCGAGGAAGTGGGTACAATGGACGGCGCTTACAACTACGACGCCAAGGTTTCTCTCCAGTGGCCCTTTGGCTATGGCTTGAGCTATACAACCTACGACTACAGCAACCTCTCCGTCGACAAGACTTCTTTCACTGCCGACGACATCCTCAAAGTTACCGTAGACGTTACCAACAAGGGCAACATGGCCGGTAAGGAGCCTGTACTCCTTTACAGCAGCGACCTTGTGGCTTCTCTTGTTCCCGACAACCGCCGTCTGCGCGACTTTACCAAAATCGCACTCCAGCCCGGCGAGACCAAGACTGTAACTTTCGAGCTTCCCGCCAAGAAACTTGCCTTTGTAGGCAGCGACGACAAGTGGATTCTCGAAGAGGGCGAGTTCGAACTAAAGGTGGCCAATCAGACTGTTAAAATCAACTGCACAAAAACAAAAAAATGGGACACCCCTAATATTTGATAGTTCTCAATCATAAGTACGGTCCGGTAACATCTGTCCAGAAGTTGCCGGACCGCTTTTTTTGTAGTTTTTTACTGTTTTCGTAAGCCTGTCGACAATCGATTGAAGGGCCCGGCGCTATAATTTTCATAACTCCGTACACTTGCCGGATGGAGAAATGCAACAGGCGGAAAGTGGTTGTTGGTTTAACATTATTTAGATATTTATTAAAAATTTAGCCTAATATGTGCTTTGTATAGCTTCTTGTTCATAAAATCTTTTGAATTTTGACATTTTTCAAATTAATTCCACTATTCGGTTAATTACTATTCGTAGGCCACTTCGGAACCGATGTCAGCATGTTTTGATTCTTAGTTTTTTGTGATTAACTTTGTAGTGGAAATGATACGACAAGCATTCTTTAATGCTTTTTCATATTAAACAAATCTGGAATAGACATATAAATCTAACATTAAGTACTATGTGTAAGAAAAGCAAGGGCTGTCCGTGAGGATAGCCCTTGTTTGTTATACTTGTTTGTTATAGATGTCGCAGGGATTAGTCCCAGGTGTATTTTTTTTGTTTTGCGAATGGGGAGCGCAGGCGTCGCGAGAGCTTGCGCAGAGGGTAGGTGATGGAGAACCAGGGCAAAGTAAGCAGCATCTTGCGCGATTTCAGCGCCTTCATGGCTCTACGCCAAAAATAGATGTCTATGCCGAACATCGCAAGTATTATCACGGCTGCGAAAATGGTGGCCTGCATGTTCGGGTAGGATGTCCATGCAGCTAAGATGCCACATACAATCGCTGCAATCTGAAGCCAGCCGCCAAGTGCGAACAGTATGCGCGGGCGACGGCGGATGTGCCCTTCGGTGAACATGCGGCGCA
Organism: uncultured Porphyromonadaceae bacterium; assembly: GCA_902461565.1. Classification (GTDB taxonomy): domain Bacteria; phylum Bacteroidota; class Bacteroidia; order Bacteroidales; family Muribaculaceae; genus CAG-873. The sequence goes on from CABPYL010000047.1 coordinate 18,767, forward strand.
GGGTACGTTCCATGAATATTCGCGGATGGTTGCCGTGGCGCAGACGCACTATGGATTCATCGGACAGTTCCACAACGGTATTTTCTGGACGCGCTATCTCGCTTACGAAGATATCGTCGTCGCCATAACACAGGTTGAGCGAGCGGGCGAAACCTTTGTTGCGCATGAAGGCTTCGCGGCGGTAGGCGATGTTGTATTCGGTACCGCGGAAAGGTTTGCCGGCAATCGCTACGCCAAGCCAGCGTACACCCTCGGCTACGGTGTCGAAGGCGCGGCAACGATAGCCGAATGCTTTGTCCTCGGCAGGATCGATATAAGAGAAACCGAGAACGATTTCTGTGCGGCCGTCTTTATCGAACGGAGCCATCATTCGGCGAAGCCATTGGTCGGATTCGATGTCGGCGGCTGTGGTTGTAAGTACCACAATATCGTAGCGTGCGGCTTTGATTCCCAATGTAAGCGCTAATTTTTTGCGGCTGAGGTTCACTACTCCTTCGGGTGTGAAAGTAAGGTACAGGTTGTTATGGTTTGCGCGAAGCATGGAAACGGTGTCGCGAATATCGGCCGATTCGCCTTCGTTAACCACAATCACCTCGAAAGCTGCCGGGTAGTCCTGGCTCAGAAGTTGCCCTAGGAGCTGCGACAGGTTGTCGGCATCGCCTTGCGAGAATACTACTACCGAGGCCGGCAGAAAGTCGGAACAGGGTTTGTCGGCGCGTTCGCGGTCGCAGCGTCGGCGCCAGGCGATAACGTTACGCACTCGGAAAAGATATATAGCTGTCAGCAGCAGCACGCACATAAAACATGCGGCAAGCAGCCAGAGGGAAGTCGGAGTCAATTGCGGTGATATGTACATCAGTTCGGTTTTAAAGCTACAAAATTACAAAAAATGCGATAGTTCCCGACATCATGCCGCCAAATAAATGTTGGCATTCTCACGGCTCTTTCATTTAAAAATGCCTTGTTTTCCCGAAAAGCCTGTTATTTTATG
>CABPYL010000048.1 GCA_902461565.1 uncultured Porphyromonadaceae bacterium
AACTTGACCATCTCAAACAGCTCTTCCAATCCTTCAGGAAGGCACATCCATATTGTATCTGCGGTTTTCATCCTGCAAATTTAACACTTTTCCCAAAATCCATGCACCGGAATTTCGGCTTGAGCCGAATATACTATCTTTGTACTCAATATATGACCTCCCACGCTTCCCGTTGAACAGCGCACCCGGGGAGGTCTTCGAGTTTTTATGGACTATACAAAACGCCCTCTTTCCCTGCGGCAACAAATAGAAAAATTAAGATGTCGTGGTCTGTTCATCGATGATGAACAACTTGCCGTGCGATATTTATCCAATATAAGCTATTATCGTCTTAGAGCTTACACTTATCCTTTTCAGAACAATACGGATTTTCTGGCTGATCATCATTTTAATAGAGATGATATACATTTTTCTGATATTATAGACCTCTACTGTTTTGACCGCCGCCTGCGCTCATTAATGTTTAATGCAATTGAAAAAATTGAGGTGGCAGTTCGTACAAAAATAGTCCAGACATATTCAGAATCGACCTAGAATAGCCATTGGTTTTGCGATAGTTCCATATATAAGCACCAAATAAAGATAGACAAGGATGGCAATACCTCATCCGTGTTTAATTTGTTGATGAAAGATGTTGAAGGTGAGATAAAACGTAGCAACGAAGATTTTATTAAGCATTATTATTTCAAATATAATAATCCGCCTATGCCACCTGCATGGATGACACTGGAGGTACTATCATTAGGTACATTAAGTAAATTATATCAGTTGCTCAAAAAATCCGCCGAGAAGAAATCAATTGCCAAACAATTTGGATTAAATGATGATAGGGTCTTTGCCAATTGGCTACATGCCATTGCTGTATGGCGCAACTCATGTGCCCACCATAGCCGCGTGTGGAATCGTAGAAGTATCATAAATATCCAGATGCCTTCAAATACCGATTTCCCGTTTCTTGACCATCGTACATTACGGGCTATTCACCCGAATAAAGTTTTTACTGTCTTGTGCTGTATAAAATATATAAGTAACATCATAAGTCCTGACAGCGATTTGAAGCGAAATATTCTCTCGATAATTGGAGATGGAGGCAATCTTCTGAATCTAAGAGAGATGGGGTTCCCGAAGAATTGGAAATTTCTTGATGTCTGGAAATAGACCAAAGATATTCGAGAGAAAAAACGCCTTCCGCGTGGTTTTGCGGAAGGCGTGATATTGTGTCGGGGCTATTATTCGAGATCTTCGGGGTCGTCGAGAGCCATGTAGTGTTCGCGGGGATGGTCGCATGCCGGGCATACAGCTGGAGGTTCGGTGCCTACATATTCATAGCCGCAGACGAGGCATTTCCAGGTGATGGGCTTGTCGCGCTTCCATACTGTGCCGTCCTGTACCTGCTTGAGGAAACGGAGGAATCGGTTGCGGTGGTGCATCTCTATTGTGGCGATGGCGCGGAAGTGTTCTGCGATTTCGGTAAAACCTTCCGCGTCGGCTACTTTTGCGAAACGTTCGTACATTTCAGAGCCTTCCTCAAGCTCCTCGCGGGCAGCAACGGCGAGGTTTTCGGCGGTTGTGCCGATAACACCTGCGTCAATGCCCACGGGTACGGTTATGGAACCGCCTTCAAGAAATTTGAAGTAGACTTTTGAGTGGCGGAGTTCGTTGGCGGCTGTTTCTTCGAATATTTTCTGGATGGGGAAATAATTTTCTTTCTGTGCCTGTGCGGCATAGAAAGTATAACGTGTTACTGCTGTGGATTCGGCAACGTAAGAGATTACAAGATTTTTCTCGGTCTGCGTGCCCTTGATACTTTTTGGAGTTGTCATAGCTGTAGAGTTTTAAGTACCAGTTTAAACACGCTGGATGTGCCGATTGTTCGGCGGGGCATCAGAATTCCACAGAAAGGCGCACGTTGAACTGGCGCCGCGTAAGATAGTTGGGTACTGCGTACTGCAGGCGGTTGACATCGGTAACCCAGTAGTAACTGCTCACGTTGCTAATATCCAGCAGATTGAATATGTCGGCTCCGAGCCAGATGCTTTTGAAGTGTTTTGCCAGACCGGTACGCGGCTGTCCTTCGGCCGGTGGCGAAAGCAAGGCGTACGCCAGGCCGATATCCACGCGCTTGTATGCGGGTGCGCGGAAATAGCCTTTGTCGCGGCTGCCGCGGGGGGCTGTCATAGGCAGACCGTCGGAGAAGATACCGCGCAGGTTGAATTTCAGTTTAGGGAACTTTGGGAAATAATCGGTGAAAAAGAGGGCGAAACTGTATCGCTGGTCGGTGGGGCGGGGTACCTTGACGCCGTTGAGGGTTTCCTGCGTTTTCATAAGCGAGAAACTTATCCAGGAGTCGGTTCCGGGCACAAACTGGCCGAATAGTTTGAAATCGAGCCCCATCGCATAGCCGTTGGTAAGGTTCTGGCCAGCGTAGACGAGCTTGAGATTGTCTATTTCGTATGGGATTAGGTTGCGTAGGTTCTTATAGTAGGCCTCGCCGGTGATTTTGAACGGACGGTTTACAGCGCGGAAGGTGTAGTCGGCGCCAAGAATTACCTGGAACGACTGTTGGCTCTTTATCTTGTCGTTTAGGTTAACCACGATATTGTCGCCGGGCAGAGTTTCCTGCATGCGGTATTCCTTGTAGAAAGGCGACTGGTAGTACAGGCCTGTAGCGAAGCGTAGTGCCAGGCGCGGGCAGCGGTCGGGGACGAAGCCTACGCTTACACGTGGGCTGACGAGGAATTCCTTGTTGTAGTCCCAGTAGGACATGCGTATGCCGCCGTTCAGATTCAGATAACCGGCGCCTGTTTCCAGACGGTAGGTGTCCATAGCGTACATTTCCAGGCGGTTACTGGCGATGTCGTGGTTGGACGAAAGATTATATATCACTTTGAGGGCGTCGGGGTCGAACGGGAGCGAGTAACCTGCGGAATCGCGTAGTTCCCATTCGCGTGCGCGCTCGTACATTGACTCATGTTTGTAGGTGAGGCCGTAGTCGATGTTATGCCTGTTGATGCCTGTAGTGCCTTTCAGGCCCAGCGAGAATACCGAGGCGCGGAAACGGTTGCGGGCATGCTCGTGGTAGCGTCCGACGCCGAGTTCTCCGCCGATGGCGGGCTTGTCGTCGCTGCCACCGCCGGTACCGGCCTGATCGAGCCAGTACTCGCCGGATATGTCGTAGGAAACAAGTTCGTTAGTGAGGAACGCCGAGGCGAGCAGCGAGAATTCGTTGGCTTTATTTGGCTTGAAGCCAAGCCTCATAGCCCCGAAGTAGGTTTCGAAGCGATCCTTCTCCATGCCGTCGAAGTAGACGGTGAATTCCTTGGCGTCGGTTGACGTGCCGAACTTGGTGGAGCGGTTGTGGGGTATGAATTTATAGTTGTTCACGGCGATGTTGCCGAGGAACGAAACTTTCCACTTGGGGTTGAAAGTGTAGGTGAGATGCGTCTGGTAGTCGAAGAACTTAGGGTCGTACTCGCCTTTCTCGTCCATAGAACCGAGGAGCGACGAATTCTGCTTGTAGCGAATGCCGTGCAGCTGCGAGAAGTGGCGCGAGCTGGTGCCTACGGCGGCAGAGGCACCCATAAGCGATGCAGATACAGAGCCTTCGAAAGCTTCCGGTTCGCGGTATGTGATATCGAGCACAGAGCTCATCTTGTCGCCGTACTGTGCCGAGAAACCACCGGTGGAGAAGCCTATCGCTCCCACCATATCGGGATTCACAATGCTGAGGCCTTCCTGCTGTCCGGAGGAAATAAGCTGCGGACGGTATACTTCTATGCCGTTGATATATACGGAGTTCTCGTCGTAGCTGCCGCCGCGAACACTGTACTGGCTTGACATTTCGTTGTTGCTGTTCACACCCGCCATTGTGGTGAGCAGCGATTCCACACTGCCTCCGCTCACGTCGGGCGCCAGTTTGTAGCCTGCGCCGTCGATTTTCTGCATTCCGGATGTCTGCTTCTGTATATCCGTAACCTCGATGCCGCCCAAAGCGTAGGTGGCCGGCGACATTTTTACGTTTACGGTAACGCTGCCGCTTGTGTCGACAAGCCTGCGATGCGATTCTTCGTAGCCTATACAGCTGAAAACGATGCGGATTGTGTCGGCTTCGGGCGCGCTGAGGCTGTAGCGGCCGTCTAAGCCGCTTGTTGTACCTACGGCCTTTCCCGCGATTTTTACGGTTACGAATTCCAGAGGCTCGTTATTCTCGTCGGTAACGAGGCCCGAAATCTTAACCGGCCCTTTCGCGTATAGGCCTGTGGCGCAGAATATGATAAGTAGAAATGTAATAATCCGGTTCATATATGGAATAATAACGTGCGCGCCGGCGAAAAATTGTCCGCCGGCGAAACCTTATGGATTTGGGTGTTTGCAAAGTTTTTTTTAATTTTGCAAATCATTGACGAATAATGACAACTCTCGAGAAACTCATTGGCTTTCACAAAGGGGATATAGACGAGCTGAACGCGCATATAGAGCGCCGGTTATCGTCATCCGGAAATCCCATGATGAGCCGCATAATAATATCGCTCCTGCGCACCAAAGGCAAGCAGCTACGCCCTTTGCTGCTGATAATGTGCGCTAAAATGTTCGGCGCGTCGGGCAGTAAGGTTATGTCGGCTGCCGCCGCCGTAGAGCTGCTCCACAACGCATCGCTTATTCACGACGATGTTGTGGACAACTCGTCCACACGTCGCGGAAACCCTACCGTCAATGCCGTATGGGACAACCATGTGGCTGTATTGGTTGGCGATTTTTTTACTTCATCGGCCATGCAGGAGGCCATCGACACAGGAGAGATACGCATTGTGGACGCTCTGTGCAGCCTTGGCCGCGATCTGTCGTTGGGCGAGATTGACCAGATTTACAATGCACGCGAGCACACCCTCGACGAATCGAACTATTTCCGTATCATCGACTATAAGACTGCTTCGCTCTTTGTGGCAAGCGCCCGCATGGGCTGCATCGCCGCCGGCGCTCCCGACGATAAAACCGAGGCGCTTGCGCGTTATGCGTTGTTGTTTGGGCGTTGTTTTCAGTTGCGCGACGATATTTTCGATTATTACGATGCCGCTACCGTAGGCAAACCCACCGGCAACGACTTGCGCGAGGGTAAGGTTACATTGCCGTTGCTCAAGGCTCTGCAGTCCGGCGCTCCCGAATGCCGTGCTATACGCGATCTGCTTGGAAAGGATAATCTATCCGACCCCGAAATTGCCGTGATTCAGAAATTCGCACGCGATAACGGCGGCATAGAAAGCACCTACGCGACGATGGACAGCCTCAAGCACCAGGCGATGGCGCAGCTCGATGTTTTTCCCGCCGAAGAACCGATCCGGCAACAACTTATGGAGCTGTTCGATTTTATTATCGAGCGTAAATTCTGACAGACGATGAAACGTCGCGACAACAACTTTGCCGACATGCGGATGCTGCTGTGGGGCGTATTCGCGCTCCTGATGGCTGCTTGTGCGAGCATAGGCCGTCCCGAAGGCGGCGAGCGCGACGAGTTGCCTCCGAAGTTTGTCCGTTCCGACCCGGCCCCGGGTGCGCTGAACGTGAACACCGACCGTATGTCGGTGATTTTTGATGAGAACATACAGTTGGAGGACGCCTTCAACAAGGTGGTTGTATCGCCGGCACAGAAAACACCGCCGACGGTATCGGCCAACGGGCGTCGCCTTAGTGTGCAGTTCCGCGACACTCTGCGCGAGAACACCACATATACTGTCGACTTTGCCGACGCCATAAAGGACCTCAACGAAGGCAATATACTGGACGGCTTCGCCCTCGATTTCTCCACAGGCCCGAGCATAGACACTCTGCGAATCTCAGGCATAGTGCTCCAGGCCGAAAATCTCGAACCTGCACAGGGTATGCTTGTGGGCGTATATTCCAACCTGTCGGACACAGCGATAACCACATTGCCGCTCGACCGCATCGCACGTACCAATCAGTACGGCCAGTTCACAATCCGCAATCTCCCTGAAGGTACGTACCGCATATTCGCTATCAACGACATCAACCGCGACTATCACTGGGACCGGTCGGAGGACATCGCTTTCTACGACGAGCTGATCGTACCCACTACCGAACCTATCGAAGTTACCGACACGCTGTATGCCGTCAGCGGAGCTGACTCGCTCAGCACTCGTCAGGGCATACGCTATCTGCCCAACGATATTCTGCTAACCTGGTTCAACGAGGGTTACAAGGCACACTATCTCTCCAACTACGCCCGCCCCGAACGCCGAAAAATCACCCTCGGCTTCGGTGCTCCGCTGGACTCGCTGCCGCAGGTACGTATCGTGGACGGCGCTCCAGGTGCTGGCCGCGACATCGGCGAATGGGCCTTGGTGCAACCGAATGAAACCCTGGATTCGCTTATCTACTGGATAAAAGATCCGGAAGTGGTGGCTGCCGACTCGCTGCGTCTGGATGTGCGCTATCAGAAAAACGATACCCTCGACCGCCTTGTGTGGACCACCGACACCCTGCGCTTTTTTTTCCGCGAACCCAAAGCTAAGAAGAAAAAGAAAAAACAGGACGACGAAGTAGAAACCCCGCGTTTCACTGTGGACAGCATCACCGGCGACACAACCTTCCTGCCGCCGCCCGATCTTGAGTATCTGTCTCTCTCCGCCAAATCCGGTACTACACAGGAGCTGGGACAGTCGCTGTCCATCGAGGTAGGTGTTCCTTTGGAACGCCTCGATACCGCCGGCATACATCTTTCGATGATGGTGGATTCGGTATGGACACCACAGAAATTCACTATACGGCCCGACTCGCTCAACAGTCTTCAGGGTCTTCTGTTCGATACAGCCTGGAATCCCGGTGAGAAATATCAGTTCGCTGTGGATACACTCGCCGCCACAAGTATCTACGGCACATGGAACAAGCCTTACAAACACGAGTTCACCCTAAAGAAAACCGAGGATTATTCCAACCTAAAGGTTAAACTCCCCGGACTTGATTCCCTGCAGGCGGTGGTAGAACTGATGAGCACCGCCGATGCGCCCGTCATGAAGGTCATAAAACCTGTCGGCGCCGACGTGGCCGAGCTTAAGCTTATAACTCCCGGGAAGTATTACCTGCGCATGTATATCGACGGCAATCTGAACGGCAAATGGGATACCGGCAACCTCACTGATTCCATTCAGCCGGAGGAAGTTTTCTATTTTGCAAAGCGGCTGGATCTAAAGAAAAACTGGGATATAGAGCAGACGTGGGATATCTATGAATTGCCTGTCGACGCTCAGAAGCCTTATGCCATAAAGAAGAACAAACCCAAGCTGAAACGTGGCGAGAAGGCACCGCGAGAGGAAGGCGACGAAGAAGACGAGGACGGTTTCGGCGGCAACCGTTACGGCGGTTCCGGAAATAATGGCTTCGGCGGTTTCGGTGGGTTCGGTGGCGGCCTCCAGAAAAACAACGGCGGCAACCTCCGCGTCCAATAGAGGGGATTGCACCGTTTTTCTATAATATTCTATAACCGGAATGTATAAATACCACCGCAGCGACGCTTCACAGTGCCGCTGCGGTGGTATAAACCAATCATTATCACATTCCTTGCAATGGAAAAAGTAATTTTGCTATGTATCATTCAAACACCCTCGGGCAAATAAAGTTCACTGCCGGATAATTTTTTTTTGATTTTTTTGCCACCGGGTTGCACGAAATAACAGCTACTTTTGCAACGTTACGAATAAAAAGGGTTAAAAAATGGATTTATCTAAACTTATATACTCCTTCCTGAGTATCATGAACCAGATGTCGCCCTACATTCTGCTGGGCTTCATCATTGCCGGGATGCTACACGTGTTTGTAAAGACATCGGCCATGAGCAGGCACCTCTCCGGCCCGGGATGGAAACCGGTGGTGAAAGCCGCTCTGTTCGGCATACCTCTGCCGTTATGCTCGTGCGGAGTGCTCCCGACTGCAGTGTCGCTGCGCCGCCAGGGAGCTTCCAAAGGCGCTACAACATCGTTTCTTATCGCCACACCGCAGACGGGTGTAGATTCCATTGCAGCGACGTATTCGCTGCTCGGACTGCCGTTTGCCATCGTGAGGCCGGTTGCTGCATTGGCGGGTTCTTTTCTTGGCGGTATGGCTGTGAGTAAGTACGGTGACGAGTGTGCGCCCGACGAGCAACTCCACGCCGCTGTCGATGAAAAGATGCCGGCAAGTTTCCTTGGCAAACTTGTGGAATCTGTGCGCTACGGTCTTGTAGACATGGTGGCCAGTGTTGGCAAGTGGCTTGTGATAGGACTGGTAGTGGCGGCATTGATTACAGTGTTCGTCCCCGACAGCCTTTTCTTAGGGCTGAGCCGGTATCCGCTCCTTGCCATGCTTGCCGTACTTGTGGTGGCCATACCGATGTATATATGCGCCACAGGTTCTATTCCTGTGGCTTTGTCGCTCATGCTCAAAGGTCTTTCGCCCGGCATCGCTTTTGTGATGCTGATGGCCGGACCGGCAGCGAACTTCGCATCGCTGATAATCCTGGGCCGTATCTATGGCAAACGCGCCACTGCGATATATGTTGCCTCGGTTGCCGTTACTGCTATAGCCTTCGGCCTTGTCATCGATCTGTTGATGCCGCGCAGCTGGTTTATGCCGCCTCTGAGCGAGCTGTGCACCGATGCCTGCCACACCTCGTTCGGCTGGTTCAGCACATCGTGCAGCGCGTTGCTTGCCGCATTGCTGATATATGCCTGGATACGCGAAAAATTTATCAAGAAAACTATAAATACTCAAGCAATGACAAAAACTTATAAAATTGAAGGTATGGCCTGCCCGCACTGCAAGGCCACTGTAGAAAAGAGCCTCGGCGCTCTCGAAGGAGTTGAAAGCGTACAGGTAGACCTGGCCGACGGCACAGCCACTGTGGAAGGAACCGTAAGCGACAACGCCGTGGCCGATGCCGTACGCGCCGCCGGTTTCGAGTTCGTCGGATAAGACATTTCCTTTGAAAAAAGAAGGGGAAATGTTAATTTTGCAAAAAAACAGACAATGATGTATAAGTATATCATAGGTATCGTGGCCGTGCTTGCGATGTGTTCGTGCGGCCACAGCGGTGCCGGGCACAACCATGAGGAACACGCGGCCGAGGTCGCCGACGAATCTGTCGGCCATAATCACGGCCATGAAGGCCATGCGCATGCAGGCGGCGAGATTATTCTTGAATCCGAAACTGCCAAGCGCTTCGGCGTGCGCGTGGATACAGTCGCTGCCGGCGATTTCAGCACAACGCTGCGAGCGTCGGGCACCGTTATGGCTTCCGGCGAATCAGATGCGGTTGTATCGGCCCCTACAGCCGGAATCGTTCATTTTGCCGCGGGCATGAATCCCGGCAAAGACGTGGGCCGCGGCACTGTTGTTGCTACCATCGACGCCCGCAATATTACCGGCGGTGATGTCAATGCGGCCGCTAAGGCTGCCCTCGACGCTGCGAAAACAGAATACGAGCGCATCGAAAGTCTGTATGCAAAGCAGATGGCCACAGTGGGCGAGCGCAACGCAGCACTTGCAAGCTACCGCGCCACGCAGGCCGCATATAGTCCGTCCGCATCGTCGGGCCGGGCTACATCGCCCATCGCCGGCACTGTAACGGCTCTTGCCGTCCGTGAGGGGCAGTTTGTCAACGCCGGCGACATCGTAGCCAACGTCGCGGCCAAAGGCGACCTTACCCTGCGCATCGACATCCCTCAGAAATATTATTCTTCCGCTGCAAGTTTCGGCGACGCAGTGATAGAGCTCCCCTATCTCCCCTCGCCGGTATCGGTGGGCGAGTTAGGCGGCAAGCGTCTGGGCGCCACTCCCATGCCTCAGGGAGGCTCGTCGGCCTATGTTCCTGTGTATTTTTCCGTGCCCCGCGGCAGCGGTATAATACCCGGCAGTACATTTTCCGCATATCTTATCGGTTTGCCCCGTCAGGGCGTGATAACACTGCCCGTCGGTGCTTTTTCCGAGCAGCAGGGACAGTATTTTGTATATGAACAGCTCGATGCCGAAGGCTATGCCAAGATACCCGTTACTGTCGGCGCCACCGATGGCCGGCGTATGGAAGTGATATCCGGCGTACATCCCGGCATGGCTGTCGTTGTGGAGGGTGCGACCACCGTCCGTCTTGCCGAAAGCAGCGGCAACATTCCCGAAGGACATTCCCACAACCATTAATCCGCCGTTACGATGCTGAACAAGATTATCGAACTGTCGCTCCGTAACCGCCTTGCGGTGCTGATTGCTACGGCGCTGGTGCTTATCTTCGGCGTGCTCACTCTCACGCGCATGGAGGTGGATATCTTTCCCGATCTCAATGCTCCGACCGTGGTTGTCATGACCGAGGCGCCCGGCCTGGCGCCCGAGGAAGTGGAGAAGGTGGTTACCTATCCCATAGAAACCGCTGTGAACGGCGCTACGGGTGTCCGGCGAATGCGCTCCACATCTACCACGGGTTTCTCGGTGGTGTGGGTGGAATTTGACTGGAACACCAATATCTATACGGACCGCCAGATTGTTGCCGAGCGCCTCGACGCCGCCTCGGAGAATCTTCCTGCCGGTGTGGCCAAACCCGTCATGGGTCCGCAGTCGTCTATCCTCGGCGAGGTGTTCATCATCGGCCTCACCGCCGACAGTACGTCCATGCTCGAGTTGCGTCGCATAGCCGAAAAGACCATACGTCCGCGCCTACTTGCCCTGGGCGGTGTCTCCAGCGTGTCGGTTATTGGCGGCGATGCCCCCGAATATCAGATAAAGATTAATCCAGACCTTATGAGGCTGCACAATGTTAGCCTCAACGAGGTTATGGACGCTGCCGAAGGCATGAACAGCAATGCCGGCGGCGGTGTGCTGTATCAGTACGGCAACGAATATATCGTTAAAGCCGAGCTAAACACAGGCGACGTGGATAAACTCGGCCAGGCTGTTGTACGCTCCGACGAAAACGGAATTATAACTCTTGCCGACGTCGCCACAGTAGAGCAGGGCGCGCGTCTGCCGCGCCTCGGCGTGGCTTCTGTCAAGGCCAAACCGGCGGTGATAATAACCGTTACCAAACAGCCTGCCAAAGGCACCGTGCAGCTTACCGAGAATATAGACCGCGAACTGGCTTCGCTGCAGAAATCGCTGCCCGCCGATGTAAAAGTAAACACCGATATCTTCCGCCAGAGCGATTTTATCGAGAACTCCATCGGCAATTTGCAGAGATCTCTGCTCGAAGGTGCTTTGTTCGTTATAATAGTGCTGTTCTTCTTCCTGATGAATCTGCGCACGACACTTATCTCCATTGTAGCCCTGCCGGTGTCCATAATCGTTACTGTGCTGCTGCTTAATGTGTTGGGAATAACGATAAACACCATGAGCCTCGGCGGTATAGCCATTGCCATCGGTTGCCTTGTGGACGATGCCATCGTGGATGTGGAGAATGTGTACAAACGCCTGCGGCAGAACGCCGCGCTGCCGCCGCAGGACAGGGCGGCGACCGTAGATGTGGTATTCCACGCCTCGGCGGAGGTGCGTATGCCCATATTCAACTCCACTCTTATCATTGCCGCCTCGTTCCTTCCTCTTTTCTTCCTTACAGGTATGGAGGGCCGGATGCTTGTACCTCTCGGCATAGCGTTTCTGATCGCACTTGCGGCATCCACAATCGTTGCCCTTACACTCACGCCTGTGCTGTGCAGCTTCCTGCTCGGCAGCCGCAAGGCTATGGCAGTACTGGACCGCGAGCCTAAGACCACACGGATTCTCCGCAAAGCATACGTGCGTTCGCTCGATTATATGCTCAGCCACAAAAAAGGACTGCTCAGCACCGTCGGTGTACTGTTTGTGGCGGCCCTGATAGTATTTTTCACCCTTGGCCGAGGCTTCCTGCCGGGCTTCAACGAAGGTTCGTTCACAATAAACGTGTCCACGCTTCCCGGCATCTCGCTTGAGGAAAGCGACCGCATAGGCCGCGAGGCCGAGAAAATAATAATGGAGACGCCCGAGGTGAGGACTGTGGCCCGCAAAACGGGACGTGCCGAACTCGACGAGCATTCTTTGGGTGTGAACGTGTCGGAAATAGAAGCACCCTATACCCTCATCGACCGCAGCCGCGCCGAAGTAACGGCCGACTTGCGCAAGCGCCTAAAAGCCATTCCCGGCGCAGTGGTGGAAATCGGTCAGCCAATATCACACCGTATCGACGCCATGCTCTCGGGCTCGCAGTCGCAGATTGCCATAAAGATTTTCGGCAACGACCTAAACCGTCTGTTCTCCATAGGACGTAAGGTAAAGGAAATAGTGAGTGAGGTGGAAGGCACAGTAGACGTGAATATGGAACAGCAGACCGAGCGCCCGCTGCTGCTTATCCGTCCGCGTCGCGACGTACTCGCGCGCTACGGAATACGTCTGGGCGATTTCAGCAAAGCCGTGGGGACGGCACTCGGCGGTACCGTGGTTGGCGAGGTGTATGACGACGGCTTCGCCTACGATATCGCCGTGATTCTCGACGAGGCTCACCGCTCGTCTATCGCCGATGTTGGTGCGCTCACGCTCGATTCGCCTTCAGGCAAAGTGCCTCTTGAAGAACTTGCGGAAATAACTTCCACTACCGGTCCGAACACCATCAACCGCGAGAACGTGGAGCGCCGTCTTATGGTGTCGGCAAATATTTCCGGGCGCGATCTGCGCGGCACCGTCGACGAGATACGCGAGCGTGTTGCGGAAGAAATCGATTTTCCGGAAGGCTACTATGTGGCCTACGGCGGCCAGTTCGAGAACGAGGAAGCGGCGTCGCGTACGCTGCTGTGGGCCTCCGCTGGTGCTATCCTGCTTATTTTTATGCTGCTGTACTACGAATTCAAGAACGCGAGCGAATCGCTGATAATATTGATAAACATGCCGCTGGCGCTGATTGGCGGTGTGCTGATACTCTTTGTATGCGGCGACGAAATCAATATCCCCGCCATTATCGGCTTTATATCGCTGATGGGTATAAGCACACGCAACGGCATGCTGCTTATGAGCCGCTATAACGCTTTGGAGAACGACGGGCTATCGCTGCACGAAAGGATAGTTTCCGGTTCGTCGGACCGCTTGCTGCCTATCGTAATGACGGCCCTCACGTCGGCGCTCGCCCTTGTTCCGCTGGCGCTTAACGGCGACGCTCCGGGCAACGAGATACAGTCGCCTATGGCTCTGGTTATCTTGGGCGGTCTTCTCAGCTCAACGGTGCTGAACATCTACGTGGTGCCGTCGTTATATCAACTCCTTAAAATACGTTCGAAGGAATGAAAAAGACAATAGCTTTGATAGCGCTTTGCGCGGCATTGGGCGCGCAGGCTTTCGATATCGACAGCGAGGCGCTGCGCATAGCCTCGCAACAGCCTGCGCTGCAGGCCCGCAAGGCGCTCGCAGATGCCGAGATGGAGGAATACAGCGCATCAAACGTCCTTGAAGGCCCTGAAGCCGAATTTGAATACAAGTTTGCTCCTGCCGGTGCCGACAACCGGTGGGGGGTCAGCATAGGACAGAGTTTCGATTTCCCGGGAGTCTATAGCGCCCGCAGCAAAGCCAACCGCCTGCGTCGTGGCGCATTCCGCGAATTGTATCGCAGCGACCTGATGGATATGGCCCTGGAGGTAAAGATAGCTATAATCCGACTGGCGCAGGCTTCAGAAACATGCAAGGTTGTTGTCGAGGCTTTCAGGACTGTTGACAAGCTGTATGGTACCTATCGCGAGGCACTCGAACGCGGCGAGACAACGATACTGGAGGTGCGCAAGATTGAATTACGCAGGTTCGAGATGGCCCGGCAGGCCGACGAAGCCCGAAGCGAGCTTACCGAAGCGCAGATCGCGATGGCTGTACTGTGCGGGGGCGCCGGAAACGCTGCTGCCGTTACTCCCGACGCAATACCGGTGCAGGAACTCAAGCCTTTCGAATTTTATAGCAGTGCAATGACAGAGGCTAACCCGCGCCTTGCCTACGAGAGCGGCATAGCCGATGCCGAGAATGCTTCTGTGAGCGTTGCAAAACGGTCGGGGCTACCGTCGTTCCGGCTGGCGTATGTCCACGATTTTGAGGAGAACACACATTTCAACGGCTTCGGAATAAGTATATCCCTGCCTTCGTGGAATAACGGACGCAATGTGCGCGCCGCCCGTGCGCGCGCTCTTGCCGCCGAGCAGACGCTTGCCGACAGCCGTCTACGCGCCCAAGCCGATCTGAATGCCGGCTACGAGGCCGCCACGCGCCTCTATCAGAACCTCGCGCTTGGCCGCGATGTGTTCGACGCCTCCGAATATCCGGCCTATCTTTCTCTGGCGCTCGAATCGGGACGAATCAATATTTTCACCTATCTGACCGAATATGCCGACTATCTTGACAGTCGCCTTGAATATATCGGTCTGAAAGGCGATTATGCCCGCGCGGAAGCCAACCTCTCCAAATACTCAGCCACCATCGAACAATGATAACATTAGAGACTTATTCCCCTGATATGGCCGCGGTGTGGAACGACACCGTGCGCGCCTCGCGCAACGGCACTTTCCTGCATCTGCGCGGCTATATGAACTACCACAGCGACCGCTTCGCGGATTGCTCGCTGCTTGCCCGCGACGCCGCCGGAAGGATTATCGCAGTGCTTCCGGCGCACCACGCCGGCGATACTGTTGCTTCGCACCTCGGTCTCAGTTACGGGGGATGGCTCATGACACCGCGTGCCGATGCCGAGGCTATGATGGAGATATGGCCACTTATGGTAGAACACTACCATGACCTCGGTTTCAGAACGCTCGTCTACAAGCCTTCGCCGCACATATTTCACAAATATCCTGCAGAGGAGGACCTGTACGCCCTTTTCCGCGCCGGAGGGCAGTTGGAATCGTCGCTGATTTCATCTGTGGTAGACAATGCCGCGCCACTGGGCTTCGATATGGCCGCCCGACAGTCGGTACGCAAAGCAGCGCGGGCAGGAATAACTGTTGGAGAGTCCGACGACTGGGCTGGATTCTGGGGTGTGCTCACAGCCCTGCTAATGGAGCGCCACAACGCCCGCCCCGTGCATACGCTCGACGAAATTCTGCTTCTGCACAGGCGTTTCCCCGATAATATCCGGCTGCATACCGCCACATTTGAAGGCCGCATAGTGGCCGGAGTGGTGATTTACGCCAGCGACACCTGCGCCCACAGCCAGTATGCCGCCACCACCGTCGAGGGCCGCTCCATGCGCGCCCTCCCGCTGCTGTACAGCCAAATAATTGAGCACTATGCCGCCCTGCGGTATTTCGACTTCGGCACCTCCAACGAGGACGGAGGCCGCATACTCAACACCGGCCTGATTCGCCAGAAATGCGGCTTCGGCGCCCGCGCCGTAGTCTACAACACCTACACCCAGACACTGTAACAGACAGTGCTGCACGGCCTGGATTCCACGGTTTCATTCGGTTTCCGGTTTGTTGTTACATGATTAACATTACGCAAATATCGTAATAACCATTACAACGCCAAAAGAAATTCAAAATAACTGAATAATCATATGAATATCGGGCGGTACGTATGTTCCGTACCGCCCGATTATCGTTAGCCGGACAGTTGTCCGGAAGATTGTTACAGTACGATGGTATAATGGTTGGGAGTGTCGACTTTTTTACCGTCGACACTTAGTTCTTCATAAACCTCGCCGTTGCCTTTGTTCGTGATTTTCAGTTCGAAGCTGAACGGCGCCCGGTTGATACATGTAATATATAAATCGAAGTTATAGGTTTTGCTTACCGCACAATCGAATTCACCCCATCGCAACTGCCACGATGTTGGGGTAGAGGTCTCATAGTCCCATCCGCACTGGCGTACCAAGCCGAAGAACGTAGGCAAATAGTAGCGGCTTGGAGAGTTGTCAGTGTCAGGCGTCAGCATCTCATAAAACAGGTCGTTATAGCCCATAAGGATTGATTCCCCGGCAATATTGCCCTCTACCGCAGGGTCAAGCAGATTATTTCCATCGGCATCTACAATATCGATATTGAGAACATAGGGATTATAATCCCATATTGGTTCGTCTTTGTCATTGCAGGACATAAGTCCCAGAAACAATACAGCAAGTGCAAGATTCAAAAGTTTTTTCATATCGGAACAGATTGATTTTACGGCAGCAAATTTACATGTTAAATTATGGAAATGCAAATATAATAATAGAAAAATGCCGAATCCTCCGGATTTTAATATGTGCTTATATTTTAGCCACTTCCTACAGCTCTCGTGTCGGGCAGTGCGGCAGATTTGTTTTTAAGTTATTTTTTTAGTATCTTTGCACGATTTATCGAAGAAAAAACAAATTGAACAATCACACTTTATGAATCCCATTAAAAAAACCATCGAGCTGCCCGACGGCCGGACGATTACTATCGAGACCGGCAAACTGGCCAAGCAAGCCGATGGAGCGGTAGAAGTACGCATGGGCAACACTATGCTCCTCGCCACTGTAGTTTCCGCCAAGGAAGCCGGCGAAGGCGTCGATTTCATGCCCCTGCAGGTAGAGTACAAAGAAAAATTTTCGGCCGCCGGCCGTTTTCCCGGTGGTTTCCTAAAACGCGAAGGCCGCGCCAGCGACTATGAAATCCTTACGGCCCGTCTGGTCGACCGCGTGCTGCGTCCCCTGTTCCCCGACAATTATCACGCCGACACTTTTGTAAATATCATCCTTTTCTCCGCCGATGGCGTTGACGCTCCCGACTGTCTGGCCGGTCTTGCCGCTTCGGCTGCTCTCGCTGTCAGCGATATTCCCTTCAACGGTCCTATCTCCGAAGTGCGTGTTGCACGTATCGACGGTAAATTCGTTATCGACCCTACTTTCGACCAGCTTCAGAAAGCCGACATGGAACTGATGGTTGGCGCCACCTACGACAACATCATGATGGTGGAAGGCGAGATGAACGAGGTGAGCGAAGCCGATCTGCTCGCCGCCCTCCGTGCCGCCCACGACGCCATCAAGGTGCAGTGCAAGGTGCAGATGGAACTGGCTGAGGCTGTCGGTTCCACTGTTAAGCGCGAATACTGCCACGAGGTGAACGACGAGGCACTCCGTGCCGACGTTCACGCAAAATGCTACGACAAGGCTTATGCCGTTGCCAAGGCTGGCTGCGCCGACAAACACTGGCGTCAGGACAGCTTCGACGCTATCTGCAACGAATACATCGAATCTATTCCCGAGGAAGAACGCGAGGAAAAAGAGGCTATGGTGAAGCGCTACTACCACGACGTAGAGCGCGAGGCCGTGCGCCGCTGCATACTCGACGAAGGCGTCCGTCTGGACGGCCGCAAGACTACCGACATCCGCCCTATCTGGTGTGAGGTAGATTACCTGCCCGGCCCTCACGGAAGCGCCGTTTTCACCCGTGGCGAGACTCAGAGCCTCTCCACCGTTACCCTCGGCACAAAACTCGACGAAAAGATGGTGGACGACGTTCTTAACCAGGGTTCCGAACGTTTCCTCCTGCACTATAACTTCCCGCCCTTCTCTACCGGCGAAGCCAAGGCACAGCGCGGCGTAGGCCGCCGCGAAATCGGCCACGGCAATCTGGCACACCGCGCCCTCAAGCGCATGCTGCCCGACAACTTCCCCTACGTTGTACGCGTTGTCAGCGATATCCTCGAGAGCAACGGCTCTTCGTCGATGGCTACCGTATGCGCAGGCACTCTCGCACTGCTGGATGCCGGCGTTAAGATGAAGAAACCAGTAAGCGGCATCGCTATGGGTCTTATCACCGACACCGAAAGCCCCAAATATGCCGTTCTTTCCGATATTCTCGGCGATGAGGACCACCTCGGCGACATGGACTTCAAGGTTACCGGTACACGCGACGGTATCACAGCCACACAGATGGATATCAAGTGCGACGGCCTCAGCTATGAAATCCTTGAAAAGGCCCTTAACCAGGCCCGCGACGGCCGTATGCACATCCTCGACATTATCGAGCAGACGATCCCCGCTCCCCGCGCGGATTACAAGCCACACGTTCCGCGTATCGTTACCATGACGATTCCCAAGGAACTTATCGGTGCAGTTATTGGCCCGGGCGGAAAGATTATCCAGGGTATCCAGGAAGAAAGCGGCGCAACCGTTTCCATCGACGAAATCGACGAAGGCGGTTATATCGAAGTTGCCGCCGCCAACAAGGCTGCCATCGACAAGGCTCTGGCTATGATCAATGCCATTGTAGAGCTTCCCGAAGAAGGCAAGGTTTACGACGGCACCGTGCGCTCCATCATGGACTTCGGCGCATTCGTGGAATTTATGCCTCACCGCGACGGCCTTCTCCACATCAGCGAGATTGCCTGGGAGCGTCTGGAAAACATGGAGGCTTCCGGCCTTAAGGAAGGCGACAAAGTGCAGGTGAAACTTATCGAAATCGATAAGAAAACCGGCAAGTACCGTCTGTCCATGCGAGCTCTTATGCCCAAACCCGAGGGCTATGTAGAGCCTCAGCGCGCACC
>CABPYL010000049.1 GCA_902461565.1 uncultured Porphyromonadaceae bacterium
AAAGGCGGCGAAACCATAGACTTGTCCGCATTCGGCAAAGGCGCATTCATCCTCCGCGCCACAGACGCCACCTCCAGAATCTCGACCAAAAAAGTAGTAATCCGCTAAGGCTTGCCGAGAGGCAGTGGAAAGCGGAGAGGCTTGCCGGAGGTAAGCCGAGGCGGCTGAAAGCCGCTTGCAACCCTGGGAAAAGCGCTTTTGCGCGTTTCCGGGGATATGGTCTAATCCTCATCTTTTCCCAAAGGGAATACACTGACTGGCATATCGGAGTATTCCCTCCGGGAAATTTTTTGTTTTCAGGCACTTGCCCTGGAAACGCTACGCTTATTCCAGGGTTGTGAGCGGCCGATGGCCGCATAGGAATACCTGACGGCATGCCTTCGATGGTAGCCACAGATTTACCTACATATACGCAGGCAGCCCGCGGGGAGCAGGCTGCTGTTGTTTGTATGTGGGGTGTTTTTTATTCGAACGAACCCATCTTGAGGTAGTTCACCTCTTCCTGGGTGAGGTAGCGCCAACGTCCGCGTGGCAGGTTCTTTTTGGTGAGGCCTGCAAAATATACTCGGTCCAGCTTGGTTACGTGGTAGCCGAGGGATTCGAATATTCGGCGCACAATACGGTTTCGGCCCGAATGAATCTCGATACCGGCCTGGTTGCGGTCTGTTTCGGTGGCGTAACTGATGGCGTCGGCATGGATGGGGCCGTCGTCAAGCTCGATGCCGTCGGCAATGCGCTGCATATCGTCTTCGGATATGTCGCGGTCGCACCATACGTGATAGATTTTCTTCTTTACGAACTTGGGATGCGTGAGTTTGGAGGCAAGGTCGCCGTCGTTGGTGAGCAGGAGCACGCCGGTGGTGTTGCGGTCGAGGCGACCGACGGGATATATTCGTTCTGGGCAAGCACCCTTCACAAGGTCCATAACCGTGAGGCGACCGTTGGGGTCGTCGCTGGTTGTTACGCAGTCCTTGGGTTTGTTGAGCAGGATGTAGCATTTGCTTTCGGGTGTAACAACCTTTTCTGCGTATTCAACGACATCGGTGCAGCTGATTTTTGTGCCGAGTTCGGTAACCACCTGACCATTGACCTTGACGAGGCCCTGCTGGATGAATTCGTCGGCTTCGCGGCGCGAGCAGATGCCGGCGTTACTCATATATTTGTTCAGACGAATCTGTTCGTTGGGATCGGGAACGGGTACTTCGTATTCTATGCGCTTGGGACGGGGAGTGAAGCTCTTGCCGCGTCCTGGGAAGCCGTTCTGGTTGTTGCGCTTGTTGTAGCCGTTCTGGCGGGGCCCGTTGTTGTATGCTCCCTGGCGCTGATTATTGTTATATCCGCCCTGGCGGGGACCGTTGCTGTATCCTCCCTGGCGCTGATTGTTGTTATATCCGCCCTGACGGGGACCGTTGCTGTAGCCACCCTGGCGCTGATTATTGTTGTATCCGCCCTGTCGGGGACCGTTATTGTATCCGCCCTGACGCTGGTAGTGCTGACCGTTGTTATATCCGCCCTGACGCTGCTGATAGGGACGCTGCTGGTAGGGACGGTTGTAAGTGTTGTTGGTATTTGGAGTTGCATTCGTGTTTTCGCCCTCGGCGGTCTCGCCTTCGGCAGCGGGAGTGCTGTTGAAATCCTGACGCTGCGGACGAGGCTGATACGGACGGTTGTAACCGTTATTGTATCCGCCCTGACGCTGTTGATAGGGGCGCTGCTGGTACGGACGCTGCTGATAAGGGCGTTTGGCATGGTAACCTTCGTTTTCGCCGCCTTCGGCTTTGTCGGAAGGATTGTTGTAGGAAGGACGCTCGTAGCGTGGCCGGCTCTCGCCGTCTTCCGGAGTACGGAAAGTTGTCTGCCCGATGCGTGGGCGTTTAGGCTTTTTTTCAGAAGAATTGGATTCCATATAGATACGTTTTTCGATTCTTGAATAGTTTTCGCCTCGCGGCGTGTTTAATAAGGTTATTTATTGCAGATACCTTTGTTTATGATAGAAAAATTTATGTTTTGGATGTTATATGTGTTTTGTTAAAATATAGTTGAATATCGAGGGAGGCGCCTGTTGTATTGGCACGTAAATGTGATTGATTAGCTGCAGACTATCGTTCGTGTTCGGGATGCAAAGTTATGGAAAAAATACAAACCAAACAGTTAAAAAAAACTAATTCGACAAACGTCCGCTATCTCACCACATATTTGTAACAACCACGAAATCATGAATGTTTAGGCAGGATAACAAATGCGTAACAACTTTTTGGTGCGGGAGTCAGAGTATTAGCAATAATATGTCCTGGAATCTTTCGTACGCAGATGTTCTATTAATTCGGGCGGTAGAGGAGCGTAGAATCGCGAAATTTGCGTATCTTTGTAGATTAACAAGGAAAATATCATTTTTATGGAATCTCTGTATCCCGCACTCATAACAGAAGCACTGACTACGGTACGCTATCCGGGCAGCGGCAAAAATATTGTCGAGTTAGGAATGCTCGAGGACGACATCCGTATCGACGGCGACAAGGTAAGCTTTTCGCTCATTTTCGAAAAACCGACAGATCCATTCAAGGCTTCGCTGCTCAAGGCAGCCGAGGCAGCCATACATCTGAGAGCCCCGCAGGCTCAGGTTACGGTGAACACTATTGTGCGTGGCGCTGCTCCTGCACCCGAAAAAGAGCCGGTTCTGCCGGGTGTAAGGAACACTATTGCCGTTTCGTCCGGTAAAGGCGGTGTAGGCAAGAGCACTGTAGCTGCCAATCTTGCAGTTGCGCTTGCTGCCGAGGGGTACAAGGTCGGTATCCTGGACGCGGATATCTTCGGTCCGTCGCTGCCTAAAATGTTCGGCCTCGAAGGACAGGAGCTGTACATGCACACCGTAAACGGCAAGAATCTGATTATTCCCGCAGAAGCATACGGCGTGAAGATGCTTTCCATAGGATTCCTGATCGATCCCGCCAGCGCAGCCGTGTGGCGCGGAGCAATGGCATCGAACGCACTTAAACAGCTTATCGAGCAGGCCGACTGGGGGGAGCTTGATTATTTTCTTATCGACATGCCTCCGGGCACAAGCGACATACACCTCACGCTGGTGCAGACGCTCGGCCTGACAGGTACTGTGGTGGTAACCACTCCGCAGAAGGTGGCTCTTGCCGACGCCCGCAAGGGCATCGCGATGTTCCGCAACGAGAACATCAATGTTCCCGTGCTCGGTCTGGTGGACAACATGGCATGGTTCACGCCCGAAAAGCATCCCGACGAGAAGTATTTCCTTTTCGGCAACGACGCCGATGTGGATGCGCTTGCCGACGAATTCGATGTTCCGGTACTGGCACGCATTCCGCTTGTTGCCGCCGTGGGCGATCACAACGACAGCGGCAAGCCCATCGTAACAGAGCCTACTGCTTCCGGACTGGCCTTCCGTCATCTGGCGCACGAAGTTATCGGGGCAATCGACAAACGCAACAATGAGCTTCCGCCGACACAGAAAGTTGAGATGCACTGATTATGGACAAGAGATATATCCTGATTCTTAATGGCCCGAACCTTAATCTGCTGGGGCGCCGCGAACCGGAGATTTACGGTACAGCCACTCTCGCAGACCTATGCGCCTCCATCGGCTCGCGCTTCCCGGAGCAGCCGTTGCGCTTTGCGCAGCATAATGGCGAGGGAGAGATTATCGACGAGCTGCATTCCGCCGGTTTCGACAGCACCTGCCTCGGCATAGTGCTCAACGCCGGCGCCTATACACACTACTCGTATGCAATTGCCGATGCCATCGCCGCAATCCCTGTGCCGGTTGTGGAAACGCACATCAGCAATATCCACGCCCGCGAGGCTTTCCGGGCCACGTCGGTGATAGCACCGGTATGCGCCGGCACTGTCGCCGGATTCGGTACGGAATCATATATCCTTGCCATACAGGCTTTAATAGACAGACACAATGGACTCTGAGAAAGCAAAAACACTGTTGGTGGTGGGCGCCGGAGGATTTATCGGCGGCTTCATCTGTGCCGAAGGGATTCGGCGGGGCTACGATACATATGCCGGCGTCCGCGAAAGCACCTCGCGACGTTATCTTGCCGATATTTCCGCCGACCGGCAGGTGAATTTCGATTATGCGGATCCCGATACTCTGCAGAAACAACTCACGGCAGCGGCGCCCGATGGCGGATGGGATACCATCATATATAACCTTGGCGCTACAAAATGCCTCAACTTCGCTGACTTCAACAAGATAAATTATGTTTATCTGCGCAATTTCGTGGAGGCTCTGCGAGCCACGGGGCTTATACCTCGCCGTTTTCTGTATATGAGTTCGCTCAGCGCCCTCGGTAACGCCGACGACAAAAACTATACACCCATTGACACGCGCACTATCCCGAACCCGAATACGCGTTACGGCCTGTCCAAAATCAAGGCCGAAACCTTACTTGAGATGCAGACAGACTTGCCCTGGACCATATTCCGCCCTACAGGTGTCTACGGGCCGCACGAGCAGGACTATCTGATGATGGTGAAGTGCATCGACAGCCATTTTGATTTCGGCGTGGGCTATAAAACACAGATGCTCACATTTATATATGTAGATGATCTTGTAGGCGCCATGTTCGACGCCCTGGCCACGGATCGCACCGTGCGCCGCAAATACATTATCAGCGAGCCGCGCGCCTACACACAGAAGGAATTCCGTTCCATCGTAGCCAAGGCTCTCGGCAAAAAGGCCGTGATACCCATCCGTCTGCCACTGTGGATAGCCTACGTGGCCTCCGTGGTGGCCGAGAAATGGAGTCTGATAAGTCTGAAACCGTCTACTCTCAACCGCGACAAATACAAGATTATGCGCCAGCGCAACTGGCGTTGCTCTGTGGAGGACGCGCAACGCGATTTCGGATTCAAATCCAATTTCCCGCTGGAGCGTGGCATAGCCGAGACCGTAAAGGCATATCTCGCCGAGAAAAACGAGAATAAGAAATGAGCGTTTTTGCAAACTCAACAGTATGCCGTGCGGCCATAGTTGTAGCTTGTCTGCCGGTACTGGCTTTTTTTAAGCTGTTGGAACTTTGTCCCCCCGGGGGCACCGAGGAAACCTTTTTGTGGATATATCCATTTTATGTACTCCTTGCCGGTTTCTGTGCATGGAAATGCGTGGTCGCCCGTGCTGCTCTGGCCTGGATTATAGTTGTTCTTATGCTGCTTTCCCATGCCGCCATGTGGATTCTTGTAGACCCGACCCTGCTGCTACCGAGATGACAACAGACGATTACATAGACCTGCATATCGATGAGGAGCCGGCTGAGCTGGCCGACCTCTACCGCCGCACGCATCTGCAGCGGCTTTATCCGCGCATGTGTACCGACCACGCCCAGGGACGCATGCTTGTTATGCTCACACGCATGATACGTCCGCGGCGTATCCTCGAACTTGGTACTTTCTCGGGATATTCCGCTCTCTGTTTTGCCGAGGGAATGCCCGAAGGCTGCCATGTGGATACTGTGGAAGTGGACGACGAGTATGCCGACGAGCTTAGCGAACTGTTTGCAGGGCGTCCGGTTACCCTCCATATAGGCGATGCCGAAGTGCTGTTGCCGGACCTGCTTGCCGCCAACAGTTACGATATGGTGTTTATCGACGCCAACAAGCGCCGCTACATCGAGTACTATGAACTTGTGCTTCCCGCATTACCCGCAGGGGCGTATATCCTTGCCGACAACACCCTGTGGGGCGGAAAGGTGCTGGATTCCGCTTCCCGCGACCCGCAGACCGAAGGTGTGCGCCGCTTCAACGACCTTGTGGCGGCTGACACGCGCGTAGAAAAAGTCATTGTTCCCGTCCGCGACGGCCTAACCATAATCAGAAAACGTTAATCATGGTATCACGCGAACAAATACTGGAATGCCTGGATATTCTCGAGCTGAAGTACACCGAGTTCGAGAACAACACCGTTGCAATTTCGTTTTCCGACGAAAAATATTTCAGCTATCCCGTCATCACATTCATTACCATACGCGAAAACTCCCTTATTTTCCACAGTGAGGCACAGGACTATCATCCTGCCGGCGATCTGTACGCACTCGCCAACAGGCACAACTGCCGCTCGTATGCGCCTGCATGCTACATCGACGAGGACGGCAACGTGGTTATGGAACGGGTTTTCAGTCTTGTGAACGAAGTTACGCCACATTATATCCTCGAGGATGTGGTGCGCCCTTCGGTATTTCTGCCACTGCAGGCTTTCGCCAATTTTGAACTGAGCGACGAGGAAATAGCCCGGCGCCGCGCATCCGAAGAATAAACCCACGGTCATGAAATTAGATATAACAACTCTACGCTCACTCACCGATGAGCTTCGCCTCCCTTCGCGTCTCACCGCCGACAACGACCTGTATGTGAACATCGCCTCTGACGGAGATTTTCCTTACGAGACTGTTGTGTGCATAATGATTGAGCACGGCTGCCGTCTGTCGTTCGTTGGAATGGCGCCGGAATATGAACCCGCGGGCGATCTCCTTTTCCTGGCCAACCGCAGTAACCGCCGTAATTATGTGCCTACTGCCGTTGTCCGCGACGGGCGCATACACATGGAATACTCGTTTTATATCAATGAGGACGTAAGCCGCGAGTTTATCAAGGAGGATTGCCTGCTCGTTACCCTTGAAGGCATTTCCAATGCGTTCGCAAACTTGGAGAAAGACAATATCGAATAACCCCCACAAACAATACACATGACAGTTGACCTCAACCTGATACGCCGTTATCTGGACGAACTGCAGGTTCCCACACTCCTCGACGACGACGGCGATTTAGTCGTTACCCAGGCTGCTGACAGCGATTTTGAACATAAGGTCCTGATTTTCATTACTGTGAACAATGGTCGCGTCAGTTATTCCGCTGGTGCGCCCGATTATGCCCCGGAAGGCGATCTGCTGTATCTGGCCAACCGCCATAATCTCCGGTCGATAATGCCGATGGCCGTTGTGCGCAACGACGCCATACGCATGGAGTATACCTTTGTCCTCGATGAGGAAGTATCCGAAAGCTATATAAAGAACAACTGCATCGTAATGATTCTCAGCGCTATCTGGCATGCTTTCCTCAACCTCGAACGCGAAATTTAGCGTTTTTATTCCTTAGGGACCCGGTTGAGGAGGCGCAGAAGGTAGTCGGAGGGACGGAGAGAATAGGCGTGCCGCAGATATGTGAGGGCGGAGGCTTGGTCGATGTCAAACAGAGCGTTGCCTAAACTTACGAGAGCCTCTATATTATCGGGATCGGCTTTGAGGGTCTTTTCCCATGTTGCGATGGCTGCGGCATTGTCGCCGGCAAGTGTGTAGCCATAGGCAAGGCTGTTGAGGTATCGCGGCGAATCGGGCAGTCCGCGCAACAGCAGTTGCGAGTAGCGGATTATGTTTTCCGGATCGTTACGGAAGGTATAGTAGTTCAGCAACCGTGCCTGCACGGGACGGCGCAGGTAAGGCAGGCTGTTTTCGATGCGATGCAACTCACCGGCGTACATGTCGCCCTGGCCGAGTGTCATTGATTCCGTCTCGACAACGGAGAGCACCGAGTCCAGCGGTACCCCATGCGCCATCGCACGCTCTATCTGCGATATTGTGCAGCTTGTGTCGCCTGCCATAAGTGCGGCGACGACAATACGGCCATACGGCCGCGCCTGCGCCGGAGTTCTGTCGGCCTCGAGCATGTACAATGCCTGGGCGCTTGCCCATTCGCGGGCGGAGAAAGCTCTGTCGGCACGGTCCTGTATGGTTGCGCCTCCGGCAACCATACAAGCCAAAAGTGCGGATATTAAAGGGATGCCGCGGTGTTTCATCAGTATTTGAACAGACTGCCTCCCATGAATTCCCTGAGCAGGCTGTTGGACGGCACATAACTCAGGTCGATGGGCAGGAAATAACTCAGGAACTTGCGCAGGCGGTATGCCTCGGCATATTCGGGTACGTCGCCGGGCACGGAACGGAGAACGTTTTCGGCATGGTCCCTCATTACGGCCAATTCGAATACAAGCGACGAGTTGAACATCGCATCGGCGTTCTCCTGATAGGGGAAAATCCATTTTTCTTCGCCGCGGCGTACGCTGGGCCAACGGCGTATGGTTTCTTCGGCGGATGTGCCGCGGTATTTGTAGTCGCGTATAATGCGGCGCAGCAGACGGTTGTCGGTTGTCGGCACCCAGTTGTGGCTGTCTATGTGCAGCGTTGTGAGTGCCGACACGTAAATGCGGTATTTCTGTTCTTCGGGAATTAGGGGGGTAAGATCGGGGTTGAGGCCGTGGATTCCTTCGATAAGCAGTATATCGCCTTCCTCGAGGGTCATTCTGTCGCCCTTGTATTCGCGACATCCGGTCTCGAAGTTGTAGGTAGGCATTTCCACTTCCTTTCCGGCCAGCAGAGCCTCAAGGTCTTTGTTGAAACGGTCGAGATCCAGCGCATACAGCGATTCATAATCGTAATCGCCGTTTATATCGCGCGGCGTGTGTTCCCGGTCTACGAAATAGTTGTCCAGCGATATCATCTTTGGCTTCAGCAGATTGGTCATCAGCTGAATGGCAAGACGCTTGGTCGTGGTGGTCTTACCGGATGACGACGGGCCGGAAATAAGCACGATTCGTGCGCCGCCGTTGTCGTATCGGTCTCTGATGTCGTCGCTGATGTTAGTCAGCGCTTTCTCGTGAAGCGCTTCGGTAACGTTTATCAGTTCCGGGGCGCGATGTTCGAGTACGCAGGTATTTAGCTCGCCGACATTGGATACTCCTGTTATATTGTTGAACTGTACGTATCTGCTGAAAGCCTCGTACATTTTTTCCTGCTTCACGTATTGTGAGGGGCACGAGGGGTCGGCAGGATCGAATGACATCAGGAGGAACCCTTCCTTGTACGGCAGCAGGTCGAACACGCCGATATGGCCAGTTGAAGGCGCCAAAGCGCCGTAGTAGCTGTCGACAACGCCGTCGAGCGAAACATACTTGGTGTACAGTTCGCGCAAAGTGCGCAGCAGCTGTACTTTGGATGTGAGGCCCTGCTCACGGAAAAGTTTGATAACTTCTTGGGTTGTCGCCGTATGCGACACAATCGGCAGGTCGTCGCGATGCAGTTCCTGCATTTTCTCTTTGAGCGCCTGCACATAGTCCTCGCGTGGAGTGTCGCAATTTATTATACGGCAGTAATAGCCGTGCGACAGCGAGTGCTCCATGTACAGATTCGCTCCTGGAAGAACCTCGCGTACAGCGCGGTACAGCATCATGCACAGCGAGCGGATATACACACGCGGCCCCGAGCCCGTTGTGCAGTCCTGGAATTCCACCGTCTTGGGCATGAACACACGAAAGTCGAGGCTTTCCGTTTTGTTGTTGACACGGCAGCATATAGGGCGTCGCGGGAGAGCGCCCCCAAGAGATTCGGCTATTTCGGCGAGTGTGGTTCCACCCTCAATTTCGATATAGCTGTTTGTGTTCTTGCAGAATAGTTTGATGCTCATGGACGATGAAGATTAAAGTTTCAGTTGCGTTTTTCGTGACTTTCTCGGGCTATGCTGCGCGCAGTAAGATAGGCAGCCAGGGTGGATTTGAAGCGTACTTTTGCCACGGTGCGACCGGCTTCGCCGTCGAACATGGCTCCCTGGCGCACGGCACAGTTGAGGAACGAGCATGCCGCCCGCAGCCAACACAGAGGCGCACTGGCGTTGATTCCTGCGGCAGCCATCATGCGCCCGCGCATACGGGCGTTGCGGATTTCCTTGAATTCCAGCTCCTTTCCTGTGTTGCAGCGAAAGTGATGCATTTCGCCTTTCAACGGTTCGGGACGGACGCCGGCAGGATACGACAGGCGCTCACCCACATCGAGCATATCCCACGATGCGTAGCGCTTATCGAACAGGCGCGTCTGCATTATGGGTTCCAGGCCACTGCGGAGCACGGCCTGTCCTTTTACGTAGTTCACCACACGGAAACAGTACATGCGGTGCCCGAAGCCTTCGCCGCGCAGCTTTTTCAAGCTGTCGCGCAGCTCCTCGGTCAGCACTTCATCGGCGTCGATAGATAACACGTAGCGGCCACCGGCAAGACTGGCGGCGTATTGTCTCTGCGGGCCATAGCCCGAGAATACGCGCTGGGTAACTTTGGCTCCGTAGCGCCGGCATATTTCCGGTGTGCTGTCGGTGGAATAGGAGTCGACGACGATAATCTCGTCGACGACTCCCATAAGGGAATTGAGGCAGCGCTCGATGTTGCGTTCCTCGTTATGGGTGATAATCGTTGCGCTGAGCATGGCCGGATAGCAGTGAACTGGTATATCAGAGTTCGAGATCGCCGCCCACTACTTCGTGCCAGGGCAGACCGTTTTCTGCGATAGCTGCCAGGAATGGATCGGGATCGAATTCCTCAACATTGCGCACACCCTTGAGGTTCCATTTTCCAGTAAGGAACATCATGGCACCGCACATTGCGGGTACGCCGGTGGTGTAGCTCACGGCCTGCATGCCGGTTTCCAGATATGCCTCATGGTGCGAGCAATTGTTGTAGATATAATATGTAAGGGGCTTGCCGTCTTTGCCTTTGCCTGAGATGCGGCAGCCGATGGATGTCTCGCCCTTGTAGTTCTCGCCAAGTTCCTGCGGATTGGGAAGTACAGCCTTGAGGAACTGCAGAGGCACGATTTTTGTGCCGTTGTATTCCACCTCGTCGATACGTGCCATGCCTATGTCCTGGATAACGCGCAGATGGGTCAGATATTCCTGTCCGAAGGTCATCCAGAAGCGGGCGCGTTTGATTGTGGGATAGTTCTGCACGAGCGACTCAAGCTCCTCGTGGTAGAGCAGGTAAGATTCACGCGGACCGATGTTGGGGTAGTTCAGTGTCTTGTGGTATTCAAGCGGTTTGGTAACCACCCATTCGCCGTCCTGCCAGTAGCGACCGTTCTGTGTTATTTCGCGTATATTGATTTCGGGGTTGAAATTGGTGGCGAAGGCCTTGCCGTGGTCGCCGGCATTGCAGTCGACAATATCGAGGGTTTCCATTTCGGAGAAC
The DNA here is from genome assembly GCA_902461565.1 of uncultured Porphyromonadaceae bacterium. Taxonomy (GTDB): domain Bacteria; phylum Bacteroidota; class Bacteroidia; order Bacteroidales; family Muribaculaceae; genus CAG-873. The sequence continues at coordinate 11,033 of CABPYL010000049.1, forward strand.
CAGTGTTTGGCGGCATAGGCGGTGAAGACTCCGCTCACGCCCGGATCGAAGCCGCAGCCCAGTATGGCGGTGAGACCGGCTTGTTCGAAACGCTCGCGGTAGGCCCACTGCCAGGAGTATTCGAAGTGCGCCACGTCCTTGGGCTCGTAGTTGGCGGTGTCCAGATAATTTACTCCGCACTGCAGGCAGGCCTCCATGATGTTGAGGTCCTGATACGGAAGGGCCACGTTGATAACCATGTCGGGTTTGTGGCGGTTGAACAATGCCACAACTTCCTCAACGCTGTCAGCGTCGACGCGGTCGGCCGAAACGTTGGGTTTGCCTATTTTCTTTGCCAGGGCCTCGCACTTGGAGAGTGTGCGGGAAGCGAGGACTATCTCGCTGAAAACTTCGGGATGCTGGGCGCATTTACAGGCAACTACTGTGCCTACGCCTCCGATACCGATGATAATGACTTTTGCCATTTTCAATTCTGTTTATCTGTTATTTTGTGTTTTCTGTATGTCGTGTGATGCGGCGTTTGTCTAACGCGATGGCTGCGAATGTGAATATGCCCAGCACTATGGTTAGCAGCGTGGTGGTGCCCAGCGACAAGTTTGCAAAAGCGCCTGCCTCGGCTTTTGGCAGACCATAGATGCCGAGGGCAAAGATTACGGCCCACTGCCAGGGGCCTATGCCGCCGTTGGAGGGCACGCCCATTGCCAGGCTGCCGAGGACAAAGGTTACCAGTGCGGCGGCCACCCCGTAGTCTGCCAGAAGTGCGGCAGTGAAGGGGAAGGCATAGAACGATACGAACATCTGAAGGAAGTAGCACGCCCATATTCCGAGGGTGAGCAGTAGCCATTTGCCTTTGCCAGGCATTTTTACTATAACGGCGAATCCCTGCCAAAGTTCTTTTATGGCGGCCTGAATCCTGTTTATGGCCTTGTTGGAGGTGTGGAGCTTCATCAGAATCCATACGGCGGCAACGCACAGGACGACGGCGCTCCACAGCCACGGCGATTCAAGCAGGCCGGCGATGGCGGATAGGGTTTCTCCATTCTCGTGCAGGTAACTTATGATTGCGGAGGATGCCACCGCAAAGGCGAAAAGCGTTATCAGCGCCACTGCAATTGTATCGGACAAGCGGTCGGCCACCATAGAACCGAACACTGTGGTGAACGGAGCCTTCTGCCGCTGCGCCACATAGCCGGTACGCCACACCTCGCCTAATCGCGGAAAAACAAGATTTACGGCGTATGTTCCGAAGATACTGTACAGCAATACGTAGGCCGGAGGTGTTATCCCGAGCGCCCTGAGTTGTATCTGCCAGCGGTAGGCTCGGCACACCTGCGCCCCTATGGCGAACACAAAGCCAAAGGCAATCCAGCGGAAGTCGCACTGCTCGCGGATTATGGCAAGCATTTCGTCGAAATCTATGCCGGTGAAAAGAAGCCAGCACAGACCAATGCTTATAACCAGCGGCACCACATATTTGAGTATGGTGGACAGCAAATTATGTTTTTTCTTTCCTGAACTCATTGGCATATGCCTGTTATCCGTGCAAAGTTAAGGAGAATTCTCCAATCGTCAAAACAGCATGTCAGCGTATCAGAACAGTGCGCGAGAAACCGCCGGCAGCCACTATGTAAATCTGGCCCGGGCATGCGTCGAATGTATGCCGTCCTTCAGTCAGGGTACCTGCGAATATTGTGCGGCCGTCGGTACAGTATATTGCGGCATCCATATCGGCGCGGGTGTCTACAATAAGGCTGCCGCCTGTGCAGAAGGCATTCCACTGATGGCGGTCGGCACCGGGACTTGCAACGCCGGTGGCAGCGTCGGTAATGCCAATGTTATCAACTAACCAGCGTGCACCCGAAATCTGGCGCAGACGCATGCGCGCGTTGCCTTCCACATTGGCGGCTACGCTGAAACGGCTGAACTGCGGTTCGCTTACCGTTACACGGCCAGCCTCGTGCCACGTGGTGCCGCCGTCGGTACTTGTCTCTACAAGAACAATGGCTTCGGCATCGCTGCTGTTGTTCCATTTTGCCGCCATGAAGCTTACGGTTCCGATACCTTCGGCGCGGTCGCTGTTCATGGCCACGAAACCTTCGGATTTCTTGCTGAAACGCAGCGAGCGTTCGCCCTCGCATACGGGGTCGCTTTTCCAGAAGCCTCCCTGTTGCACAAGCCACTGGCAGGCAGTGCCGTTGTATATGTCCACATAGCCGTTGTCGTTGTCCGGTACGGCTTCGAAATCTTCTAAGAACACGCCTTCAGTTACTTTGCCGCGTACTGTGGCGGCGAATACACAGCTGCCGTCGGTGGCTGAAAGCGAGGTCTCGTATTCACCGGCCTCGGAGGCATAGAGGCGCAGGAAGAACCGGTTCTCGTCCGGCGACATGGTTAGTGTAGTAACCCATTCCTCGCTGTCGGCCGAGAGCTCGAACGGTGCGTTAACCGATAGGGTAATGTCTGAATCGATGTTTTCGGTGGCAAGGATAATCTCGGCCGGTGCCGACGGTATGCCAGACTGGGCACGGAAGAACAGGTCGCCGTCAAACAGAAAATCGATGAAGGGCAGTGTGCTTGCAGTGGTAATTGTTGTTGTACCTGCGATACCGTCGCCTTCGATAGTGCACGTGTACTCGGTGGCCGGTTCAAGACCGTTTACAGTGTAGCTTCCGGCCTTGGCGTCGACACTTGCGGGATAGCCGGGAAGTGTGCCCTGGGCGTCGCGTATGCTTATGTTGTACTTGCCGTCGAGGTCCATGCCTACGTAGAGCCAGTTCAGTACAAAAGATTCGGCTGTGATGTTGGTTGCGGGGCGGAAGGGGATACCGTCTACGGCGGTGCCTTTAAGGGTGTATACACCGGTTGTTCTGCCGGTGCTCACTGTCAGCTCGCCGGTATAAGATCCGGGAGCGGCGGGGGCGAAACTCAGTTTCAGTATGGTGCCTGCGTTGGCTGTTTCTGCCGGTACAGATGCGGGAGCTACTGCAAAAGGTGCCGTGGCCGAGATGTTCACCGTTTCCACGGCATTGCTTGTAAGCAGGGCAATATCTATCGTTACGGGTGCACCTGCGGCGGCATAGCCCAGGTCGATGGCCTCGGCAGCCGACGGACGGTTGATTTCTGGGGCGGGAGTGTCGCCGGAGTGCCACGGCTCGCTGTCGCTTGTGCCCCATATATGATCTACAAGCGATGGATAGTCGATGAACGGGTTGCGGTTTCCCTGATTGGCGTACACAACATCGTTACGGTTGCGTTCCTTGTCGCTCACTGGGTCCTGGGCGTGCCATTTCAGCAGCAGGTCGAGCGCCCAGCCGGTGAACGCGGGAAAGTTGGTGCCACCGAGCATCTCCGAATCCCATGAGCTTATGCGGTCGTAGTAGCATGCGGCCATATAGAAATATGAACGGGCAAAATCGCCCTTGTAATCGTCCACAGGCTCGAACACAGTGCCCGCATAGCCCGGGAAGGTGCTTTTGCCGAGTCGTCCGAGTGCCTGCACACCTGCGTTGGTTCCAAGAGTTGTGCCGCCTTCGCATTCGCCGTAGGGGTAATTGGAGCGCTGACCGTTAACCTTGCCGTCGGTAGGATAGATATGGAATGCGTCGGCATACATGGGCAGGGCGTCGTTGAACCAGCTCTTTGGCATGGAATGCTCACGGTTGTAGCAGTCGCCCACCGAGGTATAGTTGCCGCACTGTTCGGCGCCAGGCGTCCATCTTTTTGTGGAGTACATGTCCCATATTTTTCCGTTTTCATCCACATCGGAGGTCATATACAACGTCCACAGCCCTTTATAACCTACCACCTCAGGGTTGCGGATGGCGTTGTGGAGCGATTCCAGAAGAGTCTTTCCGCTCTTGTTCTCGCAGTCGCGGTAGTAGTTCGCGGGCGCTTCGGCCCAGGAGGCGCCGGCAAAGGCTACTGCGGCGCACATTGCAAGTTTTCGGAGTAATGTCATGATAGGGGTCTTATGTTCTGCGCAGCTTGAATTTTTCAATGAGGTGCTTGACGCCCGGATGCTCGTCGAGAATTTCCTGGAGCACGCGGTCGTCGGTCCACAGGTTCTTTGGCAGTTCCATTTCGCATACGCGAGCGCTTATGGATATGCCGTCGTTTTCGAGGGCGTCGCACAGATGTCGCTGCAGCGTTGGCAGAGCCTTGGCAAGCACATCGGCCTCCATCTGCGAGGACACGCGCACCGTCAGCACTCCGTCGCCCTCCATTACAGGGATGGCCACGTTAAGCAGGCTGGTGAGCATGGGGCCGAGCTGCGACAACGCCACAGTGGTACTCCACACACGCTGAATATCGGCCTCGGTGTATGGCTTCTCGCGCTTCTTTGGCTCGTCGGGCACTGTCGGCGCGGCTTGCTGCCGGGCGGCAGGTTTCATGCGCAGGCTTCCCAATGATAGCGAGCCTGGATTATAGTACTTTTGTTCGGGTTCGGCGGCTGCCGGCGCAGAGGCGGTTGTCGCCGTTATCGGAGCGGCTGCCGGTTTTCGTAGTGCCGGCGCCGGTTGCGGAGCATGTGCCACAGGCTGTGTCGCCGGCTGTGCCGCCGGGGCCTTGTAAGTTGTGGCGTTGCCGCTTTCAAGCGGCTTCAGATGCCCCCCGTCCACTCCGCTTTCATCTGACGAGGGGCTTAATAGTTGGCACAGTTTGATGAGCGTAAGCTCGATAAGAAACTGTTTGTTTGTTGCCTGGCGGAAATTGAAATCGGCCTGGTTGCACAAGTCCATCGCACGGTAGAAGAACGTGGGATGAAGCGTTGCGGCGCGTGCAGCCATTTCCTGACGCACGGTATCGGTCGCTTCCACAAGCTGGAGTGTAGATGGGCTCGCGCTCATGGCAAGGTCGCGCAGGTATTGTCCGAGACCGTTTATAAAGAACTGTGAGTCGAAGCCCTTGTCGCGGATTTCCTTGTATATCATCAGTGCCGCGGCCACATCCTGGGCCACAAAGGCGTCTATGAGGCGCGAGTAATAGCTGTGGTCGAGCACATTCAGATTTTCGATGGTTGCCTGATAGGTGATGTTACCGCGTGTGCATGCAGCCACCTGGTCGAAAATCGAGAGGGCGTCGCGCATGGCGCCGTCGGCCTTGCGCGCTATCACGTTCAGCGCCGCCGGTTCGGCGGTGTAGCCTTCCTGCGCGGCCACTTTCTGCATGTGCGCCACCATATCGTTGATAGTGATGCGGTTGAAATCGTAGATCTGGCAGCGCGAGAGAATAGTTGGAATTATTTTATGCTTCTCTGTTGTGGCAAGGATGAAAATGGCGTGTGCCGGCGGCTCCTCCAGGGTTTTTAGGAAAGCGTTGAAGGCCGCCGCCGAGAGCATGTGCACCTCGTCGACGATGAACACACGGTATTTGCCGTGCGTCGGAGGTACCTGAACCTGTTCCATGAGGCTCTTGATGTCCTCCACACCGTTGTTGGAGGCTGCGTCGAGCTCGATAATGTTCAGCGAGCGGTTTTCACTGAATTGCCGGCAGGAATCGCACTCGTTGCACGCTTCGCCATCGGGCGTGCGGTTGGTGCAGTTGATGGTTTTGGCGAAAATACGGGCACACGACGTCTTGCCCACGCCGCGTGAGCCGCAGAACAGATAGGCGTGTGCCAGACGGCCAGTGGCGATGGCGTTCTTGAGCGTTGCCGTAAGAGCCTGCTGTCCAACGACAGTGTCGAATGTCGCCGGCCTGTATTTTCGAGCCGATACAATGTAATGTTCCATGTCGAAAAGAGGGAAATATCCCGCTTACAAAAGTAGTCAAAAATTTCCGTACGCCAAAAATAATCCTGTACCATCCAATATCACGGAACGCTGCATTTTGCATCCATTATAATAATCTCTGGATCCCCGACACGCTTTATGCTTAGGCAAAATATAAACCGGAAATTAATAATCAGAATCATAATGAACTTTTCTTATTTATATACTTTGTTTTTTAAAAAGAATATACGGCCCAAGCCGAAATTACGGTGCATTTGTTAAATCCGGGCGAATGGAATGTTAAAAATTTAGGCGTATAGTTTGACAAGTCGGAATATGAAGAAATCGCGGTCTCGGACTCCGCGCATC
>CABPYL010000050.1 GCA_902461565.1 uncultured Porphyromonadaceae bacterium
ATTGTTATCCGCACGGTGATAAACGCTGTCGCCGGCGAAAAGAACGCTTTCTGAATGCTAAGCGCGATATTTCCAAATCCCGCATTGCAGACGGTTGCAGAAACATCGCGCTTCTCTTATAGTATCGGGGTGATATATTTCTGATTTTTTCAGCAGGCTTTGAAGCTGAGGTCGAGACCTTTGACGGAGTGAGTGAGAGCGCCTACGGAGATAAAGTCCACGCCGGCCTCGCCATACTGGCGGAGGGTGTCGAGGGTAATGCCGCCGCTGGATTCAATTTCTACAGTCGGATTCACAGAGCGGATTAGTTTCACTGCCTCGGCAGTACGCTCGGGCGTGAAGTTGTCGAGCATTATACGGTCTACCCCGCTCTCGAGCGCCTGTTTGATTTCGTCGGTGTTACGCACTTCAACCTCAATTTTAAGGTCCTTGCCTTTTTCCTTGCAGTAGGCTTTGGCCGAAGCGATTGCATTGGGTATGCCTCCGGCAAAATCCACATGGTTGTCCTTGATAAGAATCATGTCGAACAGACCGATACGATGGTTGGAACCGCCGCCGATACGCACAGCTTCTTTTTCAAGTATACGCATACCGGGAGTAGTCTTGCGGGTGTCCAGCACCTTGCAGTTGAGACCGTCCAGGCGGCTCTGATATTTTTCTGTCATAGTTGCGATGCCGCTCATTCGCTGCATAATGTTCAGCATCAGACGCTCGGTCTGCAGCAGCGAGCGTACAGGACCCTCTACTACAAAGGCGATGTCGCCTGGTTTGACGTGCGCGCCGTCGCCGATAAAAACAGTCATTTTGAGCGACGGATCAAATTTCTCGAACACTCGGCGGGCAATATCAACGCCGGCAAGTATACCCTCCTCTTTCACCACAAGATGCTGACGTCCCATTGCGTCTGGGCCGATTGTGCTGAGAGTAGTATGGTCGCCGTCGCCGATATCTTCGGCGAATGACAAATCGATAAGTTTGTCTATAAGTTGTTCTTTCGTGTTCATATCTGTATGTGCTTAAACGCGGCGGAAAACCCGGACCGCACCGCAAAATTAGTACAATTCCACCATATTATAAAATAAAATCCGTCAGCAATAAACCACAGTACGGTTCTTTTGGTTATGGAGTTATAAAATATCGCATTTTTATCGTACTTTTGCAGAAACTCTACATCACCTATGCAGTTACTCACAGGCGAAAGCATTCTTTTATTTGGCTCCATCCTCCTGATAGCCGGTGTTTTAATCGGCAAAACCGGCTATCGGACCGGTCTGCCGCTATTACTCATCTTCCTTTTGGTTGGCATGGGCTTCGGCACCGACGGCCTCGGCATTCAGTTCAGCAACATGGAAGACGCACAGTTTATAGGCATGATAGCCCTGTGTATCATCCTTTTTTCGGGCGGCATGTCTACGAGTCTGTCATCTATCCGTCCGGTGATAGCGCCGGGCCTTGTTCTGTCCACGGCCGGCGTACTGCTCACAGCGCTGCTTACGGGATTTTTCATCTTCTGGCTGTCAGGAATGCCGTGGACAAACATCCACTTCGCGCTCATTCCGTCGTTGCTCCTTGCTTCAACAATGTCGTCTACCGACTCGGCTTCCGTTTTCGGCATCCTCGGATCGCAGCGCGTGGGGCTAAAACACAATCTACGCCCCATGCTCGAACTTGAAAGCGGTTCCAACGACCCTATGGCCTATATGCTCACCATAATACTGATAGAAACCATAACCCTGGACGGGACCCTCTCGGCTGCCACGCTGATAACACAGCTGATAATGCAGTTTGGCGTAGGCGCCTGCGGTGGCCTTGCATTAGGATTTTTCACCAAGTGGATAGCCGGCGTATACAGACGCCTTGGCGGCGGAACTGCCTCGGAAGACAGCGGCCAGGCAACGGCGATGCTATCTATTCTGATTATAGGTTCCGTATTTCTGTGCTACACGGCAACAACGGCACTGGAAGGTAACGGCTATCTGGCGGTTTACATATGCGGCATCGTACTCGGCAATTCAAGGCTGCCGTACAAAAAAAGCATAACCAAGTTTATGGACGGCCTCACATGGCTGGCGCAGATTGTGGTGTTCCTTATGCTCGGCCTGTTGGTTAACCCGCACGAAATGCTGTCGGTAGCGGCTGTTTCTTTCATGATAGGCATTTTCATGATGCTTATAGGGCGACCGCTGAGTGTTTTCCTGTGCCTGCTGCCATTCCGGAAAATTAATCTCCGCACCAAAACATTTGTCTCTTGGGTAGGTCTGCGCGGCGCCGTGCCTATCATATTCGCAACATATCCTGTGGTTGCCGATGTTCCGGGCGCTTCGCAGATTTTCAATATCGTGTTCTTTGTAACACTGCTGTCGCTCGTCGTACAGGGCACCACTGTCATAAAATCGGCCAAATGGCTCGGGCTTGTAGACAGAAATGCAGAAATTGACGATGACTTCGGCGTAGAGCTGGCCGACGACCATCCCACCTCGCTTCAGACCCTCGTCCTTACGGAAAACGACCTTGAAAAAGGCAACACCCTGCGCGACATCTCCCTCCCCGACGGGGGCCTGGTTATGATGATACGCCGCGACGGCCGTTTCATCGTGCCAAACGGCAAACGCATCCTCCGTCCAGGCGATCACCTGCTTATAATATCGGAGGAGAACCAGCGCTAATAAGAATTGTTTTATTATCTCGCGCTTTTGTCGTAAATTTGCATCATGCTTGAGAAAATAGGACAATTTATCATACAGGCCGCGGAAATTCTATGCGGCTATCCGTTGTTCTTTCTGCTTATCGGCGGCGGCCTTTACCTGTTCATCCGTTCAGGTGCCGTATCTATCCGCTATCTGCCGGCGGCATTGAAAGAACTGCGCACCAAAAACAACGACGGGGCCCAGAACGGACAGATTTCGTCGGTACAGGCCCTGGCCTCGGTAATCGCCGCCACTGTGGGACTGGGAAATATTGCCGGCGTTGCCATTGCGCTTGTCGTGGGCGGTCCAGGCGCCATTTTCTGGATGTGGGTGAGCGCACTTGTGGGCATGAGTACAAAATACCACGAAGGCGTGCTCGCCATAATGTACAAAGGCAAAGACGACCGCGGTGGACCGCAGGGCGGCCCGATGCACATCATCGAACAGGGCCTCGGGAAAAAATGGTCGCCGCTGGCAAAATTCTTCGCCATCGCGGGTATGTTCGGCACCTTGTGCATTATGAACGCCAACCAGCTCACCGAGGCGTTCATGACAACCTTCGTTCCGGCCGACGCCATCAATTCCAGCGCCTTCATATCGACCCTCGGCGGCTTCATGGGGCTCGAGAACGTGCGCGTATACCGCTTGCTTTTCGGCATAGCGATAGCTTTGGTTGTTGGTACGGTTATCCTCGGCGGTATCAAACGTATAGCCCGCGTGGCAACGGTGATGGTACCTTTTATGGTAGGCCTTTATTTCTTTATGGTGCTCTTTATCATAATCACCAACATACAGGGCGTACCCGAAGTATTTCACCGCATCTTTACAGAGGCATTTAACCTGCGTGCCGGGTTCGGCGCCTTTGCAGGCATAGCAATTATCGGCGCACGCCGCGCGGCACTTGTCAACGACGCCGGCATAGGCACTGCCAGCATCATGCACGGCGCATCGCGCAACAACAACCCCGTACGCGAGGGCCTTATAGCAATGCTCGGCCCCAGTATCGATTCCGGCCTTGTATGCACCCTCACGGCCGTAGCCATCCTGCTTTGCGGCAACATCGACGTGGAGGGTGTAAAAGGCCTGGAAGTGGCTATGGAGGCGTTCCGCAACGGCATTCCCGCTGGCGATATACTGCTGATGTGCGTGGTTATATGCTTCGCAATGTCGTCGATGTTCAGCTACTCGTTCTACGGCACCACTTGTGCCAACTATCTTTTCGGCACGCGCCGTGGCAGATGGTACGTGTGGTTCTTCCTGGCGTCGCTTATTGTGTTCGCTGTCGTTCCACTGGAGGCGGCCGTCGGTGCATGCGACCTGTTCTACGCCCTTATGGCTATACCCACCATGACGGCGCTGTTGCTGCTGAGCCCGCACGTGCGACGCATTACCAGAGATTATTTCAAAAAGAAAACAAAATAAGCTATCATGCTACCACAGTTCATTACCTGGGATGTAAATCCCGATATAATACACAGCTTTGTAACCGTTCGCTGGTACGGTCTGATGTTCGCAATCGGCTTCTGGCTGGGCTTCAATATCGTCGCCAAGATGTTCAAGCGCGACGGCGCACCCGAAAGCTGGGTGAGCACACTCCTGATATACGTTGCCATAGCCACCATCGTTGGCGCGCGCCTTGGCCATGTGTTATTCTACCAGTGGGATTATTACAGCACACATCCCTGGAAGATTCTTGCTGTTTGGGAAGGCGGACTCGCCAGCCACGGTGGCGCCATTGCCATTATCATAGCGGTGATTCTGTTCAGCATTTTCACCACAAAACGCAATCCGCTGTGGACATTCGACCGTCTCACTGTGGCCATAGCCCTTGTAGGCTCGCTGATACGAATCGGCAACCTTATGAACAGCGAGATTTTCGGCCATCCCACCGACTTGCCCTGGGGCTTCATGTTTGTGCGTTCAGCCGAGTGGCAGGCTCTCTATCCCGGCATGCCGTGCCATCCCACACAGATATATGAGTCGCTCACATACCTGGCGCTTTTCGGGCTGATGATGTGGATGTACTGGAAGCGCAACTGCGGCGACCGGCCCGGTCTGCTGTTCGGCACGTTCCTAATCGGCACCTTCGCCACCCGCTTCTTCATCGAATTCATCAAGAACAATCAGGTGGCTTTCGAGGACAACATGGCTCTCAACATGGGCCAGATTCTCAGCATTCCCTTCGCTGCCGCGGGCATCTTCCTGGTGATATGGGCGCTGACGCACAAGAAAGTTTCCTATCCCGCCGTCAAAGAAAAGAAAAAATAAGCAATCACTTTTTCGGGCACTGCCACTGACCTTTGCCTATGGTCTTGTCGCCGTAGGCAACGGCATGACGCGGGCAATAATGATAGCACCGCAGGCATAAAGCGCAATTATTGCCCCAGACGGGTGTATCGCCCTCCATACGTATATTCTGCATCGGGCAGTCGCGTGCGCACAGGCCACACGATATACAGCCGCCCGTAGCATGGAACGGCTTGGGCGACATTGCAAAACGAACAAACCACGGATATATCACAGCCGATTTTACCCACGGAAACGAACCGCGGACAAGTTCTGACGGACCATCGTTCTTTATGGCAGCCGCTATCTCGCGTACATGGCCGGCAGCCTCGGCAAGCTTACGGGCAGATACTTCCGGTGTGTCGACATCGAAACCTTTCATCAATGTGTACGTGTTCGGCATAATCACAGCGAATGCCGAACGGGCATCGCAGCCTCGCGTCTCAACGAGGCGACGCCACTGGCGGTCGGTATACGCCATATCGTCGCCACAGGTGGTTACCATATAATGTTTTGCGGCACGGGCGCCAGGTCCAAGCACACACTCGCGGATAACTCTCGCCACAACCGGAGGCACGCCCCACGAATAGGTCGGGAACATCCATATAACACGTGCGCCGACAGTGTCGACAATACACTTGGAGGGCTCCACAAGTACATCGCCCGCAAGTTCAAGCACTTCGCTTTCTTCCAGATGCGAAGCCAAGGCACGCGCCACTCGGGCGGTGTTGCCGGTACCGGAGAAAAAGACTATCATTTTCCTTTGCCGCGACGGTTTTTCCTTTCCGGCGCAACATACCTGATTGTTACCTGCGTGGCACCGTAGCCGTATTTCTCGAAGGACGCATCCTGCACGTCATGGCCACTGAAACGATGTGTAAGTTCTTTCAGGATGGCCTGTTTAAGCACGCCATCGCCCTTGCCATGAATAAAAATCAGACGTGTGCCGGGCCGTTTTACATGTTCGCGCATAACCTGCTCGAAGCGGTCGATCTGCGCGTTGAGTATGTCGGAAGCTTCCATACCGGCAAGTGTATCAAACAATGCCGAAGCATGCAGGTCCACCTCTATGGGGCCAATAATCAGTTCCTTCGGTTTCGCCAATGATTTCGGAACCTCGACAGCCCGAACATCGGCAGCCTTCTGTTTCATGCCCTCCGCCAATTTTTCCGGAGTAAGCACAAAAGGCTCCGGCTGACGGTCGTCGGTAACGATATCGAAGGCTAACACTGGATTGTCGAAATAATCGTTGGGGCGAAAACAATGCAGCTTTGCAAACTTGGTGGTGTCTACCTTAAACTCTATGCTTCCCGGATGCTTGGCGGCAAAAAGCCTGTCGCGCTTGAAAGCGACATACTGCACCGCCATACGGTCGAATGCGGTAAGGTCGGCTGCTTCAATATCGAACAGGAACTCCTGGATATTAGGCTCGATAATACCGTCGTACCACAGTTTCCACTCCGTGTCGGCAGTCGCTTTGGCAGCTACCGTCAGGAAGATATAATAGTTTGAATCGTTCACGAAGTAAGCCTCATAGGCCGATTGCGAGAGTGCCTTAAGGTTCGTTGCCTCGAATCCGATTACAAGATTTATCCTGTTACCCGTGGCGGTTTCTATGACCGGCAGTTTCGTAGGCTCCGGCGTGGTGTTTTTCGACGGCGGTGGTGTGGGCGTGGCATAGGCTGAAGCACCAGTCTTGGAAGCCGCCTTCGGAGTTGCCGATGGAGATGCCACAACAACACATTCGCGGGCGAGAACAGGAGTTTCAAAGCCGTCTTCGTCAACATAGGCAATGTCGCCTTGAATTTTCACTACAGTCCCCCCGCCTACAGCGTTGAGATAGCGTACCGTATCACCGATTTTCAGAGCCATATTCTTTTGTTTTTACAGATTATATAGATAGCCCGGTGCGCTCGTGTAGCCCGAACAGCAGATCCATGATATGAACAGCGTTTCCTGTACATCCTTTTGTCAGCTGATCCATAGAAGCATTCACCGTAAGGATATCGCCTTCTTTGCTTAGCTGGAGCAGGCATTTGTTGCTGCCGCGCAGGTCTTCGTCCACCCCGCCTTTGCCGGGTATCACATAAACGAAGTTGTGGTCCTCGTAAGCGTCGCGGAACAGGCGTTCAATCTCCTCGATTGCAATAGGAGTCTCCATAGAGATTTCGGCGTCGAGGCGTTCGTAAGGCGCTGCGGCGGTGTTGTCTACGCTGAACGGTCCGACAAAGCCCGGCTGTACGGAGGTAAGGAAACGCGATGCTTCCTCGATAGCGGCCGAGACATCTTTATCCCCGGAAATCCTGAGCCGTACGGGACCTGTCAGCAGACCGTTCTTTGCAAGGGGCAGCAGCGCCAGCTCTGTAATCATCGCCTCGGGACGTGGCGACACTGCGGCACGGGCACCGCGCACAAGGGGCTTTCGGTTGTACTCCGGCAAACCGTATACAAAATCGTCGTTGCCGCCCGCGAGAAGATGCGGGGCGTTGCCTAATACGATAAGGCGGAAATCACTGTCGTTCTTGAATTTATCTACTATTTCCGGAGTTATATTTTCTTCATCTATAACAAAGAGCACATCAAGATGGTCAAGATTAAGAACTCTTTCAAGAGTTAGTTCCGTTTCTCCGGCATATACCGGATGAAGCTCGGCGATGGGCACCGTATTACCCGCCGGCGAAGCCACAGAACGCAAATCCACATCGGGATGGCGCAGCAGCAGACGCAGCAGCTGTTTTCTAATATGGTCGTCGAGGGCGGCGGAGCCGTATATTCCTACTTTTATCATGGTATGCTCAGTTGGTTTCGATGTTGAAAATGCTTCGCATCACAATGGACGTTGCGCCCACTTTGGAAGCTATATAGTTTCCGGCGGCCTTACCGGCCCCGGCGATAAATTTTTTGTCGTTAAGTATCTTGTCCAGAAACACGGCCATATCGACGCAAGATGTTATGCACACGCCGCCTCCGCAGGCGCACAACTCCCGGGCTTCTACAAACTTGCCGTTGTTAGGACCGAAGGCAACGGGAATACCGTACACCGCTGCCTCGTTTATGTTGTGTATTCCCACACCGAACCCGCCTCCGACATACGCGGCGTCGGCATAGCGGTAGAGACTGCTCAGCATTCCGAAACTGTCCACAATCAGATACCTTAGCTTCGCGGCTACCTTGGCGGCATCCTCGGGAGATTTGGCATTGACGCGCATAAAATCGGACAGAAGCATCGTTTCGTCGGAACCAAGGCGGCGGCGCATGGCCGCAAGACGGTTCTTGTCGAATTCGTGCGGCGCTATAATAGCGCGGATGTCAGGACGGCGGCGCAATTCGTCCACGTACACGTCTTCGTCTTTTTCCCAGCTGCTGCCTACAACAAGGACGGGTGAACCGGGTCTTGAATCGCAGAAAATCTCCACCGGCGGAATCCTGTGGCCGTTGCGTCGGATTGTGGACACACGGTCGAAACGTGTGTCGCCGGCAACTGTAACATCAGTAATTCCTATTCCCTCCAACAGTTTGCGGGAGCCTTCCTCCTGCACGAATATATGCGTGAAGTTACGCAAAATATCGCGGAACGTGCCGCCCCAGGGACGGAAGAAAATCTGACCCGGGCGGAATATGGAGGATATAAGATACACCGGTATGTTGCGACGATGCAGCTGCGTGAGGTAGTTGCCCCAGAATTCATATTTCACAAAGATAGCCGTACGGGGATTTGCTGCGTCGAGGAACGCCGATACCAGCGACGGCGTATCGAAAGGAAGATAAACCACTGCCACACGCGGGTCGTAGCCGCAGCGAACTTCGTAGCCCGACGGCGAGAAGAACGTCAGGAGCACCTTTGCGTCCGGACGTTTTTCAAGCAACGCCTCGATAACGGGGCGTCCCTGCTCGAATTCGCCGAGAGACGCGGCGTGAATCCACAGGTCAAAGCCATCCGGCGCAAGCTCGCGGCGGAAAGTCTCCAGTCGCTTCAGCGTTTCGTTCTGACCGCTGAGCATGTGCCGCACCTTTGTCGATTTAAGTGCGGCCACACGTGCGGCGCAGCGGTACAATACTATGCCGGCGTTGTACAGCGGATTCATTCAGCCGGCTTTATGTTTTCAATGCCGGCTTTCAGACGCGCAACTGTTTTTTCGCGACCGATAAGGTCGGTAATATCGAACATGTGCGGACCCTTGCATTCGCCAACTACACACAGGCGGAAAGCGTTCATCACATTGCCGAGATGCAGCCCGTTATCGGAAATCCACTGCATAACAGCAGGCTCAAGCACTGCCGAAGAGAAATCGGGCTGACTCTCGAGCAGTTTGGCAAGGGCATCCATAGTTGCAGGCATTTCCTCGCTCCAGCGCTTCTTCACGGCCTTGGGGTCGTACTCGGCGGGATCTGCAAAGAAGAAGTGAGCATGTTCCCACAAGTCCTTTACAAAATTTATGCGGCTCTTGACAAGGCCCACAGCCTTGGCGATGTATTCATCCGAGAAATCATCGGGGTTGACGCCGTGCTCCCGCAGAACTGGTTTGAACAGTTCTGCAAGACGGGCATCGTCGAGGTTCTGCAGATAGGTGTGGTTGAACCACTTGCCTTTTTCAAAAGCGAATTTGGCGCCCGCACGAGAGCAGTGCTTGAACGAGAACTTCTCGATAAGTTCGTCCATCGACATTACCTCTGTATCGTCGCCGGGGTTCCAGCCCAACAGCGCCAGGAAATTAACTACAGCCTCGGGCAGATAGCCGCTCTCACGATATCCCGAGGAAATATCGCCGCTCTTGGGGTCGTGCCACTCCAGCGGGAATACGGGGAAGCCGAGGCGGTCGCCGTCGCGTTTGCTCAGCTTGCCTTTTCCGTCGGGTTTGAGCAACAGAGGCAGGTGCACGAACTGCGGGGCGGTATCGGCCCATCCGAAAGCTTCGTACAGCAGCACATGCAGCGGTGCCGAAGGCAGCCATTCCTCGCCGCGGATAACATGCGACACCTTCATCAGGTGGTCGTCCACGATGTTGGCAAGATGATATGTGGGCAGGTCGTCGGCGCTTTTGTACAGCACCTTGTCATCGAGAATATCGCTCTTGATGGTAACCTTCCCGCGGAGAAGGTCGTCAACCTCCACGTCGCGACCCGGCTCGATACGGAAACGCACTACATACTGCGTGCCTTCGTCGATAAGTTTCTTCACCTCCTCGGCAGGCATCGTAAGCGAGTTGCGCATCAGCATTCGGGTGGAAGCGTCGTACTGGAAGTTGGGAATCTCGGCGCGTTTGGCCTCAAGCTCGGCGGGAGTATCGAAAGCTATGTAAGCCTTTCCGGCATCGAGCAGCATCTTCACATGTTCGCGGTAAATGTCGCGGCGCTCGCTTTGCTTGTAAGGTCCGTAAGGACCTCCTTCGCGCACGCCCTCGTCGATACCGATGCCAAGCCATGCAAGAGCCTCGTTGATATAATCCTCGGCTCCGGGCACAAAACGCTGGGAATCCGTATCTTCGATTCGAAGAATCATTTTGCCGCCGTTCTGACGGGCGAAAAGATAATTATAGAGGGCGGTCCGGACGCCGCCGATATGCAGAGGGCCTGTGGGCGATGGCGCGAAACGGACCCTTACTTCACGTTCTGTATGAGACATGATAGTTTATGCTGTTTAAATGCGATTTCTATTATTAAAGTGCAAAGTTACTAAAAAATCGCGACATACCTACTCCCCCGCCCCACAATCTGCCAAAAGACCAAAAAAATCCTTATCTTTGCGCCAAATCAGCTATTATGGAAACGCATAAGCATAATATAGGCTCAAAAAAATGAATTTAAAATACATAGAACAAAGTACCGTTCAATACATTGAAATTTCAACATTACTAGGACGAAACAATACGATGGGCAATCTCTCGATATTTAGCATCAATGAATGCGCCAAAATATGTCCGGAGAGACAGAGCTACAATTCAAAAGGCAAAAAAAGTAACAGGGTTTCGCTATGGGTGTTCAGAATGGTTGCTCTCCTTTCAGTTTTGTTAAGCGGGTCAAGGATACCAAATTTTGCCGTAGCTACCGGTTCCGTGGAAAACATATATATCCAAGAAAACGTAATTAAGGATGGTATCAAAGGCATAATGATACATACAGCTATCAGCATCCAGAATATGAAAAATAATCCTGTGGAACATTCTGTGGAGGTATGGCTTGATCCAGATATTACTGGTTATAGTAGATATTCTGATGCTGATTATAGTAAGACACTCACTCCAAGCTACGACAATTCTCAGTGGAAAGATCTGGAGAGTTTTATCCCTTACTCGGAGTTCGGAGCCAACACAGGAAAATGGAGATTGTGTATACAGGTAAATTTATATGATATAGCTCTGAATAAATGTATCGGCACGGGCCAATATTGGTTCAATGTCGACTTTCCCAGGCATGATATCGTAGATATGTCGGCACATATTTCCCAGCTTAACACTATAATTACAACACTCAATTCCAAGAAGAACAGTTGTATGTCATGTCGCGGCAAAGGAAGATATCCTGTGATGTGCGGATGGTGCCGGGGTCTCGGGAGAATACGGACAGGTTATAACCCACCACTCTATGCAAACTGTCCATCCTGTCATGGTACCGGCAAAGAAACGAAGCAGTGCATGGCATGTAGGCAGATTGATATCAGCCTTAATGCGTCGCAGGCTACTTTGGAATGGGCAAAGAAAGCCAATGGCATGACTAAGGATGAGTTTGACATTTTTTGCAAAGTGGAGTTAGAAAGAGCTCAAGGCGATAACAAATGGCTGCAAACAATTAATTCCATGTGTATGGAAGTTCTTCGAAACACAAACTATAAGCATTCCTCAGCAAGCAATACATGTTCAAATTGTCATGGGACAGGATATGATCCCACACCGTTTGACAATATTGTCGGCATGGACGTAGGAGGCTATTCACACACAAGTCAAGGAAAATGTTTCATATGCGGCAAATATGGCTTTCATCAGCATCCATATTGTCCCCGCTGTATGTCGAACAAATACGGATCTCTTTATTGATTTATAAGCTCTATTTCAACAGCTTAACGTATAAAGAAGAAAATCTCATATTTTTCAATATCGCGATTTCATCGACAACATAACATTATCAATTGATATCAACGTGTTTCTCCCTAAAAACTTAACATTTACTTTATTTTATAATTTTGTTAAGAATCAAAATTATTCAGTGCAACCGCATCAAACTTTAGAAAATAATTCTACGAATTGTAACAAATCCATTGTTTGATGCGGCTACACTGCAAATTATCAGGAACCGATTAAATAGCTTTGCCGGAGGCGATGAAAGCGCGCATGGCGTGATCGGAACGAGATACGTATCTTGCCAGAGCGCGGCCATAACGGTCGGTATCCTCAATCACCTTACGGGCCACACCGCTGTCCGTGGCGGCACGCACCACTGCCGGTGGTACTTCTATAAGCAGACGGCGGTCGAATGGCTTCGGCAAAATATAATCCGGACCGAATTCAAGATTTTCATCCGGATACAGCTCGCGCACATCTTCGGGAACCGCTTTGCGCGCCAGCTCTGCGATAGCCTTGGCGGCTGCAATTTTCATTTCCGTATTGATCACCCCTGCGCGGCAGTCCAGGGCGCCGCGGAAAATGTAGGGGAAGCCGAGAACGTTGTTTATCTGGTTGGGATAGTCGGAGCGGCCTGTGGCGAACACGATGTCGTTCCTTGTTTTCAAGGCAAGGTCGCGCGCGATTTCGGGATCCGGGTTCGCCAGTGCAAAAACAATGGGTTTAGGGGCCATCGTAGCGAGCATTTCAGGGGTGAGCACATCGGCTACAGATAGTCCGAGGAACATATCGGCGCCTTTCAGTGCATCCGCAAGTGTGTCGATATCCCTGCGGCCGGTTGCGAATGCAGCCTTCTGCGGAGTTAGTTTCTGACGGTCGGTGCGGATAACGCCTTTGCTGTCGCACATCACAACGTTTTCGCGCTTCACGCCAAGGTCGATAAGCAGATTCGTGCAGGCGATAGCAGCTGCCCCGGCGCCGTTGACAACCAGCCTTATTTCACCTATTTCCTTGCCCTGGACATGCAGGGCGTTTATTGTGGCGGCGGCAACGATTGTAGCTGTGCCGTGCTGGTCGTCGTGCATCACAGGAATACCGCATTTACCTACCAGCCCATCTTCCACAGCAAAACACTCCGGAGCCTTGATATCCTCCAGATTTATACCTCCGAAACCCGGAGAGAGAGCCTTTACTATGGCCACAAGCCGCTCGGGGTCGGTCTCGTCAAGCTCGATATCCATTGCGTTGATACCGGCGAAAATTTTGAAAAGCAAAGCCTTGCCCTCCATAACAGGCTTGGACGCCAGCGCGCCCAGATTTCCCAGGCCAAGCACAGCGGTACCGTTGGATATTACAGCCACGGTATTCCCGCGGTCGGTATATGTATACGCCTTTTCGGGATCTTTGGCGATTTCGAGGCACGGATATGCCACGCCCGGCGAATATGCCAGCGACAAATCCTCGGGCGAGTAAAACGGTTTGGTGGGTACTATCTCTATTTTGCCCGGATTGGGATAACGATGATATGCAAGCGCTCGTGCCCGCGGTCGGTCGAACATATTTTTCATGTGGAATCGTTTTTAAACAAGCGTTCCGTCGGCTCGCAATGCGCCGGCGGAACACCTTTTCAGAAATATATATAACATTCAACCATAAAAGGTCTTGTCAAATCCGGCTCTTATTTTTCTACGCTCACGCGCGCCGAAGCATACACGTTCAGACCAAGCGTCTGAGCGATATATTTGATAGCTGCGGCAGCCTTTACGGGAACTCCGCTCTCGTCGAGTTCGGGACTGTAGGCTGCTATCGCACCGAAGCCGGGCAGAACGGCGAGCATAAGTCCCGTGTAGCTCTTCTTTGCAGGGAGGCCGGTCTCCACCATCCAGGGTTTGATGAAGTGTTTGCCGCGGGTAGCCATAAGGGCGACCACAGAAGCGGCTATGCTGCCGTCGAAAGCATACTCTCCGCTTTCGGGATTGCGGCCGTCGGCGGCGATGGTGGCGCCCATAGCCGCTGTCTGGGTAACGGACAGCCGCACGGCAAGCAGACGGCTGTAAACGTCAATGCTCTGTGCCGCGTCGTCGTAGAGCTTATAGCCGGCCTCGGTAAGCTGCTCGGCAACCTTGGCGGCCTTTGCCTTTTCCGACAGATATTTATAAAGGTTATCGTTGAAGCCCTGGTCGGCGCTCGAAAGCGCATAAATCATGTCGCTGATTACACTGAACTTTCCGTCGGGATCGCCCTGCGGAACCACAGCGCTCACTGCGCGCAGTCCGTGCTTGCCGAAAGGCATACCCTCGAATTTCGCGCAACCGCATTTGCAAGTTCCCCCGCAGCATGCGCCTTTTTTGGCCAGCGCATCGGCGGAATTCTGCGACAGAAGGACAACAGAAAGGGGCACTTTGGCCACAGGACCGAGCGATACCTGCTGTTCCGTATCGCCTTTTGTGAATACGCGGCCGTCGGTAAGGACCACGCTTATGCCAAAGGCATTCTCGCGGCTTTCGCCCGCAACGCGGGCATCCACAGTGCCTTCCTTTATGCTTTTATACTTTTCGTAAGCGTCTTCTACTGTTTTTGTAACATCAGTGAATGATAATTTCCGTTCCATATCTTGTAGTATTAATCGTTTATTGGGTTTTGTTTCTATGTTAAACAACACCCGACGAGCCTGCGGGTTCACCCCGCCGGATTAAAGTTCCTAAAAACAGTGCTATATAAACCCATGCGCGCTATTTATTGTTGGTTCGCGTTTTTTTTGAGCGGAATGGCCGTTGTTTCACGGTTTTTGCGTAATTTTGCACTTTGAAAATAATCCAATAGAGTATGCAGAATATACGCAACATCGCCATCATTGCCCATGTCGACCACGGCAAAACGACACTGGTGGACAAAATGCTTCTTGCCGGCAATCTCTTTCGTGAGAATCAGAATGCCGGAGAACTGATTCTTGACAATAACGACCTCGAGCGCGAAAGAGGTATAACAATCCTTTCCAAAAACGTTTCCATAAACTACAAAGGATATAAAATCAATATAATCGACACTCCGGGACACGCCGACTTCGGCGGCGAGGTGGAGCGCGTGCTCAACATGG
>CABPYL010000051.1 GCA_902461565.1 uncultured Porphyromonadaceae bacterium
GAGCTGACATGCGCCCTTCAGCGCGTCGACCCCGACACCGCCTTCGCCATGCCGGCGCTGGTGCAGCGGAATATGGACAAGCCGGGCCTTACGGACGCCGACCGCGCCATGTTCACAGCCCTGCAGGCTAAGATGTTCACTGACATCTACAACTCTGCCCGCTTCAAATACGACCGTGTCGACGCTCCTCTGGAGCCTCTGCCAGCCGATGTGAACCTGTGGAGCGGCAAGCAGTTCAAGAAAAAGATTTCCGACCTCTATGCCGAGGCCGCAGCATATGCCGAAAAGGACAATGCCTCGCTGGAGCTGTACAAGAGCAGCCTCGAAATGAACAATAACGCCCTGCGGTATATTCCCGACGTGCGCGGTTTCGTGGCGCTCAAGAACATGGACTGGATGGAAAATTCTGCGGAGGCATCCCATTTTGCAGGAACCATCGCCGCGCTCTATCCCGAAGCATCGCAGCCCTGGTTCTATTGGCAGACACGCGCCACCGGCGACCGGAAGACGCTCCTGAAATTGTACAAGGCCCATGCCTCCGAGGATGCCGCGCGATATGTACTCTATGCGCTCGCCAAGGACGGGAGTGAATATTATGTGTACAATGAGGAGCCCGTGGACGGAAAGGACGAACCGAACTTTGAGGACGCGCTCATAGTAGCGCTGAAACAGTCGCTCGGGAATTTCCCCGACTGGTACGGAAACGCCGCTCTCACCGACTGTCTGAACCGCCTTACGCGCGCTTCGGTCAATGTTTCCGCACCGAAGTACGTCGCCCCCAATTCCGAATGTGAGTTTACCGTTAGGGCAAAATATGTCAGGGAACTTACTCTCACTCTCGATCGTCAGTCTGACGGCAGCAAGGCCGGCGGCAGCGATATTGTATTGCGCCACAAGCGTTCGTCTACCAAGACCTTTAACCTCGGTGGTGTGCCGGATACCACATTTACCGTGAAGTTTCCCATAGGAATACCCGGTAAATATGACCTTACCCCCCACATTAAAAAAGGCAGAACTGAAAAACGTGCGATGTCGCCTATGGAGATAGAGGCAACGCCCTTTATGCCCGTAGTGGTAAACGGTTTGGGCAAGCAGGCCGTTATGGTTGCCGATTTTACTACCGGCGCGCCTATGTCTGACATAAAGACAAGCCTTGTAATGAAAAAATGGCGCAGCAATGCTCCGACCAAGATACGTGCTCTCGGAAGCACAGACCGCGATGGCATACTCGAATTCACTTGTGCGAAACATTCCGAATGGCCCACTCAGTATCTGCGTATGAGCTATAAGGCGCGTATCTACGATTTCGATCAGAATCTCGAAGTTGGCGGTCCCTATGAAGGAGGCGTTCCCGGCAACACCAACATATTGATATTTACCGACCGCGCCCTTTACCATCCCGGCGACAGTATCCGCTGGGCAGCAGTGCTCGCCGTTGACGGCAAGACGATCGAAGGCGCCGACGTAACTGTTACTCTGCGTAATGCTAACGGCGAGGAAGAAGCAAGCGAGAATCTGCGCACCGACGCTTACGGACGCGTCGAAGGCACTTTCGCCACCCGTAAAGGCATCCTTACCGGCCAATGGTGCATAACCGTTAAGCGCGGCGATTCTACGCACAGCGCCTATGTTACCGTGAGCGATTTCCGCCTGCCCACATTCACCGCGAGAGTTACAAGCGTAGAGCGCGACGTGCCCGCCAAGGGCTGCGTGCGCATCTCCGGCAACGCCACCACCTTCTCCGGAATGCCCGTGGTGAACGCTGATGTGAATATTACAGTCAGCGGTGCAATGCGCTGGCGCTGGTTTGCTCCCGTGCAGCAGCTCGGCACTCTCCAGGCCCGCACCGACGCCGCCGGCAACTTCGCCGTGGATGTCCCCGCCGAGATGCTTGCCAAAAAGGATAGCAACGGAAAACTGTACGCCGATTTTTACGCTGCCGTAACCGTAACGGCACAGGACGGAGAGGCCGCCGATACAAGCCGCGGTTTCACCACCGGCAAGCCGTATTCGCTGTATGCGACTGCTACGAAAACCATTGTGGACAGTTCGGAGCGTGCCATCGTGAAGTTCGAGGCTTATAATGCCGACGGCAAGGAAGTTCCCGTCGCCTTGAAATGGGCCTTGGTGCAGAAAGAAGGCAAGAATGTAAAGGAATTCCTTACAGGCACTGCAAAAGCCGGACAGGAGAAAAAAATAAATATCTCCAAACTTGCCGCCGGATATTATACCCTGCGCCTGTGCGCCGCCGACACCACTCTGGCAGATTCTGCCGAACCGCTGACGCTGACAGTCTATAATGAATCCGCCGGACAAATGCCCGCCGACCAGTTTATGTTCGTTCCCGTAAGCGAGACATCGGCCAAAGGCGGCAAAGCCGAAATTCTTGTCGGCATCAATGCCCCCGAGGCGTATGTATATGCCATAGTGAAGAATGGCGCGGAACTGTCGCAGCTTGCCCTGCATAAACTGGCACGCGGTTTCCATCGCGTGGCCGTTCCCGTCAGCGACCCGGCGGAAGCTCAGATATCAGTTGTTACCGTGCATAACGGTAACGTGGCAAGCTATGGAATCCGGGTAAAGACCCCCGAAAAAAAGATACCGGAGGTCAAGGCCGAGAGTTTCCGCGACCGTCTGACGCCCGGCGCGGGCGAGCAGTGGCGGTTCCGTCTGCTCGACAATAAAGGCGCTGCAGTGAAGGACGCCACTATGATAGCAACGCTCTATAACAAGGCACTCGACGAACTTGCCAACGGCTATTGGCCCAACGGCTTCAACTTCTATAAACCCTCGTACAACTTCTATCTCGACTACCTACGCAACTATCGCGCCAACTGCGGGGTTACAGAATCCCTGAACCCAAGGGCCAAAAATTACTTCGAATGGCCTCAGTTCCGCTTCATTGATAATTATTTCGCGGGCCGTGTCATGTATAAAATGCGCACACTTGGCGCCGCGGCTCCGACTATGAACAGCTCAATGGCAGCTACCGACAATCTTATATTGGAAGGAGTTGCCGAAGAAGAGGCCGCTGAGGATCTGGCAACGGAAATCGGCGCCGGCAGCGAGGAAAAAAGCACGGAGGAACCGGCCGCCGAGACCTTCGAATATCGCACCGGCGAGGCCCTTCAGGCGTTCTGGAAACCCTCGATGGTAGCGGACAGTAACGGCAACATCGACCTGACATTCACGGTGCCCAACGCCAACGGCACATGGCAGATGAAGGCCTTCGCATGGAACCGCGACTGTACCGCCGCCCAGTACATGGCACAGTGCGTCGCCAACAAGCCCGTCATGGTGAATCCGAATCTGCCGCGCTTCCTGCGCCAGGGCGACAAGGCCACCATACTCGCCACGGTATTTAACAACAGCGACGAGCAGACCGTCATCGCATCGACCATCGAGATTTTCGATATCGCTACCGGCGAGACCCTGCAGACCGCCCAAAGTACCGACACAGTAGCCGCAAAAGGTTCAGCGATAGTGGCGGTTGAGACCGTAGCACCCGTTGACGCCGCCTCTATCGGCTACCGCGTGCGCAGCCAGGCTGGCAGCTTTGCCGACGGCGAACAACAGCTTATCCCTGTGCTCTCGGCGGCAACTACCGTGATAGAAAGCACCGAATTCTATCTCAATCCCAACGAGAAGAAGCCTTTCGAGTTCACCGTTAAGGACACGGAGAATGCCACACTCACGCTGCAGTATTGCCAGAACCCTGTATGGACGGCTGTAAAGGCCATGCGCGGTATCAACTGTACCGAAAGCAACGTCTCTACGCGCCTCGTCGGTAAGATTTTCTCCGCACTGGCGGCGCGGAAGATTATCGGCGGCAACAAGACTATCGCCGATGCCCTGCGACAGTGGGCCGACAACCCCTCGGAGAAAGCTCTTGTCTCCATGCTCGAAAAGAATGACGATCTGAAGCGCCTGCTGCTCGACCAGACCCCTTGGGCGCAGACCGCGGCAAACCAGACGCAGCGCATGGCTGCTCTTGCCGAGGTCCTCGACCCCGACAAGGTCAGCACAGTGCTCAACGCCTCCACTGCCGCTCTTGAAAAGCTGCGCAACGCCGACGGCGGCTTCGCTTGGGCTACATGGTCCGAGAAATCCTCCGAATGGTCCACCGAAACCGTGCTTACGACGCTCGGCATTGCCTACTCCCTTGATATGCTCCACGACAAGGCTCTCCTCGACATGGTTCAACCTGCCTTCAACTACCTTGTAAAAGAGTTTCTCCGATACGATTATCCCGAGCGCGACAGCATCAATATCGGCCTTACCACCATTGCCGCGATGATGCCGTTCATCAAACTCGATGCCGACGCCAAGGCCATTATTGACCGCACTGATGCTTATACCGTGGCAAACTGGCGCAAGGGCAATGTCGGCTCCAAAGCGTGGGACGTTATCATGCTCAAGAAATCGCATCCCGCAGAGGCCGAGGCCATCATGGAATCCATCCGCCAGTACGGCGTGTACAAGAGCGGCACGGGCCTTTCTTTCCCCAGCATAAGCGATATCCGCTCCTACGCGACCATAATCCAGGCCTACAAGGAGATGAACGCTCCCGCCGAGGAAATCGACAGGATGCGCCAGTGGGTGCTCGTGCAGGCTCAGGCCAGCGATGACTTCGGGGCATACAATCCCGATTACATCGTTGCTGCACTTATGCTTACCGGCAGCGACTGGACATCCGTCCCGGTAGGGCAGAATGTGAAGGTTGACGGCCAGCCCGTCGTCATCGATAAGATTGAGAGCGCCACAGGCTACTTCGCACAGCAGATTAAGGCTACGGGCAATAAAGTTACCGTGAGCGTGCAGCCGAACGGCGTAACGCCCTCCTATGGCTCTGTAATCGCCATCAGCCGCAAGCAGATGAAGAATGTGAAGGCTCGTCCGGGCCGCGACCTCTCCATCGAAAAGCGCGTGCTCGTGCAGCGCGGCGGCGAGTGGGTGGAGACCAACAGTTTCTCCCTCGGTGAGCGCGTACGCGTTCAGTTGACAATCGTCGCCAAGCGCAGTCTCAAATATGTTACCATCGACGACGAGCGCCCCGCCACATTCGAGCCTGTCGACCAGCTGCCCGGCTATGTCTATGACGGCAGCCTGGCATTCTACCGCGAGAACCTCGACGCCTCCACGCGCCTGTTCATCGGCTGGCTTGGCAAAGGCACTTATCATGTTACCTACGACATGACCGCCAACGTGGCCGGCAGCTTCATCTCCGGCATCGCCACTCTCCAAAGCCAGTATGCTCCCGAGCTGACTGCCCATTCGTCGGCAGCCCGAATCACAGTAGAATAAGCTCAAACCCTTTTGTATACGACAATCGCCTCCGAACGAGGCGATTGTTTTTTATCGGTCAGTCGCCCACATAGCCGAGGGCGATTATACCTATACTCGCGGGCAGGGCGCCCGAGAGGGAAATGGCACGTACACACTCGGCCACGGTGGCGCCGGTGGTTACCACATCGTCTACAATAGCTATATGCTTGCCGTCGAGTTCATGAGGATCGGCCACGGCGAAATTATCCACAAGATTTTTGCGGCGCTTATCGGCACGGCGACGGCTTTGTTTGGGATGGTGCTTCAGTGCCACAAGATTATCTACCACCGGAATGTCCGCTACCTCCGCTATCCCGCGGGCAATTTCAACGCTCTGATTGAAGCCGCGGTGCAAACGACGGCTCCAGTGCATAGGCACGGGCAGAAGCAGCTGCACAGCCGAGAAGGGCATCTGTCCGCTTCCGGCTGCAAGCCCGGTCTGTTCCTGTACAATCAGCTCTCGAGCCATAAGGATACCGGCATATCGCGCGAGTGAAGGACGGTCGGAGAACTTGGCGCGACGTACAATGTCAGCGAAAGGGCTTGTATGCTTGTAGAAAAACCATGCTGCTGTGAAACCCGGACGTGCTATGCCGTTGACCACAACGGCGCTCATTGGCGTGGAGTCGCCGTAATAGCCGGTGCGTGGCAGCTCTACAAGACAGTACGTACATATGTGGCGTTCGCCGGCGACAAGACGCCGACGGCACACACAGCACAATTCCGGAGCCACAAGATCCAAAACAATATGCCTGATATTATGCAGGATAGCGCGAAACACACGCAAATTTAGCTATTTTTTGGCATAATGTTTGTCCACAGAAGTATTTGTTCCTATCTTTGATTCAAATTTGCCCACAAGATATGTTCGATACAGTAGAATTTTACGTTATAACAGCCTTTGTTGCCGCTGCAGTGATTGCTGCTGCCGCGATGCCCGCACGACGGTCGGCGGTGCGCGAATTCCTTTATGCCGGATTCCTCGATTATGACACCGCGCCATCGGTACCTGGTATAGTGGCCACCGTCAACGACGACGGCAGCCTTACCATCTGGCGCTTCGGTCTCGCAGGCGTCAGCGACCTTGGCGCATACAGCATTGCCGTGAAAGTGAACGGCTTCGATGTTACGATAACCGAGCGTATCACCCCGGGGGTGCCGGCGACACGCGCTGCCACGGCAGGATGCGTACGCCTCGATTGCCTCGGGCGCGAACGCTATCATTTCCAGTACGTAAACGAAAACATGGGACGCAGCGCTGCATTCTCGCTGAACATGCGTCCGGGAAACAGAATAGAGCGCAGGCTCGAATGATTCAGATTGATATTCCGCTGAGATGGCGGAGGAAGAATGTGGCTATCTGTACGTAGATTATCAGACCGATAATATCGTTGGATATCTGAATGAACGGGCCGGTGGCGAGCGCAGGGTTGATGTGCAGTTTCTCCAGAGTGAGCGGCACAAGCGTACCCAACAGGGAGCCGAACATCACCACGATGAACAGCGATACCGCAACGGATATCGTTACGGCCATGTCGCCGGGCAACATAATAAGATTATACACAAGCACAACGGCCGTGATAACAGTGGCATTCAGCAGCCCTATTACCATTTCCTTTCCGAGTTGTGCGCCAAAATGCTTGATATCGAGGCTGCCGTTGGCCAGACCCTGCACCACTATGGCCGATGCCTGCACTCCAACGTTACCGCCAGTACCCGCGATGATGGGAATGAACAGCGCAAGTGCCGTAACAGCCTGAAGCTGTGCCTCGAAAGAACTGAGGATAACAGTGGCGAGAAGTCCGGACGCTATGCCAATAAGAAGCCACGGAATACGTGCCTTGGTCTGAGCAAAGACGGAGTCGTCGACATCCACGTCCGAAGATATACCCGAAGCCAGCTGGAAGTCGCGTTCGCTTGCCTCACGCACCTGATCCATGACGTCGTCGACGGTGATCCGGCCAAGAAGACGTCCGATTGAATCTACAACCGGCATAGCCACAAGATCGTATTTCTCGAAATCGAGAGCTACTTCGTCGATTGGCATATCGGCTTTTACACTGACTGGATCGGTCTCCATCACATGTTTGATTTTCGATACTGACGGATGCGTCAGCATCATCTTCAGCGGAAGGGTACCACGCAGCTTGTAGTCGTTGTCGACAACGTAGACATAGTATATCTCATCCATATCCTCGGCCTGGAGGCGCATCTGCTTGATACATTCAGGCATGGACCAATTCTCGTTGACGACAATCATCTCCGTACCCATGAGACCGCCGGCGGTATCCTCGTCGTACTTTAGCAGGTCGATGATATCTCCGGCCTGTTCAACGTCGTCGATATGCGACAGCACTTCGTCTCGGTCTTCCTCGTCGAGCTGCTGGATAAGGTCGACGGCGTCGTCGGTGTCGAGATGATCGATCTGCTTGGCGATTTCCTCGGCGGGCATGTCGTCGATAAGTTTCTTACGCTCGTCCTCGTCGAGTTCCATCAGCACATCGGCCGCCGTATCCTCGTCGAGCAGGTCGAAGATGAACATAGCCTGTTCCTCGTCAAGCTGCTGGATAAGTTCGGCGACGTCAGCGGGATGGAGGTCGGCAATCTCGGCGCGGGCAGCCTCTTTATCGCCGCGCCCTATGACAGAGTTGATTCTCTCGATGTCGTCTTCGGTAAATTCTTTCATAGGACGGATGTTTTTTCACGCAGGGCCGCTACCCTGCGTGTAAGTTCAACAAACTGTGCCACACTCAGCTGTTCGGGCCGAAGACCGGCCATGTCGGCGTCTTCGAACGAGACACCGGGCGGCAGCAGCGAGCGCACGGAATTACGTATCGTTTTGCGGCGCTGCCCGAAGGTGGTCTTAACCACCGTCTTGAACAATACCTCCTCGCAACCGAGATCGGTAACGGCGTTGCGCGTCATACGTATTACGCCCGATTTCACCTTGGGCGGCGGATTGAACACATGCTCGCTTACGGTGAAAAGATATTCCACATCGTACCATGCCTGCAACAGCACACTGAGTATGCCTCGGGCCTTTGTGCCCGCAGGTGCCGCAAGCCGTTCGGCAACCTCGCGCTGCAGCATACCCGAACAACATACAATGCGGTCCCTGAAATCGAGCACACGGAAGAATATCTGCGACGAGATGTTGTACGGGTAGTTGCCGATTATACAGGCAGGCCCATCGCCGGGCAACAGGTCTGATAGAGGTTCGACAAGGAAATCGCCCTCGATAATCCGCGGCTGTGGCTGTGGCAGATGTTTCCTGAGCCACACAACGCTCTCACCGTCGATTTCTACAAGCGTAAGCCTGTCGGCCGGATGATTCTCCATGAGAAACTGCGTGAGCACCCCCATGCCGGGCCCAATCTCGAGCACCGGCAGATCGGTGTAACCGTCGAGCGTGGCTGCGATGCGGGCAGCAATGCCCATGTCGGTGAGAAAGTGCTGGCCAAGAGCCTTTTTTGGTTTTACGGCGTTACTCATGGATATTGTGAATGTTCTATTTAACGAAAGCTATATGACCGGGAATGTCTCCTGCGGTAACCTTCCACTGCAGCTTGCCGTCGTGGCTGTAATAGTATACTGTACCGGAAGATACATAATTCTTGGCATCCGTTACCACGATAGCGTGTGTATCCGGATTAACCGCGAGCGCATAAGGAGTTTTGATATCCTTTTCGGAACCATCGGTTATAAAGCTGCCGCCTTTGACGTAGGATTCAGCCCCAAGATCGATAGTGCCGTATGTGTACGAGGGATTCCACTGTGCATCGTATGTGGTGCCGATATACAGAATCTCTGTACCTGTAACGCTCATGTTGGAAATCGGCTCCTGCACGCCGCTGCCACGGTACCATGCGCCATCTCGCTTTACAAAATCGGCAAGGCACGACGGCTTGTCGTTATAATTGCCGCGAGAACTTACCCAAAGGCGATTGTAGCTGTCGAAACTGATATACTGGAGGTTGACCGGAGCGCTGATATTTCCCTTGAACGCGAACGGAGCGACATCCACAACGCTGATGTAATTCTTATATTCCGGGTTCTCGTAATCGCCGGTATTCGCCACAAATATCTGACTGTCGTAAACAGTGAGCCCCTCCGGCATACGTCCTACGCTGACACTGTCTATCTTTACAAAGTCGCGGGTGCTGAAACGGACAAGCGAGCCGTTGTCGCCGTCGCCGCCTACCCAGCTTGTAACGTACGCATAATCGCCGCTGAAAGCTATGTTTCGCGGCGAGCTGATGTTTATCTGCGCGACCTTCTTTGCAGTTGCGGCATCAAGCACTTCCACCTTATGACTTCCGCTGACAACAATATATAGATAGTCGCCGTACACTGCCAGATCGCTGCCGGCATCGCCAAGCTCGAGAATCTCGTTCGGATTGGCCGCGGAATAGATATTGCGTGTATAGGTGGCGTTCCGGAAGCTATAATAGTCCAGAGTACATTTGTTTGCGCCCATGTTTCCCTCGTTCAGAACATAGAATCCGCGGAACGCACCGCCGTCGCCGGGCGTCGCGCCTTCCACAACGGTGCCTTCGGGTTCGGGGAGAACAGGGTCGTCATTGGAGCAGGACACAGCTACAGCTCCGAGAGCGACAAGCAAGGAATACTTGATAAATTTCATATTGTTTCTTTTATAGAATCGGTTTATAGTTCGACGTGCATACTTTCTACGATATCGCCAAGAAACACACCAGCCATAGCAGAGAACTTCGAGGGATTCTCGGTGGTGAGATATTCAACTGTGGCGCCGCGCGTTATCCTGCTGTCCATTTCGGGGTGGCGCCGCAGATAATCCAGCAGCGAATCTGCCACTACACGGCCCTGGTGCAACACATCAGCACCCTCGGGGAGATACTGCCGGATTTTATTGATCAGCACCGGATAGTGCGTGCATCCGAGGATAACGGTGTCTATGGCCGGATCGGCAGTGAAAAGAGCGTCGATGTCCTTGCGGACGAAATAATCGGCGCCGGGGCCTTCGGCCTCCATGTTCTCTACCAGCGGCACCCACATGGGGCAGGCGTGGGAGGTGAGGCGCAGATGTGGCTGAAGCTTGGCAAGTTCCATATCATAGGACCCGGAAGCCACAGTACCCGGAGTTCCGAACAGCCCGATATGTCCGTTGCGCGACATAGCTCCCACAGCCTCTGCCGTAGGACGTATCACACCGAGGACGCGGCGGTCGGGATCCAGTCCGGCAAGGTCGTGCTGCTGTATGGTGCGCAATGCCTTTGCCGATGCCGTGTTGCATGCGAGAATCACCAGCTGGCAACCGCGGGCAAAGAGATATTCGACAGCCTCAAGAGTGAAACGGTATACCAGCTCGAAAGAGCGCACGCCGTAGGGAGCGCGGGCGTTGTCGCCCAGATAGATATAATCGGCCTGCGGCAACGCGCGGCGTATCTCACGCAGAATTGTGAGGCCGCCATAACCGGAGTCGAACACCCCGATAGGTCCGGGGTGTCCGACAGTGGATTTTATAACTTCACGCAAGGCGTTGTTCATCAGATTTTTGCCTTGATGGCTTCGGTTTCCTTCTCGTAACCGGGTTTCTCCAGCAGAGCGAACATGTTCTTCTTGTAGGCCTCTACACCGGGCTGGTTGAAAGGATTTACACCAAGAATGTATCCGCTGATACCGCAGGCAGCCTCAAAGAAGTAGATTACCTGACCGATAACGTTTTCGCTAATTTCTGGCAGGATAACACGCATAACAGGCACTCCGCCATCCACATGAGCGATACGGGTACCGAGTTCGGCCATCTTGTTCACTTCGTCGACGCGCTTACCGGCGATATAGTTGAGCCCGTCAAGGTTTGATTCGTCGAAGGGAATGCGCAGTTCGTGGTCGACGTTCTCAACGGAGAGGACAGTCTCGAAGATAGTGCGTTCGCCTTCCTGAATCCACTGGCCCATAGAATGAAGGTCGGTGGTGAAGTCAACGGAGGCAGGGAAGATACCCTTGCCGTCTTTACCCTCGCTCTCGCCGTAAAGCTGCTTCCACCATTCGCCGAAGAAATGCAGGCGAGGATTGAAATTTACAAGAATTTCAGTCTTCTTGCCACTGCGGTAGAGTGCGTTGCGGGTCATGGCATACTCGATGGCATCGGTGGATCTGCCGGAAAGAGTAGCCTCCTGCATCTTGAGTGCACCTTCAACAAGGGCGTGGATGTCCAGGCCGGCGACGGCGATGGGCAGCAGGCCCACTGGGGTGAGCACCGAGAAACGACCGCCTACATTATCGGGAATAACGTATGTCTTGTAGCCTTCGGTATTGGCGAGGGTGCGGAGAGCGCCCTTGCTGGCGTCGGTTACAGCGACGATGCGCTTGTTGGCTTCCTCGCGGCCGAGCTGCTTCTCGAGCTGCTCGCGCAGGATACGGAAAGCAATGGCAGGTTCGGTGGTGGTACCCGACTTGGAGATTACGATGATACCGAATTTCTTGTCTTTAAGATAAGCCTGAAGATCGGCAAGGTAGTCTTCGCCGATGTTCTGACCTGCAAACAGAACCTTTGTGGGCTGGAAGGGATTGGACATGGCCTCGATAACGGCTTTGGCACCGAGATAGCTGCCGCCGATGCCGATTGCAACGACAACGTCGCAGTTTGCACGCAGCTTGGCTGCCGTGTCGTTGATATCGTCCAGAAGTTCAGATGTTATTTCGCCGGGTAGTTTCACCCAACCGAGAAAATCGTTTCCGAGGCCGGAGCCGTCGGTAAGTTTTGCAAGACCGCTCTGTGCTTCGGGAGTCAGAGCCTCAACCTGTGCAGCGCTTACAAAGTTCTGCACATCCTTAGTTACTACTTGAATCTTTTTCATAATAGAAATTTTCTACAAAAATACACAAAAAAAACGAGAATATGCTCTACTAAGTTCGGAATGTATATATGTATTTACCAATCAGCCATATATAGTAACCCCGAGCTGCTGTGCGGCAGCCCGGGGCGTCGCCGCCTTCCTGGGCGGCTGTATAATCAAATAGGATCAGATGACGTCTTTCTCCTCGGCCTTGATGGGTTCCGGATCGGATTTGACAGGGTGGTCGGAGGTTACGCGTTCCAGCCACTTGACCATGCCGAACATCACAAGCATGGAAACGAGACACACGGCCAGGAACACGCCCCAGGCATAGCTGATGGGCCATTTGTTGTACATCAGCGGGCCAATCCACAGCATGAGATTACCAACGGCTGTGGCGCCTAACCACAGACCCTGGCACAAACCCTGCAGATGCTTGGGAGCAACCTTGGAAACGAAGGACAGACCAAGCGGCGAAATAAACAGCTCGGCCACCGTAAGGAAGAAATAGAGGGCAATCAGAACCCACGGGCCGGCTTTCATGCCGGCTTTTTCTGTGAGGCCCATTTCGCGGAAGGTATCGCCCGAAGGATAACCCTGAATTGCGCAGTATATGGCAAGGAACAGGTACGCCAGTCCGGCCAGGCCCATACCTATGGCTATTTTCTTGGGAGTGGATATCTCGCGGCCACGACGGCTGAGCGAGCCGAACAGAAGCATTACCAGCGGCGTAAGCACAATCACAAAGAAGGGATTCACGGCCTGCCAGATTTCGGGGGCAATCTTGTCGGTCTCGACGAAGTCGCGTGCGAAAAGCGAAAGCGATGTACCGTTCTGGTGGAACGAGAACCAGAAGAAGATTACAATGCCGAGCACTGCGAAGAGTGCGACCATGCGCTGTTTGATTTCCTTGGCCATAGCCTTGCGTTCGGCTTCGGTATAAGTCTGTGCCTCAGCCTTGGCACGTGCCACCGGCGTGGGAAGCATGCTCTTGGTGAACACGAAAATCAGCAGTGAGATAATCATTGCGGCAACCGATGCGATGAAGCTGTAATGGATACCGGTATTGAACACTTCAAGATACTGCGAGCAGAATGCCGACAGATCCTGACCTGCAGTGTGGCCGGCGGCTGTGGCCACGGCATAGAGGTTCTCCATGTTCTCGGCACTCATACTGTCGGTTACGCTGAGGTAGCGGTGGCACAGCTCGGGGAAGTCGGCGTTATACACCATGTCGTGTACATTCAGCCACCAGCTGCGCAGCAGAGGTGCCACGAAGGGAGCGATGAGGCCGCCGATATTAATAAAAACATAGAAAATCTGGAAACCGGAATCGCGCTTGCTGCTGTAACGGGGATTATCGTACAGCTGACCTACGATTGCCTGCAGGTTACCTTTAAACAGACCGTTGCCAAAGGCAATCAGGAAAAGTGCAAAACATGTGAGGGCGAGGAGCCATGTATGATTGCCCGAGGTGTGCAGAATGGGAATGGAAAGGCATACATATCCCAATGTCATTATCACAAGGCCGTTGATGATGGTGCCCTTGTAGTTCTGGGTGCGGTCGGCTATGATACCGCCGACAAGACTGAGGATGTAGATTCCGGCGTAAAAGAACGAATAAATAAGGGTACTCGTTTCGCCCGAAAGACCGAATTTGGAACACAGGAAAAGAACGAGAACGGCGTTCATGATATAGTAGCCGAAACGTTCGCCCATGTTGCTCAATGCTGCCGGAATTAACCCGGCCGGATGACTTTTGAACATAGATATTAGATAATGACGATTAACGTTATAAGTTCACGCGAGGCAATAGCGGCCCAACGAGAGTGCTAAATTAGTGATTTTTTTGGCAAAATCGGCAATTCCGGACAAAAAAAAGCGGCAAACGGCATCAAAAAGTCAAAAATGCAGAGTCCAAGGGCAAATGCAATATTAGGGAAAATGTTTGAAAAACTCAACCAAAGGAGTAGAGAATTTGAGTTTTTCTCTGG
>CABPYL010000052.1 GCA_902461565.1 uncultured Porphyromonadaceae bacterium
CATTAATAAATCGGGTATTACAATTCGTCTGAAAGCAGCTGATGTCCATTTCGGCGGACGGCTCGGTGAAGGGGAAGTAGCTGGGACGGAGACGAATCTGAGTCTGTGGTCCGAACATTTCGCGGGCGAAGTAGAGAAGCGTCTGGCGCAGGTCGGCGTAGGTTACGTTTTTGTCTATGTACAGTGCCTCAACCTGGTGGAAGAAGCAGTGTGCGCGTGCGGATATGGCCTCGTTGCGGTAAACGCGTCCGGGGCATATGATGCGGATGGGCGGTTTCTGGGTTGTCATCACGCGTGTCTGCACGGAAGATGTGTGCGTGCGCAGCAGAATATCCGGGTTACGCTTGATAAAGAAAGTGTCCTGCATGTCGCGCGCGGGGTGGTCGGGCGGGAAGTTGAGCGATTCGAACACGTGCCAGTCGTCCTCTACCTCGGGACCCTCGGCGATGGTGAAGCCGAGGCGGCGGAAGATGTCGATAATCTGCTCGCGCACGAGCGAGAGGGGGTGGCGTGTGCCGAGGCGTACCGGTGCGCATGTGCGTGTGAGGTCGAGCATGTCGACGCTCTGGTTTCCGGCTTCGGCCTGTTCGCGCAGGGAATTTATACGCTCGGTGGCGAAGTTCTTAAGCTCGTTGAGAGCCTGCCCGAGTTCGCGTTTCTGCGCAGGGTCGACGTTGCGGAAATCGTTCATGAGTGAGGCAACGGCGCCTTTTTTGCTTAAATATTTGATACGCAGAGCTTCAACCTCGGCAACGGTGGTCGCTTGGGCTGCTTCAAGCTCGGCGCGCAGGGCTTTGATCTTATCTATCATCGTTTATTTGTTTCGTTGATGCAAAGTTACGCAAAATTCCGCAATACACAATCACTGACAGGCAAATATAACGAAGAAGCGGATCGCCGAGGCGACCCGCTTCAGGTTATGCTGTAATGCGGCGTTTATTCTGTGGTGTTGCCGTCGGCGTCGAAGTAAGTAACGTTGAAGCCTGACACAGATCTACTATCAAATGTTACAGTGTATACGGCGTAGCGGCTGTATCCGTTGAAATTTTCGTCGTAGTTGTAAGAATATATATAGCGGACAATTCCCGGTAGTGACTCTTCATAACGGGCACTACAATTTAGGGAGGCGTAGTCAAGGAAATTTTCGCGTGTTATATCTTTGTAATAGCTGCACGCGCTCATAAGCGAACCGTGCCGGAGGAGCCATCCGTAAGCACCCATATAGCGTAAAACATTTTCAAGGGCTGCGTCTTGTGTATCGGCGTTTACTGGTGCGGGTGTGATCATGAAATAATAATTAAACTCCGATGCAGTCCGAGGAAAATCGACGGAAACCTTATATGTAGTTTCACCGTAGTACGACTCGGTTTCCGAGAAGCTGATGGCTGTGGGGGCGATGGTTTTTGTGCTGCCGGTCTGGGTAAAGGGAATGCTTATGTTGCCTTTGGTGCCTTCGGTATCTATAGATATCTTTATCTCGCCTTTTCGGGCTTCGCTGCCGGGATTGGGCGCGAAGGCGAAAACAATCTCATTGCTGTAGGATGTGTTGTATTTTTCGCCGTTGACCCGTACTGTGTTGTCGTAGGAATGGCCGAACAGATTCAGTCGTACCTTAGAAAGGTATCGGCCTTCCTGGTCGTATAAATTGTTTGCATATTCGGTGTTGAAAGTTACCCAGTCGGGGGTCTCGATATCGAAAGTTACAGTGGAGTTGTTTCCTGCGTTGGATTTTAGATCAATTGTGATGCTCTGGTATTCGTTGGCGCCTCCTAAGGTAATTGTATTCGCGGTGGCGTTCACTTCGAATGAGTTATACGCTGTGGGCTCGTAGGAATACTCGCCGTATATATTGTAGCTCAGTTCAAAAGGTATTGGCTCGAGTTCGACTTCGTCGGGCGAGCAGGCGCCCAGCGAAAGGAGTGCGGCGGCGCCGATAAGCGAGTATGCTGTATATTTAAATATTTTCATTTTCTGGTTCTGTTTGAGGTTGATTGATTGCCTGAGGTGCGGGTTCTTCTGGTGCGGGTGCTGCGGGTTCCTCGACGGCAGGAGTTTCGGGAGTTTCTGTTGCTTCTGGGGCGGGTGCTGCGGGTTCCTCGGCTGCGGGAGTTTCTGTTGCTTCAGGAGCGGGAGTTTCGGGTTTCTCGACTACGGGAGCTTCGGTTGCTTCAGGAGCGGGAGTTTCGGGTTTCTCGACTGCGGGAGCTTCGGTTGCTTCGGGAGCAGGGACTGCGGGTTCCTCGGCAGCGGGGGGGGCGGGGTGTCCGTCAGCGGGAACTTCGGGTATCTCTGAGGAGGGGGCAG
Source organism: uncultured Porphyromonadaceae bacterium (assembly GCA_902461565.1). GTDB lineage: Bacteria > Bacteroidota > Bacteroidia > Bacteroidales > Muribaculaceae > CAG-873. Next base: position 2,305 of record CABPYL010000052.1, read on the forward strand.
GTACGGGATAACCGTCAGTTATTTCCTTACTGTTCTTCCCGGTGTCTTTTCTGACGGGCGCTGATGCCAGTGTCGAAGAAACGAGGGTACGGTCCTTCCAGGTGTCGAGTAAAGATACACCCACATTCACGGTAGGTGTCTGAGCCTTGCGGTTCACAACGAGCGACTGCTTTGCAACCTGTTCGGAGACGTAGTCGGACAGTTCGCCGAGCGTTGCGCGACCCTGAGTCTGTTGGAGTTTCTCAAGCAGATAGTATGTGAACAGGCCGTGTCCGTTCTCCTTGTAGGGGAATGCGGCCTGGTCGCCGTTTGTGGCGGAGAAAATCACCATGTTTCCTACGGGCTTGGTACGTCCTGGCTTGATCATTACACCACGTGCCTGAGCGAGCATATCGTCTCCGCGGGTGGCGCCGCTGAAGCAGGCATCAAGAAAGATGGTTACCGAACGAGATTCAAGGCTGCCCAGCTCGTCGTAGAGACGTTTCACGGGGTAGCATACTTCTTTTGCAGTTCCGTCGGCGTCGACTGGCAGCAGGTAGGCCTCGCGGCTTGCCTCGTCGGGGATACCGTGGCCGGCATAGTAGAAGATGATGTCGATATCACCGTCGTAAGCGTTGGAAAGATTGGATATGTCGCGCATGGCGGCAAGAAGAGCGCCGAAAGTGGCGTCTGTGTAGCTGCGGATGTTTTTCTTGGGAATTCCGAGGGTTTTGTTGCAGTATTTCGCGAATGTTTCGGCATCGCGTATGGCGAAAGGAACCTTGGCGATTCCGCGCTGGTAGTTCTCGTTGCCGATGATTACGGCGAATGTACGGCTGTTCTCGACATCGCATGCTGGAATGTTCTTGTCCACGGGCGATATAATCGTTTCCTTTGCCGGAGCTGCCGGAGCTCCAGGATTGGCAGTGGCTGCCGGCTTTACGGCCATAAGGGGAGTGTCGGCGCCATCAGTGAGAACCGAACGGGCAAGTTGCTCAAGCGTCGGTTCTTCGGCCGCGGGAACATCGTACAGAATTCCGTCAAGGGATACTTTGCAGGTAACTACGGCAAGTTCGTTGTTGGATATGCCGTAGGTAGGCTCAAGCGTGGCGGAGACGAAATTGCGTTTGAAGTATTCCACTTTGTCCTCTGGCACGTTGATGTAGAATTTGCCGGTGAGAGGTGTCTGCACTTCGAAGATATTGTAGTCTGAGTCATAGTCGCCGAGTGAACCCTGTAGCGTGAACGGCGCATAGAGACTGATGTACTCGTCGCGGAGTTCGCCCATCAGTTCGATGGTTTTCTCGACTGTGGTTTTCTCGTTCACGCGTGCAGCGTACTGCTCGGCGTTCTCGTACTGCTTGCGGCGCTGCCATTCCTGAATCGGCCTGCGCACTTTTTCCTTTGCGAATTCGCTGAAGGTGGGGATGCTGCTGTTCACATTGGCCATCGACATCTTGGACTGCATGCTTTTTGTAAGTTTGGGGATCTCGCTGTAGAAAGGCACGTTCTTGCATTTTATGAAAGCCTTGTTGAGGAGATACGGGGGCGTGGGAATCGTGTTTCCGCGAACATCGGTGAGTACTTTGCATCCCATGAAAGGTCCGTAGCCGCCGTTGTCGTAGATGGCGAGGGCAAGATCGACCTCGGCCTCGTCGGGCATGGTGACGGATACAAGCGATTTGCAGTCGCGGAAAGCATTCTGTTTGATCTTTTTTATGGAGTTGGGCAGGGAAAGTCGGACCAGGTGTTTGCATCCGCGGAAGCCGTCTTCCTGCACCTCGATAACATCGTGTGCGGCGCCGTCGATTATTACAAGCGGCTGCACAGTTAATTCCGTGAAGTTTTTGTCGCCGGGTTTGGCTGCGCGGCAGCTTGCCTCGGAAAGACTGATGGCCTCGTACTTAACGCCGTCGAGAACGTACGTTTCGGCCATTGAGACCATGTAGGCCAGCGTAGCGGCGGTAAGGGTTATGAATATTCTTTTCATTGTGTGCGGTTTTGAATTAGAAATCGAATCCCAGATGGAAACCTACGCCGAGGGCTTTGAACTTGGTGTGTACGTCATAAAGCTGGCCGTTTTCGCCGGTCGGGTCGGGGCTGGACCACAGTTCCATCTGGCGTGTGCGCAGGATGATACCGTAGCTCACGCCGTGGTTTTTGCCGTGGTATCTTCTGCCGCCGATTATCACCTGACCGAAAGTGCCTTTCTGGAAAGCGATGGATGTGCCGCCGCGGGCTTCGATGAAGAAGTTGTTCTTGGATGTGCCGAAAAAGTCGAAACGCAGGCACAGAAACACGGGTATCGAAATATAGTCGGCAATATTTTTTTCGTAGCGGTATCTGAAGTTGTAGCCGTCGCCGTTCTGTTTCTCGCTTGTCATATAACAGTCGGAAGTGGGTATGCCCACAATACCTTGGGCACCGAGACCGATAAAGAATTTGCGCCACTGCACGCCGTGGATGGTAGCGAGCGACGGAGCGAAAGTGAGAATCTGTTCTTCGTCGTAGTTGGTGTCTGACGGGAGGTTATTGAACTGAGGTACTTTCCAGAATTCCACAACCGGCTCAATGTCGATAAAGCCTCGGTAGGACTGTGCGGAGGTTTTGAACGGCACTCCGACAAGCACCGCCGCTGCAACAAAAATTTGCAGAAGTAGCAGATGATACTTTTTCATAGTGTATTGGTTAATATATATTTTTCGGTTAAAAGACTCGGGTTTCCGCGGCAAGAGCGCTGGGTACATAGCTGTTTTCAGCAGGCATTTAGCCTATGAATATGCAAATTTATGATTTGTAAGCCAAAACTGCAAATTATTTGTAACAATTAACGAGAAATCGTATTGGATATAGCATAAAAAAAGCCTTCCCGCCCGGGAAGGCTTTTGAAATTATGGAAAAGAAACTTATTTCGAAAGTTTTTCCTTGAGAGCTGCGAGAGCGTCGATGTCACCGAGGGTTGTGCGCTCCAGTGGAGTTGTTGCTGTTGCGGGAGTTTCTTCTTTCTTGGCAGCAGCCTGACGTTTCTGCTTGCGTTCTGCCTGCTTTTCGGCACGTGCCTCGTCTTCGAAGATGCGGCTGTGCGAAAGGATGATGCGGCGGTTGTCCTTGTTGAATTCGATAACCTTGAAGTTGAGCTTTTCGTCAACTTTAGCCTGGGTCCCGTCTTCTTTTACAAGGTGCTTGGGAGTTGCGAAGCCTTCAACACCGTAGGGCAGAGCTACAACAGCGCCCTTTTCGAGAAGTTCTACGATAGTGCCTTCGTGAATGGAGCCGACGGTGAATACGGTTTCGAATACATCCCAGGGATTTTCCTCGAGCTGCTTGTGTCCGAGGCTGAGACGACGGTTGTCCTTGTCGATCTGGAGAACTTCCACTTCGATGTCGGCGCCAACTTGTGTGAATTCGCTGGGGTGTTTGATTTTCTTTGTCCAGGAAAGGTCGGAGATGTGGATAAGACCGTCAACGCCTTCTTCAATTTCGACGAATACGCCGAAGTTTGTGAAGTTGCGCACTTTAGCGGTGTGGCGGCTGCCGATGGGGTATTTAACTTCGATATCTTCCCAGGGATCTTTCTTGAGCTGCTTGATGCCGAGGCTCATCTTGCGCTCGGCGCGGTCGAGGGTAAGAATAACGGCTTCTACTTCGTCGCCTATCTTGAGGAATTCCTGAGCGCTGCGCAGATGCTGGCTCCAGGACATTTCGCTTACGTGGATAAGACCTTCTACGCCGGGAGCGACTTCGAGGAATGCACCATAGTCGGCCATGACAACAACTTTGCCTTTAACCTTGTCGCCAACCTTGAGCTCGGGGTTGAGAGCGTCCCAGGGATGGGGCAGAAGCTGCTTGAGACCGAGTGCGATGCGCTTCTTCTCGTTGTCGAAGTCGAGGATAACGACGTTGAGTTTCTGGTCGAGCTGAACAACTTCGCTCGGGTGGTTCACGCGGCCCCAGGAGAGGTCGGTGATATGGATAAGGCCGTCTACGCCGCCCAGGTCGATGAATACGCCGTAGTCGGTGATATTCTTGACAGTGCCTTCGAGTACTTGGCCTTTTTCGAGCTTGGAAATGATTTCGCGTTTCTGCTGTTCGAGTTCGGCCTGGATAAGGGCTTTGTGGGAAACTACAACGTTGCGGAATTCTTCGTTGATTTTAACGACACGGAATTCCATAGTCTTGCCTACGAAGATATCGTAGTCGCGGATGGGCTTGACATCGATCTGAGAGCCGGGCAGGAATGCCTCGATGCCGAATACATCGACAATCATACCGCCTTTTGTACGGCATTTGATGAAGCCCTTGATGATTTCATTGTTAGCGAGGGCCGCGTTGATGCGCTCCCAGGAGCGGGAAGCACGTGCTTTCTTGTGTGAAAGAATCAGCTGGCCCTTACGGTCTTCCTGGTTTTCGATGAACACTTCCACTTTGTCGCCTACTTTGAGGTCGGGGTTGTAGCGGAATTCGCTCATAGGAATGATACCGTCGGATTTGTAGTCGATGTTAACCACTGCCTCACGTTTGTTGAGGGCGATGATGGTACCTTCGATTACTTCTTTGTCTTTTACCGAGTTGAGAGATTCTTCGTAGGCGTGAGTGAGTTCTTCACGAGAACGTGCGCCTGTGGCTTTGCCATTTTCGTAGGCATCCCAGTCGAAATCTGCAACCGGTGAATTGGTTGTTTCAGCCATTTTTAAATTGGGTGGTTAATAATGTTGATTAATAATGCCTCGGACAGGATTCTGCTTTGGCGCGGCAAAGATAGTAATTATTTTTTAATTATCAAGCACTTGAAGATGGATTTTTTAAGGGAAAATGGGGGTGAGGATGGAGAGGTTGTCTCTGGCAGAGGGTGGAAAGCAGAGCAGATTTTTTTTGATCTTTTGCTTGCGGAGACGATAAATTTTGCGACCTTTGCTGTGTGCTTCGCACATTCTATTAAAATAATCAACAGATATTATGGATTTAACTGTATTGTACAATCTCACCTACGGGCTTTATGTCCTTGGTGCTTTCAAGGATGGCCGCGCTGTCGGCTGCGTGGTGAACACCTGTTTTCAGGTAACGAGCGAGAACCCGTCGGTGGTTGTATCGCTCAATAAAAACAACTATACGCTCGAGGCAATCCGCGAGAACGGACGTTTCTCGCTTTCTATTTTAGCGGAGGACAGCGATCCGATGCTTATAGGCCGCTTCGGATTCGTGAGCAGTCGCGATAACGAAAAGTACGAGTCTTTCGGATATGATGTTGTCGGATTTACGCCATGCGTTAAGGGTAAATTCTGCGGCCGGCTGATTCTGAAGGTGCTCCAGACGGTTGACTGCGGCACGCACATGCTTGTTGTTGCGGCGGTGGAGGATACGGTACCCGGTAGCGGCAAGCCGATGACATATTCATATTATCACAATGTTATCAAGGGTAAAGCCCCTAAGAACGCTCCTACGTATCGTGCTGAAGATGACGCTAAGGCAACAGCCGGGAATATGGCAAAAAAACATCATTTCGAGTGCGATATATGCCACTATGTAGTAGAGACCGAGGAGGAGGAACTCCCGTCCGATTATGTATGCCCGGTATGCGGTGCCGATGTGTCGCATTTCCGGAAGATAGACTGATGGAATATAAAAGAGGCTGCGCCGGATGGCACAGCCTCGATTTATTTTTTGGGGGGAGGGGATTTATTTCAAAGCGTCCTTCACTGCGTCGTTGGGCACCATTTCCTCTTTGAATACATAGGCGCCGGTTTTGGGCGAGCGAACCATTTTGATCACCTTGCTGTAGGTGCGGCCTTCGCCTTTCTGAAGGGTTGCGACGGTTTTCTTTGCCATATCTCAGATGTTATTATTTGATTTCTTTGTGGATGGTGTAGCGCTTGAGGATGGGGTTGTATTTCTTGAGTTCAAGACGCTCTGTAGTGTTCTTGCGGTTCTTGGTGGTAACGTAGCGGCTGGTGCCGGGCATGCCGGAAGCCTTATGTTCGGTGCACTCGAGGATTACCTGTACTCGGTTGCCTTTTGCTTTTTTTGCCATAGTTTGCTGGAGTTAATGCGATTTAGAAACCGATAATTTTGATGTCAGAGTCCTGCAGGTATCCTTTTTCAGCAGCCTGCATCATTGCTGCGTTCAAACCGAGTTTGTTGATAGTGCGCAGACCTGCTGCGGAGAGTGTGAGGCTGATCCACATTTCCTGCTCTACCCAATAGAATTTTTTGGTGAACAGGTTTGCATTGAATTTGCGTTTGGTGCGGCGTTTCGAATGCGAAACGTTATTGCCCACCATTGCTTTCTTGCCTGTGATTTGACAAATCTTTGACATGGCTGTTAATCGTTTATCGTTATTTTTTCTTCTTTAAGCGTATGACTTTGCACTGTGCGGTAGCGGTCTCATATCACGCGCGGGCGCATCATTCCTGCGCGCTTTTTTCGCTCACTGCACAATTCAGCGTGCAAAATAACGAAATATTTTTCATATAGCCAAATTTTTATGATTCATCTGTTAATTTTTTTATTTTTCAGCCCTTGTGCCCGGTTGTTTATCAGCGGTCTATATATTTATATGTGCCCGAAGGTATTTTTGAAGGGATGTTCGCAAAAAAAATCCTTTTTTTGCATGGCTGCATGCTAAAAAAATCCTAATTTTGTAGCGGAACTCTATCTTGTCTGTTCTTTTGTGGACATTTAACTGAATTTATTATAACGCCAATCATATTAAAAAAACTATTTTATGAATTTTAAATTTGCAGCACGGCTGTTGGCGCTTGCAGGGCTGGCTTCCCTGACATCCTGCGTCGACGATGGCTACGACCTGAGCGATGTTGACACAACCTCACGCTTTACGGTAGAGAATCTGGTTGTTCCTGTCAACATTGACGAACTAACCCTTAAGGATGTAATCACTTTCGACGATGACAGCAAAATACAGCCTGTTACCATTGACGGAAAAACTTTTTATGCTCTCACGCAGGACGGCGACTTTACTTCCGATCCCATCTCGATAGCGGCTATCCACGCAGATGCCCCGCATATCAATTCGGTATCGCAGGTGCTTGATATCCTCGACGATATCATCCCCGCACCCAAGCGGGTTGCCAAGGCTCCCCAGGACTGGCTGACACAATCCTATAAAATCGACAATCTGTCGACGGAACTTAAATACGAGGTAAAAAATGTGGACGAGTCAATTATCAAGCTTGAATCCATTGCCACAAACGATATAAAGTTCGGCCTTGTTCTGGACGCTTCGGCAGTGAGCAGCATTTTTAATGTCAGCTTCCAGAATCTGGAAATCCAGCTGCCCAAAGGCCTCTCGGTATCTCCCAGTATCGGCAGCTACGATGCCTCAGAAGGTATATGGAGTATTCCTCAGTTAGACGTTACCGGCAACGAAGTGGAAATATCCCTCACAGCCAGCAGGGTGGATCTCGAGGCCAACGGCTGCCATATCGAGCCCGACCGCACACTGTATCTCAACAGCGATTTAGGTGTTAAGTCTGGTGTTCTTACTCTCGCACTCCGCGATCTGAGCCAAATCACATTTCCAACCTCCGTGCATTTTGTTCTGCACTTCATCGTAAGCGATATTGATGCAAAGGCTTTCTCGGGTGTGATAGAGTACAAGCTCGACGGCATGGATATCGACCCTGTGAATCTTACCGACATTCCCTCGTTCCTGGAAGGCCCCGAAACAGAAATCGGTCTTGCCAATCCTCAGATCTATCTGCAGGTTAATAATCCTGTGGCAGGCGACAAACTTGAATGCAGCACCGGCATAAGCCTGACCCCGATGTACGACGGCAGCGACGTGAAAAAGAGCTATATGCCCGACAACGGTGCTATCATCATCGGCTACAATGCCGGAGTGGATGGTCCGTACAATTTTGTTATGGCACCTATGAACGAAGGCCTCAACAAGCCTGCCGATTTTGCAAGCTCGCTGCAGTTCGTGCAGTTCACAGGTCTGCGCGATATCCTTAAGGCCGACCGAGCCGCCGGTCAGCAAGGCCTGCCGGACCATATCGGCATAAGCCTTATCGACCCGATGATTCCGCAGCAGCATATCACCGACTTTACCCTTGGCCGCACCCTTCCGGGCGTAAAAGGCAAGTATGAACTCGTGGCTCCTCTGGCGCTTACAAACGGCTCTACCATTGTGTACAGCGACCGTGAGACCGGCTGGGGCAGCGATATAGAGGATATTACGGTGGAGAAGCTGAGAATTACCCTCACAGTAACCAACAATTGTCCCGTAGGCGTCGAGCTGGCTGCTTATCCTTTGGATAAGAACGGCAACCGCATTGGCAATGTGGAGGTGAAAAGCACCCTCATCGAAGCAGACACTTCCAACCAGGAAGTTACTATCGAACTGAGCGGCGAGGTGAAAGGCCTCGACGGTGTCGAATATGTGGCAACGGCCAATGCCGGAGCTTCCGAAATAGCTCTCAGTCCCGATATGTCGATTACACTTGGTAATATCCGTGCGGTTGTTTCCGGATATTTTGAAAAAGAACTTTAAGCCATTCAAGCCATTATGAAAAGAATATCACGTTTTCTCGCAATCGGTGGCATGATGGCCGCCGCAACCATCGCAAGTGCCCAAAACTCCAATTCGGGCTATTTTGTAGATGGTTACACATTCCGTTATCAGCTAAATCCCGCCTTTGCCGGCATGCACGGTTTCGTGGCTATTCCGGGTCTGGGCAATGTAAATGCGGGCATCCGCGGCAACCTCGGTGTATCCGATGTGCTGTACAAAGTGAACGGGCGTACGGCTCTGTTCACCAATCCCAATGTGGGTGTAAATGAATTTCTGGACAAGGTGAAAGACCGCTCCAAATTTGTAGTTAACACTCGCGTGAATATCCTCGGCGTAGGATTCAAGGGTTTTGGCGGCTACAACGCCATTACTGTCGGCGTGCGCGCCCAGGCCGGCGCAGGCATTCCCAAATCTTTCTTCCGGCTTGCCAAGGAGGGCATCCGCAACGATACTTATGATATAAAGGACCTGCAGGCGCATGCGAACGCATATGCCGAAATTGCTCTTAACCATTCGCGCTTCATCGACCAGTTGCCCGGCCTGCGCGCAGGCGTAGCGCTTAAATTCCTTATAGGCGCGGGCAATGTGGACGCATATTTCAACGAGGCCGACCTTACGCTCGGCACAGATTCCTGGACTGCTCGCACCAACGCTGAGGTTTACGCCTCGATGCCCAAAATGCAGTTCGAGGAAGACGTGAACAACAAAGGGAACCGCTATGTGAGCGGCGTGAACTTCGACGGCACCGATGGCATAAAGCCTCAGGGCTACGGCGCCGCCATCGACCTCGGTGCTTCGTACCACTGGAACGATTTCGATTTCTCCGCTGCGGTGCTCGACTTAGGTTTCATCAGTTACAGCAACACTAAACTGGCAACTACCAATGGCACGAGATTAGTTGACACCGATTCCTTTGTTTTTAGCCCAAACGATGATGCGCCTAACTCGTTCGACAACGAAATAGACCGTCTTGGCGACGATCTGAAGAACCTTTACCAGCTTGATAACGCCGGAGATGTAGGTTCGCGTACGGTCGGCCTTGGCGCGACGCTCAATTTGGGCGCGCAGTACACGTTGCCGGTGTACAAACCCGTAAAATTCGGTCTGCTCTATACAGGCCATTTCAACGGCGACATGAGCTGGAATGAGGCACGTTTGTCGGCCAACTACGCTCCTTGCAAAGTTTTCGCTATCGGCATAAACGGCTGGGCCGGAACTTTCGGCATGGGATACGGCTGGATTATCAGTGTACATCCCAAGGGATTCAACCTGTTCCTGTCCAGCGACGCATCGCTCGGCAAGGTTTCAAAGCAGTTTGTTCCTCTGAGTTCCAACGCACAGTTCAACTTCGGCATCACGTTCCCGTTCTGATATCCGCTCCATAGCTATACAGCACCCCCGCGCCATATCGGCACGGGGGTGCTGCTGTCGTTGGGGGGCCTTAACGTTGTGCGGGATCAGAAACCGAGAAATCGCCAGGTGCCACAGGCTCTACGCTTTCGGCATCGGCAGCTTCGCGCAGGAATGCACCGGCATCGGTATAGTTTGCGTCCAGGGTAGGTTCGAATGGCGATATGAATGGGTCGGGTAGCACGCCTTTGTTGGCAGGATCGTAATAGGCTCCGTCCTGGTTGAAGTAGTCGTAAGTCGCCACGGCGGCTTGTTTCGGTTGTTCGGGACGTTCGCCTACAATGCTGTTCCCCAGCACGTAGCAGGCTACGCCGAAAGTGAGGCCGAGGAATACTGCAGCACAGTATTTTATGTAATTTGGTGTGGCGGGTATGTCGTCTGGTACGGGAGGAACATTGTTCACTTTGCCGGCAGGTGTGTTTGCTTTAAAATCTTCTGTTGCCATGATTAGAGGAGTTAAATCGTATTTATAATTCTAACAACAAAAACCCCCGTCGGGTTGTCCGGCAGGGGTGGCAAAGAGATATAATTATGTAATGCTTATCGGAGAGCTTCGGCGAGTTTGTCGAATGCCGTTGGCAGTCCGTCTCCGTCCTTGCCTCCGGCCTGAGCGAAACCGGGCTGACCGCCGCCGCCGCCCTTGATGCACTTGGCGGCTTCGCGGACGAGTGTCGAGGCGTTGAGGC
>CABPYL010000053.1 GCA_902461565.1 uncultured Porphyromonadaceae bacterium
GGAAAAGTAGGTAACCGCCCCTTAGCTCCGGAGAATCCCTCTCCGGAGCTTTTTTGTTGCTACGCAGAATCAGGAATGTTACTGAAATTGAAAATCAATAGCGGATTTGCAGGGGTGAAGAAAAATTGCTAAATTTGCGTTTCGGCAATGCTGCCCGTGTTTATTATGAAAAAATACAATCTAATCAACAATGCCCTCGGCTGGCTTTGCTTTTTTATTGCTGCCGTAACATATCTGCTTACGGTTGAGCCGACGGCAAGTTTTTGGGACTGTCCCGAATTTATTCTCCAAGGCGCGAAACTCGAGGTTGGTCATCCACCGGGCAACCCTATATTTATGCTTGCCGCCCGTTTCTTTATTACACTTTTTGGCGGCAGCATGAGCAGTGCGGCACTTGCTGTAAACTGTATGTCAGCATTGCTTAGCGCAGCAACTATTCTGCTTCTGTTCTGGACTATCACGCATTTTATCCGTCGTATTATCGTAGCCGACGATGCTACTGACATCGGCTGGTGGAAGATGTTTGTCATAATGGCCGGTGGTGTATGTGGCTCGCTTGCCTACACCTGGAGTGATACGTTCTGGTTTTCGGCTGTTGAGGGAGAGGTATACGCCTTCTCGTCGTTCTGTACGGCTTTGGTCGTATGGCTTATGCTGAAGTGGGAAAACCGTGCCGATCAGCCTCATTCCGATCGTTATCTTATTCTTATAGCGTATATTATCGGCGTCTCTATCGCCGTACATCTGCTTAACCTGCTGTGTATACCGGCACTTGGGCTTATCTTCTACTATCGCAAGTGGAAGAATGCGAGTGCTACAGGTTCGCTGATTGCACTCGGCGTTTCGTGTGTTATCGTGGCCGCGATTCTCTACGGTCTTGTGCCCGGTTTCATACAGGTTGCTCAGTGGTTCGAACTGCTGTTCGTCAACGGACTGCACCTCAGCTACAACATGGGCGTGCTTATCTATGCTGTACTGTTGGTGGCTGTGTTCATACTCACAATCAAGGCACTGTACAAGGCTAATAATCCCGGTCGAGTGCGTCTGTTGTTCCTTCTTAGTATAGGTTTATCCGGTATGCCCTTCATCGGCCATTCAGCCGTTGTTGGTACGCTTGTGCTTATTGCCCTGGCAGTTTACCTGTGGGGCTTCTGCAAGAAGATTCCCGTGCGTGTATTCACGATCATAATACTGAGTGTGTTTGTTATCTTCGTTGGATATGCCTCGTATGCGCTGCTGCTTATCCGTGCCAGTGCAAACACGCCCATGAACCAGAACGCGCCCGACAATGTGTTTGCCCTCGCTTCGTACCTTAATCGCGAACAGTATGGCGACCGCCCGTTGTTCCGCGGTCCGGTATTCGCCGAAACTCTCGACGAGGAAGAATATCCCGCCGGTTCGGGCAACTACTATGTTATGGTTGACCAGTACGGGCGCCCGCAGACAAAAATTCTCGACAGCTATCTGCGCGATGAGAACGGTCAGGCATACAATACGCCTTCGCAGGTATATACCAAGGTTGTAAAGACCGACTCCACGCAGGCCGACGAGTATGTGAAGGAAATCGAGCGACCCGATTATCGCACGCTCCCCGATCTTGACGTGTTCTTTACACGTATTTACAGCAATGATCCCGACGGAAACCATGTGCGCGGCTACAAGTCGTGGGCCGGCTATTCCACACCCGATATCAATTATATTCCTGCAGAAGTGCGTCAGAAATGGGCCGCTCAGGGCTATGCGCCCCGCTACGAGGTGGTTCAGTACCTGCCTAATCTGGAGCCAGTAACTACTGCGGAGGATGCTGCCACCGGCGAACCTGTGTCAACCGCTATGGTATGGAAGCCGGGTTATGATGTGAATCTGAGCTACTTTGTAAACTATCAGCTCAACCACATGTACTGGCGCTATTTTATGTGGAACTTCGCGGGACGGCAGAACGATATCCAGGGCAACGGCGAACCTCACCTCGGCAACTGGATTTCCGGTATACCCGTTATCGACAATGCCCGTCTCGGCGATCAGTCGCTTTTGCCCGACGAATTCGGCAAAGGCAACAAGGGACATAACGTGTTCTATATGCTGCCTCTCATCCTTGGACTTATAGGCTTGCTGTGGCAGGCACTTTATAACCACCGGTTGAATCCTATGCGCGGCATCCAGCAGTTCTGGGTAGTGTTCTTCCTGTTCTTCATGACGGGTATCGCCATTGTGCTGTATCTTAACCAGACACCCGGACAGCCACGTGAGCGCGACTATGCTTTCGCCGGTTCGTTCTACGCATACGCCATATGGATTGGCATCGGAGTGCCTGCTTTGGCGGTGATGTTGCGAAATCTCCTTACGCCCAAGCCCAAGAAGGATGCGGCAGAAGTGGCAGAGCCTTCGAAAGGTATCGACATCGCAACCGCGGCTCTGGCTTGTGTGGTCGCTTTGGGTGTACCCCTTCAGATGGTGTCGCAGACTTGGGACGATCATGACCGTTCCGGCCGCTACACTACACGCGATTTCGGTTTCGATTATCTTGCTTCGCTCGATGACAACGCCATAATCTTTACCAATGGCGACAACGATACTTTCCCTCTGTGGTACGCACAGGAAGTAGAAGGCTTCCGTCCCGATGTACGCGTGGTTAATCTGTCGTACCTTACCACCGACTGGTACGCCAATCAGATGCAGCGTCCCACCGGCGGTGCTGACGCGATACCCATGACGGCACAACCCAAGGATTATGCGTACGAGCGCATGGCCTACAGCTTTATCCTTCCCGGTGCGAAGAATGATACCGCCGCTATCGTGGCGCTGAAAGACCTTTATGCTTCCGACGCCTCGCTCTATGGTGCACCGATAATGTCGATGCCAAAGGTTATGATGCCCGTGGATTCTGCTGCCGCAATGCAGCGTTACTCCTCAGGTGATGCCGGTATCGACAGCATCCTGCTTGCTCCGGGGCTTGATAATATACGTCTGGATTTCTCGCGCAACGGCGGTCTTAATCAGAGCAAGGTCCTGTCGCTCGACATGGTCGCTAATTCCGTTGCCTCAGGCTGGAAGCGTCCCGTATATTTCGCCACCACTGTGCCGACATCGTACTATCTCGGTCTTACGCCATATCTTGGCGGTGTGGGTATGGCATACGAGGTTACGCCCTTCCGAAACAATGCCTATTCACCCACGGCAGTGAAGGCCTACGACCGCATCATCAACGATTTCCGTTGGGGAGGTCTCGACGCCCCTGATGCCGAGAAGCTCTATCTCGACGAAACCGTGCGTCGCATGGCTGCCTCTGTCCGTTCCGGTATCTATACTACAGTGGAGGACCTTATGCGTACCGGCGAACTGGATGCTACCCCTGCGGCGCGCGAGGCAGCGAAGAAAGCAGGGTTGGAAGAACCTGCGACGTTCAACGACATGGCCCGTCAGCTTCTCGACCTTATCGATGAGAAGATGCCTGCGAAAGTATCGCCCTACGACGGTATGCTCGGTCTTTACTTCGCCCGCTCTTACCTCGACCTCTATTTGGCCACAGGCAACAAGGCCGATCTTGTCAAGGCTCGCCGGCTTGCCGAGGCTGAGGCCGAACGCTACGCCCAGCTTGTGCGCTATGCTTCCGCCCTCGATCCGCATCTCTACAATCAGCTTGGCCGCAGCGAATCGTATGCTCTCCAGTATCTTGGCGAGGCAGTGGCTCTCAGGAACTATGCCGAAGCGCTGTCTTCCGACGCCGTTACTCCCGAAGATAAGGACCTCGTTCGTTCTCTCTCTCTTGAGGATGATCTGAATTTCGCTCAGATAGTGTTTATCGACGGTTTCACCCTCGACGAGATGCGCCAGCAGATCGCCGCCGTGCCAGCAGAACAGCGCGGACTTGTTGCTAAGGCTATAGGCGTGATGGAAATGAACCAGAGGGCCGGAATCGACCCGATGGCTTACTCTCGCGAGCTGATGGACAAGTATAATTTCACCTCCGCCGACTGGGCGAAAGTGCTCCGTTAGGCCCATGCTGATAGAACAGCCTCCTCTCCTGTACCGCCTCCTCTTCCCCGAAGCCTTATGGCGAATCAAGCTTCGGGGAGGAAAAAATGTGGCATATATAACTTTTGACGACGGCCCGATACCCGAGGAAACACCTTGGGTATTGGACACGCTCGACCGCTACGGTGTGAAAGCCACTTTTTTTATGGTGGGCGACAACGTGAGGCGGCATCCCGAACTTATGGAGGAAGTGCGTCGCCGCGGGCATACCATAGGGAACCATACCATGCACCACGCGCAGGGTTTCAGAATGAAGACCCGTCGTTATCTGCGCGATGTAAGCGAGGCCGCAAAACTGATAGACTCCCAGTATTTCCGTCCGCCGCACGGCATTATCCGCTGGAAGCAGGCGGCTGCGCTTAAGGAGCACTTCAACATTGTGATGTACGACCTTGTAACGCGCGACTATTCCAAAAAGCTTACCGGAGAGCAGGTGCTGGCCAATGTGCGCCGATATGCCCGCAATGGCTCCATCATAGTGTTCCACGATTCTCTGAAAGCGTCGGCAAACATGCGCTATGCAATGCCACGCGCCATCGAATGGCTTCTTGAACAAGGCTATGAGCTCCTCCCGCTGCCCCGGTGATGGATCTCCGGGCGCATCCGTTCTTGCGGCGGCCCGCGAAGCCGGCGCATGTGCTGTCGGTTTTGCCCGAGTTGAGCCTGTAGATCCAAGCCATGCCGAACAGTTCCGCCACTGGATTGCCCGCGGCTGCAACGCCGGCATGGATTATCTCGAAAAATACTACGATGTCCGCGACAATCCGGCGCTGCTGCTTGATGGTGCCCGTTCCATTTTGTGTCTCGCATTTCCGTACGCCGACGGCACAACGCAGCATCATCCGCTTTTTGCTGATTACGCCCTTGGCCGCGACTATCACGAGGTGCTTCGCAAGCATCTCGCTCCCGTTGCCGCGATTATGGAGGCAACTGTCCCGGAATCACGCACGCGTATATGTATAGATACAGCGCCCATCCGCGAACGCTACTGGGCTGCAAAGGCAGGTCTCGGTATTATCGGGCTCAACAATCAGCTTATCGTGCCCGGCATAGGGTCTGCCGTATTTCTGGCCGAGATTTTGTGGACAGCTGACGCCGAACCGGCGGAGAGCCGGCTCGAACAGAGTTGCCTGCGATGTGGAAGATGCGTTAAAGCGTGTCCCGTCGGCGCCATAGACGGCATCGGCGCCCTTGATGCGCGGAAATGCCTGTCGTATCTTACCATCGAGCACCGCGGCGACCTGCCCGAGGGTGTCTCTCTTGCCGGTCGACGTATTTACGGCTGCGATATCTGTCGCAGCGTATGTCCGTATAATTCCGAAGTTCTACATTTGCCGGTTCTTGACGAATTCAAACCCTCCGATGCGCTTATGAATCTTTCTTTGCAAGATATCGCGGATATGGAGCAGCCGCAGTTCTCGACGATATTCTCGCATAGCGCCGTCAAGCGCGCCAAGCTCGCAGGCCTCAAAAGAAACTCTCTCGCCGCCCTGAAACATGGGGATAATTGAGTAACTTTGCACTTATTATGAACACACCGCTGCGCACGAGGGCTGAAGCCCTGCTATCTCGTTTTTATGGTTATCATTCTTTCCGCCCGGGACAGTTCGAAGTTATCGAGGCTGTTGCCACGGGGCGCGATGCTGTCGTGATAATGCCTACGGGCGGCGGCAAGTCGATATGCTACCAGATACCGGCGTTGCTTGCCGCCGACAGCTGTGCCGTTATCATATCTCCCTTGATAGCCCTTATGCAGGACCAGACACAGGGCCTTGTCGCCAATGGCATACCGGCTGCAGCGCTCCATTCCAACCAGTCGGAGACAGAGAATATGCGCATATTCTCGGCTGCGGCGCAGGGAAAACTTAAACTGCTGTATGTGTCGCCGGAACGTCTGTTGGCCGACATCGAGATGTTCGCGGCGCTGCATGTGAGCCTTTTTGCCGTAGACGAAGCGCACTGCATATCGCAGTGGGGACACGATTTCCGTCCGGTATATACACAGTTGGCGGTACTGAAGGAGCGCTTTCCGGGTATCCCGGTAGTGGCGCTTACGGCCACAGCCGACCGTCTTACGCGAAACGATATTGTCGCGCGTCTCAATCTGAACAATCCTTATTGTCTGCTGTCGTCGTTCGACCGTCCGAATATCTCGCTGAGTGTGTATTCGAGTCCGTCGGCGGCACAGCGCTACAAGTTCGTAGCCTCGATGGCTTCTAAGTACCCGCAGGATTCGGGCGTTGTCTACTGCCTGTCGCGCAAAGGCGCCGAGGACACCTGCCGGGCGGTGAAGTTGCTTGGTGTGCGCGCCGTGTGCTACCATGCCGGGATGTCGGCTACCGATCGCGATGCGTCGCTGAAATCTTTCCTTGCCGGGCGCGCACAGGTTGTGTGCGCAACAGTGGCCTTCGGCATGGGTATCGACAAGAGCAACATCCGCTGGGTGGTGCATATGAATATGCCTGGCAATATAGAGAGCTACTATCAGGAAATAGGTCGCGCAGGTCGCGACGGTCTGCCGGCCGAAGCGGTGCTGTTCTATTCGCTGCAGGATGTGATTCTGCGGCGCAATTTCGCGCAGGAGTCGGGGCTTCCGCTTGTAAACCGCGAAAAACTTCAGCGGATGCAGGAGTATGCCGAGGCACGCGTGTGCCGCCGCCGCATTCTTCTGAGCTATTTCAGCGAGGAGCGAAACTGCGACTGCGGCAACTGCGACGTGTGCCGCAATCCGCGTCCGCATATCAACGGCAGCGTTCTGGCACAGAAGGCCATGAGCGGAATAATGCGCACGGGCGCGAAAATTGGTCTGCGCACATTGGTGGGCATATTGCGCGGCTCGGCCCGCTTTGATATAAAGAATATGGGCTACGACCATCTGCCTACTTTTGGCTGCGGTGCCGACCTGTCGGAGGACGAATGGATGGATTATATAACCCAGATGGTTCAGCTGGGGCTGATGGAGATAGCTTACGATGAGGGCAATCACCTTAAACCGACGGCGCTGGGAATGCGGGTTCTGCGCGGGCAGGAGCAGATACGTCTCGCAGTTTTCGCTGGTGTGCGCGATGTTACGCGCAAAAAGAGTGCGAAGGCAACACGCGAGGTGTCGGCCGACCCTGTGCAGCAGCTTTTCGAACAGCTTAAAGCAGTGCGCGCGGATGTTGCGCGCCGCGAGAATCTGATGCCCTACCTTGTGTTCAGCGATGCGTCGCTGCTCGACATGGCGCGCCGGCAACCGACAGATATCAGCGAGTTCCTGCAGGTGAACGGCGTGGCTGAGAAGAAAGCCGTGCGCTTCGGCAAACGTTTTATCGGCGAAATACGCAAGTTCAAGGGCATGTCTGCCACTGAAAAGGGTGCCACATACAAGGAAACGCTTATCCTTTTCAATGCCGGGTGCACGGCATCCGAAATTGCCGCGATAAAAAATATAAAGGAGGCTACGGTTATGAGCCATTTCGCCGAACTGATAAACATGGACATGATAACGGCCTATCACCGCATAATTTCCGCCGACGACTACAAATCTGTATCGGCGGCACTCTCCGCCAACGACTACGCTACCCTGGATACATATCCTGGCGGCGTAGTGGCCGTGGTGCGGGCGATAAACGGTGCGGTGGAGCGGAAAAAGAACAGCATCGCCGGAGAATAATTTGCGTGGGGGCGTTTTTCTGAGTATATTCGCGTAATGGATTATCTCGACCAACTGAACAGACAGCAGCTTGATGCCGTGCAGGCTACAGAAGGCCCCGTGCGCGTGCTTGCCGGCGCCGGTACGGGCAAAACGCGGGCATTGACGGCGCGTTACTGCTACTTAGCCGATCTTCTTGGCATAGACACCTCGTCGATACTGTGCCTGACGTTTACAAACAAGGCAGCGGCTGAAATGAAAAACCGCATAAAGCCGCTGTTGGGCGATTTCGACCCGGCTTACATCTGTACCTTCCACTCGTTTTGCGTGCGGATGCTCAAGGAAGATATCCATGTGCTGAACTACCCCGCGCAGTTTGTCCTTATCGATGAAGAGGAACAGGCCGACGTTCTCCAGAAAGTGTATACCGACATGGGACTGACTCTTAAGGAGATGCCCATAAAACGGTCGGTAGAGTATGTCGGACGCCGCAAGGAATCCGGCGATTACCTGCAATACATAGAGCAGCTGAACAACAGCCGCCTTGAGGCCTTGTGCCGGTCTACCGAGGACCGCATGGAGCAGATTTTCTTCCGCTATCTCTACGAGCAGAAAAAGAGCTTCGCGCTCGATTTCGACGATGTGATTATCTTTGCCGAGCATATACTGACCAAGTGGCCCGACGTGCTTGCCAAATGGCAGGAGAGGATGCAGTATGTGATGGTTGACGAGTTTCAGGACGTAAGTCCGCGTCAGTATCGTATAGCGCGTCTTATTTCGCAGGAGCACCGCAATCTTTTTATTGTCGGCGATCCGGACCAGACCATCTATACCTGGCGCGGCGCCGATGTAAACCTTATCCTGGACTTCGACAAATTGTATCCCCATGCCGCTACGATAGTCCTGTGCGACAACTATCGCAGCACTCCGCAGATTCTTGCGTTGTGCAATTCGCTGATATCGCATAACGAATGCCGCTATCCCAAGCAGCTTACGGCATGTTCGGGGCCCGGCGTGAAACCGGTGATGAATCATGCACGGTCGGAAAAGGATGAGGCTGTGTGGATAGCGCGGCGTGTGAACAAGCTGCTGAAGGGCGGACTCACCCCCGACGATATAGCCGTGCTATACCGCGCGCACCATCTGTCGCGCCCTATCGAGGATGCGCTGATGAAGGAGGACATACCATACGTAATATATAGCGGTACGGCATTCTATGCCCGTCGCGAGGTGAAGGATGTGCTGGCATACCTGCGGATGCTTGTTACCGCCGACGATATCGCTTTTATGCGAACGGTGAATAATCCGTCGCGCCGGATAGGGCGGCAGAAACTGTCTGTTATACGCAATATCGCCGATTCAGAGGATATTTCGCTGCTGGAGGCACTCCGGCGAGTAGCAGGCGAGCCTCTGTTCGCGCGCACGGGTGCAAAGGCATACCTTCGCACTATCGATGCGGGCCGCGACCTATTAGGAAAGGTGCCGTTGGGCGACCTGTTGCAGCAGATGCTTGATATGAGCGGTTACGAAGAGATGTTGCGCAACCTAAGCGAGTGGGAACGCCTCGACAATCTCGCCGAACTTAAACGCGCCATAGAGGAGGCAGGGCACGACGATGACGCCACCCTCGATAATTTCCTCTCGCGCGCGGCACTGATAGCGAACATCGACCGCACCGCGGGCGAGAATCCTACCGTGAAGCTTATGACCGTACATACCGCCAAGGGCATGGAGTTTCCTGTCGTTTTCGTCTGTGGCCTCAGTGAAGGTAATTTCCCCTCACGGCGCAGTTCCGGTCCGGAGGACATAGAGGAGGAACGGCGCCTGGCCTACGTGGCCGTTACCCGTGCCCGGCGCGAGCTGTACCTGTCGGACAGCGAGGGCTACAGCCGCGACAACACGGCCAAACAACCGTCGCGCTTCATATACGAGATGGGCGTGGACAACATGAAACTCGAGACACCGCTGCCCGACCCGCCGAAGGATGCGCCCGTGATGGCCGGTGCTATGGAAAAAGCACGCTTTGCCCTTGGCGACAGGGTAGAGCATCCGGTTTTCGGAAAAGGCACCGTTATGGGTATCGACGCCGCAAAACAGGTGTTCTCCGTAAAGTTCGACAATTTAAACACATTGCGCACACTGCGATTCGGCGCTCCGCTCGAATCTGCCGACTGATATACCGATATGAAGAAAGATACATTGTATGTAACCGATCTGGACGGTACTCTGCTGGGAACCGACAGCCGTATTTCGCAGCGATCCGCTGAAATAATCTCCGAGCTGACGGATTGTGGGGCGCTTATCACCGTTGCCACGGCGCGCACACCGGCCACAGTGGTGCCGATTTTAGAGCAGACGCGCACCACTCCACCGGCAGTGGTGATGACGGGTACGGCATACTGGGATCGCTGCGCCGATATGTTTACGGATGTTAGGACAGTCGACGGTGGCGATGTTGAGGCTGTGCTGGATTTCTGCCGTCTGCATGACGTACACCCGTTTGTGTATCTGAAAGCGTCCGACGGTACCACGATGGATGTTTACCATGCCGCACCGGAGCTTAACAAAGCTGAGCGTAACTTCTACGAAGAACGTGCGCATCTGAAACTGAAACGTTTCCACCTTGGTACTCCGGCTCCCGCCGCGCGGGCTACCAATACACTGATTATGTATGCGATGGGCGATGCACGCGCAATCCGGAACGCATATAGCGAACTTCAGGGGAAAACAGACTGCTCGGTGTTCTGCTATCCGGATATCTTCAACAGCGACGTGTACAATTTAGAGATTTTTCCGCCAGGAGTGAATAAGGCCGAGGCAATACTGAGGCTTAAAGAACGCCTTGGCGCGCGACGCCTTGTGGTGTTCGGCGACAATCTGAACGACCTTCCGATGCTGGCCGTGGCCGATGTGGCCGTTGCTGTGGGGAACGCGCTTCCGGAGGTGAAGGAAAAGGCGGATATCGTTATAGAGCCGAACTACACCGATTCCGTAGCCCGGTTTATCGAGGCTGATTTCAACAGCTGACTACCGGAAAGTTACGATGCGGTTGTAAACAAAATTGGCCAGGGTGTAGATAACGTTGCCGAGAAGTGTGGCAATACCGTAGCCGGATAGCACTATGCCGAAGACGTTATAGTTGAAATCGCCAATCCAAGATTCTGTTATCATCCACACGGCCCACAGCTGCAGACCGTAGCATAGGAAGAAGCCGAGGATGAATCTGATAGCCTCGGGCAGGTAGCGTCCGTGCGAGCGGAACACCCACTGTTTGTTGCATAGGAACGAGTTGGCTACGCCGCACACATATCCGAGGGCGTTGCTGAGATATAGGTTCCAGCCGAAAAGCGATTTGCATACGTAGATAACACCAAGTGTTATAATGGTGTTGAGGGCACCCACCATACAGTATTTTACGAACTGCACGATTTTTCCCATCTTCCCTTCGTTGTCGTGTAGAGTCTTTTCAGTCATCGGGGAGGTTTTTCGGGTCAATTTTGAGAATTGGCAAAGCCCAGTTGTAGTGCACGGCAGCTATGCGCAGTCCAACGACAGTGGCGGCGCACGCTATCTGCGCCCATATTGCGGGCATACCGGTTATTCCGGCGATGAACCAGTATATAAGACCTCCGGCGAGGCATGCGGTGGCATATATGTCCTTACGGAAAAAGAGAGGTTCCACGTTGATGAGAATGTCGCGGATAACACCACCGAACGAGCCTGTTATTATACCCATTATGATGGCAACCCAATAGGGATATCCGCAGGCAAGGCTTTTTTCGATTCCTACCACGACGAACAGCGCCAGACCGATGGCGTCGAAAATGAACAGCGTTCGCAGGCCTTTTACAAGGATGTGGCGGAAGACTATAACTGTTACCAGAGACAGGAACGTTACTGCCACATACATCCACGACTGCATCCAGAACACAGGAATGTCCAGGAGGACGTCGCGTAATGTGCCGCCGCCGATAGCCGTTACAAAGCCGACAACATAGGCGCCGAACCAGTCGAAGCTCTTGGCCGCTGCAAGGCGTATGCCGGATATGGCAAATGCGATGGTGCCGAGTACCTCGATGATGAAAAGGAACAGATTGGGATCGTCGGTCATTCAGGGTTGTCTTGTTTTGTGTGCGGGGAGGCGAAAGCGACGGTCTTTTCAATAGCGCGACGCTCTTTTGCCTGCTCGTTTTGGTGATAGCGGCAGATATCGCTCAGAAAGCAGCTCTCGCATTCGGGTTTGCGTGCCTTGCACACATAGCGTCCGTGGAGAATGAGCCAGTGGTGTGCCTGGGGAATCTGTTCCGCTGGAATGTTTGCGGTGAGTTTCTTCTCGGTTGTGAGCGGATTGCGGCTTCGGGTAGTGAGGCCTATTCGTTCGGCCACACGGAACACGTGAGTATCCACCGCCATCGCGGGCTTGTTGTAGATAACCGACAGGATGACATTGGCTGTCTTGCGTCCTACGCCTGGAATGGTGAGGAGGTCGTCGATATCGTCGGGCACGCGTCCGTCGAAGCTATCGCATAGCTTGCGGGCCATGCCTATGAGCGACTTGGTCTTGTTGTTGGGGTAGGAAACCGATTTTATGTATTCGAACACCTGTTCGGGCGTGGCCTGTGCGAGCGAAGGTGCATCCGGAAAGGCCTTGAACAGGGGCGGCGTTATCATGTTCACGCGTTTGTCGGTGCATTGGGCCGAGAGGATTACGGCGACGAGGAGCTGGAAAGGGTCGGAGTAGTGCAGCTCGGTTTTCGGCGAAGGCATTTCTTTGCCGAAACGTTCCAAAACAGCCTGATAGCGTTCTTTCTGATTCATACCGTGGCGGGGATGATGGCGGTTAAAAAATCACCCTGCGCATCGGGCAGGGTGGTTGTATGGCTGATGTGTGTGGGTGCAATTAATGGGCGGCAACAAACTCGTCGAGGAAACGGCGGTCGTTCTCGGAGAAGAGGCGCAGGTCCTTGACCTGATATTTGAGGTTCGTGATACGCTCGATACCCATGCCGAGTGCGAAGCCGGTATATTCCTTGGAGTCGATACCGCATGCTTCGAGGACGTTGGGGTCCACCATGCCGCAACCGAGGATTTCGACCCAGCCGGTGCCTTTGCAGAATGAGCAGCCCTTGCCGCCGCAGAGGTCGC
>CABPYL010000054.1 GCA_902461565.1 uncultured Porphyromonadaceae bacterium
TAACACCAATTCTTGCCGAAAGAGGCATTACATTTATCGGCGTTCATCTTGGCCCATACATACGCGATGTATGCCAATACAAAGGGGACAAGAATGGAAACATACGACATTACAGTGAGAGTGAACTCGCTGGACGAACTGTTTGCAATGCTCAGCGACGACTGCGGGTCGGTGAGCGACGGCAGATAGGCCGTATTGGCATATCCGGCAAGAAGGAACAGCACAACCACCACAGCAGCAACACCGAAGCCTGCAAACCAGATTCCGGCACGCCATGTTTTGCTGAAAGCGGCACGGAAAATGGCGTAAAGCACGGCCACGACACCCAAAAGGAGAATAAGGGCGAGCCACCACATTCCCAGAAGGTTGTGGAAATAGAGGTATTTCTCAGGCGTAAAAGAGCCACCGATATAGCGCAGACCGGTGGCGGTGAAAAGCACAACGAGGAACGCCACGAAAAGCACAGCGAAAACAAGGCCGTTTACAAGTGTGGCTCGGCGCATACGGGCCGCAAAGGCAGCATCTCCGGCAATATCATTTATAAAGTAGAGCGCGGCAAGCGTGCGTGCAAGGAAGAACACAGCAAAACCAAGCAGAAGATTCTTCCAGCAGGCGATAGCCTCGAGACCATGCGACGGTGCCCACTGCGAGATAACAGGGGCATGGGCGTCGAGAATGTTGGAACGCGTGATTGTGAATTCACCGCCGAAAAACAGCATGGCCACAGCCACACCAAGCAGTACACATCCCACAAGGCCGTTGAAAGTGAGGAAAGCATCGTAGACCCCGGTACCGTAGACATTACCTTTCTTGCTGCGGAATTCGTAGCTTACCGCCTGCAGCACGAAGCTTACGAGAATTAGCATCCACAGCCAGTAGGCTCCACCGAAACTGGTGCTGTAATACAAGGGAAAAGATGCGAAAAAAGCTCCGCCGAAAACAACTAAGGTGGTATATGTAAGTTCCCATTTACGGCCTAGCGAATTAACCATAAGACGGCGCTCGTCGGCGGAATTCCGGCACCACAGCATAGACTGACCACCCTGTACGAAAAGAAGGAATACAAGAGCTGCGCCCAATACAGCGATTATAAGCCACCAGTAGGCTTGAAGCATTTCTAATTTATCCATGATCAGTGTATTGTTTCGATATCGGTTTTGGAACTACGGGAAATATAACGCAGCATTATGCTCAGCTCGGCAATCAGCAGTGCGGTAAAAATTATAGCGAAAATCCAGAATGTAAGCGCTACCGACGAAGGCTGTATACCGCTGATGGCAGCGTTGCGGGGCATAAGATTCTGAATAACCCAGGGCTGACGGCCCACTTCAGCAAGAACCCATCCAGCCTGGCTGCAAATCCACACGATGGGTATTGATAGGATACCGACTATGCACAACCACTTGTTTTCAAGGAAGTTGTCGCGGTGCCATGCCAGAACGGCAACCACCAACAAGAAAAGAAACAGAAAACCACCTGCATAAACCATTATATGGAAAGCATAGAAAGTCATGGATACGGGGGGAACAGCATCCTCCGGACTTTCAAGATAGCCATAGCCGAAATTATGGAAATTCGCCTGCACAGTTTCGGCGGCTTTCTGCATGGCCGCATCATCGCCGGCTTTGCGCGCCTTGTCGTACTCACGCAATGCCTGACGGGCGGTAATACCCTGGGCGATTTTTTCCTTATAGCTCTGACCGTAAACGGTGTCGCCGGAAGCCGTGATTGTGCGTCCCGCGATAAGATCTTCTATGCCAGGAACAAAAGTTTCTCCGTTACCGTCGATAAGATATGAAAGGCCCTTGGGAATGTCGATGCTGAACAGCATGGGATCATCGGGCGTCTGCTCGCTGTCGGGTTTAATGAGACCGAAGGCCACAATACTCTGCCCTACCGAGCCTTTGTAAAGTCCTTCCATTGCGGCAAGTTTCATAGGTTGCACCTGAGACACAACCACTGCTGAACCGTGGCCCATCATAAGTGTCAGAAGCATGCCGCCGAGACCGACTACGGAAGCTACCTTAATGGAACGCTTCGCCATATCTATGTTGCGTCCTTTAAGAATAAACCAGCAGCTGACACCGATTACAAATACTCCGCCGAGCGCCCAGCCACTCGTTACGGTATGTCCTATTTTATTGAGTGCCACAGGGCTAAGAGCAACGGCAAAGAAATCATCCATAACGTTGCGCATCTGCGCGGGATCGAACTTCATGCCCACAGGGTACTGCATCCACGAATTGGCAACAAGAATCCACACAGCCGATATGCACACGCCCAATGCCGTGAGCCATGACGATGCGAGATGGAATCCTTTGCTCACTTTGTTCCAGCCAAAGAACATCACTGCCACAAAAGTAGACTCCATAAAGAAAGCCAGAATACCTTCGATAGCGAGCGGAGCGCCGAAAATATCACCAACGAACCAACTGTAATTACTCCAGTTGGTACCGAATTCAAATTCAAGAATAAGACCGGTGGCAACACCAACCGCAAAATTGATGCCGAACAACGTCATCCAGAACTTGGTGATGTTTTTCCAACGTTCTTCTCCGGTACGCACATAAATCGTTTCCATAACAGCCACTATCAGCGACAGGCCGATAGTGAGCGGAACAAACAACCAGTGGTACATCGCCGTAAGGGCAAACTGCGCCCTCGACCAGTCAACCACACTCAATAAATCATTCATAAGCAATCGTTTTTCACGTATTATTCAGATATTAAATTCATTCAGCGTCCTGCGGCGACAAAGCAAGCGCCTCGCGTACGGCATCGGCCCGCGACGCATCGTCGCTATAATTTGTCTTCAGAACATCGGGAAAGAAAAGAAGCTTGACAACCACAAACAGGAGAATAACCTTAATGATTATCAACGCCCACAGACTGCGTCCGATGGTCATGTTCCGGAAGCCGTCGACATACAGCGACACCACATTATTTAGCCACCTTTTCATCGCTTTTGTGAGCTTCGGAATGCGGAACAGGCTTCATCTTCACCTTAAGCTCGTCGAAGCCCTGACCGTAAACACCGTTCACATTGGCCTGGGTGGTAAAAGCATTGGGATCGATAGACTTTATGATTCGCGAAATCGTTACCGATTCTATTTTTCGGCACATCACCAGCAGCACCTTCACCTCTTTCTTGGAATACCAACCCATGCCCGTCAGTACGGTGCATCCGCGGCGTGCTTCATTATTGATTGCTGTGGCAATTTCCTGCCATTTGGTAGAAAAAATAGTAAACTGAACCGCCTGACGGTTAGTGTTGATCACCATATCGGCCGTCGTCGAGGCTATCAGCAGCACAACATAGCCATACACAACCAAATCGAGCTGGTGCGATATGAAATATGACGACGAAATAATCAGCACATCAGTATAAAGCATTGTCCGGCCTATACTTACATTGGTATACTTCGACACCATCGCAGCCACGATATCGGTGCCTCCGCTGGAACCGTTATGCGTAAAGGCCAGTCCGACGCCCATACCGGCCATAAGACCGCCAAGCACCACATTCATAAACGGCTCGTTGGTGAAACCATGTTCAAAAAGCGGCTGAAAAATACCTACAAAAACAGAAATCATCGTAGCGCCGTAAATCGTGCCGAGCACGAAATTTTTACCCACAACCTTCCAGGCAATCGCCAGCAGAACAAGATTGAGAACATACTGCGTTACCGCCACAGGAATGCCCGTCTGAAGATATACGATAGTGCCAATACCGGCCAGACCACCGATTACCACACGTTCCGGCAGAATGAAACCGCAGAAGCCTAAGGCATAGAGCGCCATTCCAAGAGTAATGAAAAAATAGTCGCGCGCTACGCGCCAAAACTTAGTATTGTCTATTGACATCTGTTTCTAAAATTACGATGCGGCAAAGTTACAAAAATTCTCGAAACCGCGCTGACATTTTGCCTTAATCATTTAGGCACCTCGTAAAAAATACCCAGAGAATAACAGTTTTGGGCGCCCGCAGCAAGTGTAGAGGCTGGGGGATATATGCGAAAAACGTGGATAAAATCACTTTTTTCAAAAAAAATATCACAGAAAGGCAGCAAAACAAAAAAAAAGTTGTAATTTTGCACTCACAAATCGACGGCGCACTTGCGCCGGACCAATGGAAAGATGCCGGAGTGGTCGATCGGGGCGGTCTCGAAAACCGTTGTACCCTTGCGGGTACCCAGGGTTCGAATCCCTGTCTTTCCGCTTGAACAAAGATTGAAACTCGCTGAAAATCAGCGAGTTTCTTTTATTTTAAGAGGTCTCAAAATCGGGTTAGACCCCCACTCTGGTCTCACCCTGAGATTAGTGAGATTGAGCAGATTGGAATGTTAAAAACTCTTTAACGGGCCTGAAGATGAAGATTTTTACGGGATTTATATTATCTTTGCATTTGGATCGAGGCAACTCGTTCCACGACACCTTGAAACAAGAAGAAGCGTTATGCTTACCTTGAGATTCGTGAGCCTAAGAAATTCAGGAACCGAGCAAGGAGAACATCGTGGTTCTTACGCGTATAGCGTGGGCTACTATTTTTACATCTGCTCAGAATGGATTCCTACGACCTACAAATCACAATGTGGCATAGTTGGCTCACGCTTCTGCATTATGATTAATCTCTCCTTAGAGTCAATGGCGAACGTAATAGAGTATGAACAAGCCTCTAATTTTTGCGACACTACTGTCGCTCGGTATTTCAATATCATCATGTCGTGATGATAATACCGTTTTCAATGAGCCAGTCCTGATAAGAGCATACGAAACCGATGCTCAAATATTGTCGCAGTTCTTGGATGTGGATTATGTTTCGGGTAGATTTTTCATCAATCCGGACAAAAAGATTAATACCTCCGATTTCATTATTAACCGCAGTCGTGAGGAGCTTGCAGAGGTCAGAACCTTCAACCGAGAGAGATTCCTCGGTGAAATGGAAGAACTCAACGGTCTTTTATACTCCATTAAACGCTCTGGAATTGTAACCGCAATAATATATTCCACTCCTACCTCAAATACAATCATACAAGGACGCAACACTGATTTCATAGAGATAGAAAACTGCGGAATTTTATCAAGAGATAGTGGCAATGTTGCCAATCTTATAGTAGATTCAAGAAGATGCGAACCGACGAGCTTTTTCGCTCAAGAAGAGATGACGCTTAATGTTTCGGCAAATAGTCAATCGTTATTCTACTACTATCAGCTGTCATTTGGGGATGCCTCGAATCCCGATAAAGGGATTGTAATTTTTTCGGGGGTAAAAAATCCCAGAAAAAATGATTCATATAGGATAATCTCAAAATCCGGCAATGGATGGAAGTCCATTGGGGGACAAGGCCTTATCGGTGGCGGAATGTTATCCGTTTCAGTTTCAATATGAAATCGGTAGTACTCTCATTTTTCGCTTGTATGTTGGTGGTTTTGTCATCATGTGATGGACGTTCAGGTTATCTTGATGAAGGACAACAAACAACAGTGACAATGTTGACAGATGTCGAATGGCTTATGTCATACGCCGATTATGGTTATGGCAATGTTGAAACCTATGACGATGAAACTCGAATATATAAGTTTGACAGAACCGGAAAAGGTTGGTTTGCCAGCGGGTCTTTTAAGGATATTTCTAAAAAAGACAATACCAGCTATTATCAGTGGTCTTTCACAACCGAGAATTTTGTCGTCATATATATGACCGGGCATTCCGTGGAAGGCTATTGGCTTATTGAAAAATTAACGACTAATGAACTTTGGGTGCAATGGACGCAACAAGATCCCGTCGTATATCCGAATCAGGACAAAAACATATTCAGATTTAAAGCTCGAAAGGTTACTAAACAATGATTGCGAACAAAATAATTTTATCTTTTCTTTGTGCAATATACCTGTTTATGGTGTCTTGTGGCAATGACGATGATCCTGAAATTTGTCCAATCAGGTTTGGGCAGACAGATTATACTATTCGTGTTGGAGTTCGTTCTTCCATCAGTTTTGTTGATGGAGGGGGTGTATATGAGTTGACTGCAAGCAATCCGAATGTTTTGGGGAAATACTATATAGATGATGATACGCAAACACTGATAGTAATCCCTACTGCCAAAGGCGAAGCAACTCTGACTGTTACCGATGTAAAAACTAACACTCCGGTCTCTTTGAAATTCACAGTTGAAGATTTTTATCTTTCATTTATAGTTACGGAAATCAATGGAGATAATACCAGCCCATATCTGAAAGAAAGAAATGAAATTCGATTTATCAGAGATGAAGAAAATACCAGGCAAATAAAGATTATGTATCAGGATAATCTGACATATGAGATGAAGTGTATCGCTACCGGGTATTTTGACATTGAACGTAGCACTACAAATATTTTCACTCTTAATATGATGTTTCATTCCCATCATGGTGAAGAATTTGAGGGATTCAGTTACACTCTTGGTGGCGACGGAGAATATCTCAGTATGTTCGATAAGTACTTTGAATATGGCTGGGATAATAGTATTGCTTCAAGAACTCTTCCGATGAAACGGATAACCATGATTATGACAGATTCCTTCAATAACTGTAAAATATCATGTGCTCTACAACCTTTCTGAGTTGTCGTTATAAACAATCAATCATTTGTTTACCCACTGTGTAAATTATAAGTTGCGTCCCCTTAGTTATCTCTCAATTTTCCCATCATATCTATTCGCGCGACATCGCCAATATCCTTGAGTTGTATGGCGATGTTTTATTTCATCAAAGGGCTGTCGGGGTTCAGCATAGTCGCAGAGCCATGTGCTGACCGCATTCTGCTGTTCGGAGGTTTCACCGTAGCTTTGCATCACGCTCTTGATGTCGGCGGCTCAGGAGGGAAAAAGCGTCTATATAGGCGTTATTTAGATTTACACCAGAAATATATTATAAATCCCGCCCTTCCACATCAGAAGAAACTCACTGAAAATCAGCGAGTTTCTTTTGCTTTTATGAATATCAGGGCGGCGTTAAGCCTATGGCAGACACTCGCGCATGGTAAGACATTTATTATTTGGCGTAGCCGATTGGGTTGTTAAGAATTGGAAGCTGACGCGAGTTGAGCCCGAGAAGTGCGGAGATAGCCGCAGCATCCATAGTGGCGCGGGGCACAGTAGCGATGCCTTCCGATATACAGGCAAGATTCAGATTCTCGCAGGCTATGCCTGCATCCACAAGAGCCATTGCCTTGGCCTGGTCTCCTTCCGGAAGTTCCGTCATATCGGCCACAAAAACTATTGAAACCGGTGCATCAAGCACGAATTCCTGTGAAAACTCGGGTGTTCCGCAAACAAGTTTGCGATGATCACCTTCTTTGGCAAGCGAGAGGGCGTGAGCCGCAGGAAGATATTCCCATACAGCGTTTTTGTCGAAAACAAATAAGTGTATTTCCTGCCAGTTGCGTGCTGTGGGATTACTGCGGTTGGCAGGAGCACCGAAACGGCTCGGAGTTGCATCCGGACGGTTCACTCCTGCTGTCATCCAGAGCAATTGACCGAGTGTGGAATCATCGATATCGCGTGATGTATCGAATTCACGTTCACTGTAGCGGTTTGCAACCACTTCGTTCATCGGCATGCCCCCGTTGAACGAGGGAGCCGGCAGTTTTCTTTCCTGTGCTGACATAATCAATGTTGTAACTATTACCAATGTGATAACCGGCAGACGATGTAGTTTGTTTGTCAATCGCATATTTTTATTTGAGAGTTTTGCCATCAGCGAAAGCATTGCCTACCCTCTTCCCAAGGGCGATATATCCGTTGTGAATAGGGTCGAAGGTTATAAGGCGCATCTTTTCCACATCCGGTTTGCCGTCCGCGGCCAGATATTTCTCGTCGCAGACTATGTTAAGAATCTCGGCGATGATATAGTAGCCCGATTCGGATTCGTAGAGTTTCTCTTTTATACGGCATTCCATTGTCATAGGAAAGCAGCAAAAAACGGGAGCTTCGACGTTCTCCGCCCTGACTGCTTTCCAGCCGGTTTTTTCTATTTTATCGTGATGAGTCCTGCCACTGACAATACCGACATAGTCGGAAGCCACAAGCGTATCTTCTGTGGCAAAAGCCACAGTGAATTCTCCGTTGCGGTTAAGGTTTTCGGTGGTGGCATGCGCGCCCATAGAAATCATGATTTCGTTCATATCCCACTGACCTCCCCAGGCTGCGTTCATGGCGTTGGGTGTACCGTCGGCATTATATGTGCCGATGATAAGAACGGGTTGAGGAAGCATCCAGGCTTTAGGTTTGAAATTTTTCATCTGTATTCTGTTATGTTATTAGTAATTGCTCAGTCTCCGCAACTGTCCAGTCCGAGTTGTATGGTTTCATCATCATCGTTTCGGGCGGAACATTCCATGATGGGTGGTATGCGCCGGATAAATTTAGCAGGATTGCCGGCGACTATTGTGTCGGGCGGCACGTCTTTAGTTACCACACTGGCAGCCCCAACCACAGCATTGTCGCCGACAGTTACGCCTGGAAGAATTGTAGCGCCTGCTCCTATCCATGCGTTTTTGCCTATATGTACGGGCTTGCAGGTTATTACCTGGCGTTCATAAAGATCGTGATTGTTGGAAATAAGCTGTACGTTTGCTGCAATCATTGCACCATCATCAATCGTTATGCCGCCGGCGGACATCATCAGACATCCGGGCATCACTACCACATTTTTACCAATGTGCACCCTATGGAAACGAACACCGGAAAGCGGTGTACCTACACGGCTGCCCTCCCCCATGCCCGGAAACAGTTCTACCATCAGCCGATGATATTCGTCTGTGGCAGGCATGGTGTGGTTGAACAGGAACAGCAGCCGGGCCTGACTGTCGGCCAAAGCCAGTTCCTCAGCCGTCTGCCTGGTAACGTCAATTCTCTCTTCGCGAGCGCTAAAATGTTTGCCTATTCTTTCCATATTCGCATAACATCGGAGTTATCTCTGTTGTTTTCCATTCTTTTTGGTGTACTTGGCCTTGATGATATCATATGCTCTTCTTACGCGGGCATATATTTCGCGGTCAGGGATATCGCCGTTCAGGTTAAGCTGAATCCAGTGTTTATCACTAAGGTTAACAGGTTCGCTCACCGACATGCGGTGCATCCTGATATCATCTATTTCCTCAGGTGTCGACTTTACGGTTACTGATGTAAAATCGTCGATATCCACAAGCGAGAACATGTGGTCGAGGATATAGAAAACGAGGATGGAATCGTAACGACGGGCAAATTTGCCAAATGGAGTTTTCTCCGTTACCCCTTCCATCGACAGACAGTATTCCCTGAATTCCTCCAAGTTCATTTTCGGGACATCTGAATCATTATATCATTTTATTTCTGCAGTAGCTTTGCGAAGCAGAATACACTCTGCCGGCACAGAGCCATTCAATCTTACGATGGTGTCGTTCTGCACATCTATTGTGGATATCGCAGGAAGAATACGTCGCAAAGCATCTTCTGTGGCCATGTTGTCGCAGGCCATTTCGGTCATGGCACCGTCGCCGAGAGTGATGGAGTCGCCTTTTATCACATACGGGCCCGAGATAGAATTACAGTTGGTCATAATGAAGTATGTGCTGTCCTCAAAAACAATATACTGGCTAACACCTGGCACAGCTTCATCCGGACGCACATAATCCGAATCGCTGAACACAATGTTTTCGATATACCACTGACCGCGGATATCCGCATCTGCCACAGTTTTCTGTGCTAAAGTGGGTGCGGCATCCGTTTTATTCTCTTTGTTACCTGAACATCCGGCCGTAATAATTGCCGCACCCACAGTAAGCGCAGCAAGCGATTTAATTTGAATTTTCATAAAATCAATAGTTATGTGTTTCAATGTAGATAGTACGCTTTTGAAACGTATAAGTTTACAAACGCAAAATTACTAAAAAACGGGTAAATCCGGCTCTGTAATCAGTATTATGTCAAAAATGGCAATTTTGAGCCGGACAACAAAGTTTTTATCGGAATATTGCATTAATTTTGCGATGTAAAATTATTCCGATATGGAAAAGTTAGACGTTTTCGATTGCTCGAATGTGTTTATTGCGAGCTATTTCACAGACGACCGCGGCTGCGCACACTGCAACCGCGAGCATACACTCATCTACATACATTCCGGAGAACTCGAGATAACCGACGGGACCAGAAAGACAATACTGCATACTGGCGAATGCGCCTTCATGCGTCGCGACAACCGGATGTGGCTGCAGAAACGGGTCAAGGATGGGAAACCGTATCGCTCGGTGGTCATGAAATTTTCACGCGAATATCTCAAGGAATTTTTTCAGACACTCAACCGCCGGGAGATTCCTGCCGATGCAAAGCGCGAAAAGGCAAGCCTTGTGAAATTCCCGCCTAACCGCCTTGACGTCCGCAGCCTGTTTGAATCGCTCATACCGTATTTTGATGCCGGAGAATCGCCCGACAGCGAGATACTTAAAATGAAAATGGCCGAAGGAATGTTCTCCATTCTTAAAACCGACGCAAACCTCTATGCCTCGCTGTTCGATTTCGTGGAACCGTGGAAAATAGATATCGTTGATTTTATGGAACGAAACTATATGAACGACCTATCTATGAATGAAATGGCATATTACACGGGACGCAGTCTCGCCACTTTCAAACGCGATTTCAAAAAAGTTAGCGAACTCACACCGCAAAAATGGCTCATACGACGTCGTCTTGAAGCTGCCCGAGAGCTTATCCACAAAGGCGGACGCAAGGTTTCGGAAATATATTTCGATGTTGGTTTCAAGAATCTGTCCCATTTTTCGAAACTCTACAAGGAAATGTACGGCATGGCACCGACATTATCATAGGTGAACCTATCAGCAAAAGAGTTTGAGCCGCGCAACAAAACAGCTGCGCGGCTTTCGTTTTAATTTTGCAGTGTAAAATCATAACACTGACAAAATGACTTTAGCCGGCAAACCCGCAGAAATAGTAAAGAAAATAGAGCTATGAAAGAGGACAAATCAATCAGCCGCCGCGGCTTCCTGAAAACAGCCGCCGCCATCGGAGCAGCACTTACAATTACGCCGACACTCAACAAAATGCAGGCTGCCGAAGCAGTATTGAGCGACTCAAACAGAGCAATCACAAAGAAAAACGGTATGGAATACCGCACACTGGGCTCCGGCCAGGCTGCAATGGAAGTGTCCGCACTCGGATTCGGGTGCATGGGAATGAACTACAACCGCTCGCAATCGCCGGACAAGAAAGAGTGCATCCGCATAATCCACGAGGCCGTAGATCGCGGCGTAACACTGTTCGATACAGCCATTATATACGGGCCATTACACAACGAGCTTATGGCCGGCGAGGCTCTTGCCCCCTACAAAGGGCGCGTGAGCCTGACAACAAAGTTCGGGCATGAAGTAATCGACGGAAAAGGCACAGGACGGCAGGACAGCAGTCGAGCCACCGTACGACGCTACTGCGAGGAATCGCTGCGCCGCCTCGGGCTGGACTGCATACCGCTGTTCTACCAGCACCGCTTCGACCGCAACACCCCGATAGAGGAAGTTGCCGAAACAATAAACGAGCTTATCAAAGAGGGAAAAGTACAACGCTGGGGATTGTGCGAAGTGAACGCCGACACTATCCGCAAGGCGCATGCCATCTGTCCGCTGACAGCGATACAGAGCGAATATCACCTGATGCACCGCCTTGTGGAAGAAAACGGCGTACTCTATACCTGCCGGGAACTTGGCATAGGCTTTGTGCCTTACAGCCCGCTGAACCGCGGCTTTCTGGGAGGATGTATCAACGAATAC
Source organism: uncultured Porphyromonadaceae bacterium (assembly GCA_902461565.1). Classification (GTDB taxonomy): domain Bacteria; phylum Bacteroidota; class Bacteroidia; order Bacteroidales; family Muribaculaceae; genus CAG-873. Next base: position 11,801 of record CABPYL010000054.1, read on the forward strand.
ACCGAGTTCGACACCTCGAACGACAACCGCCATACCCTCCCCCGCTTCCAGCCTGATGCAATCCGAGCCAATACCCGAATCGTAAACGTGCTTCAGCAATGGGGACGCACCAGTGGAATGACCTCAGCGCAAGTGGCGCTCGGCTGGCTACTGCACAAGGCTCCTTGGATAGTACCGATTCCGGGCACAACAAAAGAATCACATCTTATCGAGAATCTCCATACCCTTTCATTCAACGTAAACGACGATGAATGGCGAGAACTCGAAAACGCAGTCGCCGCCATTCCTATAGTGGGCGACAGATACAATGCTGAACAACAGAAACAAGTGGGATTTTGAAAAACAAAACAATACCTTAGATTTGCAGCGGCAAACGAGGATAAGATAGAAAACGTACCTTTGTAATG
>CABPYL010000055.1 GCA_902461565.1 uncultured Porphyromonadaceae bacterium
GATGCGCGGAGTCCGAGACCGCGATTTCTTCATATTCCGACTTGTCAAACTATACGCCTAAATTTTTAACATTCCATTCGCCCGGATTTAACAAATGCACCGTAATTTCGGCTTGGGCCCGTAATTTCGGCTTGGGCCGAAAAATACAGAAGACTAAGAAGTTACGCTTGGTGAGGCTGCCATCGTGAACAAACTGTTCACGATTCCGGCTGTTCACGAATTGCACACCTCTTAACCCTACAATATGCTTTATTCTGCCGGATAGGGATATTACAAAAATCGCTGAAACTGTCTTAGTTTCAGCGATTTGCTTGATTTTGCCGTTTGGCTTTGTGACCCCGGAGAGGCTCGAACTCTCGACCCGCTGATTAAGAGTCAGCTGCTCTACCAACTGAGCTACGGAGTCTTTTTCTGCGCTCCATTTCTGAATTGCGGTGCAAAGTTACGGGCTTTTTTTGAACCATGCAAATTTTTTGCGAAGTTTTTTCAAGAAAAATTCAATAAAAAATCCCAGCAGATAGTAAGAGGGGAGTATGTCGTATACGCATCAGTCTAATTATTCGGAAGTTATGCCAGATGGCGCAGACTGAACGGAATTTTTTTTTGAGCATAGGCAAGAATTCGTTAATTTTGTAGGTGCAAACATATACTGAATATGCTCAAGTCTGCAAATAATTCAAAAATGCTCGGAGGCACCTTGCTCGGCCACATTGCGGCTATAGTAACGGTAGCGATGTGGGGTTATTCTTTTGTTTCTTCGAAGGTATTACTTGACAACGGCCTTGGCCCCGTGCAGATATATATTCTCCGTTTTCTTATGGCCTATGTGCTTGTCGTGCTAATATCGCACAAACGGCTATGGGCGTCTAATCTTCGAGAGGAGTGTATGCTTATGCTTTGTGGCATTTGTGCCGGATCGGTGTATTTCATTGCGGAAAACACGGCACTCCAATATACTCTTACCACAAACGTTTCTTTACTTACTTCCATGTCGCCGCTTATTACGGCCATGCTGGTAGGCTTAATTTATAAAAACGAAAAGATTGGTGCCGGAACATGGTTTGGTTCGGCCATAGCACTTGTAGGTGTTGGCTGTGTGGTATTCAATAGCAGTACTTCTGTAGAGGTGCGTCCGCTCGGCGATTTTCTCTCGATTGCGGCGGCTTTCTGCTGGGCCGCATATTCTCTTATTCTGCGACAGCTCAACGCCTACTATGACGTATGGTTTATATCGCGTAAGACGTTTTTCTACGGGGTACTTACAGCAATACCTTTCCTGTTGTTCGAACATGACACGGTTGATATAATGGAGGTTATCGGCCGACCGGCAATATACGGGAACCTGTTGTTCCTTGGCGTGGGAGCCTCGACAATCGCTTATGTCCTATGGGCATTGTCTGTAAAGAAGCTCGGTGCTATCAAAGCTAACAATTATATGTATCTCCAGTCCATATTTACACTCGTGATTTCGGCCTTTGTGCTTGGCGAGCATGTAACAGCTATCGGGTATTTAGGTATTGCTTTGATTATTGTGGGATTATGGGCCGGCGACAACATCAATAAAATTTTCGACCGCCGCAAGGCGAAATAAATACGTAAATATGACAGAAATTCCTTCCGATCCAATCATCTTGCTGAGTTTCATTAACATGAAGCTTCGCGACGAGTTTCCGTCCCTCGATGAATTGTGCAAGTCGCTTGATATAGATGAAAACGACCTCAAAGCGCGTCTTTCGGTTGCGGGCTTCGAGTATGTTCCGGCTGTGAATCAATTCAGATAGATGGTAGGAGAGGACTATCTCGAACACTTAAATCCGGCGCAACGCAACGCCGTTGTGCATTCCGGCTCCCCTGAACTGGTAATTGCCGGTGCAGGATCAGGCAAGACGCGTGTACTTACCTATAAAATAGTACATCTGCTGCGCAGCGGCTTCAATCCTGCCCGCATACTGGCTCTTACGTTCACCAACAAGGCAGCACGCGAGATGCGAGAGCGTATTTCTTCGCTTGTAGGCGAAGATACTGCGTCGCGCCTGTGGATGGGCACTTTCCATTCAATATTCTGTCGGATATTAAGGCGCCACGCAGACAAAATCGGCTTCAAGAGCAATTTCACAGTCTACGATGCTTCGGATTCAAAATCGCTGGTGCGTAGCATTATCAAAGAACTGAAACTTGATGACAAGGACTATCGTCCCGGAAAGATTGCTTCTGAGATTTCTTGGGCTAAAAACCAGCTGATATCCCCCGAGGCATACGCTGCAGATGCCGCGCTTGTCGCAAATGACAAATCCGCCCGTCGCGGGCGCCTGCATGAAATTTACAAAATATATCGCGACCGGTGCCGTATTGCCGATGCAATGGATTTCGACGATCTGCTGTACTACACCAATGTTCTGCTTCGCGATAATCCGGACGTTCTGGAAGATTACAGAAAATATTTCTCATATATTCTTGTAGACGAGTATCAGGATACTAATTTTGCGCAGCACCGCATAGTTCGTGAATTGTGCGGCAACAATTCCAATCTGTGTGTTGTCGGAGATGATGCACAAAGCATTTATTCGTTCCGTGGCGCCAATGTACGCAATATCCTGGATCTCGGTAAATGGTTTCCGGGGCTTGCGGAATACAAGCTGGAGCAGAATTATCGGTCTACGCGCAATATTCTTGGTGCTGCCAATAGTCTTATTGCGGCCAATAAAGACCAGATTGAAAAAGAGATATTCTCCGAAAACGAGGAGGGCGACAAGATTGAACTTGTGGAAACATGTTCCGAATTCGAGGAAGCCAATACTGTTGCTTTGCGTCTTGCCTTAGTACGTCGTAAATTGGGTCTGTCTTATAACGATACGGCAATTCTTTACCGCACGAATGCACAATCGCGCGTATTGGAAGAAGCGTTGCGTAACCGCAACATTCCTTACCGTATTTACGGAGGGCTGGCATTTTACCAGCGTAAAGAAATCAAAGATGCGGTGTCATATTTCCGACTGAGTGTCAACCCAAATGACGACGAGGCACTTACTCGTGTTATCAATACACCCAAACGAGGAATCGGTGAAACTACAGTAGGGAAAGTGCGTGCGACAGCCATTGCCGCAGGAGTTAGCATGTATGACGTTATGTGTGATCCCGTAAAATACGGCCTTGACGTAAACAAAGGCACGATAGCCAAGTTGGCGAAATTCGGAGACACCATAAGAAAGATAGTTGAAAAAGCATCTGTCGCGGCAGCTGACGAAACCGCAGACTTTATTGTTGCGAGCACTGGTCTGATGCAGGAATATCTTTCCGGGGATACTCCGGAATGTATAAGCAAGCGAGAAAATCTGCTTGAGTTGCTCAACGGCGTAAAAGAGTATACTGAGCGTAGCTTTAACGACGGAGCACAGGTTACGATGAACGACTATCTGTCGGAAATTTCGCTTATGACCGATCAAGACGAATCTGACGAGGGGGATAGTGTAACGCTTATGACAATTCATTCAGCCAAAGGACTGGAATTTGGTGCGGTATTCATTGTCGGCGCAGAAGAAAAGCTGCTCCCTTCAGAAAAATGCAGCAAGGAATCGGAAATCGAGGAAGAGCGACGTCTGATGTACGTTGCAATTACCCGCGCGAAGAAATTCTGCATGATAAGCTATGCCACCAGGCGGATGCAAAACGGCGAGACGCATAACACGATGCCGTCGCGATTCATCCAGGACATTAATCCGCGATTTCTCCGACCAATAATGGGTACCGCGCGCCCTATCTACCGCTACAGCGAGAAAAAGATCCCCGACGCGGCCCAATTTACCCGACCGGAGGCCAATCAGGCGCCTCGAAGCATTTTTACACGTCCGTCGGCAGAGGAAACAACGGTCCATCCCACTATCGGCGCAACCTCTGTATCGATGCCGTCCTCCGCATCGCAGGGGGAATATATCGTTCACACTTCCGCCGAGCTTTACGCCGGCCAAAATATAATGCATAACGCATTCGGGCACGGAACCATTGAAAATGTGGATACAACGCGCCCCGATCACCGTATAATTGTTCAATTCCACGATGGCAGCAAACGCACGCTGCTACTTAAATTTGCACGTTTCAAGCTATTGTCATGAAAGCATCCGAACTGCCTACCCCGTATTATATTGTCTACGAAGACAAACTGCGCCGTAATCTCGAACTAATTTCCAGGGTAGCCCGAGAAAGCGGAGCTCACATAATAATGGCCTTCAAGGCAAACGCCCTGTGGCGCACATTCGATATTATCGGCGAGTATTGCCGCGATTGCACAGCAAGCTCTCTGAACGAGATGCGTCTGGGCAAAGAGTGCCTCGGCGGAGAGATTCATACATATTCTCCCGCCTATACTCCCGCAAATATCGAGGAATTTATTAACGGCAGCTCGCACATAACTTTCAACTCTATGGGACATCTGAGGAGGTTCGGCGCAAAGGCAAAAGCCGCCGGTGTATCGGTAGGATTACGCGTAAACCCGATGTGTTCTGTAATCGAAACGGATCTATATAATCCAGCTCTTCCAGGTTCACGCTTCGGAGTGTCCGCAGAACAGATTGGCGCAGAGCTGCCACCAGAGGTTGACGGACTGCATTTCCATGCCCTATGCGAGTCTACATCATACGACCTTGAAAAGGTGCTTGCCGCCTTCGAAAACCGTTTCGGCAAATATCTCGACAAACTTAAGTGGGTAAATATGGGCGGAGGTCATCTTATGACCCGCGAAGGTTACGACACGGGCCATCTTATCCAGCTGATCCGCGATTTCAGATACAGACATCCCAATCTTGAAGTAATCCTTGAACCGGGAAGTGCTTTCACTTGGCAGACCGGTGATCTTGTTACCAGCGTTGTAGATGTCGTGGAAGACCGGGGCGTTACGACGGCCATACTTGATGCAAGTTTTGCCTGTCATATGCCCGATACTCTCGAAATGCCGTATCTGCCAGAGGTCGCACAAAGCGTGCCGGTTGAAGAATCGGATGGCAACAGCTACCGTCTCGGCGGCAATTCATGCCTGAGCGGCGATTTCAAAGGCGACTACCACTTTGCTCGCACACCTCGTGTAGGAGACCTTATAACGCTTAAAGATATGAACCATTATACCACAGTCAAAACCACGATGTTCAATGGCATCGGGCACCCCGATATTGTTCTGGAACATCCTGATGGCGAGGTTGAATATCTGCGTAGTTTCGATTATCACGACTATAAAAACCGGATGTGCTGATGCCTCGATTTTCTGTAATCGTACCGGTATACAACCGGCCGGCGGAGGTGGAGGACCTCTGCAAAAGTCTTGTTGCGCAAACGAACAAGGATTTCGAACTGATTATTGTGGAAGACGGTTCTACCGTACCTTGCAAAGAAGTTGTTGAGCAACATATCGCAAACGGGTTGAACGCCAAATATTTTCATAAGGAAAATGAGGGTCGCTCCATTGCTCGGAACTACGGACTGGGGCATGCCTCCGGCGATTATTTTATATTTTTCGACTCGGACTGTGTAATACCTCCCCGATATTTCGAAATACTTATCGGAGAACTTGAACAACAATCCTACGACTGCTTCGGGGGCCCAGATGCCGCACACGCATCATTCACAGATACCCAAAAGGCCATAAATTACGCAATGACCTCCTTCCTTACCACCGGTGGCATACGCGGCGGCAAGGTACAGTTGGAGAAATTTGTTCCGCGCACGTTCAACATGGGTTACTGTAGGGCTGTATATGAGAAAGTGGGCGGTTTTCGCGAAATGTTCTCCGAAGATATTGACATGAGCATGCGTATTCGTCAGGCCGGTTTTTCTATCGGACTGATACGGCCAGCCTGTGTGTGGCATAAACGACGGTTGGATCTTAAGAAATTCTTCCGCCAGGTATACGTGTTCGGCATGTCCAGGATAACACTGAAATTGCTTTATCCTGGTTCGTTGAAAATTGTACACACCCTGCCGGCAGTGTTTGTATTGGGATGTATTGCCATGATACTCTTGGGCATATTCGTATCGCCGTGGTACCTACTGCCTTTGGGAATATACTTTCTTGCCATATTCACCGGCGCACTTGTATCGACAAAATCACTCAAGGTTGCATTTTTGGCGATTCCAGCATCCGCCATACAGCTCGCAGGATACGGTACTGGCTTCCTTAAAGCATGGTTTACCAAGATCGTGCTTGGACGCGGACGCGATATAAACGAAGAAATACTTATCCGCAAAGGAAAATGAAACAAACTGCGCCAACAACTGTCTCTCCCAAAATGGCTGACATGCCTAACGAGTTAAAACCTCGCGAAAAAGCTATGACCTACGGCATTAAATCGCTCTCTGATGCTGAGTTGATGGCGCTGATATTTGCCACGGGTATTAAAGGTAAATCTGTATTGCAGATGTGCAGCGACATCCTTGCAGACAACGGCAACCACATCTCGAAAGTGGCGCAGATCGATGTAAAAGAATTTATCCGGCGATACAAAGGAATAGGCGAGGCAAAAGCGCTGACCATGCTTGCAGCCCTCGAATTAGGTTCCCGAGCGGCGGCCGATGCCTTGAGAATGACAGATGTAAAAATAACTGGTTCCGATACCGCATACCAGTATATCAAACACAAGTTCGACGGCCTTGACCATGAGGAATTCTGGGTTCTGCTACTCAAACAGAACGGTGCGCCTATTCGTCCGGTCAAGATAGGTCAGGGCGGCCTGACAGGCACATCCGTCGACCGTAAGATTATACTTCGGGAGGCACTTGCGGCCAACTCGCAGCGCATAATGCTGTTCCACAACCATCCGTCGGGAAACATTCAGCCGAGCCAACAGGATATCGTACTTACAAAGAAAATCTGCGAAGCAGCACACTTATTAGACATCGCCGTTCTCGATCATATCATCCTCGGCACAACTTATTATTCATTCCACGATGAAGGTATAATGCCGTTGTAGTACCGGGACGGCACGATGGAATTATTCTATAGTGTCGTATTCTATAAAGACGGGTGCCCCAAACGGAAGTGTCTGCCATTCCGATTGACTCGCGTATCTAAAACGAGTCTTGCCGGTAAGAGGTACTGTCCGCATTATAAAATATTCTCCATAAAAATTTTCAAGGAATTCCAATTCAATATAATATTCTCCACTTTCCAGCATTAATTCTTCCGAGAAATCATAGGTAAAAAGTCCGCCGACAAGCTGCGTCTTGTCATATTCAACATATATTGGTTTTATGTTCTGCAAGTTATAACTGCTGTTATCTTTTCTATATATATTTATCCTAAATTTCATGCGGGAAAGAAGTCTGTCTCCTGTCAAGACGGTAAATCCCAACTTTTTAATCCATGCGCGTTTTTTTACTTTCATGGGTATCGCCAAACCTTGGCCTGCCGCTTTATATCCTTCGATTTCTATATAAATAAAACCATTTCCATTTTTGCGTCCTGCGGTTTTATGTTTTATTCTCTGCGGTTTAACGAAAACATCATTCAGCCTGATTATATCGTCAGCCAGAAAGATTGTATCAGGTATGTTTTTAATATCCTTTACAGCAAATACTTTGGCGACATAACCCACAGAAGAAATCCTGATAGAATCATTTATATAATCTGCCGGTATATTCAAGATAAAATTACCCATAGAGTCGGTAACAGTACCAAGATTACGGTTAATAATACCGACACTGGCGTATATAACAGGCTTTTTGGTAGACTCAATTATTACAGTACGAGAATAAACTACAGAGAGATTTACTGATAATAGAATGAGGAAAGCTATGTTGCGAAATACTGATTCCATAATACAATAATGATCCTTTACCCGAGCACAATCGATTTCTCGTATACCAGTCTTTTACCCCATATAAAATCACATTCACCAATATACAGATAATTTCTTTTCCCGAGAATGTGCTGCATAGGCTTGTTTTCAATGCCGGTGTCAATTCTGACAAAATCGGCCCCGATTTGTCGAGATTCGGACTCTGCAAAATCAAAAAGTCTGCCAGACATCCCCTTGCCTCTATAATCATCAGCCAAAGCTATCCGATGAAAAGCAACATACGATTTCTCGATATTCCATAATTCGGGATGTCGGTTATATTCTTTGTCATAAGTTGTTATAGCAACATATCCTACAACTTTGTCCTCATCAACAAGAACAAATCCGATGGAATTATGTATGTCCGATTCCAATAATGCAATAGAGGGATAACCATCCTCCCATTGCCTGAATCCGGCAATACGTTGAGCCAAACGTGCCTGCGAGAAAATCTGCATCACATCATCTATATCCGTGAAGGTGGCTTTTCGTAATTTCATGTCCGAAATTACGCATAATCTGATTCTCATGCAAACAAATTTACAGAAACACACAAAACACATATAAAATTGCAGCTTGAACAAAAAAACGGAGCGGAGAAGATATAAAATAAATTATAATTGTTATATTTGCATAATTTTTAGGGAAAAGAATACGTAAATGAAATATATAGGAGCGCATATCGAAGGCGTGCCCCCTTTAGTCAACGCGCCGGAAACAGCTAATACACTGCATGCTACGGCATATTCTTTTTGTCCCATCGATGCCCGTCGGTGGTCAGATAAGCCATATTTGCAAGCCGACATCGATGCATTTATTGCCGCCAATCTTTCGTACGGCTACACGGCAGACAAGATTCTACCTCACGCGTCGCTCTTGGTGAACCTGTGTTCTCCGGACGCAAAAAAACTTAACCTTTCGAGGGTGTCGCTTGTCGACCAGATGAAACGGTGTGCTTCACTCGGTCTGAAATTGCTCAACTTCCATCCCGGAGCAACTATCAATGAGATGACGGAAGATGATGGCGTTCGCCTTGTTGCCGAATCCATCAACTACGTACTCGACCGAACAAATGATGTTGTAGCCGTGATAGAAAATACAGCAGGGCAGGGTAGCAATATCGGCTATACCTTCAGTCAGCTGGCCGCGATAATCGATGCTGTCGAGGACAAAGACCGTGTGGGCGTCTGCATAGACACATGCCATGCCTCTGCCGCCGGCTACGATATGTCTACACCGGATGGCTACGATGCCGCATGGAAAGAGTTTGAAAACACAATAGGTTTCCGATATCTGCGCGGTATGCACCTCAACGATGCCTTGAAACCGGCAGGATCGAGAATAGACCGGCACGCCTCTATCGGTGCCGGGACTATCGGAAGCGACTTTTTCGCTATGCTGATGGCCGACAGCCGCATGGACGGGATACCGATGATTTTAGAGACCCCCGACCCTCTGTTATGGAAAGCTGAAATAGAATGGCTTAAGGCACGTTCTGTAAAGAATTAATTAATAATAATCATACTTACTCACCTTCGTCAAACATGAAAGAACAAAGAGATTTAAGTTTCTGGAAATTGTGGAATCTTAGCTTTGGATTCTTTGGCGTACAGATCGCGTACGCTCTCCAGAGTTCGCAGGTCAGCCGCATTTTCTCTACTATCGGAGCCGATCCGCACGATCTGAGTTACTTCTGGATTCTCCCGCCACTGATGGGACTTATTGTACAGCCCATCGTAGGCAGTGCCAGCGACCGCACGTGGACACGTATAGGCCGCCGTCTTCCCTACCTTCTCTTAGGTGCCTTGGTTGCCATTATCGTAATGTGCTTCCTGCCTAACGCAGGTTCCTTAGGCCTTGGAATCAGCCAGGCTATTATTTTCGGTCTGATAATGCTTATGCTATTGGATACGAGCATCAACATGGCCATGCAACCCTTTAAGATGCTTGTAGGCGATATGGTAAATGAAAAACAGAAAGGCCTGGCATACTCAATCCAGTCTTTTCTATGCAACGCCGGCTCTGTAGTGGGCTATGTAGCGCCTTTCATACTCGCATGGTTCCTGAGCAATACCGCTCCTTCCGGCGAAGTTCCTCCGACGGTTACATGGTCGTTCTACATCGGCGCTGCAATCCTTGCGCTATGTGTGATATACACATTTGCAAAGGTTAAAGAAATGCCCCCCCATGAGTACGCCCAGTTCCACGGCATCGACGAAAAGAAAGAGGCTTCTGCACCCAAGGACAATATGTTCAAACTGCTTGTCAAGGCTCCCAAGGTATTCTGGACAGTCGGTATCGTGCAGTTCTTCTGTTGGGCCGCATTCCTGTATATGTGGACATATTCTACCGATGCTGTAGCCCTCCAGGCCTTCGAGGCCCCCTCGATGCAAGCTGTAAGCGGTGTAACAATCAACGGAGTCCATTATAGCGACAAATATATCTTCAACGGCGAGCGTCCCGTAATCGACAACGGCCACCTGTCGCTCGCCGGTATCGAAGTGGACGGCAATTTCAGCCGCCCGCAAACGGTTGTTCTTGACGGCGACACCCTTATCGCGGGAGGGCATCCTGTCTCGGTAAACGGTATAGAAAAAATATCGGTAGAGCAGGGCGTCCTGGCAAATTCCGGGCAGATACTGAACATCGACGGGACTGAAATCGCTGTAGGCACACACGCAGTTACAGTTTCAGAACTGTCGCTCGTACAGCCGGGTACAAGACTCACCCTTGCGCATATTGCTTCGAAGGACGAGAATACCGGTGAGTATGTTCTCGAACAAACTTCCGATCTTCCCGCCGTAAATTCGCCCAAGGAAATCGGACTTGAATACAGCACCTTACTGAACCCGGCCACCCCTCAGTACCAGAATGCAGGCGACTGGAACGGCATATTGCTTGCCATACAGGGTATCGCCGCCGTTCTGTGGGCCGTAGTACTGGCAAGTTTCAGACATCGGCGCACCGCATATTCCGTCAGCCTTCTTATCGGTGCTGTCGGGTTCATGTCGGTGTTCTTCATTCATAACCAGTACATACTCTTTATCAGCTATGCGTTGATGGGATGTGCATGGGCAGCAATGCTCTCGATGCCCTTTACGATACTCACCAACGCATTGTCGGGGGGCAATATAGGCACATACTTAGGCCTTTTCAACTGCACTATAACCATTCCGCAAATTGTTGCAGCCCTATGCGGCGGCATGATTCTGCACTGTTTCCCGGCAGCATCCAACGGCGCGCCCCTAACCGTAGGAATGCTTTTCGTTTCGGGCGTTCTGCTTCTGCTCGGTGCAATATGTGTATGGTTTATCAAAGAAACTTTCGGCTCGCAGACAACGACAGCCAAAGCTTGATACCAAACCTAATAATATATTTAAAACAAGAGTCGCCTGCATGAAAGGTGGCTCTTGTTTTATATAAAGGTCATAGAAAACCTGCATAAAATCCGGAATGTTCATTTTCGAGGCTTTTATTTGTTAATTATTTGAATAATTACTACTTTCCCATCTTTGACAGTTGAAGATGCTTATACAAAGACATACAGCGAGTTAGATAG
>CABPYL010000056.1 GCA_902461565.1 uncultured Porphyromonadaceae bacterium
AAAGCGATTTATTTTTTGATTATGCTTTTTGTTTCCTTAAGTGTATATGGTAAGGGAATTAAAAAATATCAGAAGGAAGATTTGGAAGCTATCAAGATGGCTTACAATATTCTGAAGGTTTATTATCCTTCAGATAATGAACTATGTGTAGCAGACTCGATTTACGATCATGAATGGTATGGTTTCATCGATATGGTTGATGACAAAACCAGCCAGAAACTTGAATCTTTTAGAATAGAAAAAAAATATGTTTGGGATGAACCGGTTTATTCAAAACAGCTTTTTCGCATATTTGGTCCGGAAAACAAGAATTGCAAATATGTAGCAGAATTTTCAGAGCCTTATAACCAAATGATAAGATGTGATATTCTACCGATAGACAGAAAAGTAGGCATGTCCGGTGCTCCAAGAATAAATGTTTTTCTTTTCCGTTATGACGATAATGGAGAAATTTACCAGACCTCCAAAATAATACGCCATATAAATTAATTGAATTCCTTTACAAACTCCGTCTCGGCATAAACATCGGCAGTACATATTAAACGATGCGATTTTAAGCTACTTTTTATATACATTTGTCGCTGTTGTCATCCCGTCTTCCATGAAAAGCCGTAGTCTGCTTTTTATCTTGGTCTTATTGCTCTCGTGGGTTGCTTCCGCGGGACACACGGGACTGTCGTGCGGAGGTCATGCCGTAAGGTATGCCGATGCGGTCGCAGACCGCTCCAAACCCCGAAATAAGCCTTTCAGGCGTTTTCGGGGATATGCAGCTAATCTCAGTTTTCCCAAATGGAATACACCGACCGGCAAATCTTTCTGCTTGGTAATGACCCCAGCCAACGCAACCCCTATGTAGTACACAACAAACAAATAAATCAAAATATTATGGCACAGTATGACGATGTCAATGACCTGCTTCTTAAATTATCTTATTTAGGGTTTGAAAAAGACAAGTATACAGGAGCAATCCTGATAGGAAAGGATCCCAATCCGCTCTACCGGAACGGTTGGTTAAACTACACATATCCTACCGTTACCTCAGTTGAAATAGATAAGATAGAAGATGCTACAAAGAAAACGGTACCCGCTTCGTATGTCCAGTTTATTACGGAATATTCTAACGGTTTGAAGGTTTTAGGCAACACTTTATGTCTTTTTGGCTATAGATACAATTACATCAGAGACAGGGAACATATGCGACAGCCATACAGCATAATAGAGGTTAACAAGTATAAATACGAGAGACCTCTCAACGCCGAAAAGGATATGTTTTTTATCGGTGCTTACGGGTGGGACGGCTCTCACTTGTATATGACACCCGATCAGAGAGTCCATTTTTGCAGGAGGAACGATTCTCAGAGTCTGATTTCATGGGATTCGCTTCACTCCATGCTAATCAGCGAAATAGAACGGCTATACCCGCTTTTTGATTCAACCGGCCTCAAGATAGACCGCTCCAAACCAACTACACCCGTGGAGTAAGACAGACATAACACCGAAAAGCCGCCTGTGCGGGCGGCTTTTCAGTGTTATGTCTGTTATGTATTGTTTTACTGGGCGTTGAAGATTACGATACGGTTCCAGTTGTTCTCGCTGTAGGGCTGTACGTCGGAACCTTCGGCCTGCATTGTCAGACGGTCGGGGTTGATGCCGTACTTGTTGGTGAGCTCGTCGTAAACTGCCTGTGCGCGGCGCTGCGAAAGTTTCATGTTGTAGGCGCTTGTGCCGGTGTCCTTGTCAGCGTAGCCAACAATTGCAACATTCTGGTCGGGGTTGGCCTGCATCCACTGTGCCACGTTGTAGATGTTAACCTGCTCGGTGGAAGCGATTTTTGCCGAATTGATACGGAAGCGTACGGTTGCCATAAGTGGTGCGGGAGCAGTCTCTACAACTTCGGCCACCTCGACTTCGGGACACGGTTCACGGTTTTCGGCTACTGCAAGGGCGGCACTGGTTGTTGCGAGGGCTGCGCGGAGGTCGTTGACCTGATTGTTGAGATTGCTTACGTAGCCGACATAGTCGCAGGGGTTATATGACCTGTAATCGCGGCCACCGAAAGTGATTGTGAAACCGCCGTTAACGGTAACATTGATGTCGAAGGGACGGCCATAGGCTACGTTGTTGAAGTTGTCGCCATAGAAACCGGCACGTCCTTCTGCAAAGAAATCTACATATTTGCAAAGGCGGAAACGAAGCTGAATACCTGCCGATACGGGCATCGTCCACGAGTTTGTCTTCTTGCCGCCGCCATCATGACGAACATTTTCCACAGTCGACGGACGGAAGTTCCATGCATATGTGCCCCCGAGACCTACAAACGGTATGATTGAGAACACACGCTTGCTGTTGACACCGCCAAGCGAGTTGAACATATCCCACATGAAATCCAGATTGGCGTTTACATAGTTAAAGCGTGCCATGTAGCCGTCGATATCGTAGTGGAGAGGACCTCCGTTAAAAGCCAGACGCCATCCTACATAGGGAGAGAACCATTTACCGAAACCGAAATTATAGTTAGCGGTGAAATGAGCTGAGCGGTCGCCGCTTTTATCGCGACCCTCGAAGAAGGGAACTGCGACGCCGGCGCCAAACTGTATGAACCAGTTGTCGGATTTGTCTACATAATAGCGCGTCGTGCAGGGGACGTCGGTAATGACTGCCGTTTCTTCTTCAACGACAACGGCGTCCTGAGCGCTGGCGGCAAATGCGGGCACCAAAAGTGCGCAACATGCTGCTGTGGTGAATAAAACGTTCTTTTTCATTTTGGTTACAAATTAATCAGTTAGACTTTAGTTGATTCTACATTATTTGTGAAGAAAGACCGACTCGCTGCCGGGTTACTTTCGGTCCCGGCCACATCCCGTTGTGTTCTTCCTGCCGGTTTCGAAAATACAACATTGCATTTGTAATCTTTGTTCAAAAACAGTAAGACTACAGCAGATTATTTAACATTTTAAGAAGTACATATAGAGTCTTTTGGGGCTAAGTTGGTTAAACAAAGTTAATTTACGAGATTTTCTGCCCCAAAATTATGTTGTACAACATAAAAAGTATAACTTTGCATCAGTTTTTCATGGTATTAGATTTAAGGTGAAAAGATTATTCGTCGGGATGACGGATAATTTTTTTATTATCACTACCGAAGTGACTGCGCGGTACTGAAAAAAATGTACAAATAGTTCACAATTTTGGTCTGTTTAACCCAAAGCCTCGGCAATATGGCATATTTTGTGTAATTTTGTACCCGAAAAAAATCTGGAAATTCATCGCAATGAGAATCGGCAATATAGATCTTGGGGACAAGCCCGTCATGCTCGCACCAATGGAGGACGTTACAGACGCCTCGTTCAGGCTGATATGCAAGGAACAGGGCGCCGACATGACGTATACCGAGTTTGTATCCGCCGATGCCCTTATCCGCAACATCGCCGCCACCACCCGCAAGCTGCACATAAGCGACGCTGAAAGGCCTACTGCCATACAGATTTACGGGCGCGAGGTAGAGCCGATGGTTGAAGCCGCCAAAATTGTGGAACAGGCCGCCCCCGACATCCTTGATATAAATTTCGGATGCCCTGTAAAAAAGGTTGCAGGTAAAGGTGCCGGAGCAGGTATGCTTCGCGACATTCCAAAGATGCTGGATATAACACGCGCCGTTGTCGGTGCCGTAAAGATTCCCGTAACTGTAAAGACACGTCTGGGCTGGGACTGCAACAGTAAGATTATTGTAACGCTTGCCGAACAGCTGCAGGACTGCGGCATACAGGCCATCACCGTACACGGGCGCACACGCTCGCAGATGTACACCGGAGAGGCCGACTGGACCGAAATTGCAAAGATAAAAGAGAATCCACGGCTCCACATTCCCGTGATAGGCAACGGCGACATCACCACTCCTCAAAAACTAAAGGAGGCCTTCGAGCGTTATGGAATTGACGGCGTGATGGTTGGGCGGGCAAGCATTGGAGCACCGTGGATATTCCGCGAAATGACGTCGTTGCTTCGCAAAGGAAGTGTGGAACAGATTCCGGTAGCCGAAAAATTCGCCCTGCTGCGCCGGCAGATACGCGAAAGTGTCGAACGTATCGACGAATACCGCGGCATTCTGCACATACGCCGCCACCTCGCGGCATCGCCGCTGTTCAAAAGCATTCCCGGATTCCGTCCCACAAGAATCGAGATGCTGAAAGCATCAACCATTGACGAGCTTGAAGCAATACTCTCTAAAATAGAGAATGAAATCCTCCCTTCACTTCAGCAAACTGACGAAAACATACCTCTATAATATAGATTTATGAAAAAGATATTATTCACCGCATTACTGTTGTTCACAGCCGCCTTCGCATGGGCTGCCGAACCGGAAGTCTTCAGAATAGACGTGCACAACTTCAGCAATCTCACTGTAGTGGACGGCGTGCCGGTGGACTATCATGCCCTGCCCGACTCTGCCGGGTGGGCCGTTTTCGTATGCCCGCCCGAAGTGGCGAAGGAAATAAGCTTCACCAACGAGAAGGACCACCTTACCATACGTACCACTGCCGAGGAAACGCCTATTATCGGAGTACCACGCGTAAGAGTATATTCCACCACCCTTAACCGAGTGGAGAACAGCGGCGACTCGCTGGTGCGGATATTCTCTCCGGCACCCGTAAAAACTCTCAAGGCACGCCAGATAGGCAACGGCACTCTGGAAATAGTGTCGATTGTCGCCGACGAAGTCGACGCTGGCGTAACAGCCGGCAACGGCACTCTGGCCATGAGCGGCAAAGCCGGCAAGGTAAAAATCAACAACGTGAGTACCGGTCCCGTTTCCGCCCGCGACCTTACAGCGGCAAACATCAGTTGCTTTATCTTTGGATCGGGAAACATAGAATGTACTCCTTCGGAAACACTGAAAGTATATGGCGCCGGCACCGGAAAAGTGATATATCACGGCACTCCGAAAGTTTCCAGACGCGGAATAGGTGTAAAAGTACTATCAGCCGAAAAACACGATGCGGCATATATCGGCAATAAATACAGATAGCCGTCGTTATAGATACATAACGTAAAACCAGGTCGATATCGCACACAGCCATAACTTAAAGACACGTACGGCCCACTCGTTGAAGTGGAACCTTGTAGATAAACTGTCCACGCAGATTTTATACGCGGTCACCGGCATTGTGCTTGCACGCGTGCTCAGCCAGGAAGATTTCGGCCTCGTAGGTGCTTTGCTCGTTTTTCAGGCTTTCGCCTCTCTGCTTGTAGACAGCGGTTTCTCCTTCGCCCTGCTTCAGCGCCGCAGCCCCACGCGCCTGGACTACTCCACTGTCCTGTGGTTCAACATCGGCGTAGCTGTGGCGGCATACATCATACTGTTCGCCGGGGCGCCACTCATAGCCGTCATGTTTCAGAATGATATGCGCCTCGTGCCTTTGGCGAGGGTAATGTTTCTGTGCATAATTTTCAACGCATCGGCTATCGTACAGACCAACCGGCTGATGAAGGCAATGGACGTGCGCATGGTGGCGGCATCCAACTCACTCGGGCTTTTCTTAGGTGCCGTGGCCGGTATATGGCTGGCACTTGCCGGATACGGCGCATGGGCGCTGGTATGGCAGAGTGTTATAATCGCTGCCGTAAAGACCGCCGTGCTGTGGACAACAAGCCGATGGCGTCCGCTGTGGCGCTTCTCGTGGCCTGCTCTGCGTTCTTTTGCCGGACTTGGCACAAGAATGATGTTACAGTCGCTGCTAAATACCATTTTTCAGAAAATTTACGCCTTTATAATAGGCAACCGGGTAAGCCTCACTGCTTTGGGCTACTACACGCAGAGCGACAAATGGAGCACGATGGGCACGGCATCTCTATCTCAGGTGTTCACATCGTCGTTCGTACCACCGCTGTCTGCGGTCCAGCACGATATCATGCGGTTCCGCGGTATGGTGTCTAAAATCAACCGCTTCACCGCCTATATTCTTTTTCCCGCTATGCTGGGACTCATGGCGATGGCCTCACCGCTTTTCCACACTCTTTTCGGCACAAAGTGGGATCCATCGATAATCCTGTTCCAGATTCTTCTCCTTCGCGGCATATTTACGGTACTCAACTCACTATATAACAACTACATGCTCGCCCTGGGACACGGTACAGCAATAGTAAAGCTCGAAGTAGTGCGCGATACTGCGGCCATAGTTGCCCTTGCCGTTTGTTTTCCCTTAATGCACCTGTCTTCTCCGGAACAACCTGTTTTAGGAATCGAGATTCTGCTTTGGGGACAACTTGCAGCCACATTCATAACCTGGATAGCTTCACTAATCACCGTTGTACGCCTGACAGGTGTCCGCTTCGGCCGATTTATCTCCGACATGCTGCCCTACATCGCCCAGACACTCGTTATCATCCCCGTAGTACTCGCCGCCGGTAGCCTTTGTTCCACTCCCGCAGCAAAATTATGCGTGGAGATTGCCGTAGCACTCATTATATATATAGGTGGCAACTACACGTTCCGTTCCAGAATTCAGAAGGACGTTTTTGCTTACCTGCGTGGCAAACCGGTACTCTGAAATTCATCTTAGCCCTATTAGTCTGATTTGTCTAATTTCTTGTGATTGTCAAAATAAATTTCGGCAAAAAAATTTTGTTTGCAGATTATTTTTGCTAAATTTGTGCCGATTTCCGCACAAGGGATCACTTTTGAATTATATCATACTTATAACAAACACTTAAAATTTATTACTGCATGAAGAAGTTCTACGCACTCGCTGCCGCTGCCGCACTGGCATTCGGCGCATCCGCCCAGTCTCTCTATTTCCTCGGCGCAGGCCAGGGCCTTTCCTGGGATGCCGACAAAGCAATGGAAGTAAAGCTTGAAAACGGCCAATACAAAGTTACCATCGCCGACCTCACCGAATTCAAAATGTCCACCACCGCCGGCACAACATGGGACGAATTCAATCCCGGCGCTCTCTATGCCGACGGCCTCAGCGATAAAGCAAACCTTGGCAAAGCTCTGGCACTGACACAGGATTCAGGCCCCAACAACGGCACACCCTGGAAAGGTGAATATACCCTTGTAATTCCCGCCGATCTCTCCACTATTACAGCCACCACCACCACTCCCGAACCTGTGGGCTTTGCCACCCTCTACCTCCGCGGCGGCATGAACAACTGGAACGACAACCTCGAAGACTGGAAGATGGAAACAGCCGACGGCGTAATCTACTGGTTCGACTGCGAGGGCGCTACCATCATCCCCGCAGGTACTGAATTCAAGATTGCCGATGCTGACTGGAGCGCCTACAACTTCGGCGCAGGCGACTCTATCGAACCTTTCGAAGAACCGCTGCTCTGGCTGTACAATGGCAATAACGGCGTTATGAGCGAAGAATACACCGGCACAATCAAATGCGATATCAGCAACGGCCCCCGCAAGGATGCTATGGTAACCGTTTATCCCGAAATCGTTGATCACGGCACAGGCGCCGTAGAAAATGTAGAAATCAACGCCAACGCCCCCGCAGAATACTTCAACATGCAGGGTATGCGCGTAAACAACCCCGAAAACGGTCTCTACATCATACGTCGCGGCAACAACGTTACCAAAGTCCTGGTAAAATAAGCGAAACAAAAGGATATAAATATAAGGCCGCGCTATGGTGCGGCCTTTTTTAATTTTATCGACAACTTTATATGAAACAGCAAATCACTATCCGCCCGGGACGCAAGAACGACGCACCGGCAATCGCCAAGGTTGTAATGGACGCCATTCATGAAGAAGGTTGCCTGCACCTTGCGGGCGGCGAGGAACACCTGCCGCTCCTCGCCGACGTTTTCACACAGCTGAGCGCGTCGGAAAACTCGCAGTACAGCTACTTGAACGCGCTTGTGGCAGAGGACGAACACGGCAACACCGCCGGCGCTATAGTATCGTACGACGGCGCACGCCTTCACGAGCTCAGAAAAGCCTTCATCAGCACAGCAAATACTATCTTAGGCTATAATCTGCGCGAGGAGGACATGAACGACGAAACCGACGCCGATGAAATATACCTCGACTCGTTGGCCGTCTTCCCCGCATACCGTGGCAAAGGCCTGGCAAAACGCCTGTTAAAAGCAGCGATGGACACTCACTGCAGTACCGGCAAACCTTTCGGTCTGCTGTGCGACCCCGCCAACCCCGATGCCTACAAACTGTACACACACCTTGGCTTCACCGATATAGGTACCCGTCCGTTTGCCGGCATCATCATGCGCCACATGCGCCTTTCCGCCAAATAATCAACAACTCCACAACAGCCAATCCATGAGAACCGCACTTCTGCTTTGTATTTTTATTGCAACCAATATTATAGCCGCGCTTGACGGTAACGCACAATCATCGGACAACAAATTTCGTATCGAAAAAATCGGCAAAAGTATTGCCGAGCTGGGTGCGGACTCTGTAGGCCTGCAATCGCCCATCGACTACTTCCGTACCCGCGCATGGGTCTGCGTAAACGGTAAACAGGGGCACTGGGCCAATATCACAACAAGCAAATTCGAAACAGACGCCAGTCTGCCCGACGAGCCGGTCGATTCCGCGACAGTAGCCAGGATACTCAGTGAACGTGTAGAGGGTATTGTAACCTATCGCGACAGCGTTGCCGCCATAATATCAAGAGACGCCTACAACAATACCCTGTTGAGCTATTGCTGGATTGAAAACGGACGCTGGGTGAACGGCGGTCAGGGCCTGGCCGAAGACGCAGACAATGCCGTTGAAGTTCTATACAGGCATCTGCCGGTCCACTACTCCGACCTGCCGCGAATAATGCAGATTGCCACTGTGCCGACAGACGCCGCCCCGTTTGCCGCATTCCTGTCGGGCATAAAAGAAAGCCCCGAAGAATTCCTGCTTGCGCGCATCGGCGAACACAAATTAGTGATAAACGGCGAAATACATCGCCGCAAAGTGTCGTGGGACATGCTTAAACGCCTGATTGCGTTGCCCGGTTTCTCCGACAAAGCAGGAACTGTATTTATGGAACTTCCATCGTGGCGCCAGACGACAATGGACGAATTCATGGACTCCGACAAAGAAAATACCGAACTCGTATTGGAGATTTTCCGCGATGAACAACCCAACGGATGGTGGGACCGCGGCGAGTATGAATTCATTCGCGCGCTATGGAAACTGAACAGATCGCTGCCGCAAGAGAAACGGATAAAAGTTATCCTTGCCGACTATCAGTTACCATACTCAAAAATTACCGACGAATCACAGGCTATCGAGACAGAAGAACGAAACAATCACATGGCCGATGTGATAGAAAATCATATCCGGAGTACATCCGACACGCGTAATTGTCTGTTCCTTGTGGGTGCGCTGCACGCATATAAATCGGCCACACCTCCTCCGGCCCTGGGCGCCACCGCCTCGGCAGGCGCACAGCTCGCGGCACGCCTTGGCAAGGGGAATGTATACACAGTTTTTCAACACATGATTTCCGGCGACAACATGGGCCGCAACCGGCACCAGGTGCGCGGAGGCATATTCGACAGTGCCTTCGCACTTGACGGCGACCGCCCTGTAGGCTTCGACTTACATGGATCGCCATTCGGCGCCGAGCCGTTCGACGGCCTGCACGAAATCAAATATAAGATATCGACAGGGGTATACTCGGATAATTTCGACGGCTATCTGTTTCTTCACCGTCTTTCCGACGAACCACAGAACACACCGCTCACAGAGATATTCACCGACGATTTTGTCAGCGAAATGAAACGTCGCGCCAAAATCCTCGACCTCGAGCGCAACACATGGATATGGTTCGGCGTGCCCTCCGGGGAGATGACGCGCGCCCTCATACTGAACGATTTTAAAAACAATCCCGAATAAACAGCTGAATATGAACCGTACGCGTTTGCTCTCCGTCCTGCTCTGCTACTTGCTGATTCCGTCGGCACACTCCAAAGAGCCGCAAAAAGGCTATCGCCAGTTCTTTGACATCGAAACCTCAATTTCATCATGGAATGTGGCCCATGATTACATTTACAGCGAAAGTGCCGGATGGTCATACAGCAATGTCCATCGCAAAAGCTTTGCAGATGTATCAATCTCCTCTGTCCACGGCTTCCAGTTCAACAGGCACTTCTTCCTCGGCGTGGGACTCTCGGCGGGATTCTCCGGCATAAACGACAACTGGTTTCTGGGAGCCTTCGCCGATGTACGCACAGACCAGACATTCGGGAAATATACTCCCTATGCCGACCTTCGTTTCGGCATACTTACCCACGCCGTCGGACTATATTTTTCGCCAGGCATAGGTTACAGATTCAATTTCGGCCACCGTACCAACCTGAATGTCGGATTAGGCATGACCCTGCAATATATGGGCAAGGACCGTGCCGACGACACGTTTTATTACGACAACGCCGGCACGCTGCTGCACATAACCGTCGGCAAAGACCCCGCCATAAAGCCCTACTTCACCTTCCGTCTCGGCTTAGACTTCTGACCGCGTACCTAAAAGTTGCAGAATCAGATATTCTCGTCAAGCATGTAGTATTTGGCGAGGCCGCCGGTGGCGGTTTCTTTGTAAAGCAAGGGCAGGTCATGACCTGTTTCTTTCATCACTCTAATCAGCTTGTCGAAACTCACGTTTTTCCAGATGAGATAACTTACAGTGAATAAAAATAAAAACTTTTCGATGGAATTTTAACGCATTGCGCTGCCGAAAGACAATATATTGGAAATTTTTGATTATATTTGCAAGCGCAGACCGCACTGAAGCCCCGGTTGCGGGGTCGAGGGCGGGAGGCGATCATTTTCCGGACTCCGGCCCGGAAAAAAGACATAATAAAAAAGCGTTTATCCGACGCTGATTCTTGACATTTCGAAATTCTCGCAAAATTTCAATCAATTGTCAGGGATTAAGCAACGATAGATGCCTGCGGATATGTAATTATCTTGCTTTCGGCATAATATCTCGCGAGAGATATGGCCGGAAGTATAAGTTACATATACTAGCGTAGGGCTTCTTCGTTGCCGTCCGACTATTGATGGGCAATGCGAGAAGCCTCGAAGTGAAGGACGGCAACTGATACAGCTTCCTACGCTTTTCTCATATTATAAACTAATCTAAAGCCAACGAGAGGAGACCGGTGGCTACTTTATTGGCTATGCCACAAAATACGTCTCTTATAGGCCCAAGCCGAAATTACGGTGCATTTGTTAAATCCGGGCGAATGGAATGTTAAAAATTTAGGCGTATAGTTTGACAAGTCGGAATATGAAGAAATCGCGGTCTCGGACTCCGCGCATC
>CABPYL010000057.1 GCA_902461565.1 uncultured Porphyromonadaceae bacterium
AGGCTCCTTAGCTCAACTGAATAGAGCATCTGACTACGGATCAGAAGGTTACAGGTTTGAATCCTGTAGGAGTCACAAAAGCGTTCCCTCGTGGAGCGCTTTTTGTTTATGTAAACAGAGATATTATAATCATCAGGATGCCTCCGATCATAGTGAAGCGGCAGATGTTGCGTTTGTAGAGCATAGCTTTCTGTTTCTCGGGAAATATTTCATTCTCTTTCCGCTGTGTCATTACTTTTGCGCTCTGCTTGGCAAGTTCAACCCAACCTATCACAATCAGCGCGATTCCTACCCATAGTAATATGTTTGCAATCATATCGAATTCGTTATTTAGTTTATAACCTCGATGCAATAAGGAAAGTTTGATTTACCGGCTAATTCACACGCCGTCAGTTAATGGATGTTAAACTTTGCGTTGCAATTTGGTTTATAATATAAACTATATTATATTTGCATTGAATTCCGAGCGGTAATCGCGAGTGCCGCTCTTATTCATCGATTTCAGGTTTATAATATAAACCTATTTACAAACTTTATAAACTACGAAAATGGAAGAAAAGAAATTGACAGAAAGGGAGAGTATAACTCTTATTGCCGAGATGATTTCACGCACAAAACAGCGCTATATCGGCGACGGCAACATCATGCTTATGTGGGGCTGGCTCACTATTGCCGTAGGCGGACTGGTATGGTTCCTTGTCGCTCACACTTTCAATGCTGCCTGGAACTGGCTTTGGTTCCTTATTCCAGTAGTCGGGGGTATTGCCACGCCGATAATGGCGCGGAAATCGGAGAAAGAGCGGGGCGTAAAAACTTATTCCGATAAAATATCTTCTCAGCTATGGACGGCAGTTGGCATAATAGCATTTGCCGCGTCCGGTATTTGTTTAGGATTCAGTATTGCTGGTATAGACATCTGGAAAGCGATGTTTATCTTCGCGCTCGTTATCGTGCCGTTCGGAGAAATCGCGCAGGGAATTATAGTGAAGGAAAAATCGCTTATTATAGGCGGCGGAATCGGAATTGTTATCGGTCTTTTCACATCCGGCTGCTTTGTTGCCGACATAAAACCGTATACCTATTGGTTTATGCCAATGTTCATACTGGCATTCGCGAGTATGATGCTCGTTCCCGGATATGTCATAAACTATAATGCACGTAAGCAATGAAAGAATTGGACCCACTGTTGCATTCGCAGCTGCGACTCGCGGTGATGTCGATTCTGATGAATGTGGAGGAGGCGGATTTCGTATATCTCAAGGAGAAAACTGAATCCACAGCAGGAAACCTCAGTGTCCAGCTTGAAAAACTCTCGAATGCGGGCTATATCGCCGTGGAGAAAGGTTTTCTTGGCCGTAAGCCGCGTACTGTATGCCGCATAACACCACAAGGCCGCAAAGCCTTTGAGGATTACGTAGACGCCTTGAAAAGCTACATCAATCTATAAGAGCATCAAAAGTGAAAGCGCCGACAGATTTGCCGGCGCTTTCATATCGTGGAAAAAGATTATTAGAGTATATTATTGTTTTTGATTCTGCTCATTGGCACCGTTGACTTCTTTGGCGAGAATCTCTGCTGCGGGCACGACAAGGGGACGGCCGTTTTCATCAGAAATCACCATATCTTGACCAAGAGAGGCTTTAAGGCGAAGAAGATTCTCATAACCTTGCTTTAAACCTCTATTGATTTTGTCTCTCAATTCTTGTTTTTCTTGTTCTGACATGATTCTCTGATTCTGTTGAAAGTTTCTAAATTTAAAATCTTATCGTCATTAGCCAGCTCCAAAGGAGTATTCTGATTGTCATAAAAACTCCAGCTATCAACAATGCCGGTGAAAATATTGAAGAAATTTTCTAATCCTAACCAATAACGGCGGTGTATTGTTTCGGTAGGAATATTATGGCCGCCTTCGCTAACCCTTTTGGCTACCCGTTTTACAGCTATTTCGGGGGACGGCAGCCAAAAGAACAAAAGAACAACATTATAGCCCCGTTCATGTACCCGGCGGACAAGTGAAGCGTAGCTTCGTGTAGCGAGTGTTGTTTCAATCGCAAATGTTTTCCTTTGTTCTAATAATGTATTGATACGGCGAATCATAAGTTTGCCGGCTTCAATGGCGACTGATTCGGGATTGAATGGTGAAAGTCCTTTTGCAATCTCGTCGGCATTGACAAATTCACGACAACCCAACAAATCCGGTAGAACTGAATAGGAAGCCGTTGTTTTTCCGGCTCCGTTGCATCCTGCGATTATGTATAACTTTGGTCTCATGAATATTAATGCCAAAAAATCCCGCAGGCGGTCTGCTTACGGGATTTTTATTTGCGGAGCGACCGAGATTCGAACTCGGGATACGCTTTTGACGTATACACGCTTTCCAGGCGTGCCTCTTCAGCCACTCGAGCATCGCTCCTTGCTGTTTGCGGTTGCAAAGTTAATAATTAATTTCGATATTTCAGTAACATTGGCGATTATTTCTTCAAAAATATTTTTTAGAGAGCTCCGAATCGTCATGCAGATTGCAAGAGCCGCTGTTTGTATGGGAGTAACGAAAAAAATCGCTATCTTTGCGTTGCAATTTTGCGCATTACCGACAATGATGATTAAACGTTTATACACATATATGCTTCAGCGGTTTCTGCCGCTGTTCATGATGACGTTTTTTATCTGTCTGTTCATTGTGTTGATGCAGTTCCTGTGGCGCTTTGTGGACGATCTGGTCGGCAAGGGCCTGTCGGTAGACGTTATCGGCGAACTGTTTTTCTATGCCGCCCTCACAATGGTGCCTACGGCTCTCCCTCTGGCCGTATTGCTTGCATCACTGATGGTTTTCGGTAACCTCGGCGAGAATTTCGAACTTACGGCCATGAAGGCTTCGGGCATATCACTGTTCCGCATTATGAAGCCGCTCACTGTATTCATGGTTTTTGTGGCGCTTGGCGCGTTTTTCTTCCAGAACAATGTGCTGCCTGTGGCGCAGACAAAGATGTGGACGCTGATGTTTTCGGTGCGCCAGAAGTCGCCGGAAGTTGAGATACCCGAACGTTCGTTCTACGACCAGATTCCGAATATGAACCTCTATGTGGAAAAGAAGAATCCGGAGACGGGCATGTTGTACGATATGATTATCTATGACCTCTCCCGGGGACTGGACAATACGCGCGTAATTCTTGCCGATTCGGGCCGTTTTAACTTCACCGAGGACAAGACGAAGCTGTTCCTGAAGCTGCATTCCGGCGAGATGTTCGAGAACATGCGCGACAATTCTATGGGCAGCAACACGTCCAAGTTCCTTCCGTTCCGTCGCGAGCATTTCACGCAAAAGGAGGTATATTTCCCTTTTGACGTGAACTTCAACCGCATGGACGAGAGCGGCGTGCGTGCCCTCTATGTAGGCCAGAATATATCGCAGCTGCGCCATTCCATCGATTCGATCGGCCAAAGGGTGGATTCGATAGGAAACACATATGCCCGCGAGATTGTGGATGTGCCTTATTTCGGAATCAGTTCCACCCGCAGCGTGATGAAAGACGGAGAGATTGTAAAGGAACCCCGTCCCGAGGTTGCCATCGAAAAGCCTCTCGATATCGACTCACTTTTTGCGGGGCCGTCGCCGAGCCAGGCAAAATCGTATGTGGCGCAGGCACTTGCAAAGGCCAAGCGACAGAAGCAGGAGTATATGTACCGCAGCATGGTATTGACAGAGGAAGCCAAACTGATGCGACGCCATGATATCGAGATGCAGCGCAAGTTCACGCTGTCGTTCGCGTGCATAATCTTCTTCTTCATCGGCGCGCCTTTGGGCGCCATCATCAAGAAAGGCGGTCTGGGTACACCTCTGGTTATTTCGGTGCTGCTGTTCATCTTCTATTATATCATCGACAACGCCGGCTACAAGATGGCGCGCGACGGCAAAATAGAGGTGTGGGAAGGTATCTGGCTCAGCTCTGCCGTATTGTTGCCGCTGGGCGTGTTCTTCACTTATAAGGCCGTGGGAGATTCGGCGGTATTCAATTTCGATGCTTACCGCAACTTCTTCAACCGCCTCATTGGTCGCACCGTTCCGCGTGCCTTGATGATGAAAGAAGTGAGAATCGCCGAGGTCGACACTACCGTTGCCGTCGACATGCTCGGTAAGCTGCGCGGGCATACCGCGGAGATTATGGCGAGCGTGGACGTGCGCATGAAGCCGCTGCGCTTTTTCGACCGGCGCCCGGGGATGCTGCGCGACGAGCTTAACACCGTTGTGGATTATCTGTCCAACAGCGACGATATGTACGTGATTAATTATCTGAACAAATATCCCTTCAATCCCACATACAAGAACCTGCCCGGCATAATCGCCACTACCGACGCGCTTATGCGCCGCATGGCGCCGCAGCAAAGTTCCGACAAGGATAAATGACTATGGACAAAGAAATAAAACTCGACAGCATCGCGGAAGCCATTGAGGATTTCCGTCAGGGTAAAATGGTTATTGTCGTAGATGACGAAGACCGCGAGAACGAGGGCGACCTCATTGTGGCCGCCGAGAAAATAACACCCGAACAGGTGAATTTCATGCTCAAGAATGCGCGTGGCGTGCTGTGCGCTCCAATCACCATCTCCCGGTGCCGCGAGCTGAGGCTGCCGCATCAGGTGGAGGACAATACTTCCATGCTCGGCACGCCCTTCACCATCACCGTCGATAAGCTCGAAGGTTGCACTACCGGTGTAAGTGCCGAGGACCGCTGCGCCACAATACGTGCGCTTGCCGATCCTGCATCGAAGCCCGAAACATTCGGCCGTCCCGGACACATCAATCCCCTGTATGCCCAGGATCAGGGTGTGCTGCGCCGCAGCGGGCACACCGAGGCTGCCGTAGACCTTGCGCGTCTTGCCGGGCTTGAGCCTGCCGCCGCTCTTATGGAGATTATGAGCGACGACGGCAGCATGGCCCGCCTGCCCGAGTTGCGCCGGCGCGCCGACGAATGGGGCCTGAAGCTGATTTCCATACGCGACCTCATCGCCTACCGTCTGAACACCGAAAAGCTTGTCGAAATGGGCGTTGAGGTAGAGATGCCCACAGCTTACGGACATTTCCGGCTGATACCTTTCCGCCAGAAGAACAACGGCCTGGAGCATATTGCTCTGATAAAGGGAAATGTTTCTGACGGCGATCCGGTGCTTGTGCGCGTGCATTCGTCTTGCGCCACCGGCGATATTTTCGCCTCGCAGCGGTGCGACTGCGGCGAGCAGCTGCACAAAGCCATGCAGATGATCGAGAAAGAAGGCCGAGGCGCCGTGGTATACCTCAATCAGGAGGGACGCGGTATAGGACTGATGGACAAAATACGTGCCTACAAGCTCCAGGAGGAAGGGCTCGACACCGTCGATGCCAATCTGCATCTGGGTCACGACGCCGATGAGCGCGACTATGGTGTTGGCGCGCAGATTCTGAATATGCTTGGCATACGTAAGATGCGTCTTATGAGCAACAATCCCGTCAAGCGCGTGGGGCTCGAAGGCTATGGCCTCGAGGTGGTGGAGAATGTGCCTATCGAGGTAAAGCCCAACGAATACAATTCGCGCTACCTCCGCACCAAGAAGGAGCGCATGGGCCACAATCTGCACAACGTCGAATGAGCGACGTTTTCCGTGAACACCGCGCCCTTGTGGAGAGCGGCGACATACAGGCGGCCATCCGGCTTAGCGGCGAGGCTCTCGCTCAGGCCGAGGCCGCCTTGGCACAGGTGCGGGAACGTCCGTGTGGCGATGATGCTAAAATTGCAGCCGCACGTGAGTTCTTTGCCGTGGCCGGCTTGCATTTGTCCGATCTTAACTATGTCGGCATGGAAAGCGACGAGGCTGGCCTTGCCGTGATGGTGCCTGCAACACTGCTTATAATGAAAGTGAATCCCGAGACGGTGCCGGTACAGTATGTATACTGGCTGCAGATGACGGTCTCTCGCCTTGCGGAACTGTTGCCACGTTTCTGCGATGCTGCGCTCGAAAATGCTTTCCGGCCCCTTGTGGCACTCGCTGTGGCCACATGCGACGATTACGCCGCGCGCATGGAGCTGACGCCCGAACTGCTGCACAACAACGATATGTTGCGCGAAAGCCCCGATTCTGATGCAACTTTCAACGGTGAGAAAGTGGTGCCGACAATGGCAATAGACATACTGATGAATTTCCTTGCCGCACGCGGTGCACAATTAAAAGAATAGGTTTATAACAGTTAAATCTTTGAGCTATAACGCCGGAGGCGTGGCTTTTTTACAACCCCGGTGCGTTAGCCCGGGGAGATACAACTAACATCTATCGTGGCGAGCTGCGGAGCTTGTGCTGCCACGAAATGCGTAGCACGGGCCCCATGTTGCTATCGCAGATCATCTGGATGAAATGTCAGGCCCAGATGTTGGCACATTGTCTTGATTTCTGTGTCGAAAAACGCTATTCGGTGATGTTCTGTCTGCGATTCTATATAGGAAATCGTCTTTTGCATCATACTTGGAGAAACAGTACATGCGTAATAGCCTGAACACCACCCGCGGAACATCGTCGTACGCGCATCCTGTTTCATCCATGTGCTTGAGTTTGCTTTCACCGCTGCCATTAAATTACTTAGAGATATATTGGGCGACAGATGTATCAACATATGTAGGTGGTCAGTTACACTGTTGATGCAGAACATCCTGCATTTTTCTCCTCGACGATGCTACATATAACACGGTGTAGATCCAGACGGTTTACATCGTGCAGCGCAGGGCATCTGCCCGAAGTTGCAAACACAATATGGTATAATGCAAGTACTTTACTCATGGTATTGTCGAAATAATACACAAATATAGAGTAAAAATATTACTTGGCCAATGATATAGATTGGTATGTTCACTGCCCAAGTCCTGTGTTGACGCATATCGTGGCATCACACGCTCCGCGGCTTGCCACGAAGTCGAGTGGTGAGGCTTTCCCGCAGCTGACGCAGCGGGTTGTAGAGAAATCGCAACTCCGTTGCTTCTCGTAGACTGATCGTGATGTCATCATGCTGGCGTAGTGGTTTGAGAAAATGCAAAAAATAAAGGCCTCCGTTTCCGGGGGCCTTCATTATGATAGGGGATTGAATTATTTTACAAGAACCTTGCTTGCGGAAGCGCCCTGGCGACGGATGTAGATGCCGGGGGTGAGGGTTTCTGCGTTCACGCGGATGCCCTGGAGGTTGAAGAATTCAACGGGTGCGTTCTCAACTGCGTTTACATTGTCGACACCTACAACACCGGCTGTGAGCATGATGCTGCCGGTCTCGAGGGTTTCCATGTCAATCGTGAGGTCAATCTTCACGTTGGAGAGGTTCTCTGCTGTGAATGTGCCTTTGTTGCTGCGGGAAAGGAATGCCAGACCGGTATTGGTGAATTTCTGGTTGTAAGCCGGTGCATATACGTCCCCGTTTGAGCCGGTGATGGTGAATTCGCCGTTGAGTTCGGCTACGGTGATGGTGTAGTTGCCTTCGCTCACTTCGGTGAACTGTTCGGAAGAACCGTTGCAGTTCAGGTAGAATGCGGGAGCTTCGGCAGCGGCGGGAACCTCGAAGGTGTACATTGCGGAGAAACTTGCGTCAAGAGCGCCCTTGAATACCTGGTAAACTTCGGCTTTGGTTTCGCTGACTTTGCGTACGAAAATACCGCTGCCATAACCGGGAGTACCGATGGAGCCCCAGCCTTCTTCAACGTTATAGTCTGATGTCGCTACGATGTTGCCTTCCTCGTCGTTTACTACGAAGTTAGCACCCCACGTGCCGGTGTCGGCCATGCGGAATACATACTGTTTGCCACCGAGAACAACAACGTCGAAACCGTTCTGCGTCTGGGGAGCCCAGTTTTCCGGCAGTGCATCTGCGGCGGGTTTGATAAGGTAAGCGGCGTCGCCATCCTCGTTCACATAACCGATGTTCCAGGTGTCGTTGCCTGTATAGTAGTAGAAGCTGTTGGCAACGTTGTCCTCGTCGATGCTTTCCATAGTCTCTACAGCGGGCTGTGCGTAAGCAGTGGTGTTGGCTGCGAAGAATTCTGCGCCTGTGCTGTATTCAACGGTCTGGAGTTCGCCGTTTTTGATCCATACGGGGATGGGGGCAGTCTGTGTGTTGGCTGTGAGGTAGCAGAGACCGCCTTCCTCGCTGAAGAAGTCGCCGATGGCACGACCGTTCATGTCGGCGCGGTTGCCTTCCCATGTGGATTCGGTGGGACGTTCGATTGTGATGTCCTTAACGGTCTGGAGGTCGGCGCTGATAAGGGTGAACAGATTCCAGTTGCTTGCGCCGGTGGGCCAGTTGCGGTTGATGAGCATGTTGCCGGCTTCGTCGACAAACAGACCCTTGTTCATTGCGCCTTCGTTTGTGAAAATGGTTTCTACCTTTTCGCCGTCGTTTACCATGATGGAGGTACCGGCAACAGTATAAACCTTGCCGCCGAAGCCATTGCCGCTGCGAACGTCGGCTGTGATGCCTTCATGCGATTTCCACTTGAGGCTGAGGGTGGGGGCGGTAACGGGAACTTCAACATCTTCGGGAGTCGAAGTAACTTTGATGTTGTCAATATACCAGCGGAGTGCTTTTGTGCTACCGCGCTGTTCAGCTTTGTTGCCGATAGAGATTCTGTCGCCAGCTTTGAGATTGCCCAGTTCAACTGTAACGGGAACCCAGGAGTATGCGGAATTGTCTTCACGAACATAAGCAGGAACTTCGAAAGTGTTCTCGCCGACTTCAATGACAAGTTCAGTCGGGTCCCATTTGCCCGAGCCCTGACGTTGTGAGCACCATTCGAAGGAAATAGCTACGTTTGCAGCATCTTCAGCAAGGGCGGGCAAAGTGATACCGCTCTGGTAGCCGGTGAGTCCGAATTTCAGATAATTAGCCTGAAGGTAAATTTGCTTTCCGGGAACACGTTCATCTTTGGAGGTAGCATGCCAGGCTAAGAAATCATAGCCGCGTTTTGCAAATTCCACAGCAGCAGTATGAGTTTCATTGCCGCTATTTTCTTCATAATACTGCCCGATGTAGTTACTACAGAGGTTTGGAGCCGTGGTGCCGGGTTCGTTTGTGCCTACTGCATCGCCGGCAACGTCGGGATAGGTTGCAAAGCTATGTCCGTTTTCGTCAGGTTCGGCGAGCCATTCAAAATCTTCTGTGAAGATTGTTACGGGTTCCGCAGCGAAAGTTGCTTCGGACGCAAACATTGCTGCACCGCAGCAAAGAGCTGTCAGTAAAGTTTTTTTCATAAAATTGAATTTAAGTTTTGTGATATTGTTAAGGTTTCGCTGTTCGTATTATATGATTTGGCAAATATAAGTACAAAAAAATCCTCTGCAAAATTTTCAGCAAAAATATTAAAATTTATTTAGAAATATTATTAGATGTGGCGCAACGTAATATGTGTCCAGGCCTGCAAATTTATGAACCCCCGCTATCCTATACAAAACTTCTAAAATAGAAATTTTATACGCGCCTATAGGTATGAATTTTCTTAAAAATTACATTTTGGGGAAGTTAATTTAATGACAGAATTTGCAGGAACCGAGGAATTTATTTAAGTTTGCAAATTAAATTAACCAGTCGTTGCAGAAGTTCTTGCAAATGAATCCGTTCAGACATACAATTTCGGGTCTTCGGAAGCGTTTCCGCAGTGGCGGCGCCGTGCAGGCTATCGCTAAGGCTGTATGTATAACGGGACTGGCATTCCTGCTTTCGATGTTGCTTATATCGCCGTTTACGGCCTCTACGTCGGCCTTTTTCTCGTCGCCGGAGCAGGAGGATTTCAAATTCTCGGATATCTACGCCCAGGTTGCCGACGATCGGCCCGTGCGCCAGTTAGACCCGAATATAGTGATGCTCGACATCGGCAACTATAACCGCGCGGAAATAGCGCAGACGCTGATGTACCTTTCGCTGTGTAATCCGCGGGCTGTGGGCCTGGACGTTTTGTTCGCTGCTCCGCGCGATTCCGTGGAGGACGCCATGCTGATAGATGCCGTAAGGTCTATTCCTGGTATAATACTGGCCTGTTCGGCCGACCAGCTGGAGTCTGACGGCGACACTCCTGTATTCGCCTACGGGCAACGTTCGTTTTTTACTGACAGCATAGCCGATGGCGCGGCAGTGGATGCGGCGACAAATCTGCCCTCAAAGGGTGAGCACGGACGCATACGCCATTTCGTTACCGGATTCGCCACTGCCGATGGCAACGTCATTCCCTCGTTCAGCGGAGCACTGGCTCGCAGCGTGTGTCCGGAGAAGGTTCTCGCGAAATACGACGGCAATATTGCCAACACCGTGCGCTATCATTCGCACGAGTTTACAATAATCCCGGCAGGCGAGATTGCCGACAGGACGGCCGATCTCGACGGCAAGATTGTGATTGTCGGCTCCATGAACGATGCCGGCGATATGCACGCCACTCCTGTGAACTCGTATTACCCCGGCGCCCTCATCCATGCCCATTCCCTTGCCACAATGATGGACGGCATAACCTATACCACAGCTCCCGGATGGCTCGACTATGTGATAGCCGCTCTGGTTTGTTTCGGCATAGTGCTGCTTTGTATATCCATGAAACACATGGGCCGTTCCATGCTTGTGCGTGTACTCCAGATTTTTCTGCTTGTGGCCGCCGTAACCGTCGGCTATTCATTGTTTGTGGAGCGGTAGGCTAAGCATCCAACGCCCTGCCGTATTACTACGGTGGGTTTTCGGAAGC
>CABPYL010000058.1 GCA_902461565.1 uncultured Porphyromonadaceae bacterium
GGCGCCGGCGCAGGTTCCGGCTTAGGTGCGGGCACTGGCTCAGGCTCGGGCGCCGGCGCAGGAGTGGGTTCTGGAACCGGTTGCGGCATCGCCTTCTCCTCGGGTCTAGGCTTATTTTTTGGTTTGGGCTTGGGAGTTCTTTCCGGAGTTGCCACAGGTGCGACATTCGGCTTAGGCTGACTGTAACGCTCCTTTGGCATCAGCGCCTCATACTCATGCCACTCGCCCTGCAGAAAATCGGCGTAGTGATCGAGAATACGGGAACGGAAGCTGTCGAAGTCGCTGTGTATACCCTTGCGGAATTCCTCGAAGCCCTTTCTATAGTCCTGCGCGGCGCTTTTTGTGTCCTGCGCGTGCGAACACACAGGAACGAACAAAGCAGCCGCCAGTACAAGAGGGATAATTCTTTTCATTGGCAGGAGATTGAATAATACAAAAGGAAAGAGGAGAATGATAAAGAGAAAATAACTTAAGGATTATGTTTATTCAAAACCTGCCTGAACGAATTCCGACATTTTCTCTGCCAGACTCTGGGCGAGAGCGCTTTCTTTGGCTGCGTTCTCGAGTGCGCGAACGCGTGCCTTCGAGGCAGCAGATTCGGACACAATCATAAATGTGCGGATTTCATACGTTCCGTCGCCATTGCTGCGGATAATGGTATAGGAAGGCTGTACTTCGTTGCGGATTTCCTTCTCCACAAGGCGCTCGTAGGCTGCATAGAAGTTCTCAAGCTCAGCGTCGGCGTTTATGCCGCTGGCACTCAGGTCGGAAACCACTCGGCCTTTGAGTGTACTGCCTGCGCTCTGCGCATATTCGATAAAGGCATTGTTCATAGCCATCTGCTTACCGGTGTTCTTCGATTTGGTGCGGGAAGAAACACCCGGAACTTCCTTAGCGTCCCCATTATTCAACTTGTCGTAGTGTTCAGCAAGAGCCACCTCGAGAGTATGAGAGCCAAGGATTTCCCATTTGCCTTTCTTATACTCTTTAAGTTTCTCTTTCAGCTCCTTTTTATGGGCTTTTTCAAGCTGTTTATTGGCTGCATCAGCGTAGGTTGGACACAGGAGAATGGCAAGTGCCATGATTGCTGCAAAAATTCTTTTCATAACTGTTTAGTTTTAGTGATTAATATTGGATTCATCAGTATTCAATTAATTATAGTAAGAGAGAGAGACATGTATCAGTAGGTATAATCCACATTTGGCAATTCGTCTTTATAATCAGGTATCACCATACCTGTATGGGCGCCGATGTAGGTGGGATCGGAGATATAGAACTTCTCTCCGTTGATTGAGTAGGCGGTGCCTCTTCCGGGCTGGTCGAGTTTCACCGTCGCGGCCTCATGACCCGGATAATGTATGAGCTGTGATTTTCTTCCGAGTGCATTCCAGAGGAAGTAGGTATAGAAGATGGCGCGGTCCTCACAGTCGTTCAACGGATAATACAGGTTTTCCTCAAGGAAATACGGTTTTTCGAAACCGTGGAATTGCTGATCTGTGGCGTAGCCGAACACATGCTGCGTGAACGACAACAGTTCTTCCACATCGGCACCGTCGGATAGACCGCCGAGCTGTTCCTGTATCTGGCGTACAAGATCGCTGCGCAACTTGGGCTGTACGTTGGAGCGTGCGTATCCGTCCATCTGCATCTGCGGATAGCGGTATAGGATTGGCATCAGATTCTCGTTCAGTTCGCCGGTGAGGTGCAGCTTGCCGTAGCTGAGATCGAAAGGCCTGGCCTTGACGGGTATCTTCAGCTCGTTGAGGACGAGGTCGAACGACTTACCATTACTTGCCGAGGCCGGCAACGAACACGTATATAAGTAGTTACCGGTTATCGCGGAGTTGGGCAAGCCGTCGGGGAGAAACGCATAATACTTCTTACCGTCGAAATCAATCGACATCAGGCCATAAATCACCTGTTCCGTAGGAAGAAGCAGGAGAGGAATTCCTACCGGCGATGCGAGGGCCAAACGCGCATCATAGCCCATATTTGTAAGGAGATAGTGCATCAACGACACGCGTGAGGTATTGTCGGCATCGGGAACCTTCGCGTTCACATAATCGTGAACAAGGCGGTAGGTGAGATAGTCGTTCAGCCCGATATCGTCGGCAATTTTCTGAAGCGACGGGATAACGAATTTCGCCACATTCTGCCTGCTCAGCGCAGTCCACTGATTGGCGAAGTCTTCGGTTGTCCGCAACGTATCCTTTATATTGTAGCTTACCTTAGGCACTCTCATACACATAGTGTAGAATGAGAAACGATCGGCACTTTTCTTTTTTTTACGGGACGGACTCCCGGGCTTCAGTGCGACCTCAGGAACCAAATCGACGTGGCCTTTTGCCCCTGACAGACGGACGACTTTATACGCGGGTATGGAATCGGCTTTTCTTCTTTCTATATAAACGTTGCTGAGTCGGGAATAAGCTACAGTTTCAGTATGGTTCTCCTCCGACGGGCATGCGAACAACTGTTTCGGTGCCTTGGCCGAAGCGGAATCAGTCTCAACCAAAGGGTATACCGACGGAGCAGCCTCTGGCTTCGGCTGACTGTAATGTTCCTGCGGCATCAGGGGTTCATATTCATGCCACTCGCCGCGCAGAAAGTCGGCATAGTGTTCAAGGATTCGGGAACGGAAATTGTCGAAATCGCGATGAATGCTCTTGCGGAATTCCTCGAAGCTCTGTCTATAGTTCTGCCCGGCAGCGTTCGGGTTCTGTGCGTTTGCGCACACAGGAACGAACATTGCTGCCGCCAGGACTAAAGGAATAAACTTTTTCATTCGTCAAGGTTGAAAAATATATGAAAGAGGCGCGAGGAGAAAGTGCGCTACCGTTATGTTTTAGTCAACACCGCCCTGAACAAATTCGGACATCTTGTCTGCCAGTTTCTGCGCTAAGGCGCTTTCTTTGGCTGCGTTTTCAAGAGCACGCATACGTGCTTTGGTAGCTGCCGATTCGGAGTATATGAAAAATGTTCGTACTTCATACGTACTGTCCGGATTGGAGCGAATAATGGTGTAGGAAGGCCGTAATTCATTGCGGATTTCCTTCTCCACAAGGCGCTCGTACGCTGCATAGAAGTTCTCAAGCTCAGCGTCGGCGTTTATGCCGCTGGCACTGAGGTCGGATACAGCACGTCCTTTGAGAGTGCCGCCAGCGCTCTGCGCATACGTTATAACGGCGTTGTTAATAGCCATCTGCTTACCGGTATTCTTCGATTTGGTACGTGTGGAAATGCCGGGATATTCCTGAGCATCATCAAGAGAGTTCAGTTTGTCGTAATGCTCGGCAAGTGCAACTTCAAGGGTATGGGATCCAAGAATTTCCCATTTGCCTTTCTTGTATTCCTTGATCTTTTCTTTCAGTTCTTTGTTACGGGCTTTTTCAAGCTGTTTGCTGGCTGCGTCGGCATATACCGGGCAGAGAAGGATGGCCAAAGCCATAAGTGCTGCAAAAATTTTTTTCATCATTGCTTGTTTTGTGAGTTTATAATGGATTTATTTTAATATTTCTGTGATTATTACCGGGCAGCAGGTATCCCGCTGGGTTCAATCTGTATATTCATTCGTTTGTAACCCATGCGGGGATCTTGACGCCGTATTTTAGCTACCCATTTGACAAAATCTTCTTTTCCCATGCAGTTGAGTTCGCCATTAAATACCATTGTAGGCATCGAAAACACATCGGGAGAGAACAGAACATAGAGGCGGTTGTATTCGGCCTGGTCAGGTGATGCAAGAGTCAGCCAAAGACCTGGACTGTCACCGAATATCCCCTTTTCGGGGTGTTCTTGGTCGAAAAGAATATATTCACGGTTCTTCTGCATCTTCATCTGGTTGTCGGGCGAAGAAGCATACGGTGCGAGTTGCACTACATTTCTGCTTTCGTCCTCCAGAAATACAGCAAGATAACCATCTTTGCTACCGTTGAAATACATATACATGGTATCTCCATTTCGGAAATGGTTGTCGGCAGCCTGCTTTTCCGGTGAGTTTCGAAGTACCAATGCCTCGAAATCAGTAGCCTGATTTGTAATCTCGCTGGCATTGCCTTTAACGGTGCATTCAATTACATAGTTGCCGTCGCTATCCAAAGCGTACTTGTAGATGGGATCCATGACATCGCCTATCCATTCGCCGCGTACTTCCGAGGTGGACAGTGCGAGGAAATCGTTGGATTCCACATCGCCGCGCACACGGTCGCTTTGCAGAATGTCCTGTGTTACAACTGTGCCGAACTTCTTGGCAAGAGCATCTATACGTGCCTGTTCGGCGGCAAGGCGCTGGCACTCCTTTCGGCTGTGATTGCCGTCATCGTAGTATGTTATTTTTCCGGTCAAGGTAACCATGTCTTTCGCCATAGCAGGCGTTACCGAGGCAAAAGCAAGTGCTGCCACTACCGCGGCAAAAGGTGTGCGGGGAGAGAGAAATCTTGAGATATTCATTATAAAAAGGTTTATATTTTCGTTATAAATGGTCTACTTGCGCCTCCATCACGGACGCAGTTTCTTTTTGGTCCATTCGGTGGTGAGAGTGCCCGATACATTCGCGCGGGGCGACTGTGCCTTTCCGTTTATGGAAATGGAATTACGTTTCACATTATCGGTTACATACTCGCTGAGTTCCCGCAGGGTAACATTACCTTTAGTCTCCTGAATCTTCTTGAGGAGGTAGTATGTGAACAGACCGTGATGTTTTTCGCGGTACGGCATTGCCGTCTCGCTGTCGGATGCCGCCGAAAGGATGAACATATTTCCTTCGGGAGCGGCCGCCCGGGGTTTGAGCGCAACGCCGCGGGCATGCACAAGCATATCGCCGTCGCGGGAAGCGCCGCTGAAGCAGGCATCAAGGAACACCATCACATTTGCGGCACCTGTCGAGGCAAGGTCGCTGTAGAATTTCTTAAGCGAATAGGCCGAAGCCACAGACTGTCCGTTGCCGTCGGAGGGCAACAGATAGGCATCCTTGGAGCCTTCGTCCGGGAAACCGTGGCCGGCGTAGTACACAATCAGATCCACATTGCCGCCGAGGGCGCCGACAAGATTCTTTGTCCTGCCGACGGCGTCGATCATATCGCCGAGGGTTACGTCGGAATAGTACATCACCTGTTTCTCGGGAATGCCGAGGGTCTTGCGGCAGTACTGTGCAAAGGTCTCGCCGTCCTGCTGTGCCGATTCCACGCGCGACACCTTTGAATAGTTTTCGTTGGCGATAACGAGTGCCAGGGTTTTCTCGGCACGCCGCGATGTCTCGGGAATATTGATATCCACGTCGCTCTGCGCGCGGATAACGGTGCCCTGATGCTCACGGGCAGCCGACAATCCGGCCGAACCGCTGCTCTGGTTCTGATTCAGGAATGCGGCAAGGTCGACAGAAACGGGTGTATAGTCGTAGTTGAGAGCGTTCTCCGAGTTATATGAGTACGATTTACCGGAAGTGGTAACAAGGGTGATGGAGGCGATGGCCACATGGTTGTCCTTGATATAATATTTAGGGTCGCGCACGCGGGTGGTTTCCCACTGCGATTTGAAGATTTCGGCCTCGCGGTTCTTCAGAGGCACCTTAATAACAAAATCGCCCATCGTGGATTCTATCTTGTAGCACTCGTTTTCGGCATCGTAGGGCATAAGTTTCATATCGGCGATGCGGAAATGGCGCGCGTACTTATCGATATACATTTTCTCAGCCTCCCTGGACAGAGCCTTGTGCTGCGCTACAATAGATTCCTGGTTCACGCGCTTGCGGAAATCCTCCATTTTTTCGAATTCCTGAATCTGCGACCAGGTTTTAAGCCTGTTGGCGACAAACTGAGCCGAGAAAGTCTGGAAATCAGGAATCTCGGTAGCGCTTGTCTGGGCGGAATTACCGGAAACGCCGTCGACGGTGATAGCCTCAGGCATATCGTTGATACGTATTGTAGCCAGGCCTAACGCAGCCAGACGGGTGTTTATCTCGTCGAGGTTCTCCTTGCGTCCGAGGCAACCGTAGGTTTTGCCCAGGGCCATGAGATACTTGGCGTTTGTGGGATCGTTCTCCACAATACGGCTCAGACGTTCGGCCGCCGACGAGAAATAGGCATTTGCCTGACGAAGGTATTTCTTGTTCTGCTTCTCGTCGGAGGTCATGATGGCGTTGTTGTAGTAGTTTGCTCCGAGGTTATAGTAGCACAGCGCCACATGCTGGTTCACACTCAGGCTGTTAGGCTTGAGTTCGTACAGACGCTCGAAGAAACCGAGCGCGTCGGCATACTGGCCCTCGTTTTCGAGCAGACGGCCCTGCACATTCAGCAGTTGCTCGTCGTTAGGATGCAGGAGCAGAGCCTTGTCGAGGACGGGCTGCAGGCGGTCGGTCTCGCCGCAGTCCAGACAGCACTGGAGCGCCATAAGCATTATATTATAGTTTGCCGGGAATTCCTCGACGGCCAACAGGAGGTCGTTGGTACAACGCGCGGCCTGCCTCGTTTTTATCGCGGCCTGTCCGTAGAAGGCGTACACGCTCTCCCGGCGCTCTTTGGCGCCGGTACGCAGGTATGCCTCGAGGTAATCCACAGCCTTCTCGAACTCACCGGAATTATAGGCTCCCGAAGCCGCTACATATAATAATGAAGGGTATACGCTGTCGTCGGCCTTACCGTAGCTCATGCCTTCCATAATGGGGCATAGGCGCAGGTCGGCGTATGCGGTGGCAAAACGCGCCATCTCGGCATTGTCCTGGTTGCGGGAATAGTACACGGCTCCGCGCATAAGACTCGGAGCTATATCGGCGAACACACCGCGGAAACGGGTGATATCGGCGTCGGACGGATGGTCGCCGTTTAGGGCGTCTACCGTTGCCTGATAGGTAGTTATCACATTGGGGTACAGTTCACCCTCGGTAA
This sequence comes from uncultured Porphyromonadaceae bacterium, assembly GCA_902461565.1. Classification (GTDB taxonomy): domain Bacteria; phylum Bacteroidota; class Bacteroidia; order Bacteroidales; family Muribaculaceae; genus CAG-873. The sequence goes on from CABPYL010000058.1 coordinate 6,882, forward strand.
TACCTTCGTACTGAATGTACTTCAGGTGCCGGTACGCCGAATCGGCGGCTTCGTTGAGCACCACCTGCATATCCACGGGTTCCACAGCAAGTGAATCGATGGCGGTGGAATCGACGCCGGCACCGTCCAGAGTTATGGTGGCGGCGTCCATGCCGTCGGCGGGTACCGGTTCGTCGGCGGCCATCTGCGCGATTGCAGTGGCGCCGCCAAGGACAAGTACCATAGCAAGGCTACTGTAAGATTTTCTGTTTTTTCTGTTGTTCATCGTCTGTTAATCCGGTTAGTTCCTGCGGAAGCAGTCAGACTCCCGCAGGTTATGACACTCGGGCGGCACGGCCACCGGAGATTTAGAAAGCGCCTACGAATACGAAGTCGGCGGTGATGCGGCGGAATTCGGAACCGCGGCCCTCGCTTACATCTACATCATAGCGGTAGTTAATGTCCATATCGTTGAAGCCCTCTATATTTTTCTCGAGGTAGTTCTTTACGGCAAGCGCGCGTACGAATGCAAGCTGGTCGTTTTCCTTGATTTTTTCTTTAGAAGAAACAGAGATTGTTGAAAGGGCACCGTTTTTGTATATCGGTTCGTCCTGGAATTCACCGAAGCTGCCGTCGTATGCCAGACCGTTTACAATTGGAGTAGCGTCGGCAGTACCGCGCAGATTCACGCGCAACTTTTTGCCCTGCTTGAAATACTGACTGAATTCACCTTCGAAAGCTTCTTTTACCATGCGGAGCATGGACGATGCCGCGCCGGACTCCTCTATTTTATATTTACCGGGACGGAAATCCTCGACTGCGGTGAATTCCGGCTCGACGTCGTAGGTGAACGATACAACATAGTTGAGAATTTTCTCGCCGTTGGCATCATAGTCGGGGACCATACGCGAGTTCACGGCAATGTGTGTATGGTCGGAAATCACGTTCTGTTCCTTGGCTTCTACAACGATTTTCTCACGGATTTCCTGGAGCTTGAGTTCCTCCATCTGCTGCTGCTGGAGAAGCTCGATGGAAATGGCATCGTCGGCGTTCACAAAGTCCATAGAGGCGCGGTTGTGGTTGTCGTAGATGTAGGATTTTCCTGTACCTGTGTTGGTAACGGTAGCATATACGATCTCAAAGGAGTCGTCGGGAAGGATACCGTACTGAACGTCGGAGAGTGCAACGTCGCCAATGCCGGAGAAAGAGAGAATATCGGATTCGGGCACGGGTACATAGATGGTGGGCATCTGGTCGAAGTTAATGGCAAGAAGGCCGTTGGCGCGGTCGTAGCTGCCGAGGCTCATATTCATCTCGCCGAGAATGTCGCCGGCGTATCCGGTTGCGATCTCGTCCTCGAACAACTGGCGCTGTCGGCGGCGTGCGTCCTCGCCCACACGGTTACGGTACTGTTCCATCGTCTCGCCTGGCATCATCTTGAGCCATTCGTCCATCATTGCGTCGGCCTGGTCGGAAATAAGTTTGCCGTAAAAAGGCTTCAGATTGGGCATGCGGCGCAGCACGACGGATTTTACGGAAGGATAGCCCATCAGGGTTGAGTTCCCGATATCGTAAACGAAAGTAACGTCGTTTACATCGGCGCCCGGAGTTTCGTCGGTGATAGTCTCACGGTCGGAATCACGCAGAAGATTCACAACCTCGATGTTGGCTGAATCGGTAACTACTGCCACATACTTGCCGTCGAAGTTGAACTCGCAGGCGCGCGCCTCACCGAGGTTATCCACCATCTTGCGAAGGTCGAATGTGCGTGTGTTGTAAAGACTCAGCAGACCGTCGGCGGTAAGAAGTGCCATCTGGTCGCTTTCGGGCGAGAATGCGATGTCGGTAATCTTTTCGCCGGCATCGATATCACGGCGTATTTTCTTTTCCTCGAAGTTGTAAACAACTACGCGGTTGCCGTCGACGGCGGCAAGGTAGTAGCCGTTAGGGCTCATGCGGAGCAACGTCGGCTTAACAGGCACATCAGTTATGGTGTCTACCGGCAGCCCTTTGCGGGGCTCGGCGATATATATGTTGCCGCCGGCGGCAAGAAGGATACGTCGGGCATCGGGAGTATAGGCGATTGCCGAGGGGTCGCCAAGTTTTTTGGAATTGAAATCCAACAGTTTGTTCTCAAGGTCGAAGCAACCGTAAACAGAAGCCTGATTGCGGCCTTTCTTATCCACGCGAATAGTAGCGAAATTGGAACCTGCCGGGTTCACTTTGAAATCGATTATACGGTTGCCGTCTTCGTTCAGCAGCGCACCGGAAATTGTGCGCACAGTGTTGCCGTCGGTAACATAGATTGTTGTGGTGTACGGTTCTATCTTTTCCGGCATTCCCGGATGCTTGAATGTATACACCGACCTGTGTTCCGGAACATCGTTCTGGGCAAACATAGCTGCGCTTCCCATAATGGCAAGAACAGAAAGTGCTGACAGTTTTTTCATAAGATAATAGAGCTTGGTTTATTCGATTATAAGGTTTCTGTTGTTTTATAATTCTCCGGCATACAGCGGCAGCTGTGCCTGCTGCGCCTCTATCAATCCGGGAGCGGCCATCGCCTTGCGGGTCTCCTCCATCACTTTGTCGACATCATAGCTGCACGGGGCCATCAAAAGGATGTGTCTCTCCCCTGCGGCGACAGCAGGAAAGTCCTGACGCGACACGGCCTGCTGCGACAGGAGTATATAGCTGCCCGCCGGCTGCCCCAAACGGGATATCTCGACGGCAAAGCCGCCGTCGGTCGTAACCTTGATGATGTTGAAATACACGGGGTGCTCCAGAGTGTTCTCCAGTCGGAACGACAGGCCACAGCCGGAGTTTCTGGAATGCTCGAAACGAATGGGAAAACTGTCGCAGCAGACACTGTCGGCCTTCATGAGGCGCGAGGCAATGAATCTGCCCAGGGTTGCGGCATCCATTTCCACACCGCTGGCCTCGGGGTCGTAGTTGGCGAGCGAACGCGTTACCATTCCCTTTTCCTTAAAAACAGTGCGGGCTTCCGAACCGGATTTCTTGCCGAAGTTCAGACGGCTGGCCACACTGGCTATATGATCGTTGGCGGCCGTGCTGGCGTTCATCATAATGTCGAAAACGCTCACCTCTCCACTACCGGTGGACGAGTATATCTTCTTGTTTCCATTGTTCAGCAGCTGCACCTGTCCGCCCTCCGGGATTATAAAGAAGTCGGCTCCGCGGACAGCAGCGCCCTTCACCGCATCGGTTGTTCCCGAGCCTGATTTATGCATCACGCCGGGGGTGGTGTTGTGGATAGTGTATTGCGCGGATGCGGCGACTACCGACATCACGACAAAGAAGAGAATCAGAATCACTTTTTGCATGGGACGATGCAGGATTTTTTGTTAATGATCAGTCTGTCGTATATACTGCGACCGATGGCGGCCGTACCGTTCCAAAGGTCGATGGAGAACAACCCGAAGGCAATCATGAGAAGCGTATGCGAGAAATTGCATATTATGTTGGTGCGCCCGTATAGGCGATATAATAAATATAGCATTGGCAAGCTATTAGGTA
>CABPYL010000059.1 GCA_902461565.1 uncultured Porphyromonadaceae bacterium
CATTACAAAGGTACGTTTTCTATCTTATCCTCGTTTGCCGCTGCAAATCTAAGGTATATCGTTAAGAAACGGACTGTTTCTATAGTATTTTCGATCTTCGTCATTGTATTTCGCTTTTGCGCAGGGAGGGAAAAATTGCTAAATTTGCGTTTTAGTAATGGGCGCAAAGAAATGCCCTGCGAAAAATGAGAACAGACGATATCTGTAAGTTGATTGTGAGCGCCGGCCGTCGCCGGTCGCTCAAGGCTCTGTGCGGCAAACCCGGTGCAAAGGTTTATGGCGTGGCCGGTTCGTCGGCTGCGATGATGATTACGGCCCTTCCTGCGGGCGATGCGCCTGTGATTGTGGTGGGTGATACCCTCGACGATGCCGGCTATCTGTATTTCGATCTCTGTCGGCTGGCCGGAGAGGAAGCTGTCGTTTTCTTGCCGTCGGGCTACCGCCGCGACATCAAATACGGGCAGGTTGACGCACCTAACCAGATTCTGCGTACCGAAACGCTCAAACGTCTTGCCGACGGCAACGCAGCTTTTCTTGTAACCTATCCCGAGGCGCTTGCCGAGACGGTGGCTTCCCGTGAAGAACTGAAGGCCCACACGCTGCTGCTGTCCACAAGCGCGAGCGCCGATATGGATGTTACGCGCCACTGGCTGATAGAAAACGGATTCAGGGAGGTTGATTATGTATACGAGCCGGGGCAGTTCGCTATCCGTGGCTCTATATTTGATATTTTCTCTTACTCGCGCGAGCAACCCGTCCGGCTGGATTTTTTCGGCGACGATATCGAATCCATCCGTCTGTTCAACGTGGAGACGCAGTTGTCCGAATCCCGACTGGACAGCATAGAGATTACCGCCAACATGGCCGAAGGTGCCGGACGTATCTCGCTGATGGATTATCTGTCTCCGGACAGCATTATCGCCTTGCGCAACGAGGATTTCACCATCCATCGTATCCGCGAGGTGGCCGAGGCGGGCGTGTCGGCACTGACACTTCTTACCGAGGACGGCGATAAGGAGGCGGTAAAAGATATCGTTGACCCGGACCACTTTGCCTCGAAACTTGCCGGATTCACCCGCATAGGCTTTACGGGGGCCAAAATTCCCGACGGTACCCGCAAGAGCACTCCCGCCCTCGATTTCGATTGTTCTCCACAAGGTATATATCATAAGAATTTCGACCTTATCGGTGAATCGTTCCGCAAATTTCAGGACGACGGATACAGGATTATGATTCTGTCCGACAATCCGAAGCAGTTCGACCGTCTGCGCGAGATTTTCAGGGAACGAAAGGAAAACATCTCCTTCGAGGGCATCGACGGCACATTGCACGAGGGCTTTGTGGACCACTCTGCAAAGATTTGTGTGTTCACCGACCATCAGATTTTCGATCGGTTCCACAAATATACCCTCAAGAGCGACCGTGCCCGTTCGGGCAAACTGGCACTCTCGCTGCGCGAACTAGGACAAATAGAGGTGGGCGACTATATCGTGCACGTCGACCACGGCGTGGGTCGTTTCGCAGGCCTGTTGCGCACAAATGTAAACGGCCGCGTGCAGGAAGTGATTAAACTTGTGTATGCCGACGAAGGCATACTCCTTGTATCCATCCATGCCCTGCACAAACTTGCCAAGTACCGCGGCAAGGAGGGCGTGCCTCCCAGAATAAACCGCATCGGCGGCGGACAGTGGGAGAAGATGAAGGAGCGGACCAAAAACAAACTCAAGGATATCGCCCGCGACCTTATCAAACTCTATGCCGCCCGCAAGAATGAGAAAGGTTTCGCTTTCTCGCCCGACACATATCTGCAGAACGAGCTGGAAGCCAGCTTTATCTACGAGGATACGCCCGATCAGCTTACTGCCACGCAGGCCGTAAAGGCCGATATGGAGAGCGAGCGTCCTATGGACCGTCTTATTTGCGGAGATGTGGGATTCGGAAAAACGGAGATTGCGATACGTGCCGCATTCAAGGCTGCCGTGGACGGTAAACAAGTCGCTGTGCTCGTACCAACGACGGTACTTGCGTATCAGCACTATAACACGTTCAAGGACAGGCTCAAGGATTTCCCTGTCAGGGTAGAGTACCTGTCGCGCGCACGTTCGTCAAAGGACGAAAAGGCTATCCTAAAGGACCTCGCCGAAGGAAAAATCGACATTATAATCGGAACGCACAAACTTATCGGCAAGACGGTTAAGTTCAAGGACCTGGGCCTGCTGGTCATCGATGAGGAGCAGAAATTCGGCGTATCGGTAAAGGAAAAGCTGCGTCAGCTGAAAGTGAACATTGACACCCTGACGATGAGCGCCACTCCAATCCCGCGCACGCTTCAGTTCTCGCTGATGGGTGCCCGCGACCTATCCACTATAACTACTCCTCCGCCAAATCGTTACCCCATAATAACGTCGGTGGATTCTCTTTCCGACGAACTCGTTGCCGAGGCCATCAATTTCGAGCTTGCCCGTAACGGACAGGTGTTCTTTGTGAATCCCCGTATCGAGGGGTTGTACGACCTCGAGGCCATGATACGCCGTGTGGTGCCCGATGCCCGCACGATTGTGGCGCACGGCCAGATGCCGCCGGAGAAGCTGGAGAAGGCTATCAACGATTTTACGGCGCACGACTATGACATTATGCTAGCCACAACCATTATTGAGAGCGGTATAGACATGCCAAATGTCAACACCATAATAATTAACAACGCACAGTATTTCGGCCTGAGTGAGCTACATCAGCTGCGCGGACGCGTGGGCCGCAGCTCCCGCAAGGCGTTCTGCTATCTGATGGTGCCCCCCGGCCAACCCCTCACGCCCGATGCGCATCGCCGTCTGCAGGCTATCGAGAGTTTTGCCGACCTCGGTTCGGGCATACATATTGCCATGCAGGACCTTGATATCCGCGGAGCCGGCAATCTGCTTGGCGCCGAGCAGTCGGGCTTCATTGCCGATCTCGGCTACGAGACATATCAGAAGATTCTGCGCGAGGCTGTTACGGAACTACGTACCGAGGAATTTCCGGAAATGGCGGCGGAGGACAAGGATGCTGCCGCCGATTTTGTGTCGGATTGCGTGATAGAATCCGATCTCGAGTTGCTTCTGCCGTTCAGCTATGTGCCACAGGAGAGTGAACGCATCGCCCTGTATCAGGAACTGGACAGCATCGAGCGCGAGGAAGATCTGAAAGCCTTTGAGGCGCGTCTGGTGGACCGTTTCGGCCGCATACCTGATGCCGCGCGAGAACTGTTGCGCGTGCCCGGTCTGCGCCGTCTGGCGCGCCGTCTGGGTATAGAAAAGGTTACGATAAAGCAGGACACTATGTATACCTTCTTTGTGGACGACAGCAACAAGGCTTATTATCAGTCGCCAATGTTCGGCCGCATGCTGGCATATCTGCAGAACCATCCGCGGCGCGTGGCAATCCGCGAGCGTAACGACAGACGCAGTTTCTCTTTCGCCAATGTGAAAAGTATATCGGAAGCGTTGTCGATTTTCCAGGAAATTCTTGCTGCACAGCCGATTTAGAATACAACCGTGAGCGCGAACCCTGCCGAACGTTCGGTGGGGTTGTAGTACGGCATTGCCGCGGCGACGGGCTGTGTCGGCTTTTCGAAATTGAACCATTTCTGGTACAGCGGCAGCATCCAGTAGCCTATTCTTGCCGATAGGATACCTATGCCTGCGCCGGCAAGCACATCGTTGAGCCAGTGGCGCCCGTTGTACATGCGCAGGAATGCCACGCCGGTGGCGACGGTGTACGCACCTATGGCGTAAGGCAGCCCGTATTCCAGGCGCATCAGTTCTGCTCCGGCGAAAGCCTTGGCCGTATGGCCGGACGGGAACGACCGCTTGTCGCTGCCGTCGGGACGTTCCTCGTCAACGGCAAGTTTCATGCCTTCGGTCATTATGCCGAGAGCCACCGTCGCGGTGGCTCCGGCAAGAAGCCGCCCGACAATGCCGTGGCGGCTGCGGACCCCTGCCGTGCCCAGCCCTATATAGGCTGCGGCGGGCAGGTATTGCAAATAATCGTCAACTTTTATGTGGTGGTCGCCGCGCCATTCGGCGAAGCGATCGTTCATTTTGCGTTTTTCCTTACAGAACCACCCGTTGGAAACACCGAAACCGCCTGCCGCCACAAGAGCGGCGGGCGCTATCAGTTGTTTGTAGTTGAACCGGTACCATTGCCGGGTATCTACCGTCGTGGTGAGTGTGTCGGCAGGTGCGGTGTCGGGCTGCTGTGCTGCCGTCGAAACGGGGCGGAGCACAAGCAGACAAAGGAGGAGGGGAATGAGGAATCCGGGTATGTTCATTGTGGATTGTTGTAGAATTCGAGGATGCGGGCGCGCAGAACACGTTCGTATCGTGCCTGTACCTGTTGGGCGAGGGCCGAAGTATAGTTCGATTTTGCCTTCTCGAATTCCGTGGCGTTGGCTTTGCCGTTGTCGTATTTCACTTTCATGGCTTCGAAAGCCGCTTTCGAGCTCGCTACAGCCTTTTGAGTGGATTCAACCTGCTTGCTTGCGCGCACTGCCTGTGTATGTGCCTGGGTGATTGCTTTGTATAGCTGGTTTCGGGCATTGTCGAGTTCGAGTTTTGCGCTTTCTTCCTGCAGACGGGCCCGACGGACGTTGTTGCGTGTTCCGAAGGCGTCGAAAATAGGTACGGAGAGAGAGAATCCTATCGACTGCGAGAAGTTATGACGCATCTGCGAGCCGAAACTCTCGTTGTCGAAGCCCGAGGTCTTGTAGTAGTTGGTGCCGAGGCCGGCGCTGAACGAGAGAGTAGGAATATAACCGGCTTTTGCCAGCGATATATTCTTTTCGGCAGCCTCGCGGTTAAGACGGCCTGCGCGGATTGTATGATTGTGTGCCCATGCGTTGGCAAAGACGTCGTCGGGATTGAGGATGAAAGGATTGTCGTCGGCTAACGGCTCTATTTCAAAACCTTCTGCCGAAGGGAGATTCAGCAGCTGTGTAAGGTCGAGCACCGCAATGATGCTGTCGCTTTCGGCACTGGTCACACTCAGTTCGTCCTGGCCCACCTGAGCCTCGGCCTCATAGATGTCCAGTTCGGGAATCTTGCCGGCTTCCAGGAGCACGCGCCTGCGGACAAGCTCGTCCTGCGAGATTTTCAGATTAATACGCGCAACCTGCAGCATTTCGCCGGCATAGAGCGTCTGCAGATACTGGGAAATTACGTTGAGCGTAATATCGTCTTTTGCGGCCTCGGTCTGTTCAAGCAGTGCCTGAAGACTCTTGCGGCTGTATTCCAGCCGGCGGATGGCGGTGAGACCCTGAAATATCGGCAGGCTCAGCTGTGCGCCGGCACTGAACGAACTGGTGTTGCGGTCGGCGTAGGTGTTGTCCATAGTCAGCGCGCGGCCGAAGCTGAAGTTTTGCGAGGCGTATCCGCTTACCTGCGGCAGGAAGCGGTCTTTGGCTTCGGTAACCTCAAGTTCGCCCTGGCGGGCGGAGAGGCGGCGCTGATGAATGTCGATATTGTGGTCTATGGCATATTGCACGCAGCGCTCCAGCGACCAAGTCTCTGCAAAAGCGCCTGCGGCACCGAGCGCGAGGGCTATTGTTAGTATCAGCTTCTTCATGGCATTTACATCATTTTGGCTCCACGGATTTTTTCGCCGGTGGCGATGCCGTCCTTAACCTCTATTTTTATGCCGTCGCTCATGCCTGTCGTAACGGGGCGCCGGGTATACTGGTTCTTGACGCTGTCGGTGAGCACATAAACGAATGTGCTGTCGCCCTCGAATGTTACTGTCGATTCTGGAACGGTGATTACACTGTCGGCCTTCGCCAGAACTACAGTTGCGTTGGCAGAGTATCCGGCACGCAGACCCTCGGAGCTGTCGATTACGAGAGCTGCCTTGATTTCGAAGGAGTTGGCGCCTGAACTGTCGTCACCCTTGGGCGAGATGTATTCTATCGTAGCCAGTGGCTTGAGGTCGGGCATGGCGCCGATGCTGATGTCCATTGGCATGCCTATGCGCAGGCTGCCTACTTCCGTTTCGTCTACTTTGCCTTTGAAGATAAGTTTGTTCATGTCCGCTACGGTAGCGATGGTGGTGCCGTCGTTCATGGTGTTGGCCTGGATTACCGACGAGCCGACCTTTACGGGCACATCGAGCACAAGGCCGGTGATTGTGGCACGCACAAGGGTGTTGCTCTCCGATGCGTTATATTTGGAAACGCCCTGGCGTACAATGTTGTATGAGTCGCGGGCCGATTCCAGCTCTTCTTTGGCTTTCAGGTAGTTTTTCTCGGTGGTCTCGTAGTCCTCGCGCGATATCACTTTCTTTTCGTACAGTGCTTTGTCGCGGTTGTATTTTACAAGGGCGTCGTCAAGTTCGATTTCGGCGTTGGTTACGCGGTTCTGAGCCGACGAGAGTTGCGAGTCGTCGGGAATCACCTTGATTTTTGCTATTACATCACCTTCGTTCACGTTTTCGCCGGCTTCAACGAGAATTTCACTGATAATACCGGAAATCTGAGGTTTGATTTCAATTTCGTCGCGCGGTTCAATCTTGCCTGTCAGTACTGTGGAGCGCTCTATGCTCCCTATCTCGGGGCTTACTGTCGCGTAGTTTTCTTCGGGTGTGCGGCTGTTGAGGTAAAGGAACACGAACGTTCCCACAAAAATGAGCCCGATAATCACCCATAGCATGATGCGGAATACTTTTTTCATATTGTAGATTTTGATTATTTGTCGTTGATGGCTTCTATTGGTTTAATTTTCATGGCCTTGATTGCCGGCAGAGTGCCTGCGGCGCAGCCAAGGATAAAGAAGATTACGATGATGGATATCGCCGTGGTGAATGTTATGCCGAAACCGGCCAGGCCGTTAAGCGGGTCGGCGGTAAGTTTGTCGGCGATTGCCAGTACAATGGCTGCGAAACATACGCCGGCTGTGCCTGCCACAAGAGTGAGCACAATGCTTTCCGAGAGTACCTGCATTGTTATGTCGCGCGGTTTGGCGCCTATGGCGCGGCGTATGCCGAATTCGTGAGTGCGCTCTTTCACAATAATCCACATTATGTTGCCTACGCCTATCACACCGGCCATAAGCGAGCCGGCGCCTACGAAGAATGCAAGAAGCGCCAGACCCATGAACATATTGTTGATCATATCGAACATCTCGGAGATGTCCATGAAACTTACTGCGTTTCTGTCGTCCGGGTGGATGGAATGGCGGCTGCTGAGTGTGCGCCGTATGGCATTTTCGTTGTCGGTCGGTTTCATGCCTCTGGGCGCCGTGTAGATGAAGAATCCAACAGAATTACCCTGGTTGAACGTGCGTCGTATCGTGCTGTTGGAAACAATATAGGAATCGTCGATACGCCCGGCGATGCTCGCCTCACCTTTCTGCCCGGCGACACCTATCACAGTGAAAGTTATGCCGTTAAGCGTAATCTGTTTGCCCACTGCCTCCTCGTTGCCGAATAGCTCGTTGGCAAGATTCTTACCCACAACAACTACTTTTTTTGCATCGCGCTCGTCAAGTTCGTTGACGAAGCGGCCGGAGTACATTACCGGTGTCATAAGTTCGGAATACTCCGGTTCCACACCTAAGATCTGTCCGCTCTTGGAGCGTACGGAGTAGGCACCCGTGCCGTGCGTGGCGTTGATAGTCGATGATTTTTCGATGGCCGGAGCCACCTGACGGATCGCCTCTATATCCTGCACGTTCATATTCCAGTACGAGCCCTTGTTGTAGCCCATGTAGGATATCGAACGGGTGTCGCTGAACACACCTCCGAGGTTGGTGGAGAAGCCCGCGAAGTTGCGGCTCATCATTCCTTTAAGACCATCGGCGCCGCCGGTGAGCAGCGCGAGCATCGCCGTGCCCCAGAAGATGCCGAAAGCCGTAAGGAACGTCCTGGTCTTGTTGCGGGCCAGCGACGCGCCTATCTCGCGCCAGTTTTCTATGTCGAATAAACTTGTTTTCATATCATTCGTCGCGAAGCGCCTCCACCGGTTTTACTTTTATTGCATTCAGTGCCGGGAACAGGCCCGCAAGCGCGCCGGCTATTATCAGTGCCACGGTAACCTTTACGGCTATCGATATATCCACCGTAGGGTTGGAAAAGCCTTCTGTATTTTTTGTGAACATGTCCACAATCTGTAGCACTATCATGCCGCCGACGATGCCGATATATCCGAACAGCGCGGTTACACCGATACTCTCGGCAATCACCTGCGTGAGGATGGCGCGTGGTTTGGCGCCGATGGCACGGCGGATGCCTATCTCGTGTGTGCGCTCGCGCACCGATACAAACATTATGTTGCTTACGCCTACAATGCCCGTCAGAAGGGTCAGAATGCCGATGATCCATACGGCCATATTGATTATTATGCCGCCTTGCTGGCTTTGCAGATACTGCTCGAAACGGTTCCATGTCCATACTGCCGAATGGTCGTCAGGATCGAATTCATGTGTTTTGGCCAGGCTGGTGCGTATGGCTTTTTCTGCATTCTGCGATTCCTCGAGGGTCTTGATATCGCCCATGTTTACGTCTATCTGCTCGGCGTTTGGCGTATTGCCAGTTATTGCCTTGTAGGTGGTGTAGGGTACATAGGTGCCGCGCTGCCAGTTGTGGGAGTAGACACCTACTACGGTCCATGCCAGACCCATTGCGCGCACAGTTTTGCCTAAAGCCGCCTCCGCAGAGCCGAAAAGGGTTTCTGCTTTGCTGTCGCGCAGCACAATAACCTTGCGGTTGGCGGCAATGTCGTTCTCGTTGATGAACCGGCCCAGTTTCGTTTCTATACGCTGCGTCTTTGCATAGCCGGGAAATACCGCTTCGAAGCCGCCGCTAACATAGTCTTTTTCTGTGCTTATCTTGGCTGTGTCGTTGCTTGCGGTAGCCTCGGCCTTGGTAACGATTCCCGGGTTGTCTTTCAGAATATCGTCGAGGTCGGAGGTCTTGAGCTGAATCATGCGGCCGTCTTTGTATCCTTTGTAGGGCATTGTGGTATAGCCGCCCCACACCGATACCACGTTGTTCACACGGCCTGCCACGTTCTCGTTAAAGGAGTTGGTTACGCCGCGTGCGGCGCCAAGGAGCACAATCAGCATAAAAATGCCCCACGATACCGAGATGCCCGTAAGGATTGTACGCAGACGGTTGTTGCGCAGCGTCTGTCCTATTTCTCTTATCAGGTCAAACATTGCCGTCCGTTATTTGTCCGTCCACAATGCGGATTATTCGGTTTGTGGCCTTGCCTACCCCAGGGTCGTGTGTTACAATTACAACAGTCATGCCGTCCTCGTTGAGCTTGCGGAACACTTCCATCACTTCCTTGGATGTGTGCGAGTCCAGCGCGCCCGTAGGTTCGTCGGCAAGGATTATGGAAGGTTTGGTAACCATCGCGCGGGCTATGGCTACGCGCTGCTTCTGGCCGCCGGACAGCTCGCCCGGCAGGTGGGTGGCGCGGTCGGCAAGCCCCATGCGGTCAAGCTCTTCCATTGCCATCGCGTTGCGTTTGCGGCGGCTTATGCCGCGGTAGAACAACGGCAGGGCAACGTTCTCCAAAGCGTTTTTGTAACTTATCAGGTTGAACGACTGGAATACGAAACCGATAAGCTGGTTGCGGAGTTCGGCGGCACGGTTTTCACTGAGGTCGCGGATGTGCTGTCCGTCAAGATAATATTCACCGCTGTCATAATTGTCCAGGATACCCAAGATATTAAGAAGCGTTGACTTTCCCGAGCCTGAGGCACCCATTATCGACACCAGCTCGCCGCGTTTAATCTCAAGATTGATATCTTTCAGCACATGCAGCGGTACGACACCGGGGTAAGTTTTGTTTACGTTAGTCAGTTTTATCATATTTAGATTGTACGATTATACCCATTAGACGCATAACCATACAAAATATTACACCGTTTGCAGAAAAAAAATTCATTTCGGGATTTTATTTCATTTACCTGTTTGTTTTAAAATCCCATTACGGATTATGTATATATAATGTGTAACAGATCCGGAAGGAGGAGTAATCGGGGGTGTTTCTGTGAATGGATGTTAAATCCATGTTATAA
>CABPYL010000060.1 GCA_902461565.1 uncultured Porphyromonadaceae bacterium
CATCCCCACCGATAGCCGTTTCAACCCTGCGGCCTCAAAATATATGGGGCTATCCAGGTGGAAAATTGCGTTTCGACTTTGACTTTAGGTAAACAGAAAGCACTCCCGGGCCGCAGGAGTGCTTTCTGATATTATTGAAGTATTTTTAATTCTCTTCGGGAGCCTTGTCGATAAGTTCCATGAACTGGTCGAGCTTGGGAGTGATGATGATTTCGGTACGGCGGTTAAGCTGACGGCCAACTTCGGTGTTGTTGTCGGCAATGGCGTTGTATTCACCACGGCCGCCGACTGTCATCTTGGCAGGATTTACACCGAATTTATCCTGAAGTACCTGAACAACCGACGAAGCGCGCAGAGCCGACAGGTCCCAGTTGTTGCGGATATTTGTGCGGCTGATGGGCACGTTGTCGGTGTTGCCTTCAACCAGTACGTCATAGTCGCTGTAGTCCTTGATAATCTTGGCTATTTTGCCAAGGGTCTGCATGGCGCGGTCGTTGATGTCGTAGCTTCCAGACTTGAATAGCATATTATCGGCAAGCGATATATATACCACACCTTTGAGCACCTTCACGTTCACCTCGTCGGTCTCGGCTGGAGTTAACGAGCGGGTAAGGTTAGTAACAAGAGTCAGGTTAAGCGAGTCAGACTTAGTCTTGGCCTCCACAAGCTGGCGGATATATTTGTTGGATGCGTTTATCTGATCTACAAGTTTTTCGATGTTAACGTTGCCACGGGCATTGTTCACGATGCTCTGGTCAAGCGAATTCTGCAGATTGGCATAGCTCTGCTTGAGTTCTGTGTTGTGTTTGCGTTCCTGAACAAGAAGCGCCTCCACAGTCTGAGCCTTGGAATTTGTTTCGTTGTAATTTGCCTGCAGAGAGCCATAGCTGTTCTGGAGAGTTGTGTAGTTCTGCGAAAGCTCGTCGTGCATGGCCTGCAGTTCGGCGTACTTTTTCTTGCTTACGCAGCCGGAGAGAGAGGCGCATACAAGCGCTCCGGCCGAGATGATTGCGATTAGTTTTGTTGTCATAGCCTTTACAGTTTATGTTTTTATATATTATGTAATTTATTTTATGCTGTTTATGTATTAACGGAACGGGGACGTTTTTGTTGTGTTCCGGCAGCTCCGGCCATCGAACGCATTAGCGTTGCGGCTATCAGAGGCACGAATGCCGGATTTGCCGACTGGGGCAGCCAGTACCAGCAGCCGATCATCAGCACCAATGCGGCGGAATACACGATGTAATACCACCTCAGCACTTCGGCTGCACGCGGAATCCAGGTCAGCGCAGGCACAACTAAACACAGGGGATTGAGCCATATATACAGATAGTTCGGCGAAGTGGCCTCGTGAACCGACACAAATATCAGAAAGGTTAGCAAACAGCCCGTAAGGCCGAGTATACCAAAGAAAACGGCATCGAAACCACGGAATCGCCTGTGGTGCCGCACGCCTACTGCAGTTACCACCACACACAACCCCATAAACGCCCAGCAGACAAACATTGGCGTCAGATACCAGGGCGTGGCCGGAAGTATCGCGGCGTGTGCAGGAACATCGTTCATCACGGTAGTATATTTAACCAGAGGGCGCCCCGCTACTGTGGCACCGCCAAGCATGCCATCAAGCTCTACCGGAGCGAAAGCCATTTCGCGGCGCGTTACGGGTTGATCGATACCGGAACCGAGGGCAATGTCTATTCCAAACTGGTACCACGGATAATTACTGTGGCACATGCGCATAACGTTGCGGAAAGTAGGTTTCAGCAATGGCTGTGCCTCGAAAGGTGCCGGAGCAAGCGCTATGCTGTCGCCAAGGGCTTTCTCTATGATATCCAGCGGACGGGTGGCGCAATTGTCCTTCACATAATTATAGCGGTATACACGGTTCTGCGGCTGCAGATTCTCCTGCAACGCGTGCAGCAGACGCTGCGTCTGCACACTGTCCATTTCTATCTCATGCGCCACTGCACGGCGTCCCTCGCGGCGGTATTCCATTTCCAGATACCCGAAAGGATAGGCCGCGAGCATATAATCGGTCTCGCCTTTGACAAATCGCCACACAAAATTAGGCGAATCAAAGTCGAAAACGCCGTAATTGTATGCCGTAACCGCAGTGCTGTCGGCCACAACGAGCGCTGTATGTCCTTCGAGCTGATATATTTGCTCACCCGGATATATATTCACTATGAACACTCTTGGCGTAGCGTCCGCCATAATGGCCAACAGCGCAAAAATCAATGCCACAGCAATCCTTTTCATGACTTCTTTTCGATATTGTCTGCTGCGAATGGATCGTATAGCGGCTCCACACCCTTTTCACGGGCAAGCGCAATCAGATAGGAGAAGGCGGCCTCACGTGTGTCCTCTATCTCACATTCCTTAATGGCGTTTTTCAAAGTAGAGGCATAGTAACCCACTTCAGGGCACTGCGGCAGCCCGAAAAGAGCCATTATCTCGTTGCCGTCTACCGGATTCTTGCGGTTTCGCTCAACATCTTTGGCGTGGGTGTCGCGGAATTTCTGTTCAACGATATCAAAGTTGGCCAGATAGCGCGACTTACGAGCTTCATCTTTGCTCGTTATATCGGCACGTGCAAGAATCATCAGGTCGTCAAGGTCTTCCTCGGCGTAGTTTGCAAGACGGCGAACAGCACTGTCGGTAACCTCATCCTCAACAAGAGCTATAGGACGCATGTGCAGCTCCACCATCTTGGACACATAGCGCAACTCGGCTCCAAGAGGGAAACGCATGCGCCGGAATATAGTCTTCACCATCTTGGCACCCACAAAGTTGTGGTTATGGAATGTCCATCCGCGTACGGGATCGTAGTGTTTCGTAACCGGCTTGCCTATATCGTGGAACAGCGCGGCCCAGCGCAGCCATATATTGTCGGAAGCCTCGGCTACACTGTCGAGCACCATCATCGTGTGGCGGAAATTGTCCTTGTGAGCCTTTCCTTTCACTACTTCCACTCCGCGCATACGGGCCAGTTCGGGGAGGATTATATCAAGAAGCCCGGTGTGCAACAGCAGCTCCCAACCGATTGAAGGCTTAGGCGATGCCATAATCTTGAACAGTTCGTCCTTTATGCGTTCCGCAGTAATTATTTCTATGCGCGAAGCGTTGCGCGAGATTGCATCGAGCGTTTCGGGATAGATTTCGAACTGTAGCTGCGTTGCAAAACGGATAGCACGCATCATGCGCAACGGGTCGTCGCTGAAAGTTATGTCGGGGTCCAGAGGCGTGCGGATAATTCTCCGCTTAATGTCGCCAAGGCCGTCGTAGCGGTCTATCAGTTCTCCGAATTCCTTGGCGTTCACGCATATCGCCATAGCGTTTATGGTGAAATCTCGGCGAGCGAGGTCGTCGTCGAGAGAGCCGTCCTCCACGATAGGGTTACGCGAGTCGTGGCGGTATGATTCCCGGCGCGCCCCAACAAATTCAAGTTCCAGAGGCCCGCGGTGGACCTGTGCCGTGCCGTAATTGCGGTATACTGCAAGATGAGTCTTAGGGCCGAGGGCTGCGGCAACGCCTTCGGCAAGCTCTATGCCTGAACCTACCGTTACGAAGTCGATGTCTTTAGAATGACGTTTAAGCAACAGGTCGCGCACATAGCCGCCAACAACGTAGCATTCGCGCCCCATTGCGTCGGCCACGCCACCCACAGTGACGAATATTTTGGATTTCAGTTTTGTCTTAAGATTCATCTGTCAGTCGAGTTTCACAGGCTGCTGACGCGCCGTAGTGATAACGCGTCCGCCGTCGGGGCCTACGATATAGGTGTTTTCCACGCCAATGGCTCCTATGTCTGGAATCACGAATTTGGGTTCCACGGCAATGACGTTGCCTTCTTCAAGAATATCGTGTGAGCGTGGCGCGAGTACAGGAAGTTCGTTAACCTCTATGCCTATTCCGTGACCCACAAAGCCGGCGTGGCTGCGATGCCCCATGAAATATGCCTCCATTCCGCCGAGACGCGCCATTTCGGCAGCTCGCACATAAAGATCGGATGCTTTGGCGCCCGGTTTCATCATTGCAGCAAGTGCATCGCAGATATCAATGGACAGCTGGTTTGCCCGCAGAGCTTCCTGCGACAGTTCACCGGTATAGTAGCAGCGCGTCATATCGGTCATATAACCGGTGTAGTTGCCGTTCACATCCACCATTACGGGAATACCCGGCTTTATTATTGTGCCATTGGCGCCTACGGGTAACGACGGATCTGCCCCTTCGCCACCCATAGCAAAATCGTAGGGCGAAGGAGTGTCGGCATTCTCGCCGGTAAGCACATTTCCCATGAAGAGCTCCATCTCCATACCGCCGACACGGAACAGACCCAGACAGCCCTCGAGACGAGATGCCCGTTCAATCTCTATCTGCAATTCTATATCGGACATGCCTTCCTGATACATGTGTGGGATGCGCTCGTATACCAACGACTGCTTCTCGCCGGATTCCACAAGCATTTTCTGCTCTACGGCGGTCTTTACCGATCGGGCGGCGGCCAGCACTGGCGACATATTCCCGGCCGGTGCTTCCATACCCATCGCGCGGGCCAGACGCATGCACTCGCCGTACGGCAGCAAATCCAGTTCGAAAGCCACCGGAGCGCCGACGGCGATATTGTTCTCTGCAAGCAGCGAGGCTATTTCCTCGGGCTTGCGTATGTGGAACATGCGTTCGCCAGGACGGCAACGCAGAGTGGACGGCTGACGCACAAAGTAGACAGGCGCCTCCAATTCCATATTTATATATATGTATCCACGGAACACACGTCCGGTAAGGTAATACAGATTACTGTTGGAGCGTACGAGCGCCACACCGATACCGGCTGCACGCATATATTTTGCCACACGGGCCAGACGGAGCGCCTGTTCGTCGGGGCCGAGCATGTTAATCTGCAAAAGGTCTTTTTCTTTCATGTCAGTTACGTTTTAAACAAATCGAGGGCAGATCCTCTATCGATGTAAGAACGTAGTCGGCATCGTTTACGTTTTTGCCGAAACCATAGGCGGCCCAGGCAAAAGGAACGCCGGCACGGTGCGCGTCGCTGCAGTCGCGGGCGACATCGCCGATATAAAGAGGTGCCTTCAGGTTATAACGCTTAACTATCTCACGTATGTTCGCATCTTTTTCCTTACCGTTCTGTCCAAACGAAAGAGTATCGGTGAAGTACGGCTCCAGACCTGTGAAACGCAGGAAGTTGGGCAAACCGTCGACGCCGCAGTTACTCACCATAAACAGCCTGAAGAAACGGCTAAGTGCCTCGATTGTTTCTTTTGTACCGGGATACAGACTGCCCCCGAGTTCCGGCATCATGGTGCGTTCGTTATGCAAAAGCCTGCAGATGAATTCATCCTTTATCGACACGTCGCCAATGAGGGTCATAAAAATCTCGTCGAGAGGCTTGCCCATAAGGACGGCCAGTTCGGAATAGCATACCGTAGCCCTGTCCGTACCAAGATCGACTATGGTACGGTTCCACACGGCACAATAGCTGTCGACGGCATCCCACAGGGTACCGTCCATATCGAATATCAGACTGTCGAAATTGCTCTGTGTCATGGCTTGTTGCCTTTGTGATTGTATAGGAATTCACACGTCCGGCAAATATGTGATTCCGGCCTGTTCTATATCGTCGAGTGTATCGGTACGCATTATGTGGCGCAGACCTATGTGCTGATGCCGGCGCAGCGGCATTCGGCGTCGCAGAGTGTCGGTAACCTGAAATGATGCGCCGGCGCCTCGGCCGCGCCAGTGTCCGAAGTTATCGGCAAGAATAATGTTCACAGTATCGGCCACAGCGGTGGTATCGTCCATATCATATACAACCTCCAGCCAGATGTTGCTGTACTCGTATGCGTCGGTGTGGCGCAGGGTCAGCAACAATGTGCCTGAAGGGCATACGCTGTCGCGCAGCGTATCCACAACAAAGTCCTGCGGCGCGGCATATTGCCATTCAGCGCCCGGAAAAGTGGCGAACGCGCTGAAAAAATTGTCGTCACCGTTACCGTGGTGTCCGTCGATGGAACATGACACCGCCAGTATGGTAACGGCGACCGCAGCGACCGTCTTATTCCTGAGGGGGCTTTTCATTTGGTTTGTTGGCACCTCCTTTAGGATTGTCGGGATTTCGGCGCTTAGGTTTGGGACGGCGATTCTTTTGCGATCCGGCACCGTTCTGAGGCTGTTCGTCATTTTTCTCGCGAGGCTGCGCAGGTGCGTCGGGCCGCGGCTGAGTGCCGGGCTGCTGTTTGCGCTTTTTCTTCTTTTTTTTGTCGAAACGACTTATATCGTCCTCTCCTCCAAGAATATCGCCGAAGTCGGAACGCATTTTTCCCTTGCCTTCTTCCTGCATTTGCAGAGAGAGAGGCTTCTCGCCTTCCTTGTTCATCGCGATAATTTCGAAAACACGCTCGGCGGGCAATGTTACCAGATTTGCGGCAACATTCTTGTCGGTGGAATATGTTACGAGGCGGTTGAAAATATCGCTTTTGAAATGATAGTATGTGTTATCTGCCGTCTCCAGCCTTACATCGCGCGGAGGCATACGCCTCGAAGCCTCAACATAGGCATCGACCTCGAAATTGAGGCAGCATTTCAGCTTGGCGCACTGTCCGGCGAGCTTCTGCGGATTCAGCGATATATCCTGGAAACGGGCAGCGCTGGTGGCTACAGACACAAAATTAGTCATCCATTGCGAGCAACACAGAGGGCGACCGCAGGAACCGATACCGCCAATGCGACCGGCCTCCTGACGCGCACCGATCTGCTTCATCTCGATGCGCACCTTGAACGTCTCGGCCAACACCTTGATAAGCTGGCGAAAGTCCACACGCTGGTCGGCGATATAGTAGAATATGGCTTTGTTGCCGTCGCCCTGATATTCCACGTCGCCGATCTTCATGTTCAGCCCCAGCTCGGCGGCAATCTTGCGAGAGCGTATCATGGTATCCTCCTCACGGGCCTTGGCCTCCTCGAATTTCTCGAGGTCGTTGGGCTTGGCCTTTCGGAATACACGCTTCACTTCTGTGTTATTGGAACGTGTCGCCTTCTTCATGCGCAACTCGGCAAGGGCGCCGATCATGGACACTGTGCCGATGTCGTGCCCCGGCGCGGCCTCCACAGCCACCACGTCGCCGATCACAAGCGGCAGATTGGTGGCGTTCAGGTAGTAGCCCTTGCGTGTATTCTTGAACTGCACCTCAACGATATCGCTGTCGGCACAGCCGCCGGGAATATCCTCAAGCCAGTTGAAACTGTGCAGCTTTCGCCTACGGCAATCGCCTCCGCAACAGTTGTGCAGAGGCATGACCTTGGGCTCTGCAGCTTCGGCAGCCTCGTCGGTCAGGTGCTGTTCCTCGGGCAGTTCCTTATTATTCTCTTGCTCCATACGGCCTTACTTGGCAAAACTTACGGAACGTGTCTCGCGGATAACGGTAATCTTCACCTGGCCCGGATACGTCATTTCGTCCTGGATGCGGCGTGCGATTTCCGATGAAAGCTTTTCTGTTTCGGCATCGTTGATCTTCTCGGCGCCGACAATCACACGCAGTTCGCGGCCTGCCTGGATTGCATAGGTCTTGATAACGCCGGGATAGGACATTGCAAGCTGTTCAAGGTCGTTCAGGCGCTTGATGTAGGCTTCCACAATCTCGCGGCGGGCGCCGGGACGGGCGCCGGAAATGGCGTCGCACACCTGCACTATGGGCGCGAGCAGTGATGTCTGCTCCACTTCGTCGTGATGGGCGCCGATGGCGTTGCATATTTCGGGTTTTTCCTTGTACTTCTCGGCAAGTTTCATACCAAGCAGTGCGTGCGGCAGTTCGGGTTCCTCGTCGGGTACCTTGCCTATATCGTGCAACAGACCGGCACGGCGTGCTTTCTTGGGGTTGAGGCCAAGTTCGGATGCCATGATCGCGCACAGATTGGCAGTCTCGCGCGAGTGCTGCAACAGGTTCTGGCCGTAGCTGGAACGATATTTCATCTTGCCCACAAGGCGGATAAGCTCGGGGTGCAGACCGTGGATACCAAGGTCGATGGCAGTGCGCTGGCCGGTCTCGATAATCTCCTGTTCGATCTGCTTGCGCACCTTGGCAACAACTTCCTCGATGCGCGCGGGATGGATACGGCCGTCGGCCACAAGCTGATGCAGGGCAACACGGGCAATCTCGCGGCGCACAGGGTCGAAACCGCTCAGCACGATAGCCTCGGGGGTATCGTCTACAATAATTTCTATACCAGTTGCGGCCTCGAGGGCGCGGATGTTGCGGCCTTCGCGGCCGATTATACGGCCCTTTATTTCATCGGAATCGATGTGGAATACGGTAACGGCATTCTCTATGGCCGTTTCTGTAGCCACACGCTGGATAGACTGCACCACGATGCGGCGCGCCTCCTTGTTGGCGGTGAGCTTGGCATCATCCATGATATCGTTGATATACGATGCCGCAGCGGTCTTGGCTTCTTCCTTGAGGCTCTCGATAAGTTTGTCCTTTGCTTCGGCCGACGAAAGACCGGAAATCTGCTCGAGAAGCAGCTGGGCCTTGTGGTGGAGTTCGTCAAGCTCGTTCTGCTTGTTTTTTACCACCACCTGCTGGGCGTCGATGTTCTGACGGAGTTCGTCGAGTTCGTTGCGTGTACGCTGGTTCTCGCTCTGCTGGGCGTTAAGCTGCAGCTCGCGCTGCTTCATCTTTGCCTCGGTGGACTGCAGTTTGGACATTTTCTGCTGCGCCTGTTTTTCGGCGTCGGATGTGATTTTAAGGGCTTCTTCACGGCCTTCGAGCACCTTGTCGCGCTTGAGGTCGTCGGCCTGGCGGTTTGCTTCGGCCAGAATCTGTTTAGCGCGGGTGTTTGCCATCCTGCGCTGGCACAGCAACGTAACACCCACACCTATTGCGGCGGCCACGATTGCTATTGCGATAAAAATAACAGCTGTCATCTATCTCTTTTGGAGGAACATAGTTAATAAAAAAGCACCTCTCTGCATATAGGGGCACAGCGATGCCCGGCAACAGAAAAAGTGCGGAATATAATCTCGGCGCGCGAGGTTCAGCGGTGCTCGCGCCGCGGCGTGTGATAGCCACAATGTTCCCCGAGGGGTGCCGTACCGTCAGTCGGTGCCGGCAAGCAACTGGTCGATGCGCGTTTCGAAATTGTCCAGCATGTCCGATTGCGAACGGATCAGTTCGGTTTTCTGGTACAGCATGGTGGCGTAGTACAAGGCTACTTTCGCAAGTGCTACAATTTCCGAGTCGGCGTTGTGGCCGTAGCGGAATTTCTGCAAGTTATCGTTTATGCGCTCGATTACATAGCGGTAGAACGACTCTTCGTCCTCGGCGATAGGGAGCTTGAAAGGCTCGGCGCCGGCTATCTTGACTGTTATCGTGTGTATGTTCGACTGTTTCATCAGCTCGTGGGATGCGGTGGCTAAATGTCTTTCATCAAGTCGGCGACGCAAGCGTCGATTTCCCGCACTAAATCTGACAGTATGGCTCGGGCTTCGCGGGCGGTTCGCACCTCGGGGGCTATGGCACCCGAGATTTTGAGAAAGTGCAGTTCACTGCTCATTCTCTCGTTCTGCTTTTTCAGCTTTTCTATCTCGGCCAGCAACTCCTCTTGCTGTCGGCGCAGTTCGGCGTTCTCTTTCTTCAAAGTACCGAAGCGCGTTACAAGAAGCTCGCATTTATGGCCCAGGCGGCTAAGCTGCTCAGAGAGGTCCTTTGCCATTTTATCAAATTTTTACAAAAGTAACTATTATTTCGCGAATACCAAAAATTTCATCCACTTTTTTCATTCCGTCCATTTCTAAAACGATTTCCAAAGCGATTGCAGCACTTGCCCGGGTCTTTGACAGAATTAAATTATGGGACTGGCGAATCTTTTTGACACTCAAGCTTGGAGGTGTCAAAATTTTTTATTATCTTTGTGCTACCATTT
>CABPYL010000061.1 GCA_902461565.1 uncultured Porphyromonadaceae bacterium
ATTGTTATCCGCACGGTGATAAACGCTGTCGCCGGCGAAAAGAACGCTTTCTGAACATCCAATGCTCACTGTATACAAAGCATCTGCAGGCTCGGGCAAGACATTTACTCTGGCGTACGAATATATACGCACTCTGCTGGGCCTGAAAGACGATACCACAGGCAGATTCTGTCTTAACATTGACAAATATGCTCCCGGTGGCCATCGTCGCCGTTGCCGCCACGCCCATATTCTGGCCATTACCTTTACCAACGCGGCCACAGAGGAGATGAAAAGTCGAATTATCCGGCAGCTGAGTTTCCTGGCCGATCCCGCCGCGATGGACAAGACGATATATACCGGTAAACTGTGCAAGGAATTCGGATGTACGCGCGAGGAACTTCCCGAAGCGGCCGCAAAGGCGCTGAATGAGTTGCTGTTTGATTATAACTCGTTTAATGTAAGCACTATCGATTCCTTTTTTCAGGTTGTGCTGCGTACTTTTTCGCGCGAAATCGACCATCAGGGCGACTATGAGCTGTCGCTTGAGCGCAAGGATATGATTCATCAGTCGGTATCGCTGATGCTCGACGAGCTTAACGACGGCACCATAGGCAGGGAAAGCCGCCTGTACGCGTGGGTAAAGCGCTATATGGTCGACAAGATGGCGCAGGGAAACACATATAATTTCTTCAACCGCAACGGTAAAATTATTCTCGGGCTGGTGGACTTGCTCGAAAGGGCTATGGACGAGACATTCGCCGACAATTCTGCCGCTCTCGATGAATATCTCGCCGAACCCGGGCGCGTCGATTCTTTCCGAAAGGCTTTAAAGGACATGGTTGACCATGCCTTCATCCCCGGACGCGATGCCGCCAACCGTATCTTCAGTTTCTGTGAAAGTCAGGGCATCGCGCGCGACGGCATGAATTCTTCATTCCTCGGCCGTCTGGAGCAAATGGCCACGGGCAATGTTGCCATGACGAAAAAGGATTTTACGAAAATAGCCGCATTCTCCGAGGGCTACGAGGACAAGGCCGTTCTTAAGGCCGCGGTATCTAAAAAACTGGCAGGAGGTGTGCTCGACGGCTATCGTGCATTGTGCGACGCATTTACCGCAATAGCGCCGGCATGTTTCGACAAGCGCGACATGTATCAGACACTTCTCGATTCCTTCGGCGATCTCGAGTTTATCGGCTACGTACGTAATACATTGCGTAAACTGCTAACCGAGAATAATATGGTGCTTATAGCCGATACCGGCGAACTGCTTTCGAAGATTATCAGTGACCAAGAGATGCCTTTTATCTACGAGCGGCTTGGCGTACAGCTCAGCAATCTGCTTATCGACGAGTTCCAGGACACGTCCCGCGTTCAGTGGCGCAACCTCAAGCCCTTGGTTGCCAATAGTCTGGCCGAGGATAACTTCTGTCTTATCATCGGCGATGTAAAGCAGGCCATATACCGCTTCCGAAATTCTGACAGCGAACTGCTCGGCAGCCAGGTGCAGAAGGTGGACTTCCCTCACAGTACCATTGAACGCGGAGCGCTACCGCAGGACAATACCAACTACCGCAGCGCAGGCGCGATAGTGCGCTTCAACAACAATATATTCCATCGGCTTGCCGCAAATCTCGGTGCCGAACATTATGGTCAGGTATGTCAGGCGATATCCGGCAAACTGGAAAATGTTCCGGCATATATTAAGGTGAACTTTGTGGACGATGCCAAAGGCACTCAGGTGCAGGTTTTGGAAGATATGGTAGCCGACATCCGTCGACAGCACGCTGCGGGTTATGCCTGGAGCGATATTCTGATTCTTGTACGAGAAAGGGACCTTGCCACCCTCACGGTCCGCTATATCACCGAAAACCATCCGGATATACCGCTCCTTTCGTCGGAAGCGCTGCTTCTGAGTTCATCGCCTGCCGTGCGCACAATCATCAGTACTCTGCGCCTTATCCTTCAGTCCTACGAAGGCAAGAAACTCACCCGCGGCAACGATACTCCGAAATATGCCGACAAACGCGATATCATGATGATGATAACGCGTTACCATTACTTCCAGTCGCAGGGCGACGACCATCTGACGGCTTTGTACAAGGCCCTTGACGAGGGCGGCGAAGCATCGGCTCATCTCGGCGAGGAAGTGCGGGCAATACGTTCGCGCAACGCTTCTAATCTCGTTTCGCTTATAGAAGCCATTGTTGAGGAGCGACTTACGCCGCAACTCCGAACCGCGCAGTACGCCTACATATCCGCTCTGCAGGACCTTGCTATAAAGCACCTCGAGGGTCCTGACCCGTCGCTGGCTGCGTTCCTCGACGCATATGGCAGAAACGAAGGCAAGTGGGCTATAATTGCTCCGGCGTCGCTGGACGCTGTGCAGGTAATGACGGTACACAAGTCCAAAGGTCTGGAACGTGCATGTGTGCATCTGCCTTTTGCAAACTGGATTATGCTGCACCAGAGCACCAGCATGTGGCTTAATATGAAAAAATTCAAGGACCTTGATTCCGATATAGCGCCCCCGATCATGCGTGTGCGTGTTCATGCTTCTTCGCCACTGGCAGCTCCCGGCTCGCCGGTATACGAGGAGATAAGTACCGATCGCAGGGCAGAGCAGATGGACAATCTGAACATCGGTTACGTGGCCTTTACGCGCGCAGGCCGCGAACTTGCCGTACACTGTTGCAAGGACGGCGAAGATACCTTTGGCAAATATTTTCATGATGCCTTTATGCAGCTCGTCGGTGACGGGGACCTTGCATTTGAGAAATCTGAACTTCAGGATCTGGCCGGCGTGCCGCTACCCGTCGGCGAGACATATATCTATGGAGCACCAACTGTTCCGTTGGATAAAGATGATGATGGCGACAAGCCGGAAGTATTCGGCGGAGGAGAGTACAAGGTCAACTACCGCCCGGATACGGCCAATCTGGTGTCTATCGACGATATTCTTGCCGTGGAGGATGACCTGGGTGACGAAGAAGACAAATTTATCGTTGACAAACCGCCTTTCGATACCGAAAAGTTGCAGGACGCCAGCCGCAAAGGCATGAACATGCACGAGATTTTGAAAAACATGCGGACTCTCGACGATTTCGATGCCAGTGTGGACCGCACCTGCGCCCGTATGGGCGTCGACTTGCGCGAAAGAGAAGAATACCGGACTGTGCTTGCCGCGGCTCTCAAAGCCGGTGGCGACGTGGTGGCGGCGTGGTTCGACAACGGAAACAAGGTATGGGCCGAACGCTCGTTCTACAGCCCTTCCGACGGGCGGACCTACCGAATGGACCGTTTTCTCGTACGTCCAGACGGTGTGCCGGTGATAATCGACTATAAATTTACCACGCGTCAGGAGGCCGACCACCGCGAGCAGGTGAGAAACTACCGGCGTCTGGTAATGGAGGCCGGCTTCGGCACTCCGGAGGTATATCTGTGGTACCCGCTTCATCCCTCCGGCGCGATAATTAAGATTTAGCTCAGCTATCAGCTATACATGAGGTGCATCTATAATAAATGTGTGAGGAGATCCGTTAAATGAATATGTATATTTTACGAACAGTTATTTGCGGGCTCGCGCTTCTAGGAGGTGCGATTGCCTCGCTTGCGTGCACGAGTCTCGTGGCCACGCCCGGAGCTACCGACAAAGGCAGCTCGATGGTAACATACGCCGCCGACAGCCATGTGCTGTACGGTGCCTTGTATCAACAGCCTGCCGCTGACCACAAGCCCGGCGCGATGCGTCGTGTAGTTGACTGGGACACCGGTAAATACCACGGCGATATCACCGAAGTACCGCACACCTATGCCACTGTGGGCAACATGAACGAGCACGGCCTTACTATTGCCGAAAGTACATGGGGTGGGCGCCACGAGCTGGAAGGCTCGGGCATGATAGATTATGGCTCGCTTATTTACATCACTCTGCAGCGTGCACGCACAGCGCGCGAAGCAGTTGATGTAATGACTTCGCTTGTAGATAAATACGGTTATGCTTCTGAGGGCGAATCGTTCTCCATCGCCGATCCGGATGAAGTATGGGTTATGGAGATGATCGGTAAAGGCAAAGCCGATAAAGGTGCTGTATGGGTGGCACGCCGTGTGCCCGACGGCTACATAAGCGGCCACGCAAATCATGCGCGTATACACAAGTTCCCGCTGAACGACCCTGAAACGCTTTATTCCAAGGATGTTATCTCCTTTGCCCGCAAACAGGGATATTTCGACGGAAAGGATAAAGACTTCGATTTTTCCAGAGCCTATGCGATTACCGATGCCGGAGCAACCCGTGGCTGCGATGCCCGTGTATGGAGCTATTTCCGCCGCTTCGCTCCCTCGGCAGGCATGGATGCCTATACGCCCTGGATTATGGAAGGTAAAGGCGAACCGTTCCCTCTGTGGGTGAAGCCCGATAAGCCCCTCACTGCCACAGATCTTAAATGGATGATGCGCGACCACTTCGAGGGTACGCTTTTAGATATGACACAGGACATAGGCGCCGGACCTTTCGAAGTTCCGTACCGCTGGCGTCCTATGGGCTTCACCGTGGACAGTGTGGAGTACACCCACGAGCGTGCCATAGCTACCCAGCAGACGGGCTTCTCGTTTGTGTCGGACATGAATAAAAATCGCCACGAGGCCATGAAAGGTATTCTGTGGTTCGGCGTGGACGATGCCAATACATGCGTTTATGTGCCCGTATTCAATTCCAACACGCAGATACCACGTTCGTTGGATGCTGCCACAGCCGACCTGCTCACCCTTAATTGGGATTCTATGTTCTGGGTAAACAACTATGTTGCCAATCAGGCATATAACCGATACTCACAGATGATTCCGGATATCCGCAAGGTGCAGTCGCAGCTTGAGGACAGCTTCACCGCCCTTGCAGCCAATGCCGAGAACGCAGTTGCCGGAATGGGTATGGAGGATGCCCGCAAATACCTCAATAGCCTCACGGTAAATGCCGCCGAAGGCGCCACCAAGCAGTATAAGAATCTTGGCGACTTCCTCTTTATAAAATATATGGACGGCAATATCAAGCCTGAGAAAGACGGTAAGTTCGAGCGCACAGCCGAAGGCATGCCAGTACAGCCTAAATTCGGGGGCTACAACGACCGGTATTTCCGTTCCATTGTCAACGACAAGGGCCCGCGCCTGCGTGTGAACAATCCGGAATATTGATTTTCGGCATTTTTGGCACGCTATTTGCTCCCCAGATAAGTAAAAAACGATAATATATGGAAAAGATAGAAAAAGGAAAATATTTCGAGATAGCATACCAGCTGTTCCGCGTCAATCCCGACGGCACCGAAACCTTGGTGCATGAAGTTACCGCCGAGGATCCCGACCGTGCTATTCAGGGCCTTACAATGGGCTTTGTAGAAGCTTTGGACGAACAGCTCGAAGGTAAAGCTGCCGGCGATAAGTTCGATTTTGTGGCCACTCCGGACAAGGCTTTCGGTCCTTACTCGGAGGAGGAGATTTTCTCCATTCCCCGCAACCAGATGACCGTAGACGGCAAGTTCGATGAAAGCATGTTCACTCCCGGCGCACTCATTCCGCTGATGACTCCCGACGGCTACCGTATCGACGGTACCGTTGTCCGCCTTACCCCCGATGCTGTTGTGCTCGACCTTAACCATCCTCTTGCCAAAGACAGCGTGCACTACGTAGGCGAGGTGCTTCTGGTGCGCGAACCCACCGCCGAAGAACTTCAACCCTCACAGGGTTGCGGATGCAGCGGATGTGGCGGAGGCTGCTCCAGCGACAGCTCGTGCGGCTGTGAAGGCGGTTGCGATGGCGGTTCCTGCGGTTGCAATTAATAGACCTGAGGGCTGTGATTGAGGCAAGGAACATACACAAAAGCTTCGGGAAACTGGAGGTTCTCAAGGGCATCGACCTTGATATTGCCGACCGCCGCATAACCACTGTCGTGGGGCCGAGCGGCGCAGGCAAGACAACTCTCCTGCATATCCTTGGAACACTTTCCGCCCCCGAAAAGGGCGGGAGCATACATTACGACGGTACAGATGTGACCGCCTTGCCCGACCGTCGGCTATCGGCCTTTCGCAACCGTAACATCGGTTTCGTGTTTCAGTTCCATCAGTTGCTGCCAGAATTTTCGCTGGTAGAGAACGTCGCAATGCCGGCGCTTATCGCCGGCGAAGACCGTGCGGCGGCTTTCGGACGCGCGCGCGAACTGATTGTTACACTCGGTCTCGACGGCCGGCAGGATCACAAGCCGTCCGAACTTTCCGGCGGTGAATGTCAGCGTGCAGCTGTGGCCCGCGCACTTGTAAACAGCCCGAAGGTTATTCTTGCCGACGAGCCAACAGGAAGCCTCGACTCGCGGAACCGCGGCGAACTGCACCGTGTGTTCTTCGACCTTCGCGACAGTATGGGCGCCACATTTGTCATTGTAACGCACGACGAGGGCCTCGCTGCCGATTCGGACACCATTGTGCGCATGGCCGACGGGCGCGTGGCCGACATTATCATCAATTCAATAAAGAATCAATAATTTACCATCTATGAAACTTAGGAAAATCTTATTCTCCGCTATGGCTGCCCTCGGAATTGTAGCGTTCAGTTCGTGCAACAGTTCCGACGATCCAACGGACGGCCAGAATTATTTTGTGGATATTGCCACCCTTGAGAGCACCGGCGACAGCGGTTCGGTACTTACGCTCCGCAAGATGGGTGATTCACCCCTTGTTACCCTTCTTACGAAACAGCGTTTCGATACCAAGCAGTTCTCTGTGGGCTCGCGTATTGTAATGATATATCATCCCGAGTCCAATGTGCAGTACGAGAGCGGCAACATCGTTGTCAGCAGCGCTGCCGAAACTTTCGGCGGAGGCGATGCTCCCAAGGTGTCCACAGCTGCCGAAATGGACAAATGGGCTTCTGATCCCATCCGCGACGTATCTGTGTGGCGCACGGGCGAATACCTTAATTTCCGTTTTGTTGCCGACGCGTTCCTGACAACCGAAGTCAAGGAGTGCCAGTTGTACTTCGACGCCGCTACAGCCGGGTCAGAGATTCCGCATTTCCATCTTATATATGATGCCGGCAAGGGCATAAATCCGCAACAGGTGGAATTCTACGCATCCTTCAACATCGGCGAATACTGGAACGAAAGCAATGTAAAGAGTATACAGGTATATTATCCCGATACATCGCTTCAAGGTGGCAGCTATACGTCAATAGTGAAAGACGCATTTTCAATAAAACCAAACTGATTTTTTAACCGATATAATACTATTAAAAAATGGACAATAACAACAAACAGGAAATAAAAGTAGAACTTTCCCCCGACGTGGCCAACGGCCTTTACTCCAACCGTGTGTTCATCGCTCACTCCGGCAGCGAATTCTTCTTCGATTTCATCTCCGTGTCGCCCAATATGCCGCACGCAAAGGTTCTCAGCCGTATTATCATGACTCCCGAGAATGCCAAGAATTTCCTCTATGCCCTCAGCGAGAACGTTGGTCGCTACGAGAAGACTTTCGGCGAAATCAAGCAGATCAAACCCCTCGGCGCTCCCTCTACTCCCGGCGGCATCCCCAACCCCTTCGAAGCCTAAACACTTCACGGTATGAAAGACCATAATCTTTGCATTTACAATTCGATGAGCCGGTGCAAGGAGCGTTTCACGCCTCTGCACGAAGGTATGGTGGGCATGTATGTATGCGGGCCCACCGTCTACGGCGACGGCCACCTCGGCCACGCACGCCCGGCCATCACCTTCGATGTTGTGTACCGCTATCTCTCGCATCTCGGCTACAAGGTGCGCTACGTCCGCAACATCACCGACGTGGGTCATCTGGAGCACGATGCCGACGACGGCGAGGACAAAATAGCAAAGAAGGCGCGTCTGGAGCAGCTCGAACCTATGGAGGTGGTGCAGCACTATCTCCTGCGCTACCACCGTGCGATGGACG
Organism: uncultured Porphyromonadaceae bacterium; assembly: GCA_902461565.1. Classification (GTDB taxonomy): domain Bacteria; phylum Bacteroidota; class Bacteroidia; order Bacteroidales; family Muribaculaceae; genus CAG-873. The sequence goes on from CABPYL010000061.1 coordinate 7,932, forward strand.
CCCTGAATGTGCTCCCGCCGTCCATCGAGCCGCATGCGTCCGGCCACATCATCGAGCAGATCGAGTATGTGAAATCTATTCTCGACGCAGGCTACGCCTACGTTAGCGACGGCTCCGTGTATTTCGACGTGCCCAAGTTCAACGCCGATTACGGTTACGGCAAACTGTCCGGCCGAAACATCGAAGAGTTGCTTGCTACTACGCGCGAACTGGACGGGCAGACCGAAAAACGCAATCCCGCCGACTTCGCCCTGTGGAAGAAGGCTGCGCCCGAGCATATCATGCACTGGCCTTCGCCCTGGAGTGAAGGTTTCCCCGGGTGGCATCTGGAGTGCTCCACCATGAGCGAGAAATACCTTGGCAGTGAGTTCGATATCCACGGCGGCGGCATGGACCTGAAATTCCCGCATCACGAGTGCGAGATAGCCCAGTCTGTGGCCCACAACCACAGGCCTGCCGTGCGCTACTGGATGCACAACAACATGATAACCATCAACGGCAAGAAGATGGGCAAGAGCCTCGGCAACTTTATCACGCTTGACGAGTTCTTCACAGGCTCGCATCCTCTGCTCACCCAGGCATATTCGCCTATGACCATTCGTTTCTTCATCCTCCAGGCCCACTACCGCGGCACGGTGGATTTCAGCAACGAGGCACTACAGTCGGCCGAAACTGCTTTGGGTCGCATGCTCGACGGTTACCGCCGCCTGCAGGAACTCAAGACCTCGGCAACTTCTACAATCGACGTTTCCCAACTTGAAAAACGCGCTTACGAGTCTATGGACGACGATCTGAACACCCCTGTACTTATCAGTGTGCTTTTCGACGCTGTGCGACTTATCAACCAGGTTAAGGATCATGCGGCAACGGCAACGCAGGAGGATATCGATTTCCTGCGCCGTTTCATGGACACCTTCCTTGTTGAGATTCTGGGTATACGTACCGACAGCGACGGCAGCGGCGACGCGAGCGCTATGAAGCCCTACCACGATGCAGTAGATCTGCTCCTGCAGATACGCAGCGATGCCAAGAGCCGCAAGGACTGGGCTACTTCCGACCTTATCCGCGACCGTATGGCAGCCCTCGGCTTCACCGTCAAGGACACCAAGGATGGCGTGGAATGGTCGCTCTGACTACCGAATAGAAAATCATTTCCAGGCCCGGCAGCTACTCTTGCCGGGCCTGTTGTTATAGCTATAGAAACTAAATAGCTGCCATAGATTTTTGACTTTTTGACCTAAAGTCAAAGTCGAAACGCAATTTTCCACCTGGATAGCCCCATATATTTTGAGGCCGCAGGGTTGAAACGGCTATCGGTGGGGATG
>CABPYL010000062.1 GCA_902461565.1 uncultured Porphyromonadaceae bacterium
GATAAGTGCTGAAAGCATCTAAGCACGAAGCCCCCCTCAAGATAAGATCTCCATATAAGGGTCGTCAAAGACGATGACGTCGATAGGTCGCAGGTGCAGAGGCGGTAACGTCTACAGCCGAGCGATACTAATCACCCAAACCCTTTCTGAAGAAACAAAAAAGCCGGCAGGAGCAGATAGTTGCTCCGATGAAAAGCAGCCGCCGGCGGCGCAGCATCGAAGTCTGTAAAAGATTAAAGATTTGTGAGTGCTTCCGATACCTTTTCCTAACCTTTACGACAGGCGAGAGCGCCTGGACGATAACAGCATTAAGGTGGCCATAGCGCGAGGGCTCCACCTCTTCCCATTCCGAACAGAGAAGTTAAACCTCGCCACGCCGATGATACTGCGAAAGTGGAAAAGTAGGTAACCGCCCCTTAGCTCCGGAGAATCCCTCTCCGGAGCTTTTTTGTTGTTACGCAGAATCAGGAATTAGCATTTTGCATCCTATCAGGCAACATAACTTGGAATATGAGATTTTTTTGTTATATTTGCAATTATATTTTCTTAAATGAACCATCTAATCCATTTTATATGAAATATCTAAAGTTTTTGGTTCTTGTCTTTGGTATGGCGGCTTTTGTCGCCAAGGCCGAGAGAGGCATTGTGGTAGTACAGGCCGACGGTTCCCAGCAGGAATTCGCTTTCGAGAAATTTGTGCGTGTTGAAGTAGGCAAAACATCTGTTACTGTTCAAGGCAATGGCGGCGCGGTGGAATTGCCGTATTCATCAATCGATCGCATTGCAATAGGCTCGGAAGTTACGGCAGTAACATCTGTTCTCCAAGAGGGCTCCTTCGCAGTGTGGCCCACTCCCACCACAGGTATTGTTAACGTTGCAGGCGCAAGTGGCGACGTTGCCGTGTATGGTCTCGGCGGCGAGCGTTTTGCTGTAGCCGAATGCATCGATGGTGCTGCGAAGTTGGACATTACATCCGCTCCTGCCGGTGTTTATATTGTTAGTGCAGGTAACAAGTCAGTAAAAATTATCAAGAAATAAAATATGGTAAAGAAATTAATGGCTGCCGCATTTGCTTTTGCGGTTGCAGCAACGGCCTCAGCAGAGTATGATACAATGTATGTCATCAAGGATTCCCGCGTTGTGGGTTAATTCCCGACCGAGAATGTTGATTATATCGCCTTCTCCAAACCCGAAGGCGTAGAGGAAGGCAATATATGGCTCAATGTTAACGATAAGGGTAAAAATACGGTTACATATACCGTGAATACTCTCAGTCCTATGATTGCTTATGCGCATAATGTGCTTTCGTATTACGATGTGAACTATAATGCTCTGTCCTACGAAGGGGATATGTTCGATAATCTGCCCGAGGATGCCAAGATCAATATTCTGAAACTGACGCTACAGACGTCGGCATATGTTTCTGTCGGTACAAATACCTTTACGCAGCGCGACCATGAAAACGACGGCACCGCAAGCGCACTGCCATATTTCAGCGTTGTTCCCGGCACACGTCATTTCCTTTGTGCATGGGAGCTTGACGCCGCCACACAGGAACCCAAGGAGAATCTTGTATATACCGAATTTTCCACCGATCAGCCCGGCGAGAGCGACTGCGACGTTAATTTCACTTACAAGCGAATGAACAAATATGGTATCGCTTTTGATGTTACCGGAAGCAATGTATACTATCTGCGCACGTCATGGGGGCTGCGCGAAGTTATGGATTCATACGTAGAACTCTATGGTATGGACTTCCTGATGGGTACTTTCGGCGAGGTGTATGATCTTGACTTCCTGCAGGGTACAGGTGATTTCGCCGATGATATCGAGAATTCTACATGGCCAACCGACGGTTCAGGCGACTATGTGCTGTTTGTACGTGCCTACGATACCGAGGGCAACATGACCGAGAAACGTTTTGATTTTAAGGTGGAAGAAACCGCAGAACAGGGTCCGGACATCCGTATCTTCAGCAAGGAAAAAGGCGACGGATATGTTAATATCAACTTTGAGATTGCACCGAGCAATGTAGAGGAGGCATACGTCCGCCTGTGCCAGGAGGATTTCGTACTCGACCGTCTGAATATGGGCTACGAATTGCACGAGATAGCTTGCGGTGGCGATGCAACCGACATCACATCCGCAATCAACAATTCCGGAGAATATACCTTCAAGGCCGTCGGCCTTGAAAACGAATGGAAGGCTCTGCTGATTTATGCCAAGGACGAAAACGGCCACAGAACCACACTACGCGTAAACTTCTTCCCCGATACCCAGACAGAATGGGCCATCTACAAGCCCGTTTACAAGGCTTCCAAGCGTCCGGCACCCCGTCGTGTGCTCACAAAGGGCGCTCCCGTGCTGCCTAGGTAATATGTTGATGCGGAAAAGTATAAACACCACCGCAGCGACGCTTCACAGAGCCGCTGCGGTGGTATAAACCAATCATTATCACATTTCTTTGATTATATAACACCGGTGCTCGCCGTTTGGTTCGGGCTCCGGTGATTTTTTTCTAAAAAATTTTTTCTGAACTTATTGGGTGCCGAAAGCTTTTTATAATTATCTTTGTAACTGAATCAAAAACTGCAAGACAATGAATTCGAAACCGACACTGATAATCTGCGCGGCTATCCTTGCCGCCGGCATGATGCTTTTGGGTTTCTGCCTTAAAAGCGGAATCGACAATTTTTCTGACCGCGACCGTGTGGTAACCGTACGCGGCCTGTGCGAAAAAGAAGTTCCGGCCAATAAGGTTACATGGCCTATCGTTACCAAAGAAGTAGGCAACGATCTCCCCACCATCTACAAAAGCATAGAGGCTGGCAACGCCGCCATTATGTCGTTTCTCAAGAACAACGGCATAACCCAGGAAGAAATATCCGTCAATGCCCCCCAGGTATATGACAATGCCGCCGAGCGATACGCAAGCCAGGATATAAAATACCGCTACAATGTTACGAACGTGGTAGTGGTAACATCATCAAAGGTCGATCAGGTGCGTGCGCTTATCAACAAGCAGACCGAACTGCTGCGTCAGGGCATAGCCATCGTTGCCGGCGACTATAACTACCAGACAACCTACGAATACACCGACCTCAACAGCATCAAGCCCGAGATGATTGCCACGGCAACAGCAAACGCACGCGAGGCCGCCGACAAATTTGCCGAAGATTCCAGAAGCGAGTTAGGCAAGATAAAGACAGCTTCGCAGGGGCAGTTCAGCATAAACGACCGCGACCAATACACGCCCTTCATCAAAACCGTGCGTGTGGTAACTTCGATAACCTATTATCTGGAGGACTGATCTCTGCAACCTGCAGCCTTTGCCGCCGAGGTATTGGCAGACCTGCCGTATAGCGCCAACGACCAGCAGATAGCGGTTGTCGGCGCTTTGTCGCGTTTCTGCCTGTTGCCGTCGACGAATGAATGTGTGTTCATCCTAAACGGCTATGCCGGCACAGGCAAGACGTCGCTCACCGGCGCCCTCGTGCGCACGCTCGAGCGGCACAAACGGCACGTGGTACTGATGGCACCCACAGGCCGAGCCGCAAAGGTTTTCTGCGCCAATTCCGGAGGCCACACCGCCTTTACCATTCACCGCAAGATATACCGCCACGTACCCGATGCCGAGACCGGGGGCTACGCCGAGCCTGCACCCGCCGACAATAAGCTGCGCAACGCCGTATTTATTGTAGACGAGGCCTCGATGATAGGAACCGCCGACGAACACGGTGGCAATCTGCTCGACGATCTGGTTACTTACGTGTTTGCCGGAGAAAACTGTCGGCTGATAATGATGGGCGACACCGCCCAGCTGCCTCCGGTGGGAGCTGAACGCTCGCCTGCGATGAATCCGGCCGTGCTAAGGGCTATGGGGCTGAAGGTTACTGTGGCCACGCTTACCGAAACTGCGCGTCAGGCCGCCGATTCCGGAATTCTGCTCAATGCCACGCGCCTCCGCAAGGTCATGTCGGCCATAAGCCGTGGTCTGGCTGGCGATACAATGCCCGTGCCGAGGCTGCGCACGCAGGGACTCGACGATGTCGTGCTTGTGGAGGGACCAGACCTCCCTGACGTCCTGATGTCGGCCTACGACAACGCTCCCAACGGTCCGGCCGACACAATCCTGATAACACGCAGCAACAGGCGTGCCACAGAGTACAACGCCGCCATACGTTCACGCGTGCTTTACCGCGAGGAGGAAATTTGCGCCGGCGATATGCTGATAGTTTCCAAGAACTATTACTTCCCCAAAAAAATCAGAGGCATAGATTTTATCGCCAACGGCGATATTGTGGCCGTAGAGAAAGTGTACGGCACAGAAGTATATTTGGGTCATCGCTTCGCCGATGTGCGGCTGGCGGTGCCGGTTCCCGATAATCCTGAGGAGAGCGTATCGCTCGACATGAAGATTCTGCTCGATTCGCTCGCCGATCCCGCCGCACAGATGTCGGCGCAGGAACGTAGCAGGTTCTACTATATGCTGCTGAGCGACGACGGACCTTACGCATCGTTGCCCGCGAAGGCTCGTATGTGGGCCGTGCGCAACAATGAGTACTGGACAGCGCTGAACGTGAAGTATGCCTATGCCGTAACATGCCATAAAGCTCAGGGCGGACAATGGCAGAACGTGTTTGTGGATCTTGCCTATATTCCGGATGACGCTCTGGGCCTTGGTCTCTACCGCTGGCTCTATACAGCTGTTACGCGTGCAAAAAAAACACTGTTTCTAATTGCACCACCCCCGGGACTATTGGCAGATTAAGCAAAGTTTTTTATATAGAAAATATTTCATTTAAAAATAATTTATTTTATAAGCGTTTTATTTGGAATTTAGGGAAAATAATGTGTACTTTTGTGGTGAAAAAGAAATTAAACCATGAATAACCGCATTAATTTTGCCTACCTGCTGTTCATTTCTTTTGTGGCGGCGCTCGGAGGTTTTCTTTATGGCTACGACACTGCCGTTATATCCGGAACAGTGTCGCAGGTAACCGATCTGTTTCAATTGGATACCCTCAATGCTGGCTGGTATGTGGGCTGTGCCCTTGTCGGTTCAATTGCCGGTGTTGCCGTGGCGGGCGTGCTGGGCGATTTGCTCGGCCGCAAGCGCGCCATGATGCTGTCGGCGCTGCTGTTCACATCTTCGGCAATAGGCTGCGCTCTGTGTACCGATTTCACTTCGCTTGTAGTGTGGCGAATTGACGGCGGTGTCGGCATAGGCATTGCCTCGATAATATGTCCGCTTTATATCTCCGAACTTGCCGCCGCCGAATACCGCGGCCGTCTGGTGTCGCTGTATCAGCTTGCAATCACCATAGGCTTCGTAGGAGCGTATCTTGTAAACTATGTAATCCTGAACTACGCCGACAGCCATGTTGCCGACGGCTCGGTATGGACCAACATATTCGTGGCCGAATCGTGGCGTGGCATGCTCGGTGCCGAAACCATTCCGGCGCTCATGTTCTGTTTCGTGCTGTTCCTCATTCCCGAAAGTCCGCGCTGGCTCATGGCTCATAACGGCCGCGAGAAGGCTACAGCTATCGTGAGCCGTATCTATACCTCGGCACAGGCTGTCAGTCAGGAAATATCGAGTGTATCGGCATCGCTGCAGAGCCAGACCAAAGCCGGAAGCACCGAATTCAGCATCCTCATGCGTCCGCGCATGTTCAAAGGTCTGCTGATAGGCGTGGCTATCGCCATTCTGGGCCAGTTCATGGGCGTGAATGCCGTGCTATACTATGGTCCCACAATCTTCCAGGACGCAGGTCTCTCGGGCAGCAACGCCCTGTTCTATCAGGTTATTATAGGCATTGTCAACACCGTAACCACCGTGGCTGCGCTGCTTATTATCGACAAGGTAGGCCGAAAACAGCTGGTATACTGGGGCGTGAGCGGCATGATTCTTTCGCTGCTTCTTATCGCCGGATATTTCACATACGGCGAGCGCTTCGGCATAGCCCCTGTATGGCTCCTTATATCGTTCATGCTGTACATAATGTGCTGTGCCGGTTCTATATGCGCCGTGGTATGGGTGATATTGAGCGAGATGTATCCAACCAAAGTGCGTGCCGTGGCAATGTCTATCGCCGGCTTCTCGCTGTGGATAGGCACCTATCTCGTAGGACAGCTAACACCGTGGATGCTCGAGAACCTTACACCTCCCGGTACATTCCTTGTTTTCGCCGGAATGTGTGTGCCATATATGATAATAATGTACCGCGGTGTGCCCGAGACAACGGGCAAAACCTTGGAGGAAATAGAAAAATACTGGCTTAACGATCCACGCGAGGCTGCACAGGATGCAACCGTCGCAGGCGATACGCTATAAATACCAATAAGATTAAAAGCAATATATTAGCTATGTCTACAAAATTGAACGAGCTGATTCAGCAGTACCATTCCGAACTTTATGGTTCCGTACTGCCCTTTTGGCTGAAGAATTCCATAGATCACGAATGCGGCGGTTACTTTACCTGCCTCGACCGCGAAGGCAAAGTGTTCGACACCGATAAATTCATCTGGCTGCAGGGACGCGAAGTATGGTTCCTGTCCATGCTGTACAATAACGTCGAGAAAAATCCCGAATGGCTCGCGGCTGCGGTGCAGGGCGGCGAATTCCTCAGGAAGCACGGACACGACGGCAACTATAACTTCTATTTCTCCACAACGCGCGAGGGCAAGCCTCTGGTAGAACCCTACAATATCTTCTCCAACACATTCGCCACTATGGCTTTCGGGCAGCTTGCCAAGGCCACCGGAAATAAGGAGTACGAGCAGATTGCACTGTGCGCATGGGAAAATACCCTTGCCCGACGCGATAATCCCAAAGGAAAATGGAACAAACTTGTGCCGGGAACAAGGCCATTGAAAAATTTTGCGCTGCCCATGATTCTCTGCAACCTCGTGCTCGAAATACAGCACCTGCTTGACGAATCCATGCTCAAAACCACTGTCGACGATTTCCTGCACGAAGTATGCGACGTGTTCATCCGCCCCGAGTTGGGTGGCCTCGTAATGGAGAACGTGCTTGCCGACGGTACTCTGTGCGACAGCTTCGAGGGACGACATATGAATCCGGGCCACTCAATCGAGGCGATGTGGTTCATCATGGACCTCGCTCAGCGCCTCAACCGTCCTGAACTCACCGAAATGGCCAAGAACACTGCCATGCTTATGGCCGACTACGGCTGGGACAAGGAATTCGGAGGCATCTACTACTTCATGGACCTTAAGGGTTGCCCTCCCCAGGAGCTCGAGTGGGACCAGAAACTGTGGTGGGTACATATAGAAACAATGATTTCCATGATTAAAGGCTACGCCTTCACTGGCGACCGCAAATGCCTCGAATGGTTCAAACGCGTCCACGACTACACCTGGGAGCATTTCAAAGACAAAGAATTCCCCGAATGGTTCGGATATCTCAACCGTCGCGGCGAAGTGCTTCTGCCTCTCAAGGGCGGCAAGTGGAAAGGATGCTTCCATGTTCCGCGCGGCCTCTATCAGGTACACAAAACACTGGAATACATCGCCCGCGAGCGGCCCGAACTGGCCGCCGCCTTCGACGAAGTGTTCTGATAGGTTTCCAATAGAATAAATAGCACATAGTAACAGCGGAAGCGTGCCACGGCACGCTTCCGCTACTTTTTCTTTCATGGCCGTAGGCCATAAGAAGTTTATTACCGTACTACAATTTTCTTTGTTGCAGTTCTGGACGACGGGGCTGTGGCCTGGAGGATGAATGCGCCTTTGCCGAATGCGGACAAGTCTATGGTTTCGCCGCCTTT
>CABPYL010000063.1 GCA_902461565.1 uncultured Porphyromonadaceae bacterium
AATGTTCTCTTGCCTTCGGTTTTCACCGGCAGCGGTTGCAAAATTACGCCGTTATCAAATTTCAGCCAAATTTTTGTCCAAAATTTAACTTATTTTAATTCTTGCGCCGCGCTCTCGCAGCCGCCCCGGGGTCGTTCCCGAAAGCGAGTGCAAAATTACTACCTTCTTCCGAATCCTCCAAATATTTTCCAAAGAATTTATGTCCTAAAACAGAAATTTAACATTTTGCAACAGTTTGAGGGCCTTTCAGCGCCCCATCCGGCCCTGAAAGCCAAAATTCCATCCCCCCGGCAACAGAATGTGTAGATTTTACACATTGAATTCCTGTGGGGTTTGAATTCCTGAAATTCCTGAAATTTTTGCTGTAGAATTTGGAAATTATAAGATGTTGGTTTATATTTGCAACGAACCTTCTGAAACATCATACTATGAAACTACTATTTTTCTCGTTTTCGTTATTAATTGCATTAGCTTCATGGGCTGAGGAGGTGCGGTTTGATTGGGCTGTTGAGCCCCTCGGAGGAGATATTCTACAGAATACCGTATGGGATTTTTCACGGCAGAATGCGGCTTTTGATAATGCCCGGATGTCGGTTTCTATATATGGCGATTCGCTGCTTTCGGAGAGGTTTGATGGCAGAAGTTTCTGGTACTGCACACGCGACGATTCTCTGTCGTTTATCGGCGAGGAGGATCGTCTGACACTTATAAATCTTAATAAACCCGCTTTTATTGCTCCGATTCCATTGAATTTTAACATTCTCAATTGTGGGATGGAATTTGTTGCGGGCGGTCATGGCGGAGGCCGACAGTTTGACATTTATGAGCGCGGCACTCTTGAGTTCGCTTCGTCATCGCGGCCCGGAATACTGATTCTATCGCCGGGCGACACGATTCCAGATGTACTTGCCGTGAGAGAACGCAGAGATGTTGTCGCCACTTTTTCATACGATGCCGATGCCCCGAGCCAACATCTGACAGTGGAAACATACCGCTGGTACAGCGCTTCGGGCATGACGACTCTTCTACCACTTGCAGTTCAGAGAACTGCAAGTACGGGTCGAAACGGGTCTGAAAGGACGTATTCAATGGCATATCTGCCATCCAACGAAGATATTGACATAACGAGCCGAAACTCCGGCGGCGCTGATGAAAAAATTCTTGCATTCGCGGCAATTGAGGCTGCTCTGCAGGATGCTTTCGTAACGCTGGATGGAAGAACAATTACAGGTCGTTTCTGTATGCCACAATCAGGACTGACAGTAACTCTCGACATAGTTGACGCGGCAGGACATTTATATATGCACAAGAGCTCCATATCGAGCGGAGAGAACGATGAAATAAAAATTGACTGCTCCGGTCTGCGCATCGGCCAGTATATCGCTGTTATCGGTGTAGAAGGCATGAATCTTGAATCGAAAAAACAACTTATTATAATTCTGTGAGTATGCAATGGTTATCGAAATTTATATTATGCATTGCGGCACTGGTTGTAGCGATGTCGTGCTTTGCCGAGAACCCGGCAGGGCTGATGCTTTCGCCGCAGACGAGCGAGATTATCACTCCGACACCATCGAGCGCGCAGCAGATTCGCTATCAGAGCCCGCAGCCTTCGCTTGCTACAGGTGCTGTCAACCTGTCAATTCCGCTGTATACAATTGAGGCGGAAGACCTTTCGATACCGTTCTCTCTCAGCTATCATACCTCCGGCATCAAGCCTGCCGACGACCCATACCCTTGCGGCTACGGATGGTCGATGCTCCCGGCGCTTAAGATTACACGAACAGTACGCGGACGTGCCGACGAGTTGTTCGATTACTGGGGCGATAAATTTTCAATAGCAAGCCAGCCAGACCCAAAACTACCATACGCCTGCATGGTAGCTACCGTGTACCCGGATAAATTCTATAAGGAAGAGTTTACCAACCGATACGATCCAGAAAAAGATATATTTACCATATCCCTGCCATCGGGCACTTACAAAAGAATTTATCAGAAAGATTATGACGGCAATATATCTTTCATAGGCGGAGGCGCCGATGATGAGATTGTTGTAACAGCCAATGAAGGGCTGAACGACTTTTATGTCCATGATTCCAATGGGTTCGTCTATCATTTCGGAAGAGGTACAGATGATGCTTCTGTCGAGATTATCCAGAGTGAACATTACTACACATCGAATACCCCGACATGCTGGGGTATAATCGACATTACCCTGCCTTCGGGCCGCACGATAGATTTTACCTGGAGGCGTTATGGACCGGCCATAAAAGAATTCTTTGGCGGTGAAATATTTTGCGACCAGTTCGAATATGTAAACGGCATGGCAAACGATATGTCGGAATCTGAAAAGATGAAGGCCGCGTCGTGGAATAGTGTTCCGATAAGCGTCAATGGCAATTATCACCACCGTATAGCTCTTTCGTCGGTTTCATTCCCGGGCGGTACGATAAGCCTTAACTACAGCGGTAAAAAACTTGACAGATTTACAGCCGTTGCCGCTTCTGATACTGTCAGAACCATACAGCTGAGCTATGGCGAAGGTGCTGTGGAATCCTTATTTCTTAAGAGTGTTTCTGTGTCCGGAGAAGGCACATATAGTTTCGAATACGACCCGCAGCGCTTTGAAGACAATAATGCTAAATATCGTCAGGACTGGTGGGGCTATTATAACGGATTGAAGCCATTCTCCCAACCGAATAGTGGAAACCTTTCGCCTTATCTAAAATTTAGAGCGCATTACTACGGGGGGCCCAAAGGGCTTGACACTACTACAGATACAGGCAGTTTCGGCCATGCCGACCGTTCGGTGAATGAAACGGCCATGCAGGCCGGGATATTGAAAAAGATAATATATCCGACGGGCGGCTACTCCGCTTTTGAATACGAAACTCACAGATTCCCTGCAACCAAAGTCGATTCCGAAGACAATCTATTACCCAAGACGGATCCGGAGCTTGACAAGGGCGGAGGGCTGCGCGTTAAGAAAATAAGCACATATACCGGAGAGGAAGACCAACGGCCGCACATCAGAACATATCAGTATGATTCGGTGGTGGTTACCGCTGTGCCGTCGGCCGCCACGTTCGTATCGGTGTCGGACGCCATAGGCCTGTGTTATCCCGTATTCGAATCGCCTCGAGCAAGACATTACAGGCAGCTTTATGTAAACTGGGCTTCCGATTATATGCAAAACCATATCGGAGAAGAGGCTATATGGTACAGTCAGGTAACCGAATTATATGATGAAGGGAAAATCGTACACCGCTTCGGTTATCTCACAGATACAAGCGAAGAAGTGCGTTATTGGGGGCATTTATATCCGCTCTCTCTGAATAATGTATTCACGCATGGTGTGCTTCCATTCAGCAAAGAGATATATAAATCTGAGAATGGCGGCTATAAGAAAGTTGCAACAACAGAATACGACTACGAGACTACATATACCTCGACAATATACAATACCCATATACAACGCCTTATCATAAATGCCGCAGGCAAACTTGTAGAGCAGCCGGATTTCATCAACGGAAGATACTATTTAACAGACAGCGGATTATTCTACCAGATAAATACGTCTGATGACATAATTGGCGATTATCCGTATGAGCTTAATGTTTATCCACTTGAACTGCAGTCGGACCGGCTCAAATCCAAAACAGTTACGCAACATCTTGAGAACGGCGATTTTACGCAGACGGAGACCTACGAATATGTACCCGGTACGTCGATAGTCAAGTCGGTATCGACCACCAATCCAGCCGACGGCCGCATCGATTGCATAGAACTAAAATATCCTTCGGCTGAAAATGCGGTTGAGAAACTGATGAAAGATGCAAACATGGTCGGGGTGCCGGTTGAGTCTACTCATACATTTGGCAGCGCTAAGGTAACAATCAGCCGCGAGATGGCCAGCTATGGCAACAGGGTTTTCCGTCCGGCAAAGGAATGGCAGTGGCGCGGAGAAGAGAAATGGCTTGCAGGAAGTTACCGCTACGACAGTTACGGCAACCTGCAGGAATATCTCGGACAGGATTCCGTCCCGTCGGCCTATCTGTGGGGCTATACCTCGCTGTACCCTGTCTATCAGATACAAGGCTGCGATTATTCGGAAGTAAGCAGTCGCAACACATCCGCATACATAAGCAACGGCTCTGCCGAGAAAGCGGAGCTTGTTATGCCGTCGGATAAGCTGAGCCTTGTAACCAAAGCGCTATGGAAGCCGGCTGTCGGGATAAGTTCGCTCCGGCAGCCTAATGGTCTTACGACAAGCTATGATTACGACTATGCAGGTCGCCTTATCCACACATCTATCGACGATTACGGACCTATTGACCGCTACTATTACTATATCAACTACAATGGTCTGAACTATACCTCGCATGGCGTTTATATATCAGGGACAGCTTCATTCACCGACATCCGTGATGTAACGCATTACGACGGCCTCGGTCGCGAGATATCGAAGGTTCAGGCAGTTCCGGAAGCAGGCGGATACATTTCGGTATATACCGAGTACGACTCTATGGACAGGCCTTTCAGACAATGGGCGCCTGTCATGCTTTCCAGTCGGCATCCTACCCTGGATGCCATACGGTCGGCTTCGCAAAGTTACTACAACACCGCACACGCCTACCAGACAACTTTCTATGAACCTTCGCCTGCAGGTACTGTCATAGGATCGCGCAAGGCCGGTCAGGAATGGAATACCGAGAACCGCAATATTGCTGTAAAATACCTCGTCAATAAGGATTCCGGCGACTACTGCTGCCCCGACTGCTATTCATCGAGCTCGTCGCGCTATGTCTATACCGATAAGCGCAACTATCCCGCAGGAGCTCTTACGATTGAAGAAGTTACCGACGAAGAGGGCCATGTGAACATGACGTTCCGCGATGTCCGCGGAAAGACAGTGTTGGTACGCGAGGGCGTTCCCGGCGACTGGAACGATACCCGATATGTCTATAACGACTACGGAGATCTTCTCTATGTGATACAGCCGCAGAGCAAAGGGAGCGTCTTGAAACAATCATGCTTCCGTTATGAGTATGACTCGCGTGGCAACTGCACACTGAAAGCCCTTCCAAACATTACTCAGAACCGCTATCGCTACGATTCCCGCAACAGGCTGTTCGCCGAGCAGGACGGCAACATGCAGAATTCGGGTTTGTGGCTAATCCATCATTACGACGCCCTCGGACGTCCGGCCTTCAGCGCCTACGCCACAGTAGCGAATGCCGACATCACCACTCTGAGCAAGAAATCGTTCACCGTCGCAGCTCCCGTCGCAGGGAAAAGTCTCGCAACCGCTACCGGCGGTTATGTATGCCCGGAGGATCTGACGGCAAAGCTGACATATATCGAGCTGGCAGAGGTGCACTATTATGATTCCTACGACTATGTCGGGGGGCTGAATGGCGGATGGCAGAGTTTCCTCTCGTCGGGGACACCCCACAGCAACCGCACCTTAGGTCTGGAAACAGCGACGGGCGCCGGCAGTCATATCCGGATGAAGGTGTTCGACAACATCGGACGTGTCATCCGCGAGGCCTATGGCGAGATATCGCAGGAGCCGGAATCGGAATCGAGCTATGTCTATGATTACGAAGGCCGTATTGTAAGTCAGACGGATGTGGCACGAGGTTCGGAAACCATCACCCGGAATACATCGAACACCTACTATCGCTCGGGGCGTCTGCATTCCACTACCGTCACTCAAAGCGAACGGACCGCAGCCATAACGTACTCCTATGACAAAAGCGGCAAGCTTGCAAAGGTGGAATTCGGCGACAATATCAGTCAGGTTTTCAGCTATAACGCCAACGGCTGGATGACTTCCAATACCGCCACGGCCACCCGGGAACTGCAAGTGTTGCCTCAAGATTCTATCCGTCCCGTCTTAAAGGTAGCTTCCAATCCCATTAAGACTATCCTTGAAGAGAAACTGTATTATGCAGACACCGCTGATGCAGGCGTTCCGAGGTACGACGGCAAGATTTCGGTTCGCAGGAACGGCTCGCTGCTGATTGCCTACGATTACGACAATCACGGGCGGTTGGCTTCGTCGCAGACATCGATGGCCGACCACCCGACGTGGAATCTTACCGACTACTCCACGGCCTACACCTACGACCGCAATGCCAACATCACCTCCATCTCCCGCCAGGGTATCGTCAGCCGCGTAGGGAATCTGAATACATTCGGCCACCATTCGCGCTACGACATCGGCTATGCCTCCAACAAGATTGTGTCGATGCAGATTTCGCGCGACGGTGAGGATTATGAGGGACGTACAGGACCGGGCGAGACCGGAAATATCCGCAATTTCTCCTATGACCCCAACGGCAATCTCAGCAAGGACCCGTCGCGCGGCATCGTATCGACTAACTTCAACCGGCTGAATCTGCCTACAGATATCTACTTCAGCAACGGACATCGGCAGACCATCACCTACGACGGTTTCGGACAGAAGCGGAGTGTTGTATATAGTCAGACCACCGACCCGATGCTCGTTGCGACGACAGCCGTACCCGACGACAGCGCCTACACCGTGCTTAGCAGCAGAAAGTACCTCGGCTCGCACGTCTTTGTGGGCGACAGCCTCGAATACTCCGCCTTCCCCGGCGGATACTTCACCCCGGAAGGCACCTACTACTACATTACCGACTGGCAAGGGAATAACAAAGCCGTATTCAGCAGCAAAGGCAACCTCGTCCAGCAGACAAATTACTACCCATACGGAGAACCGACCGTAGAGCCGAAGGGTCAGCGCTACCTCTTCGGCGGCAAGGAACGCGAGCACGCCGGCGGCTGCAACACCTACGACTTCGGCGCCCGCTGGCTGACTTCCTTTGGTAGTTGGAACTCCGCGGATGACTTTTCCGAAAAATATTATTCAATTAGTCCATATGTTTACTGTCATGCAGACCCGATAAATTATATTGATCCAGATGGTAGAATTGAATGGCCGGTAGATGAATCTTATAATGGAAAAACTCGGAGACACGAAAATAATTATAACGAGCGTCGTGTAAAAGATGGCTCAATTCGATACCATCATGGTGTAGATATCAATATTGGGAGTAAAGATGATGATTTAGGAGCTCCAGTTTACGCCACTCACGACGGAATAGTTGTTAAAATACAGGATTATACGGATGGTAATGCAGGCGGTACTCGAATAAAAATCCAATCTAATGATGGCAAAGTCGCAACATTCTATATGCATCTTGACAAAATCTGTGATGACATTAAACCGAATGGTCAAATTGTTGAAGGTCAGCAAATTGGTGCTATTGGAGGAAGCGGCTGCGGGAATACAAAGAAGTACCCACCTCATTTACATTACGAACTTTTTATAAATGGGAACTATTCAGATCCAACTAATGGAAAACACCTTGTAGATCCACAAAAGCTTATTAACGGAGGATTAAACGACGACTCGTTATATCAAGGTGGTATTCTTCCGGACTTAGAAGTTATAGGTCTCAAAAAAGACAAGACAATACTGTTACTTGAGGTTGATATGCCTAAATTTCCGAGTAACGATATTATCAATAATTAAATATATTAACTATGAAAAAATTGTTTTATTTATTGCTGCTTTGCGGTTTTATGGCCGCCTGCTCAAATGAGAAAGCGACAAAAGCTGAAGATGAAACAGCTACTACCGGGCAGGATTCCGTTGTAACGCCTGGAATGTCCGACGAGCAAGCCGTTGATA
>CABPYL010000064.1 GCA_902461565.1 uncultured Porphyromonadaceae bacterium
ACGGCCTCGTAAATGCCGCCAACGCCGTTAAACGCACCCCAAGGAAAGAGTAAGATACTATAATAAATTAAAAACAAGGGTGTTGCAAAATGCAGTTTTGCAACACCCTATATTTTTTCTATGTGTAAGTAAGTTTTCTAACTTCTTGGGTTGGAAATCAGCGGCGGTAGTCGGCGAACTGGGCCTGCAGTTTCTTACGTGCGAAGAAAATACGGCTCTTTACAGTGCCGAGGGGAAGCTGCATCTTGTCGGCGATTTCTTCGTACTTGTAGCCGGCCACGTGCATGGAGAAGGGAATACGGTACTCGTCGCTGAACGAATCGATAGCTTTGGTGATTTCGGTTGCACCGTAAGAATCCTCGGGTGATTCTGTCTGGTTTTCACCAAGATTGAGTAGGTAGAGGTTATCGGTGGTGTCGATAAGTGTCGCGCTGCGGACAGTGCGGCGGTAGGTGTTGATAAAGGTGTTGCGCATAATTGTGAACACCCACGCCTTGAAGTTGGTGCCTTCGGCATATTTGTCTTCATTATCGATGGCTTTCAGGTAAGTATCCTGGAGTAAGTCGTGTGCACGCTCGCGATCGTTGGTGAGCATGTAGGCAAAGTTGAGAAGATTAGCCTGGAGACCTGTGAGATTGTTGATGAATTTGGAAGTTGCCATGATGAATGAATTTTAGAAGTTAGTTGTTGTTTTAGTTCCTGTTTTTGTCTTTCGACATGACAAAATTAGTGAGAAAATCGCCAAGTCAAGAATTTTTAGTGCTAACAAATGTTAATTTGAAGTGCTTTATAATTTTATCTCTTTAACATATTGATACCTAATGTATTAAAGTCGTTACAGATTGTTACATAATTGTTACACATATCAAACAATATTGTTTCTGTAATTATTTTGCCACAATTTTAACACCTATATTTATGTGGCAAGCATACCACATAACTTGCACTTTCAATTACAACCGAAGCCTAAATATTTATTAATTAAGGTTAAATCCAGAACAAGAGTATTACAACTACAAAAATAGTTATTATCTTTGCCGCATCAACTACAAAAATAGTTATAGAATGGCAAAGAAAGAACAACTCACACCAAAGGAGGAGGAAGTTATGCAGTTTCTATGGGAACACGGCCCCATACAGATAAGCAAACTTGTAGAACTTTACCCGGACCCTAAACCGCACTTCAATACTGTCTCTACTGTAGTACGGCGACTGGAGGCAAAAGGATTTGTGGACCACAATGACGTAAACGGGTCGTTCCACTATTTCGCCAAAGTGAAAAAAGAATATTTCAGGAACAGAAATTTCGGTAATTTCATAAAGAATTACTTCGGGGGAAGCTACTACGGTGCTGTCTCCGCCCTCGTGGAGGAAAATAAAATCTCTGCTGACGAATTAAAGGAACTGCTCGAACTTGTAGAGCGCAAAGGCAAATAACATGGGCGTTTTTCTTTCCTACTCCATCTTCAGCGGACTACTGATGCTGGCGATGTACCTGGCTTATCGCGTTTTTCTTTCGCGCTACAATCAGCATGGTTTCAACCGCGGCGTGCTGCTGTGCATATATGCACTATCGTTTCTGACGTTACCTTTGATTAATGCTTTGGATACAGCCACAGCACACTCCGCCGTAAACAACATCTCTTTCGAAGCCGTAGAAAGTACCGGGAGTATAATCGAACCGTCTTCCAGACCCGTATGGGGTACTATACTGATATGGATTTTTATAGCCGGCATGATTGCAGCTGTTACCCGGACAATTATCACATGGATACGTCTGACAAATGTTATCCGTACGGGCCAGAAGATTGAAAAAAAAGGATATACCCTGGTGATAACGGACACAAGACAGTTGGCGCCATTCAGCTGGATGCGCTATATGGTCATCGGCCGCGAGGACTACAAAAACAACCCGGCTGCCATCGCCACACACGAACTGAAGCATATTGCCGCATACCACTGGATAGACCTTCTTATTGCCCAGGCGGTGTGCATCATAAACTGGTTCAATCCGGCGGCATGGCTTATGCGCGACGAGTTGATGCTTATACATGAATATCAGGCCGATATGGCCGTTATAGAAAGCGGTATTGAACCGCAGGAATATCAGATGCTGCTGATAAAAAAAGCTGTTGGCGCCAGATTCCCGTCATTGGCCAACAGCCTCAATCATAGTAAACTTAAAAAACGTATCACCATGATGTATCAAGAAAAAAGTGGTGCCGGGCGAAAATTCAAGGCCCTTGCACTTGTGCCTGTTCTCGCATTGGCGATCGGCGTGTCCTTCGTACCCGCCGTACGCGCTGCCGCAACAACTATCAGCAACAGCGAGATTTCTGTCGGCAAAGATAAGGAAAAATCGCATAAGGGCGAAGTTTCCGTGCGTAGATTTAAAGTTGTCAACATCAACGACGACGGAATCCAGACAACCGTAACCATCAACGGCGAGAACCTCGGCGACCATCTTACAGTATCTGGAGGAACATTCACCAACAACAGAAAGACATATCAGGCCAACTCGCTGAGCACACAAATGGCCAATGGTTCGGCAACAATAACACTTTCTTTTCCCTTTACAGGCGAATACAAAAAAGGAAAGATGGCAATTAGAGTCAACGGCGATGAAATTCCCTTCGATCTGGAAGAATTCAGCAACAACAGCCAGGCTGTAGTGATAGGCGACAACGATGATGTTTCCAAAGCATCCACAACCATCGTCATAAACAGCCATTCCTCCAAAGTACCCGAAGAGATTAAGATATTACTTGATGGGAAAGAAATAAGCCGATCAGTACTTTCAACTCTGAATTCCGATACAATCGGGTCGATAACTATTGACCGCGATAACAACATAATGAAAATCACAAGCCGCAAATAGAACAGCTACATACTTTAGATACTTAGAAAGTCTCCGGCTATATCCCAAACAATAGCCGGAGACTTTATCTTTATGACCCCTGATGAATTATTCTATTGCCTTTGCGGGAATTACCGGCCATTTGGTGATGGCGGAGACGGCGGGTATCAGTTCCATAGCGAGCTTGGTCTGGCCCATGCGGTTTGGATGGAACACAGCGCCGTAGTCTTCGGGATTGACGAGTATTCCTGGGTGCATCTGAAAGATGTGGACGTTTGGATCGTTAAGGCGCAAGGCAAGCTCTTCGAAATAGCCGTATACAGGCCGCATGATGGTGGTGCTGTAAACGCACAGGACAGGCACATCGCCGTAGCTGTCGCGCAGCGTGCGTATCATCCGCTCGTAGGCACCGATGAATTCATTGCGGTAGGGATTCGGCTCGGTGGAGAAATCGTTGGAGCCGAGGTTTATCACCACAATATCGGGTCGGTAGCCCGTAGTGAAGTCCCAGCCGACAGTGTCGGTGTCGAATGTGCGCGTTATGCGGTCTTTCATGGAGATGGCCGAGACACGAACGCTGTCGCCATAATTGCGCACAATTCCCTGACCGGAATGCGCTATCATAGTGTAGTCGGCATCGAAATAGCGTGCAATCATTGCAGCATAGGAATCGTTGCAGTTCTCCGTGTCGATTCTGAAGGCCTCGTAAGGCGATTTGCCCTCGACTCCGTACCCGCATGTGAGCGAATTGCCGATAAATTCGATGTGCCGCGCGGGCACATTCTTCACGCCTTCAAGCGCGCCTTTTGATGGCAGTATAAACTTGCGGAAAGTGGGGCGCCCGTATTCGCCCTCGGTGCGCTTCTGTATCATCACCTCGTGCGGGCGACGGTCTATACCACCTACAAACTCGACCACGGTATCGTTGTCGCTGATGTTTACAACACGATGCAATTTGCCGTCTACAAATACATTAAAATATGTCTCGCCCCTGTTGGAAAGGCTTGCGGCGAGTTTTCCACCCGTCAGAGTGGTGCGCAGATATGTACCTGCCCAATCGAAAGATACCGAACCGTCGTCGCCGACGGAAGTTCGGCCTATATAGCTGACGGCGGAATCAGCGGCGGCAAACTCGCGGCAATCGTTGCGCGCAACCACAGGCAGCACAGCGAGCGCCACAGCGGCAAAGGCATAGATTATTTTCATATAATTATATGATATGTTAGAGTTTAAAGGCAAAGATAGTCAATATGACCGAAAATGCCAAACAAGAGGCAAGATACAATTTTATGCAAAATATTGCAACATCTATTGACTTTTGCAATTTCGTATTGTATCTTTGCAACATAATTCACCAAAACTATTATATGAAAAGAATTAACAATTGCCGCCGCAACGATATGATTACGTTCGCATATCGCATTCTGCGCAGCGCGGCTGCCCGCGGCAAACACCTTACCATGAACGAACTTTGCGACGAAGTGCTGAAATGCCGTCCGCTGCACTATTATGTGTCGTTCGACCGCGCATCGCGCATCATCCACTCCATCGACCGCGGTATCAAGGCGGGAGTACCGGCACAAAGCGAAGCCGCAGCCATGTGGAACGACATGTATGCACAAATTCAGGAACTGCGCACGAGCCGTCCGCAACTCACACTCACTCAGGCAATGAGCCAGACAATCTGTTTCCTGCGTCCCAAACGGTTCTACATTACACGCGATGCCCTACGGCGCATCCTGCGCAAACATTTCACAGCCACAGTTATCCCGATTGACAATTTCGACACAAGAATAATATCATGAACGCAACCATAAGTCTTTCCATCAGCCGTCTGCAGGAGGTTATCTATGCCCACTCGGCGGCATTGCGCCTGTGGACGGGCGACGACACCGCCCTTATAACAGACAAACACAGCGAGTTACTGAGTATTTTCATAAACGAGGAAGCCGACCGCATCGCTATGGATCTTTCCTTCGTTGTGGATGACGTAGACCGCAGCGACGAGGACATCAT
Source organism: uncultured Porphyromonadaceae bacterium (assembly GCA_902461565.1). Classification (GTDB taxonomy): domain Bacteria; phylum Bacteroidota; class Bacteroidia; order Bacteroidales; family Muribaculaceae; genus CAG-873. Next base: position 4,874 of record CABPYL010000064.1, read on the forward strand.
AGCACTGAAATGCCGTTTAGGCAACGGCACAAGCGTGCGCATGTGGCGGCGAAGCATCGAAACGGCCGTGTGCGCGGGAGTGATGGCCCGCATTATGGCCGACAGGCATTTAGAGGGTAACGAAGTATATATCCGCGACAGGACCGGACTGATTGAAAGTATGCGACGCCTGGCTGCGATGTTCACCCTCCCCGGCAACATCGCCCGCGGAGCATAGAAACAGCCGAATGGCCGGAGGCCAATAATTTACCTAACCGCGGGCGCTTCCCGCCCGTGGAATTCTCGGAGAATCGTCAAATCAGCCCCGGAGGCGGCTGCACAGCAATCGAAAGTGCAGCCACTTCCGGGACTGATTTAGTTAATTGCTCCTTATAATCCCCTCCACCCTCCGCTCTTCACTCTCCACTCAAAAAATATTTGTCTTTGTCGAAAAGTATTCGTAAGTTTGCAATCTGTACGGCCATATGGCCGTACAGATAATGTAAAACACTATCCTACAAACCCTATATGGCTACAAAACCGTTTCATTACCAGGAGATGTTCCCCCTCGGGCCCGACACTACCGAGTACTATCATCTTACCTCCGATTACGTCCACACCGAAAACTGGGGCGGACACGAATTTCTTGTCATCGACCCTGAAGCTCTGACCGTACTTGCACGCCAGTGCACCCACGACAACGCATTCATGCTGCGCCGCGAGCATAACGAGATGGTTGCTATGATTCTGAGCGACCCCGAAGCAAGCCAGAATGATAAGTTTGTGGCACTCACCATGCTCCGCAACGCAGAGGTGGCCGCCAAGGGTCAGCTGCCTTTCTGCCAGGATACGGGCACAGCTATCTGCCATGCCTCCAAGGGACAGAACGTATACACGGGCTGCAACGACGAGGAGAAGATTTCGCACGGCGTATACCTCACATACACCACCGACAATCTCCGCTACAGCCAGAATGCCCCTCTCACCATGTACGAGGAGGTGAACACCGGCTGCAACCTGCCCGCTCAGATCGACATTCATGCTACCGAAGGCGACGAATATCACTTCCTGTTCGTAGCCAAGGGCGGCGGTTCGGCAAACAAGACATACCTATATCAGGAGACCAAGGCAACCATCAACCCTGACAAACTTGTGCCTTTCCTCATCGAGAAAATGCGTACTCTCGGCACAGCTGCCTGCCCTCCATACCATATCGCTTTCGTTATCGGCGGCACCTCTGCCGAGAAGAACCTCGAGGTGGTGAAAAAAGCCTCCGTGAAGTACCTGGACAATCTGCCCACCAAGGGCAACGAGTACGGCCACGCTTTCCGCGATATCGAACTTGAGAAGGTGCTCAAGAAAGCATCCGAAGAACTTGGCCTCGGCGCACAGTTCGGAGGCAAGTACTATGCCCACGACATACGCGTTATCCGCCTGCCGCGCCACGGCGCCTCGTGCCCCATCGGCATGGGCGTGAGCTGCTCGGCCGACCGCAACATCAAGGCCAAAATCAACAAGGAAGGCCTGTGGATAGAAAAACTCGACACCAACCCCGGCGAGCTGATTCCCGAAGAATACCGCAAGCAGGGCGAAGGCGAGGTTGTGAAAATTGACCTGAACCGTCCGATGCCCGAAGTGCTTGCCGAACTGTCGAAATATCCCGTAAGCACCCGTCTGTCGCTCAACGGCACCATCATCGTTGGCCGCGACATCGCACACGCCAAGATTAAAGAGCGTCTGGACAAGGGCGAGCCCATGCCCCAGTATCTCAAGGACCACCCCATCTACTACGCAGGCCCCGCCAAAACTCCCGCAGGCATGCCTTCCGGCTCCTTCGGACCCACGACAGCAGGCCGCATGGACAGCTATGTAGATCAGTTCCAGAGCGCCGGCGGCTCCATGATAATGATTGCCAAGGGCAACCGTTCGCAGCAGGTTACCGACGCCTGTCACAAGCACGGCGGCTTCTACCTCGGCTCTATCGGCGGTCCCGCTGCAGTTTTGGCACAGAACTCCATAAAGAGCGTGGAACTCCTCGAGTACCCCGAACTCGGCATGGAAGCTATCTGGAAAATCGAGGTTGAGAACTTCCCCGCATTCATCCTCGTGGACGACAAGGGCAACGACTTCTTTACCCAGATCAACGAAAAATGCAAGATATGCGGTCTTAACAAGAAATAAGACCAAATGAACCAAAAGGACCGTTGGGGACGCAACACGTCCTCCGGTCCTTTTGTTATTACTGAGGCTTTACGTCCCTTAAAAAACTTTTACAACTAACATTTTCAACAATGATGCGTATAAAATCCGTCATCCTTACCACCGTACTCGTCATCATGTCGTTTTTCAACACTTTCGGAGCGCAGACCGACGAACCCGATTTCGCCTATCCGCAGACCGTGGCCGCCGACGCTACAAAAGTGCTGGAGAACGCTGCCGACGGACCGACGCGCCTGCGCGCGCTGCTGGAGCTGAAGG
>CABPYL010000065.1 GCA_902461565.1 uncultured Porphyromonadaceae bacterium
AAATGGTAGCACAAAGATAATAAAAAATTTTGACACCTCCAAGCTTGAGTGTCAAAAAGATTCGCCAGTCCCATAATTTAATTCTGTCAAAGACCCGTTTCGCATTTAATAATATATTTTTCCACATTTACGAAATATTTCTTAACTTTACGCCGTTTTTGCGCATCTGCACACAAAAACACGTTTTTATAAACCACTAAAAAGAAAAACCCCGTTCCTGCATGAAAAATGCTTTAAGGTTCTTTCTTGTATTTGCAATTCTGTCGAGCGGACTGGTTTCTTTTGAAGCCAGCGCCCAGCAGGAATTCAAACGCAAAATCGAACAGGTTTCTTTCGTTCCCAAAGGCGCATGGATTGCCGGCGTGAGCGTAAGCTACTCGCAGTCCGACCAGGACAACTATCAATTTCTGATTTTCGAGAACATCAACGGCGACAGTTACACATTCAAAGTAAGTCCTACGGTAATGTTCTGTTTCAAGGACAATCTTGCCGCCGGAGGTCGTCTGTCGTACCAGCGCACCCGCACGAAACTCAACAGCGGCGATGTTGTACTTGACTCCGAGACATCGTACGACGTAGACAATCTTTACAGCATCAGCCATAACTATTCCGCCACAGCCCTTTTCCGCAACTACCTGAGCCTTGGACACAGCACACGCTTCGGTCTCTTCTACGAGATCCAGGGACAGTTCGGCGGAGGACAATCGAAACTGAGCAGCGGTACCGGACAGGACTTCACCGGCACCTATCAGCGCACCTTCAACATGAATATAGGTGTGGCACCTGGTCTTTCGGTGTTTCTAAACAACTATTCTGCCATCGAAGTGAACGTTGGAGTCCTTGGTTTCAACTACAGCCACACACGCTCGGTAACAGACCAGATATATGTGGCCAACAGGCACACAAGCAATGCCAATTTTAAAGTTAACCTCTTTTCAATCACTTTTGGAGTGATGTTCTACATTTAGGCCATGAAAAAAGCGATTGGATTTATTATTCTCGGAGCATTGCTCCTATGCCTGTCGTTACCTTCACAGGCACAGATTGTACGCAAGAACGCTGTCAAGCTAAACACCGACAGCATAGAACATGTGATTATCGACGGCGACACCGTATCTATTATTATACCACAGGCGAATTACGGTCGCTTCGACCGCGGTCTGTACAACTACATATTCATCCCCAAGGGCAAATGGGACTTCAGCCTCACTGCCTCGTACGGAGAATTGCAGACCGAAGACGAACGCCTCCTCTCGGTTATCGAGGATATGGATATCAAGGGCCAGATGTATTCCATAAAGCCCTCGGTATCGTATTTCGTCGCCAACAACCAGTCGGTGGGTCTGAGATTCAACTATACCCGCGGATCCGCCGACCTCGGACACATGAGTGTAGATTTCGATGACGACCTGAATTTTACTCTGAGCGACGTCAGCTATTTCCAGGAAACATTCGACGTATCCACCTTCTACCGCAATTACCTGGGTCTAAGCAGCTCTGGCATTTTCGGCATATTCAACGAGGTAGAACTCGGCTTCGGCTCCGGCTCATCGCGTTTCAAACGTTTGTACGACGGCGTTCCACGCGACACCCGCACCACCATCACAAAAGGATCGCTGAACTTCAGTCCAGGCGTGTGCGTGTTCATCCAGGATTTTATATCGTTCAATGTGTCGTTCGGCGTGTTCGGTCTCAAATGGCGCAAGGAAAGCCAGATAACCGACGGTATCGACGAGGGCTCGCGCGTAACGTCGGGCGCCAATTTCCGTTTCAACCTGTTCAACATCAACTTTGGCCTGATGGTAGTAATATGAGAAAGATTGTTCTGATAATTTCGGCACTGGCCGCCACAATATTGGCCGGGTGCATCAAAAACGATATACCCTATCCTTACATTCAGGCCAACTTCCTCACACTTAGTGTCGAAGGCCAGGACGGAGGCACCGTAATAGACAGCACCGCAATGACGGCCACAGTTCCCCTGCCCGAACAGGTTGACATTACTGCCGTAAAAATAGACGGCTACACTATTACCCCCGGTGCGCATGTTGTGGGCGATCCGTTCGCGGCTCCGGTCAACCTTTCCGAACCTTTCGACGTTACGCTGGAACTGTATCAGCAGTACACATGGAAGATAATAGGCAAACAGACTATCGAGCGTTATTTCGAGGTTGAAGGACAGTTCGGCGAAAGTGTGATAAATGTAGCCGACCGTACTGTTACCGTAAGCATGGCCGACTATAAACCGCTCGACAATCTCATGATTATACGCGCCAAACTCGGTCCCGACGGCAGCACAAGCGAGCCTTCGCTGGCAGAAGGCACCACTTTCGACGGCAACAGTCCTCTGGAGATAAGATTAACTGCTTACGGACGCACTGAAACATGGACGGTGAGCGTCGAAACCGTAAAAGTTGCCCTGCGTACGCTCAGCGTCGACGCCTGGACTGGCGTAGCGTGGATCAACGGCATGGGTGAGGCCGGACAGAACAACGGCGCCGAGTACCGTATTGCCGGGACCGAGGAATGGACTAAAGTTCCGGCATCCGACATCACTGTTAGCGGTGGCAACTTTACCGCACGTATAAACCACCTGAGCCCTCACACTGCATATCAGGCACGCGTGTACAACGATACCATGACAGGCGATATCATCGATTTCACAACCGGCCTGACAACCCAAATGCCCAACAGCGACTTCGAAAACTGGTGGCAGGACGGCAAGGTATGGTGCCCGTGGGCCGAGGACGGCACATCTTTCTGGGATACCGGCAATAAAGGCGCCACCACCTTGGGACAGTCCAATTCCACCCCGACCACCGATACTCCATCCGGAAGCGGCTGGGCGGCGAAACTCGAGACTCGCTTCGTGGGCCTCGGTCCTCTCGGCAAACTGGCCGCCGGCAACATATTCACAGGCATTTATGTGCGTACAGAAGGTACAAACGGTGTGCTTAGCTTCGGCCGTCCGTTCACAGAACGTCCGGTGCGCCTGAAGGGCATGTTCAAATACATCGGAGCACCGATTTCCAACTATACCGAAGGTTTTGCATCGTGGGTAGGACGTCCCGATACATGCACAATATGGATTGCTCTTGTCGACTGCGAGCAACCTATGGAAATACGCACTAATCCTAAGAACCGTCAGCTGTTCGACCCGGATGCCCCTGAGGTTATAGCCTACGGACGCTATCAGGAATCGCAGACCGTACCGGAATATATTCCTTTCGAAGTCGAACTGAAGTACAAATCCACCTCCCGCAAACCTCGCTATATAATCTGTGCGGCATCGGCAAGCAAGTACGGCGATTACTTCACCGGTGGCAACGGAGCCACGCTATACGTCGACGATTTCGAGCTATTGTACGATTATTGATATCCTCAGCATAAAAACGCCGGCCTCTCTTCGCAGGAAGGCCGGTGTTTTTTATCCATTCATACCGCTACTTCCTGTACTGGGGAAGAAGGGGAACGGGAAATTTGGAGAAAAGTGTCTGGACCGCTTCGGCGATGCCCTTGAGATCGCGGAACTGCGAGTTGCCGTTCTCAAGAATAGTTGCCACCGAAGCCGAATACAGAGGTAGCTTCTCGTTGATGTTAATAAAATCCATAGTAAGTACACCTTCTTTGTATATTCCTGTTATAACCTGTGCGTTGGCATAGTAATTTGCCCAATAGTTATAGCGGGGATACATAAAATAGGGGTAAAAACCGTTGTAGTACGGACCGGGATATGTTGGATATCCCGGAGGGAGGGCAGGTTCAGTGGCAATTTCCCTGTGAACCGTCAGTCCTATGTTTACCAGGAGGGGCGAATCGTCGGTCTCGGTGAAACCGCGCTCCATCATCTGCTCGCGTATGGCCGCGGCGATGTTGTAGTATGTTACCATCTGCATGCCTGGAGGCAGGGTGCCCTCGTCGGGCGCGACGAGGTGGTACGTGGTGTACTGAGCGAGATCGGCGTTGTTGTACGTCTCGCTGTTGACAAGCGAAAAAGGGCTACACCCGGTAAGGAGCGCCCCTGCCGCGATAGCAATGATGCCTAATAACTTTTTCATAATCCGTTTAGTAGAATAGTTGAAATTTATAATTAAAAACGCCTTGTCTGCTTATAAAGTTGAAGCCGTGAAAGAGGGTGTGGATTCGGTTTAATCATATTTAACCATGCCTGCGCCTGCGGCTATGGAAATAATTACTACTTTTGGGCTCTTAAAAAAGTTCAGCCTATCCTTCATTGATTACTTATACTATGGAAAACATAACAGACCTGTTCATGACAATAATACATCAGTCGCCGAGTATCGACATCGCCGAATCGGAATTCCGGAAGATGCTTGTCGACGACCCCGAGCTTCGCCGCTCCTATCGCGAATACTGCCGCGAGATTGGCACGAGCGAACGCCGCGGCTTCCTGGATTTCTGCGACACCTACATGGAAAGCCAGGATGATGTATGGAACACGCTTTCCGATTTCGACAATATTGAATAATCATATCCGAGATAAAGAATGGTTGATAAAATACGCATGCCCGCCGAATGGGAGCCTGTAGATGCCGTGATTGTGGCATGGCCGCACGAGGACTCCGACTGGTGCGACATGCTGCCTGAGATACGCGCCACCTACGGCAAGATGATAGCCGCTATCGCCGGAAGAGCGCGTGTTATCGTAATCGGCCCGGAGGAGCCGGATCCTAAATACTTCCCCACCGGTCCCGCCACGGGCAACATAAGCTATCACCGCATGCCCACAAACGATACGTGGACACGCGATTACGGACCTATAACCATAGAGAAAAACGGCGTCCTCTGCCTCTGCGATTTCCAGTTCAACGGCTGGGGGCTTAAATTCGCTGCCAACAAGGACAACCTTGCCACCATGCGCCTCTGCGATGCCGGAGTGCTGACATTACCACGCATAAACCGCCTCGGTTTCACCCTCGAAGGCGGCGCTATCGAATCGGACGGTGCCGGATTCATCCTCACCACGGCGTCGGTGCAGCTAAGCCCCAACCGTAACGGCGACCTCTCGCGCCCTGAAATAGACGCGCTCATGAAAGAATACCTCGGCGCCAACACGGTGGCGTGGCTATATAACGGCGAGCTTGAAGGAGACGATACCGATGGCCATGTCGACACCCTGGCCCGCATCGTTCCGCCAGGCGACACTATTATGTACGTCGCCTGCAGCGACCCGACGGATGGCCACTACGAGCCGTTGCGAAGGATGAAAGAGGAACTGCAGGCCCTGCGCCGCGCCGATGATATGCCTTTCAACCTGGTGGAGCTGCCTATGCCCGATCCAATATATGATCCCGCCGACGGCACGCGTCTACCGGCGACGTATGCTAACTTCCTTATTGTCAACGGTGCAGTGATAATGCCTGTATACAATCAACCCCTGAAGGACCGCCACGCCATAATGGCCGTACAGGCGGCAATGCCTGAATATGAGATAGTGCCTGTTGACTGCTGCGCCCTTGTGCGCCAGCATGGTTCGCTCCACTGCGCCACTATGCAAATACCCTCACAGAAATGCAAATGAACAACCGAACACTCAAAACCGCCATTATACAACAGCACAACTGTGCTGATATTGATACGAACCGCCACGCACTCGCAGCTAAAATACGCCGCGCCGCCGCCGCGGGCGCACGCCTTGTGGTGCTTCAGGAGCTACACGATTCGCTATACTTCTGCCAGACCGAAAACGTGGATCTCTGCTCCCTCGCCGTGGCAGTACCTGGTCCGATTACTGATTTCTACGGCGCTCTGGCGAGAGAATGCGGTGTTGTGCTGGTAACAAGCCTTTTCGAACGCCGCGCCGCCGGCCTGTACCACAACACGGCAGTA
>CABPYL010000066.1 GCA_902461565.1 uncultured Porphyromonadaceae bacterium
AGCATCTGACTGTTAATCAGAGGGTCGTTGGTTCGAGTCCATCTTGAAGCGCAAAAACGAGGGCAATCGCGCGGTTGTCCTCGTTTTTGTATTTATATGTCTATCTTTTTTGCGATTTTAGATACAACTTAAGAATATTTTTGTAAATTTGCGTTCAGATAGATATGTCATTCCTGTTGCTATATATCTTTTTGCAATAACACCTTTATACGCGAACTAATTCCGATTTGTTAAATTTAAACCTAAAAACAATGAAACAACGAAAACTTACACTTCTTTGTCTGGTTGTGCATAGTCTATTTCCATTGACGGCATTAGCACATCCTGAGAGGTATTCAATTAACGATCGGCTTAAAGTGAACGACAATTTTCTACCTGTTCTTGCAGCGGAGGCTAAGAACTACGAAATGCAAGATCTTGATATCGATGCGAAACATGGCGTGGCACGTTCGGCAATGGAGGACAATAGCGAATCATTGTGTCTTGATATAAAGGTAGAAAAAGCTGGAGAGCTAAAATCGGTTTTAGGTGACAATATCCATAAAGTTAACGTTCTGCATGTAGAGGGGCCGATAAACTATGATGACTACAATACGATATGGGAATCAACCTTTTATGGTAGATTAAGGGAGGTATATCTTGATAAAGCAGAACCTGAAACGGATCTGATCCCGGCACAGACTTTTTTCCATTTAAATGACCAGAAAGATTGGGCGACGGGGCATACATACGTGATTTGGCTCGAAAAAATAGTGCTGCCGAAGAATATCAGGGAAATCGGGAGACTTGCATTTGCATATGCGATGGATTTGAAGGAGATCGTTTTTCCCGAAAATCTGGAGATAATTGGAGATGCGGCATTTACAAATTGCGAGAAATTTTCCGCTCCAGAGTTTATATTGCCTCCGAACCTGGAAAAAATAGGTTATCAGGCGTTTATGTATTGTCGTGAACTGGAAGACGCGGAAGTCGTGCTGCCCGAGACTGTCAGGGTGATAGATGGCTGCGCTTTCTACGGCACATATATTGCGAATATTAATTTCCCTTCTAATCTCGAATTCTTGGGTATGTCCGCATTTACTATGTGCAGATTAAAAGAGGCTATCATTCCCGATGGATGCGTTTTGGAAGCCCAGGGATGCCAATTTTCGAGTAATTATGAATTGGAAAGGGTACATTTGCCGGATAGCTCCACAATTGTTCCGAATGATATCTTTAGAGAGTGTATTAGTCTTAAGGAGGTAAATATACCGAAGAATGCAAAAAAGATAGGGGCCTGCGCTTTTGAAGGATGCGATAAATTGGAATACGTAGACTTCCCGGAAGGATTGGAAATTATTGAGAATGGGGCTTTTAACAGGTGTGCGGCATTCCATACCCTGTATTTTCCGTCAACTTTAAAAACATTAGGCGCTTCATGTTTCCGAGGCTGCAAAAATATCCTCGAGATTGAATGTAAAGCCATCGTACCGCCCGTGTGTGATTTCAGCACGGCTACCGACAATCCTTTTATAAGTATGCTATCGACTCTGCCTGTATACGTTCCGGTGAATTCTTCGGCTGCCTACGCGACCGCTTATGGATGGAACTACTTCAAGAACTTTACTGAAACAGAATTTTCGGGCATAGAAAACATAGAAATTGAAAGCAGTGCCGCAGAAAACGGAATATGTGATCTGATGGGTAGAAAGGTCGCAAATCCTGTATCCAATCAGCTGTATATCAAAGACGGCAAAAAATATATTTACAAGGATTAATCGCGCAGACGTAGAGCGAGTACATCAAGCGAACTTTCGGGAGCGAATATCGTGGAGACCCCGTAAGTTCGTTTGATTTGTTTTGGAATTTAATTTTGCCTTTCGGCAGCCACGTAAACAGAAGAAAAAGATATCGGCGCTATTATGCGTTATTATGCGTGAGAGTTTGTGCTCTTTTTTAGGCGGTTTGTGCTGAGATAAGAAAATAATGTGTATTTTTGCATCAAATCTCTACTTAGCACAATGAATCAGTATAATTTCGACAGTATCATCGACCGCCACGGAACTTCGGCGGTAAAAATCGAACATCTCGACATGGTGTTCGGTCGCCACGACGTAACTCCTCTCTGGATTGCCGACCTTGATTTTGCGGTATGCCCCAAAATTACCGAGGCTCTCGCAAACCGTCTCCGCCATCCCGTGTGGGGCTATTCCGACGCCTCCGACGGCTACTGGCAGTCGATAATCGACTGGCAGCGCCACCGCCACGGCTTCGGCGTGTGCCGTGAGGAACTGTCGTTCATTCCGGGCGTTGTAAAGGGTATTGCCCTTGCCCTTAACTATTTCACCCGCGAAGGCGACGCTGTTGTGATTCAGCCGCCGGTGTACACGCCTTTCCGCACTGTTGTGGAAGGCAACGGCCGCAAGGTGGTGGAGAACCCGCTGCTGCTCGCCGACGGCGAATATACTATGGACCTCGACGGACTGGAGCGCGTAGTGGCCGAGAACAAGCCAAAGATGATGATTCTGTGCAACCCCCACAATCCTATCGGTCTGCAATGGGATGCCGATACGCTCGCCCGTGTGGCAGCGATTGCCCGCAAGGCCGGCATGATTGTGGTGAGCGACGAAATCCACGGCGACCTTATGCTCGACGGGCGCAGCCACATACCGTTCCTGAGCGTGAGCGAAGATGCACGCGAAATAGGCGTAATGCTTGGCGCACCGTCCAAAACTTTCAACATCCCCGGTCTTGTAAGCTCGTGGATGGTTGTGAAGAACCCCGAACTTCGCAAGAAATTCTACGGATGGCTTGAGGTGAACGAATTCAACTCGCCTGTCCAGATTTCCACCATCGGCGCCGAGGCCGCATACCGCAACGGCGAGGAGTGGCTGGATCAGATGCTTGAATATGTGGCCGGCAACATCGACTTTGTAGAGAAATACTGCCGCGAGAACATTCCCGGCGTTTCCATGATACGTCCGCAGGCATCGTTCTTGGTGTGGCTGGATTTCCGTCAGTTGCACCTGTGCCAGCGCGAGATTATGCAGCTGCTGCTCGACAAAGCACATATCGCCCTCAACGACGGTTCCACATTCGGCAAACAGGGCGAAGGTTTCGCGCGCCTGAACGTGGGTGTGCCCCGCTGTGTGCTGTCGCAGGCACTGGAGAGCCTGCGCACCGCCGTTTGCTGCGAGTGCAACAAAACAACAAACAACTGATATCCGATGGATTACAGAATATTCCCTCCCGAGGGTATTCTTGAGGCGACAGTCGCGCTGCCGGTAAGCAAAAGCATCGCCGTACGCGACATCGCCCTGTCCTTTCTGGCAAACAATATTGCTGCCGCGGCACCGTTGGCCGATACGTGCAACGATACCGCCGTGCTCTACGGCATTCTGTCGGCCGGTCTGCCTTCCGACGGCTCGCGTGTGGACGTCGGTCCTGCCGGCACATCCATGCGTTTCCTTACGGCTATCGCAGCCGCCACCGATGGTGTACACTGCTTCCTTACAGGCGACGAACGCATGTGCTGCCGTCCCATAGGTGTGCTTGTGGAGGCGCTTCGTCATCTGGGGGCAGATATAGAATATCGCGGCCAGGAAGGCTTCCCTCCTCTGGAGATTTACGGACACCGCCTCGATGGAGGCTCTGTTGAAGTTGAGACCGGTGTAAGCTCACAGTTCATTTCCGCACTGATGATGGCCGGTCCGCAGATGAAGCAGCCGCTTACAATAGTTTTTAAAGGCAACGTTCAGTCGCTGCCGTATATCAATATGACTGCGGCCATGATGCGCCACTATGGTATCGACGCCGATGTAGACCGCGACAGGACCGTGATTCCCGCAGGTGCGTACCGAGGGGCAGAACCTTTGGCCGAACCCGACTGGAGCGCCGCCGCTTTCTGGTACGAGATTGCCGCCCTCACCGCAGGTTGGGTAACTCTGACCGGCCTGAAGGACAAATCGCTCCAGGGAGACCGCTTTGCCGCCGGGCTGTTCGAACGCCTCGGCGTGCTTACCGAATTTTCTGACGAGGGTGCTGAACTGTCCGCCACGCCCGACCTGTGGAATAACCTCGAGGCCGATATGAGCGATATGCCCGACGCTGTTCCCGCGCTGGCCGTAACATCTGTGATGGCGTCGATTCCTTTCCGCCTGACCGGCGTTTCGGTACTCAGTCATAAGGAGTGCGACCGGCTGCAGGCTCTCGTCGGCGAACTTGCCAAAGTTGGAGCGATTCTCACCATCGAGAATTACGGCGACACCCTCTGTTGGGACGGTCGCCGCGTGCCCGTGCGCGAGCTTCCAGTGTTCGATACATACGGCGACCACCGCATGGCTATGGCCCTCGCTCCCGTGGCTGTGTTCCTGCCCGGTATAGTGGTGCGCGATGCCGAAGTGGTTGCAAAATCATATCCCGGTTACTGGGAGGCTCTGCAGGAGGCCGGTTTCCTGCTGATGGACCCCGCAGAACCACTCCCGCAGCCGGAACAATGAAAGTAGCGCTGATAATCCTTGTGTCGATAGTTCTTGTGGGGCTTGTACTATGGCTCCACGAGCGCCGTTGGCGTGCGCGCAACGCGCAGCCGG
>CABPYL010000067.1 GCA_902461565.1 uncultured Porphyromonadaceae bacterium
AACCGACGACCACGTCCGCTACATCGTCTCCAAAATCAAAGAAGCAATAGCATAACACGCCATTCGGCGGAACTGAAAGGCTGCGATCCAAAGTCGCGGCCTTTTTTATTGCAAAAAAATTAACAAAATAGGCATAGGAACATAAATTAGGTGTATCTTTGTAGCATGGAAAACTTATTCTCTCACGATTTTTATTTCTGCGTTGTCTGTACCATGCTTGCGTTAGCTGTCGTGGTGTTCGTCGCATTGCAGTTTGTTACTGCCGGTTATGGAATGATGTATTCCCGTCGTTGGGGATCTACGGTGGGGAATCGCCTGGGTTGGGTGCTTATGGAGGCTCCTGTATTCGTGGCGATGCTTCTGCTGTGGCTGTGCAGTGCGCGGCGTACGGAGCTTGCGCCGGTTGTGATGGTGCTGCTGTTTTTGCTCCATTATTTTCAGCGCAGCTTCATTTTTCCTATGCTGATAAAGGGAAAGGGCCGGATGCCGCTTGCAATCATTGCTATGGGCATTCTGTTCAATCTTATAAATGCCTATATGATAGGCGGATGGATATTTTATGTGTCGCCGGCGGATTGTTATCCGGTTTCGTGGCTGTGGTCACCGCAGTTCATTGCGGGTACGATAATATTTTTTGCCGGGATGGCTATTAATATTCAGTCCGACAGTATTGTGCGCTCGCTCCGTAAACCTGGCGACACAAGGCATTATATTCCGCGGGGTGGCATGTACAGGTATGTAGCTTCGGCAAATTATTTCGGCGAGTTCATTGAATGGACAGGGTATGCTATTCTTACATGGAGTCTTGGTGGTGTGGCTTTCGCTGTCTGGACATTCGCCAATCTTGCTCCGCGGGCCAAGGCAATACACCGTCGATATGAGTGCGAGTTCGGCGAAGAATACAAGTCGCTGAAGCGTAAATATATTATCCCGTATATATATTAAACATCACGATATGAAATTATTCACACCAGGAAAAATTGGGCCGGTGGAGTTGCGCAACCGTACGATTCGATCGGCTGCTTTCGAGGGTATGGGCAGGAACTATTCGCCCACGGACATGTTGCGCGACTATCATGTATCGGTTGCACGTGGCGGTGTGGGCATGACGACATTGGCCTATGCGGGCGTCTGTCGCTCGGCGCTGTCGTTCACAACCCAGTTATGGCTTCGGCCCGAGATTGTTCCTCAGTTGCGGGATATTACCGACCGCATACACGCCGAGGGTGCCAAAGCATCTATCCAGATTGGGCATTGCGGCAATATGACGCATCGCTCGACTGCCGGGGGGATGCCCGTTGGTGCCACAACAGGATTCAATTTGTATTCGCCGACGTTCTGCCGGGGATTAAAGCCTGACGAACTAACTGATATAGCAAGATATTTCGGTGATGGCGTGCGTCTGGCGCGCGATTCGGGTTTCGACTGTGTGGAGGTTCATGCCGGGCATGGCTATCTGATTTCGCAGTTTCTTTCTCCATATACCAACCGGCGCCGCGACGGTTTCGGCGGTTCGCTTGCCAACCGCATGAAGTTTATGGATATGTGCCTCGATGAGGTTATGAAAGCTGCGGGCAATGATATGGGTGTGGTTGTTAAAACGAATATGCGCGACGGTTTTCGTGGTGGTCTTGAAATAGATGACTGTCTGGAAGTCGCTTGCAGGATAGAGCAGCACGGCGTACACGGAATTGTGCTTTCGGGCGGCTTTGTAAGCAAGGCTCCGATGTATGTGATGCGCGGCGAGATGCCGATATATTCCATGACGTACTACATGAAGCAGCTCTGGCTGAAATACGGCGTGCGGTTATGTGGCAAGATGATGATACCTTCCGTTCCGTTCAAGGAGCTCTATTTTCTCGAAGATGCCCGTGTATTCCGCCGGGAGTTGAAATTGCCACTGATATACGTAGGCGGTGTCTGCTCGCGCGGGAATGCCGATACAGTACTCGATGGCGAGGGCTTCGATTTTGTCCAGATGGGCCGGGCGCTGCTCAACGAACCGGATTTTGTAGACCGCATGCGTCGCGAGGAAAACCACAAATCACCTTGCGAGCATATAAATTACTGTATTGCGCGCATGTATTCGCGCGAGATGGCATGCCATCAACATTGCAAGGATCTGCCTCCGAAAATTCTGAAAGAGATCGAAGAAATCAGAAGAAGAAACAGCTGATATGGACAGTTGCAAAGAGCGATTGGCACTTGTTACAGGTGCGAGCAGCGGTATCGGTTTGTGTTTTTGCCGGGAACTTGCGCGTCGTGGCTGCAACATTGTGATGGTTAGCAATCAGGCGAGCCTGGAGCAGTGTGCCGATGATATAGCCGCCGAGTTTGGTGTTAATACCTATCCTTTTTTCTGCGATCTAACATCCGACGATTGTGTCGCAAAGGTATTTGAATTCCTTGACGCCCGCTTTTTAGCTCCGGATTACCTTATTAACAATGCGGGAATATTCTCATTCAAGGAAGTGCGGACTACAGAGGCGGCAAAAGTGCGGTGTTTTATTGATCTGCATGTACGGGCCGTTACGGAACTGAGCCGTGCATTCGCCATATGTTTTGCCGAACGTGGGTCGGGACGAATACTCAACATGTCGTCGATGTCGTGTTGGATGCCGATGCCGGGCATTGCGCTCTATTCTGCCACGAAGGCTTACATCCGTGTTTTCAGTCGCGCTCTGTACTATGAGCTACGCGATAGCGGCGTAAGCGTAACTGTTGCCTGCCCGGGAGGAATTGCCACAGATCTTTTCGGACTGCCCGAACATCTGAAGCGTTTTGCCGTGGGCATAGGCGTGCTCGCACGTCCGGAAACTTTTGCAAGAAAAGCCATCGACAGAATGCTGAAAGGACGCAGACAATATATCAACGGCATGCTGAACCGCTTTTCAATATTTTTTGTTGCCATAATGCCTACACCTGTGCGCATGATGGTGAAACACCGTCTGCTCGACCGAATGTCATGAAAAATACCGAAAACATAGTGTTGCCTGCAGGATTGCCGGTGATAGTAACCGGTGCTACGGGTGGAATTGGAAAGGAGATAGTGCGCGCTATCGCACGACTGCGGCATCCGATGATTCTTCCGTGCCGCAACGAAAAGAAATTCAGCGTGCTTGCGTCTGAAATCCGAAACGAAATTCCGGGCATTGAATTGTCATATATTCCGTTGGACCTCAACGATTCCCGTTCGGTGAAAGAAGCCATCGGTAAATTGGCTGGAAAAAAGCTTGCAGGAGTGGTAAACAATGCGGGGATAATGTGCCGATACTATTCGGTCAGCCCCGACGGCCCAGAAACCACGTTGAATGTAAATTATTTCAACACCATGTTGTTCAACAATGCCATCCTGCCTCAGGTAGAGAAGGGTGGGGGAGTGGTGTTCACTACCTCGATAACGCGTAAATTCGTAGCGAAGGACGATACCGCCGATTCGGTTAATGAGCATACTTTCGGGCAACTGAAAACGTATGCGCTGTCGAAAAAACTAATTGCCGACTATGCTCTGAATCTTGCCGACGAAGCCGGGCGACGTGGTGTCCGAGTAAACTGTTGTGATCCGGGTATAGTAAATTCCGGCATGATAACGATGCACCGCTGGTACGATCCTTTGGCCAATATCTTCTTCCGGCCGTTCATTCGCACGGCACGCAACGGTGCTGTCCCGGCGATGCGCGCATTGCTGTCGCCGCATAGCGGGCGCATTTATACGCTGCGAGGCGAGCACCTCTCGTGATTGTTATCTACTTTCCAGCGCGTTTTTGACAACTATCGCGTTGTTGTGTTCGCGGTCGCGAGACGAGTAGAGCAGCGTTACTGTAGATTTGTCTGACAGCTCTTGCCTGAAAGCGGCAAACGCCGGGTTGGTCTCAAGCTCGGCTCTGTATTTTTTTACAAATTCATTCCATCGGCCGTTCATGTCGGTGTGGAACCACTCGCGAAGCTCTGTCGACGGTGATATCTGTTTTTCCCAATGGTCGTAATGGAACGTTTCGTGAGAGAGGCCCTGGGGCCATAGCCTGTCGATATATACCCGGAATCCATCTTCTGCCGAGGCGGCATCGTATGCACGTTTTATCTGTATAGTCTGTTTCATATTCTTATGATTTGAGCAAATTTTTCAGGATAAAATAGGTTGATAAACACGA